>CAYOAL010000085.1:0-16225 GCA_964401935.1 uncultured Polyangiaceae bacterium
GTCCCCCCCCTGCTTGGCCGAGACGCTGGTCTTTTTCCCCCTCGCCACGCGAGGGTCCCCTCCTGATCGTCCCCTCGTGACCAGCGTCTCGGCGGCGCGTCCCCCCCAGCGAGGCCGAGACGCTGGTCATCTTTTCCGTGACGCGGGCCCCAGGGGCGGCGGTGAAGCGCCCTCGAGAGGGCAGCCAACGGTAGACGCAGCCGCCCGTCGCGCTAACGCTGGCGCCGGCAGCGGCATGAGAGGCCGTGCGGGCTGCAGTGACGGCGATGTCGGCGACGAATCTCGACGGGCGCGATGTCGCCCACGAGGCGGAAGGGGAGCTCATCACGGCCGCCGTGGCGGGAGACGGTCTGGCGTTTCGGCGCCTCGTCGAGCCGCACCTCGGCATGCTCCACCGGATCGCGGCGCGGTCGAGCACCGATCGCCAGTGGGCCGAGGACGCCGTGCAGGAGACGCTCACCCTCGCCTACCAGCGCCTCGGGAGCTACCGGCACGAGATGCCGTTCCGAGCCTTCCTCGCCGCGATCGCCGCCAAACAGGCGCACACCCTCGCGCGCGGTGAACGACGGCGCTCTCGCCGGGAGCAGGCGGCCCAGGTGCCCGAGGCGCTGGCCAACCCGGAGCAAGAGGTGCAAGGGGCCACCCTCGCCCGGCGTGTGCGAGAGGCCCTCGCGGCCATGCCCGACAAGCGGCGAGAGGCTGCGCTCCTGCGCCTCGACGCGGGCCTGTCCTATCGCGAGATCGCGCAGGCGCTGGGCAGCACCGAAGGCTCCACCCGCGTGCTCGTGCACACCGCGCTCAAAGAGCTCAAGGAGCGGCTGGCCGATCTCGTGCCTGACGGCTCCGCTGACCCGAATCGGACACGTGAGGAGTAAGATGAACACCGAGCTCGAACCCGACGACGACGAGCGAGCCCTGCAGGCGCTCTTCGATCAGACCGCGCAGCCGCCCGACACCGCGACGCTTCAGCGCATCGCGCGGAAGGCGGCCCAGATCCCGAGTGCGCGGCCGTGGTATCAGCCGGTTTGGCTGCGCGGGCCGTGGGGAGCCGTCGCCGTCAGCGCCGCCGCCGCGCTCGCGCTCGTCGTGGGGCTGCTGTCGCTCCGTGACGGCGACCGCCACCGACCGATCGCAACCACCACCGCGCCGCTCGCGGGCTCGGCACCCTCATCGTCGCCGCAGGGCGATGAGCTCGACGCGCTCCTCGCCTTCGACCTCACCGAAAGCACCGAGCCCGACGACGCGCTCGAGCCCCTCGACATCGATCCGCTCGCGGCGTGGGTGGATGACGACGCCGCGCTCCTCGCCAGCGACGAGCCGGTGGATCTCGGCGCGCTCGATCTGCTGTTCGTGGACGCGTTCGCCGACTCCGAGCTCCTCGGCGGCGCCTTCGACGACGTGCTCGCGGAGGGAGGCTGAGGTGATGTCGCGAACAACCACGCTGCGCTGGCTGCTCTGCACGCTCTTCGCGGTGGCCACCGTGCTCACCCTCGCCCCGCCGGCGGACACGCAGCCGGCGCCCTCTGCCTCGAGCGTCGACGGCCAACGTCCCGGCGGTCGACAGCGGCTCCACCGCCTCCGCGAGCGAGTGCTGCGCAAGAAGGTGGGCCTCTCCGACGACAAAGTGGCCAAGGTGGTGGCGATCCTCGACGGTCGGATCGAGGAGCGACGCGCGCTCGAGGCCGCTGTGCGAACGTCGCGACGCGCCATCGGCACCCTCTTCAAGGAAGACAGCAGCGATCAAGCGGCCTTCGCGCAACGGCTCGACGAGCTCGCCGCAGCACACGCCGGCCTCGCCAAGCTGCGCGACCAGCAGCTGACGGAGCTTCGCGAGGTGCTCGAGCCCAAAGAGCAAGCGAAGCTCTTGCGGGCGATGGAGCTGGTGAAGCGCCGCATGGACCGCCGCCGCTTCCGGCGCCGTTGAGCCTCGTGCCAACGGCGCGAAGCTCTCTCGAGCTCCTGGGTGTGAGCCCGCGGCGGCTGGAGCGCATCCTCGACGCCGAGCGCATCCTCGAGGCCGAGCGGTGTTCCAACGAGTTGTGAACGACGCTTCACGCCGTGTGCGTGAACGCGCGCGGACACCGTGCGCTCGCCGCGCGACAACCCCATGAAAACACGCGTGAGCGCGACGGTACAGCCGTTGCCATTCGTTCACACATGCGGTGGGTGACGACAACCGAGAGGGCGGGCGTGTGCGCCATGATGCTAGGCCTGGGCTCCAGCGGCTGTGCCGCGTTGATGGACGCCGCAGCGTTCGATCCGAGAGCGCTCGCGCTCTTGCCGGTAGCCGCCGCCGCCCAGGTGCTCGGCGCGGCAGCGAAAGAGAACCGGAAGCCTTCGAACGGCATGATCAACGTCTTGCCCGCGAGCGCCCAGGCGCACCCCCTCGCCTACCGACACTGGGACGATCCCGACGACTGGATCGCCGAGTGCGACGGCCCCATCCTTTGTGGCGAGCACGAGCACTTCTCCTGCACCGGCACCCCCGGCGACTGCTTCTGCGACTGCGTCGGCAACTTCCACCCGCCGAGCCCTCCGCCCGTCGTCACTCCGAACGCGCTCGTCCGCGCGCACTAACCGCCCCCTCGAGCGCCGGGCCCATGTCGCGTTGGGGCCCGACCTCTTGCTCGGCGCAGGCTGCACGCTTGCCGGCTCGTGTCGTCGCAGTCCCGTCGCGGGACGCGCAGGGCGCCACGATGCGCGCGGGCGTCACCACGAGAAGCGCAGCGAGGCCGCGGTCGGCGATACGCGCACGGCCACGCCCCCCGCGTCGGTCGGCGCGGTCAGCCACACCACGAGGCCCGCGGCCCCGAGCACCCCACCCGCGATCAAGAGGCCCGTGGCGGCATGGCCCAGGGTCACCGCCGTGTCGCGATCGGCGAGGCCTTCGTCGCTGCAGCGGTTGTCGGGATCGCAGTCGGCGCCGTCCGCCGTGAGCTTGGCCGCGATCGCCACCCCCACGCCCACGAGGGCGGTCGCCCCTCCGAGCGTGAAGCCGGCGATTCCGAGCGGCGCCTGCCACGTGTTCGCCTTCGTCGGCTCGGCGGAGTCGCTCGCGCGCGCCACGTCGGGGCGCCGTGGTGGCGAAGTCGCGGCTGCCGGCTCGCGCGTGTCGGTGGTGGCGGCGAGCCTGGGGACGGCCACCTCGACGATCGCCGCGGGCGTCGTCGCGTCCACCGTGGTCGACCAGGCCTCGTGCCCCGGAGCTTCGGCGCGGATCGTGTGCCGTCCGGCATCGATGGGCAGCGCGGTGCCCCAGCTGCCGGCCGGCAACACGTTCGCTCCGCGCTTGATCACCAGCCCCTTCACGGGGATCGACACCACGACGCGCAGGCGGGTGAGCCTCGGCTCGAGGGCGTCGCGACGCCTGCGGGCGTCCTCCGCACGCTGCTCGTAGCCGGCCTCGTCGGCCTGGGACGCCACGCGCCCGAAGGCGGACCACGCGGACGCCGTCTTCCCCACCGCCTCGTAACACTCGGCGAGGTTGTACAGGATGCCCATCCCCGGGCTGAGCTCCTGCGCCGCCTCGAGCTTGGGACAGGCGCTCGCGTGCTTGCCTTGGCTCATGAGCTCGCGCCCCTCGTCGAAGAGCGCGCGCGCCTCGGCCTTCTTCGCGTCGTCGGCCAGCGCCGGGGCCGGCAGAGCGAGGGCCGCGAGCGTCAGGCACAACCACGCTGAGCGACCGAACGTCATGGCCATGGGTTGTCCCATTTCGGCTTCGTGGCTGCTGGCGCCGGTGTCGGAGCCGGCTGCGCGTGATCGCCGTGCCGCGCCGCACGCGGCGGCAGAGGTGGAGGGGGCGCCGCGACCGAGCCCGGTGCGGGCGGCGACACCGACGCGAGCGACGAGGCTGTCGAGGCAAGCGACGGGACCGGCAACGAAGGCGAAGGCGACACCGTCGAGCTCGACGCGGAGCGCTCCGTCTCCTCGTTGAGGAGCGCGCTGCCGGTGGGGGCGGCCGTCCCGCTCGTGGCGGTGTCGCGGGTGGTCGCGAGCCATGCCCCAACCCCAATCCCCCCGACGAGCAACGCGAGCGCGAGCACACGGCTCGGCGGTTTGCCCTCGGTGCGCGTCCACGCCTCCTGGGTGGCGTCGCGGAGAGCCTCCGGTGCCGGCGCCGTCGCGCCTCCCTCGTGCTCGGCCAGCGGCGGCACAGACATGCTCTCGGTGGGTTCGGCGGGGATCTCGAGGCTCGCGGGCTTGGCGCGCGACGGCGCACCGAGCACGTGGGCGATGCGCTCCAAGAGGTGCCGGGAGCGCACCGGCGCGAGCGGCACGAGGGCCTGCGCGAGCTCGGCGACGTTTTGAAAACGCAGCGTGGGGTCGCGCTCGAGGCAGCGCCGCACGATCTTCTCGTGCGGCGCGGTGGCCACCCTCAACGTCGGGAAGCCCCGGTAGCCGTCGAGGATGTCCTCGTAGATCGCCATGACGCTGTCGCCGTCGAAGGGCGTCGAGCCGTTGAGCAAGGTGTGGAGCGTGGCCCCCAGCGACCACACGTCGGCGCGCGCGTCCACGTGTTTGGCCGACCGCATCTGCTCGGGTGCCATGTAGTGTGGCGAACCGATCATCGCGTTGGACGCGGTCATCGCCACGTCCGGCTCGCTCTGGGTGAGCTCGTGGCGCATCGGCACCTTGGAGATGCCGAAGTCGATGACCTTCACGTGGCGATGTCCGCCGCGCTCGCTCGCGAACAGGTTGGACGGCTTGATGTCGCGGTGCACGATGTCGAGCGCGTGCGCGGTGGCCAGCGCTTCGCAGGCCTGCAGCACCGCCTCCACGGCCTCCTCGGGCGCGAGGGGCCCCTGCTCCTTGACGTGCTGACTCAAATCGCGGCCATCGAGGTGCTCCATCACCATGAACGGCGAGCCGTCGTCGAGCACCCCCACGTCGTAGACGCGCACGGCGTGCTCGCTCTTGATGCGAGCGGCGGCGCGTGCTTCCCGCAAGAACCGCGCGATGCGGGTGTCGTTGTCGTGGTCGCGCTTGCGCACCACCTTGATCGCGACCCGCTCGCCGAGCTGGAGATGCGTCGCCTCGAGCACAACCCCCATGCCGCCCGCGCCGAGCACGCGCTCCACGCGGTACTTCTCCGCGATCACGTCTCCGGGCTCGAGGTGGCACGTGTCGGTCATGGCTCGAGCTGCACCACGAACAGATCGTGACCGCTGGCTTGGAGCAGCTCGGCCCCGAGCTCGGCCTCGGTGAAGAAGCGCCCGCCGAGCGCGACGCGCCCCGATGGACCGACGGTGCCCTCGCCGTCGAGGAGCCACTCGTTGGCGCCGTAGCGCGCGCTGAAGCGATGCGCGCCCGCCGGCGTGAGGGCGAGCAGAAACATGTCGGTGCGGTAGGGCGAGAACGGGATGACCGTCGCCGGGGGCAACGGTCCACCGCCCAGATCGACGCCCGCCGAGTCGTCGCCGTCGATGAGGAGGCCAGCGACGATCACGTTGCCGGTGGCGTCGGTGCCGATGCTCAGGCCTTCCTGACGACCGTCGTCGCCCCACGCTCCCGACCAGAGCACGGCGCCGTCGTCGCCGTCGAGCTTGGCCACGAAGAGGTTGGCCTCGTTGAAGTCTCCGGTGCTCACGTCGTTGTGCAGGCTCACGCCGAGCTCGATCTCCCGCGTGAAGGCGCCGGTCACCCACAGCGCGCCCGCGCAGTCGATGGCCACGGCGCGGGCCCGCTGCTCGCCGGCGACGGACTTCTCGCCGTAGAGGCGGCTGAAGCGGTACCCGAGGCTCGCGTCGAAGCCGACCACGAAGGCGTCGCTGTTGCCGCCGTGGTACACGTCGCTCGCCATGAGCTTTCGATCGGTGACGCCCGCCACCGCGATCTCGTTCGAAGGCCCGATGGCCACGCTGGCGTCGACGCCGTTCTGGAAGTTCATGCGATACGCGACGCTCGCGAGCTCGTCGCCAGCGCCGTCGAGGAGGGCCACGTGGAGGGCCTGGAGCCCGGTGACCCCGCGCGTGTTCGTGCCCCAGTCGATCGCCCCCACCGCGTAGGCCACGACGACGATCTGACCGAGGCCATTCACTCGCACCGCCAGGCCTCGTTGATCTTCGCCGTCCCCAAACTTGCGGCTCCACACGTGCGCACCGGCCGCGGTGAAGCGGGCGAGGAGCACGTCGCTCGAGCCGCTCGCCGTCATCGAGCTCGCGGCGTCGCCGAGCTGCAGCGTCTGCTGAAAATGACCCACGATCAGCAGATCGCCGCTCACCGGATCGATCGCGAGAGCTTCCACGCGCTGCACGCCGGGGAAGGCAAAGGCGTGGGCCCACGAGGGCGCGCCGTTGGCCGCGGCGTCGAGCGCAGCGATGAAGATGTCCTCCGCGCCATCGGTCGACGTCGACACCTCGCCCCCAAACTCGAACCGATCGGTGTGGTCGCCGGCGACGTACAGCGTCTGCTCGTCGACGCCGTAGGCGAGGGCGCGAACCCACGACTCGGAACCGAGCGAGGTCTGCTTCCAGTCGAACGCGCCTGCGAAGGTCGCCGCGTCACCACAGGTCGGCTCGCCGCCGCCCGCGCCTGCTTGGCCGCCCTGACCGTCGCCGCCATCCCCACCGTCGCCTCCCTCACCGCCCGCCCCTCCCGGGCCCGTGGTCGCGCCGCCGGTGCCGCCCCCTACTCCGCCGCCGCCGCTGCCGGCGGTGCCTCCGTTGCCTCCGTCGAGGCGCGGGTCACCATGGGTGATGCCGAGCACGGCGTTGCAGGCCGTCGTTGCCAACACCCCCAACGAACCGGCGAGAATCACGACGGCCGGAGAGGCCACGTGCTTCGAGACTGCAGACCGAGCCATCGACGCGCACCCGCACCCACATATTCTTCATTCCCGCTGCAGACGCAAGCACCCGCCGCTGCGGTGCTCTGCCGGCCCTCACTCCCACGCAGGGGGTGGTGGGGACAGGCCTTCGTGGGTGGGCGCGGGGTGTGTCCCGGGGGGACAGGGCGCCTGCCGGCAGACCGGCTGCGAAGGCTGGCCAGGGCCGGGCTGACCGTAGCCGGGCTGACCGTAGCCGGGCTGACCGTAGCCGGGGGGGGGCGGCTGCCGCGGTGGCGGACGCTTGTTGCCACAGCCGAGCGCCATTGCGCTGAGGGTGAGAGCCAGGGCGAGGAACTTCTCGCGCTCGATGCGCATCACCCACCCTTATCAGAACGCTCGCCCTCGGCGACGGCGAGACATCGACGAGCACGAGCCCGACACCGCGACGACGCGTCGGTGCTCCGCGCGACCCGTGACTCGGGCGACTCTGCGCGCCCCGCTCGTGACACCGGTCGCGGCTTTGCGGTATAGCCGTCGCCATGATCTCGGGGGCCAAGAGGGCATTGGGCGGCGCGCTGTGCGCGGTGGCGCTGTGGACGAGCTGCGGCATCGATGACAGCGGAACCGCGACCGGGGGCACCTCCATCGGTGGCTTCGGTGGCGAGGGCGGTGAAGGTGGGGCCCTCGCGGTGGACGATCTGCTGGCCGGTGAAGACTGCGATCCGATGGTGCCGCATCACTGCGGCTTGCCGTTTCCGTCCGACGTGTGGACGCGCTCCGATCCCGACTCGCCCACCGGCAAGCGCGTGCGCTTCGGCGAGACCACCCTCCCGCTCCAAGGCTTCAGCGGCACCAACATCGACGCGCGCGCCTTCGATGGCTTCGACGGCTTCGCGGTGGGCCAGGCGCCGATGACCTATCTCGAAGGGGCCACCGTCGCGGGCCTGCCATCGGTGGACGACATCGATCGATCGCTCGCGCCCGACAGCCCCACCGTGCTCATCGACGCTCGGACCGGGACGCCGGTGCCCCACTTCGCCGAGCTCGATCTCACGGGCGACGATCCGAGCCAGCAGCTCCTCATGCTGCGACCGGTGGTGCGGCTCGCCGACGCCACGCGCTACATCGTGGCCATCCGCGACGTGGTGGATGACGAGGGCAGCCCCGTCGAGCCGACCGCCGTGTTCCGCGCCCTGCGCGACGGCACCGACAGCGACGACCCCACCGTCGCGGCGCGCCGCGACCACTACGCCGACATCTTCGCGCGGCTCGAGCAAGCCGGCTACGCCACCGACAAGCTTCAGGTGGCGTGGGACTTCACCACCTCGAGCCTCGAAGGCAAGACGGGGTGGCTCTTGCACATGCGCGACGACGCGCTGGCCACGGTGGGCACGGCCGGCCCCGCCTACGTGATCGACGAGGTGATCGACGATCCGAACGAACACATCGCCCGACGCATCGTGGGGCGTATGACGGTGCCGCTCTACCTCGAGCACGAAGACGCGGGCGCGAAGCTGGTGTTCGGCGACGACGGGTTGCCCAAGCAGAACGGGACCGGGGAGTTCACGTTCATGGTGCAGATCCCCCACGCCGCCACCACGGGTACGCCCGGAACGCCGCTCCAGAACGGGCACGGCTTGCTCGGCACCCTCAACGAGGGACGCAACGGCTTCCTCGCCGAGCTCGCCAACCTGAAGAACTTCGTGCTCGTCACCGTCGACTTCGTGGGTTTTGCAGAGGCCGACGAGGCGACCGTTCAGGACGCCATCGCCTACGACTTCACGCTGTTCGGCGATGTGATCGAACGCCAGCACCAGGGCGTGATCAACAGCCTGCTCGCGATGCGGCTCGTACGCGGCGACTTCGCCGACGACGACGCCGTGAAGTTCGAAGGCGTGAGCGCGATCGACACGAGCCAAGGTTTCTACCGCGGAGACAGCCAGGGCGGCATCTACGGCATCACCTACATGGCCCTCACCACCGACGTCGAGCGCGGGCTGCTCGGCGAGCCCGGCGCTCCCTACAACCTGCTCCTCAACCGCAGCGTCGACTTCGATCCGTTCTTCGCGCTCCTGAAGGCGCAGTACGACACCTTCATCGACGTGCAGCTCGTGATCGGGGTGGCCCAGATGTTTTGGGAACGCACCGATCCGATCACCTACTGCAACCACATCACCGAGAACCGCTTCCCCAACACGCCCCCCCACGACGTGTTGATCCACGTGGCGGTGGGCGACTATCAGGTGACGCCCCTCGGGGCCCACATCCTCGCCCGCGAGGTGGGAGCCAAGAGCGTGGCGCCGGCCTACCGTCCGATCTGGGGCGTGGAGACGACAGACGAGCCGTTCAGCGGGAGCGGCATCGTGGAGTTCAAGTTCCCCGGCGTCCCCGACGAGCCCAAGACGAACGTGCCGCCGGAGGATCTCGGCATGGATCCCCACGATGAGGTGCGGAAGCTCACCGTGTCGCACGACCAGACCGACCAGTTCCTGCGGACGGGCGTCATCGAGCACCGCTGCGACGGCGTCTGCGACCCGGAGTGACGATGCGCGGCGGGGTGACGTTGGCGCTGCTCGGCCTCACCGGCTGCCCGAGCCCGTCGACGACCGCGCTGACGCACGGCGGGCTGCGCGTGTTTGCCGAGGGGCCGTGCGCCGAGCTGTCGATCCACGCGGTGGGGAGCCGACGGTTCGTCACCTACGGCGACACCGGCTACGATCTCCACGGCTGGCTGCCCGGCGATCACGTGGCCGCCGCGCAGGCGGTGGTCGAGGTGGTGGACGGCCGCGCGTTCTTCAATGAAGCCTTCGCGGCGGGCCTCCCCACCGACGCGCGCGGCTACGTGCCCGGCTCGCTCGAGCTCGGGGGCGACTTCGACACCGGAGCGTGGCTGTTGCGCACCACCACGCGCTACGCGCGCGGCGGCACGGGCGCGCTGTTCGAGCGCGAGGGTGAGGGCTATCTCCACGACGGCGTGCGCTGGCGGCGGAGCGACGAGCCCGTGGCCCTGCCGGCAGGGGCGCGAGGGCTGCCCGGCCTGCCCACGACCGTGTGCGCGGCGGGGCTCTCCTTCGTGCCGCTCGCCTGGACTGCGACGACGACGGGAGGCGTGGTGATCGCGGGGCGCTGCGACGACGACAAACCCACCAACGTGCACGATCCGGTGGTCGTCGCGTTGCACGGCGCGGCCCGGGCCACCGCGTGGCGGGTGGAGCGCGTGCCGGGCACCGACCACCTCGACGGCATCGTGAACCTCGAGCTCGCGGCGCGCGACGACGACGACGTGTACCTCACCGCCTACGAGCCGTTTCGGCCGCGGGAGGCCCGAGAGAGCTTCCTCGCGCGGTTTGATGGCGACGCATGGAGCGAGCTCGACTGGCCGATCGAGGGCGGCACGATGAGCATCGCGCTCGGCGACGCGGGGGAGGCTTGGGTAGCCGCCTCGCGAGCGCTCTACCGACGCAGCGCAGACGGGCGGGTCGAGCCGGTGAACCTGGCCCCCTTGCGCTTCGCCAAGGTGGACGCGAGCGCGCTGCACGTTCACGGCGTACGCCGCTACGGCGACGAGCTGTGGGCCGCGGCGAGCTACCGCGTCGCGATCCCGGGCTCGGGAGGACGCGATGAGGTGGTGTGGGCGAGCGCGCTCTTCACGAGCGTGGCCACCGGCGTGCACCACTACTGCGATGCGCGCGAGACCGCCGACGAGGCGCTCTACGAGGTGGAGTGAGGTGTTCGTGAGGATTACGTCATGAGGCGAATCTGGGCGTGGGCGCTGGGCTCGTGGGTGACCCTGTCGCTGTGGAGCGCACCGGCCGAGGCTTACGTGCTCGATTTCGAGCGCTACTTCGTGTGCCGTCCCGACGACGGCCGCGCGGTCGCGACGCCTGCCACCCGCCCTCGAGGACCACGAGACGCGCGTGTCCCCGTGAAGAAAAGGCGGGGGCCCTCGGTGCTCAACGGAGCGCCGCTCGTCACCGTCGACGTCTCCGTGGCGCAGGCGCTCCCCACCCGTCGCACCGACGCACCGAAGGCGGGGCCGGTCCCGCTGCCCGTGGTGATGCGAGAGGCCCGCAACGACTTCCGCTGCATCGGCTGGGAGCGCGGAGCGGCGGGGGTGCTGCGGGTGGTGGCGGCGCCCCCTGGCGCGCGTTTCCTCCATCACCAGAACGCCGCCTCCTATCGCAGCACCAACATCGTCTTCGCCGGCACGTTCGGCATCCAACAGGCTCGCGCTCCGCTCGAGCGCATCCTCGCCCGACCCCTCGCCCCGGGGCTCGAGAGATGGCAACAGAGCGAAGAGCTTCACGTGCGGCGGGACGCGGCGGTGGCGCTCGCCGATCTCGGCCACCAGAAGGCAGCGCCGCGCGTGCTCGCCCACGTCGAGCTGCTCGAGCAGGTCGACGACTTCAACTACTACCGGGAGGCGATCGACGCGCTCGATCGCCTCGCGCCAGCGCTCGCCGACCGACACGCGCTCGAGGTGCTCGAGCAGGAAGAGAAGCAGCCCAGCAAGCGCTTCGAGTTTCTCCTCGCCACGCTCTTGCCTTACGTGCGCACCGTGAGCCCACGCTCCCTCTCGCTCCTCCAGCGGCTCGGCGAGACGCTCGGGACGAGCCACCTCGGGTGCCGCGTGGGAGCGGCGCGCATCGTCCACGGCGACAGCGTCCTCGCCGACACGGTGCGACCTCACGTGGAGCAGGACATCCGCCACAACTTCGTCGCCAACTGCTACAGCGAGCTCGTTGAGGTGTTGGCGCCGGGTCGCGATCCCGACGAGCTCGACGTGATCTTATGGCGACAACGATGGCGCGCGATGGTGGCGCTCCTCGGCTCGATGCAGGCCGCCGAGCACGCCGGCAAGCCCGATCCACGCTTCGCCCCCGCTCGGAGGAAGCTGCTCGCGTGGCTCCTGGCGCACAAAACCCAGCACCTCTACGATCCGAAGGCAGACAACGCGAAGAGCTGGAGCCACGTGCGCGAGTGGGACGCGCTCTACACGGTGGCGCGCGCCGCGCTCGGCGACGGGGCGGCGATCAGCTCGCTCGTCGCGCTGATCGGCGACGGCCAGAACGAAGGGACGGCCCCCGCGATCGCGGCTCGACACGGGCTCGCGCTCGAGATCCCCGGCGTCGACAAGGCGCTCGACGGCCTGCTGCGGACCATGGTCACACGCGAGCCGGTGCGCCACGACCGCGACAGCTGGCCCAAGCGCGGACACCTCACCCTCACCGAAGAGGGGCAGGTGGTGGAGGCCCTCGCCGCCCGCGGCGACGAACGCTTCGTTCTCGGACTGCTCGCCCATCATGGCTACGTGCGCGAGGTGGCCGCGTTCCACCTGGCACGGCGGCGCCCCGCGAGCGCCTGTCGGCGCGTCGCCGCCGCGGCGCAGAACGCCAGCGAAGACGCCATCCAGTTCGCGTTCTGGGCGCTCACCGTGCTCGGCAAGAGGTGCGAAGCGGCGATGCAGACCCTCGCGACGGACGCGAGCCAGCCCCCCGACGTGCGCGGCATGGCCACCGAGGTGCTCGCGATGCTGCGCAACCCGACGGCGCTCTCGCTCGCGCGCGCGTCCGCTCCCCACCGCAGCATGGCGCCCGCGTTGGCGCGGGCGGAGCTCATCTTCCACTCGCCAGAGTGAGCAGCGAACGCGGCCGCGCCCAACGCGGAACGACGGCGTCGCAGCCGGCGGGTCCTTCGAGGTTAGGCTGGCCCGGCGCTAGAACCTGATGCATCCCTGCTGGTTGGGGATGTCGCCTTCGTTCACCGTGTACCAGCCGCCGAAGAGGATGCACATCTCGTCGGTGGCCTTCTCCCCGAACTCGAGCGGGTGGTCCTCGGTGTTCTGGTAGTCGCACTGCCAGCGGAAGCCGGTGCCCGTCTTCATGACGATCGGCTCGTCGAGCGGGAAGCGCACGTTCTCGTAGTGATCCGAGTCGACGGCGAGCTCGCCGTCATGCTCCCCCCCCACGAACCAGGCCTTGAAGTCGGTGCCCCAGCGGTGGGTGTGGCGCGTCAGGCCGTACACCACGATGTCTTGGTAGAAGGTGCACTCCTCGGTGTACGAGGCCGACGACATCGGCGGCACGTTGATGCCCACGTTCACCATCCCGAACTGCTGCGCCTCCTTCTTCACCTCGCCTGGCTCGGCGTAGAAGAAGTTCACCGCCGTCTCGGCGTGGATCGCGGCGCTGGAGGTGTTGAAGTAGTGGTAGTTGAGCACGATCTTCTGACCGGCCTCCACCCGCTTGCCGATGCCCTCCGGGAACGCGTCGCCCTGGTAGGGCACCTGCGAGCCGGTGAGGGGGATCACCTCTTCGAAGCCGGTGCCGGCGAAACACTCCACGCGATCGCCCACGTCGTAGGCCGCGTCATCCACCCCTCCCAGCGGCAACGCGTTCACGATCAGGTGATGACTCCCCTGAGTCATCTGCGACTCGAACGCCTTGATGTGGAACACCTCGCCGGGAGTGCCGGGCACCGCGACGATCTCGCAGTACTCGACGTCTTCGCCGCCCGCGATCTCCACCCGCGACGAGCGAACCTGGAAGCCGTTGGCGGGCGCTTGGAGGCACACCTCGTCCGGGCTGCTGCACGTCGGCTCTTGGAACGTGGGGTCGACCCCGGGAGGCGAAGGTTCGGTCGTCTCGCCGCAGGCTCCGAGGAACACCGAGAGGAGGAGGAGGGTCGCAGTGCGCATTTTTGTAATCATACCAAAGTCGTCCCTCATGGAGAGGCCTATCTTCTTGGAGGGCTCGGCCGGCGAACGGGGACGGCTCCAAGACGCCGACTCTCCGCGCCGACTCAACTCACACCGCATCCCGTAGTCCCGACGTGCGGTCGTCGCCGTAGATGTGATCGCCCACCCTCCGCATCCACGACAGCTCGCCGTCGTCCATCGGGCCACGCTCGAGCGCGTCGAGGGCCTGACCCATCTGGAGCGCGTCGCCTGGCCCCGCGATGGCGACGTCGACCGCGGGGTGGCTCAGCGCGAAGCGGTAGCAGTCGGTGCCGCTCGGCGTGCGCTCGCCGGGAGGCACCCGCCGTGGATCGCACAGATGCCCCCACCGCGTGGTCGTGTAGGTGACCACCCCCGGCCTCGACGCCGCCTCGAGCCCCTCCACGCTCGGGAACACGTCGCGCTCGGCACCTCGATGCACGGCGTTGTAGCGCACGTGCCAAATCGAGATGCGCTCGTCGGCGAGCAGCGTGGGGAACATGGCGCGGTTGTGCCCCGAGATCGCGATGTGGCCCACCAAGCCGCGCTCGCGCAGCTCACACGCCGCGTCGAGGATGCGCGGCGCGGGCGGCTCGTTGAACCATCCGAGCAGGAGCACGTCGACGTGCTCGACGCCGAGCGACTTGATCGCGCGCCGGGTGGAGGCCTTCAACATCACCCCGAGGCGCGCGTAGCTCTGCACGCAGATCACCAGCTCGCCGCGCCGGGTCTTGGCGAGCCCGCGCAGGGCGCGACCCATCAGCTCGCGCCGACGGCTCCCCCAGTAGAAATAGTTGACCCCGCGCTCGAAGGCCTCCTCGTAAGACCGCGTCGGCGCCGGGTACGAGGCCCCGAGGCCCAACCTCGACACCATCAGCCCGCTGCGACCGAGCGGCACCTTCGCGAGCAGACCACCCATCGAGCTGAGAAGGTGCGGCGGCACGCCCCGCTTGTCCACTCGCGTTCAAGCAAGAATGCGACGCCGCAGATCGTCACAAATAAAAATGCCCCCTCCACGTATTGCATGTGGCGCCCATCGCGGCGTCTGGCGGCGGGCGAGGCCCAGCGTCACCACGCACGAGGAACGAAGATTCGGCGGCCGCTCACGTTTTGGCGAGCAGTCGCGAGGAGACCGCACCATGAAACGAGTCGCACTCGGAATGATCTTGGCCCTGGCCAGCTCGGCCTGCGCCGCCACCGGCCCCACCCCCCCGCGCCTCACGCCGGACGGAGCCACCCTCGCGAAGGCGCCGGGGGACGAAGAGGCGGGAGAAGAGGTGCTCGCGGTGGCCACCGACGCGCCGCTGGCCACCGTGGCCAACCAACCTTGGCTCAACGCCGCCGGCGGGAGCGAGTACGTGCTCACCGGCGGCCAAGATCAGTTCGTGGGCGTGTGGGTCGAGGTCCCCAAGGCCCACAAGCGCGCCCACGTGCCGATGTCGATCACGCTCACCATCGACACCTCTGGCTCGATGAGCGGCGAGAAGATCGTGCGGGCGCGCGAGGCCGCGAAGGCGCTCGTGTCCAAGATGCACGACGGTGACCTGGTCGCCATCCACTCGTTCGATGGGATGGCCCACGAGCTCGTGTCGCCCACCCTGCTCGACAAGAGCTCCCGCGCGATGGTGATGGGCACCATCGCCGAGCTCCAACCGGGGGGCGCCACCAACATGTCGGAGGCGCTCGGCCTCGCCATCGGCAGGGCCCGCAGCACGCCTACGAGTCACCCCGTGCGACGGGTGGTGATGATCTCCGACGGCCGCGCCACCGCCGGCCTCACGAGCACCCACACCCTCGCGCAGCAGGCGGAGGCCGGCGTGCCCTTCGGCGTGCAGGTCACCGCCCTCGGGGTCGGCCTCGACTACGATGAGAACACGCTCAACGCGCTGGCGGTGAAGTCGAGCGGGCGCCTGTTTCACCTGTCGGATCCGAAAGAGATGACCGGCATCATCGAGAACGAGGTCGCCCTCCTGCAGTCGACGATGGCCACGAACGCGTTCGTGGAGGTGGTGCCGGCCCCTGGTGTGTCGCTGGTCGGCACCTCCCAGGGTGTCCACGCCAAGTGGGGCCACTCAGCCGGAGAGCGCGTGCTCCGCATCGAGCTCGGGACGATGTTCTCCGGTCAGCGTCGTGAGCTGCTCGTGCGCTACCGCCTGCATGGCGCCGACGTCGAAGGCAAGAAGGCCATCGTGAGCGCACGGCTGCACTTCACCGATCCCACCGACGGCGGTGTCCCGCGCGTGATGGAAGTGGTGGTCCGCGGCGAGCTGACCAACGACCCCAAGCTCGTCGCCCAACACGAGAACCCCAGCGTGCAGGCCATCATCGCCATGCAAGACGCGGCGAACCTCACGGTGGCCGCGCGCACCGAGGTGGACAGCGGCGCCTGGGGTGCAGCCGACGACAAGCTCGCCCTCGCAGAGCAGAAGCTGCGCGAACGCGCCCAGCACACCAAGTCGAAGGACGAAAAGCAACGCCTCCACTCGGCAGCGGAAGGAATCGCGAGCTCCCGACGTTCGGTGAAGAAGGCAGCGGCGGCGCCTCCCTCGGCGGCCCCCGCGGCGCGACGCAAGTCGTCGCTCGAGCTCAACGACAAGGCGATGGACGCGTTCGGTCTGTAACGCGACACCTCTGCCGTCGCTCCACGGTCGCTCGAACCGCGAGGTGGCTCACCTCGCGGTGGCTCACTCCTCGCGGTGGCTCACTCCTCGCGGTGGCTCACTCCTCGCGGTGGCTCACTCCTC
>CAYOAL010000085.1:16325-43811 GCA_964401935.1 uncultured Polyangiaceae bacterium
CCTCGCGGTGGCTCACTCCTCGCGGTGGCTCACTCCTCGCGGTGGCTCACTCCTCGCGGTGGACGGTGTCGACCGAGAAGGCGGGCAAGCACACCGCGAAGTACTCGTTGGGCTCGTCGAAGGGGTTCGAGTAGCGCACGCGCACGAAAGGCTCGACGCGGATCACCTCCCCCGCGCGCAGATCCACCGTCTCCTCGGGCAGCTCGACGCGCATCGTGCCCGCGACCATGATGGTGATCTCGGTGAAGGCCGGCCGCTGCGCCGGCTCGCCCCAACCGGGCGGCGCCACCATGTGAGCCACGCTCACGTCGGCGGAGCCGGTGTGGACCCGGCCGATGTACTCCTCGATCAGCTTGCCGCCGGGGACGGGGATGACGGTGGGTTTCTGGATGTGCTGATGGCCGGCCATGTGGTTCTCCAGACTTTCGATTGCGGGTTCGTCGGAACGGCGCGTCGGTCACGGCGACTTACGGAAGCTGCGCGCGCGCTCCACCATCGGGCCCGAGGCCATGACGGTGTGCATCAACGACGGTAGGTGCATGCCTACCCAGGCTGCGACCTTGCCGTGGCCGGTGAACACGAGCTCGCGCTTGCGCCGAACGATGGCGTCCACCATCACCCGCGCCGCGTCTTCGGCCGACCAGCGGAGCAGCGCCGGTCGCTCGTCGGGCAAGCTCGGATCGAGCACGCCGCGATTGTCCACCTTCATGATCTCGCTGTCGACGAAGCCCGGATGCAGCGTGGTGCACGTGACGCCGGAGCCGGCGAGCTCCGCGCTCAACGTCTGCCCGAGGGCACGCAGCGCATACTTCGAGGCGTGATAGGCACCCCAGCCGGGGGCCGACATGAAGCCGGCCACGCTGCCGGTGAGGGCCAGACGCCCGCGCGTCTCGCGAAGGTAGGGGAGGGCGTGCTTCGCGGTGAGGGCCGCCCCTACGAGGTTGATGTCGAGCTGTCGACGCCAGTCGGCGGCGGTGAGCTCCTCCACCCTGCCCACGACCGAGCACCCCGCGTTGGCGAGCACGATGTCGAGCGCGCCGAGCCCGGCGACCACCGCGCGCGCCCCTTCTCGGAGCGCTGCCTCGTCGCACACGTCGCATGGCACCGCCAGCGCCTGCGTACCCCGCCCCCGCAGCGTGGCCGCGAGGGCCTCGAGCTTGTCCGCGCGCCGCGCAGAGACCGCCACGGCCGCTCCGCGAGCCGCGAGCTCGAGGGCACAGGCCTGGCCGATGCCGCTCGAAGCCCCAGTAACCCATGCCACGAGTCCATCGAGCGTTGCCACTCGGCAATCCTACAGTTACGAAGCCGTCTGTGAAGTGGGTCAGCTGTATTTCCGAACGGGAGGCGAGCATCGACGCGCTCGCCGAGGTGGTGGACGGGGTGAAGAGCGGCCTCGACGGCGCTCCTCCCGACGTGCTCTTCCTGTTTGCGTCCGGCCACCACATGGAGGCGTTCGCCGATCTCCCATACGATCTGCAGAAGGCGCTCGATGGCAAAGCCCTCATCGGCTGCTCCGGGGGCGGAGTCATCGGCGGTGGCCAGGAGGTGGAGAACGGCCCCGCCCTCGCCGTCATGGCGGCGGTGTTGCCCTCGGTGAGAGCCGAGGTCACCCACCTGTTCGCCAGCAAGCTCCCCAGCGTCGAGGAGCACGAGCGCTGGTTCGAGCTGTTGGGGGTCACCCCCGAGGATGCCCCCCAGTTCGTGGTGCTCGCCGATCCCATCCACGCCGGCGGGGGCCGCTGGCTCTCGAGCCTCGACGCTGCCTTCCCCGCCGCCACCAAGGTTGGAGGCCTCGTGAGCGGCTCGAGCCTGCCCGAGGGCCTCGCCCTGTTCGCGAACGGCGCGGCCGAACACCAGGGCGTGACCCTCCTCACCCTCAGCGGCGACGTGATCATCGATCCCATCCTCGCCCAAGGGTGCAAGCCCATCGGCGAGGTGATGCTCGTCTCGAGCTGCGAAGGGAACGCCATCTACGGCATCAATCAGAAGAAGCCGGTGGAGGTGCTCCGCGAGCTCCACGCGAAGCTGTCGCCCGAAGACCAGAATCTCTTCCGCAGCTCGCTGTTCGTCGGCCTCCAGATGAAAGATCAGGTGGAATACACCGCCGGCGACTTCCTCATCCGCAACATCCTCGGGCTCGACGAAGAGTCGCTCATGGTGGGGGCCGCCGTCGATCGCTGGCAAGCGCTCCAGTTTCACCTCCGCGACCGCCACAAGAGCGCCGAAGATCTCGCGAGCCAGCTCGAGCGCTATCAGGCAACCGAGCACAGCACTCGCCCCGCCGCCGCGCTGCTGTTCTCGTGCATGGGGCGAGGGGAGCACCTTTACCGGCACCGAAACCACGACAGCGACATGTTCCGCGACAAGATCGCGAACGTGCCGATCGGCGGCTTCTTCTGCAACGGCGAGATCGGCCCGGTGGGAGGCACCACCTACACCCACGGCTACACCAGCGCGTTCGGCGTCGTGCGACCCCGCGCGGCCCGCTCCGCAAACACCTCTCGCTGAGCGGCGCGGCGGTTACGGCTTCTTCAGGGCCTGGCTCACCCCCGGGACGAGCTCCTGGCCCACCGGGATCTGCATGCTCGCCCCTTCGAAGTCGTCGCCCGGGGGCTCCGCTGCGCCGCCGAGGCAGCGTCCGAGGAACGCCTCCGCCACGGCGTTGAACGAGAGACGATTCTCCGGCCGCGCGAAGCCGTGGCCCTCGTCCGGATACAGCACGTAGGTCACCGGGATCTTGTTGCCCTGCATGGCCTTCACGATCTGATCGCTCTCCGCCTGCTTCACGCGCGGATCGTTGGCGCCCTGGCCGATGAGCAGGGGTCGTTGAATCTTGTCCGCGCGCGACACCGGTGAGCGGTTCATCAGATCCGCCTTGCCGGACGGGGTGGTGTGGTCACCCAGGCGCCGCCTGAACACCGCGAGGAACGACGCCCAATAGGGCGGGATCGACTCGAGGAGCGTCACGAGGTTGGAGGGACCGACGATGTCCACCCCGCACGCGAAGTCGGTCGGCGTGAACGTGAGCCCCACCAGCGTGGCGTAGCCACCGTAGCTGCCGCCCATGATGGCCACCTTCTCCTTGTGGGCCACGCCTTCGCGCACCGCCCAGGCGACCGCGTCGATGAGGTCGTCGTGCATCTTGCCCGACCACTCCTGGTTGCCGAGGTTGATGTGGCGCTTGCCGAAGCCGGTGGAGCCCCGGTAGTTCACGCTGAGCACCGCGTAGCCGCGGTTCTGCAGCCACTGGTGGTACGCGTTGAACCCCCAGCTGTCGCGCGCCCAGGGCCCGCCGTGCACGAACAGCACCATCGGCAGCGGGTGCGGCGGACGCTCCCCCTTGATCGCGGCGGGGAGCGTGAGATAGCTCGGCAGCTCGAGCCCGTCGCGCGCCTTGATGACCACCGGCCGCATGGTCGCGAGGGCCAGGCCCTCGAGCTCGGGCTGGTTGCTGAAGAGGTAGGTCGCCTTCTTGGTGGCTCGCTCGTAGAGGTAATAGCGCACCGGCCCGTCGTCGCTCACGAAGGCCACCGTCCAGCGGCTGTCGTCGAGGGAGCGGCTGGTGATCTCCACGTCGCCGCGCGTCACCTTCGACAGCGTCTCGAAGTCTGCCTCCACCTTTGGGTCGAAGAACTGCCACTTCTTGCGGAGGTGGTTGTACGCCACGCCCTGCACGGTCTTCTCGGTCGGGTGGCTGAGCACGTCGGCGATGTCGGCCTGCTCGTTGGCGGCCACCACGGTGCGCGTGCCGCCCTTGGCCGGCATCGACGTGAGGGCCGCCGTGTCGCGCCCGCGGCTGTCACGAAGGAAGACCGTCTTGCCGCTCTTGTCGAAGCCCATCACGTTCGTGGTGAGCGCGTCGTCGGGGCCGATCTGGAGGAACGGACCGAACCCCTTGCCCTCGCGCTTCTGCACCTGCTGGCCGCCATCGGCGGTGGGCTTCACCGCGTAGCGCACGGCGAAGCCATCATCGGTGACGAAGCCCCCGTAGCCGTCGTCGTTCTGCTGCACGAGCTTGCGCTCGCCGGTGCGAATGTCCACCTCGTGGATGTCGTGATAGCGCTCGTCGCGATCGTTGAGGCCCACCAGGATGTGGTGCGGGCGCAGGTGCGACAGCTCCTGGATCTCGGTGCGCACCCCCTCGAGCGGCGTCAGATCGATCTCCTTGCCCGAGGAGAGCTCCACGCTGTACGCGCGCCAGTTCTCGTCGCCTCCCTTGTCCTGGAGGTACACGATGTGCTGGTTGTCGAAGGCCCAGAAGAACCGCCGGATGGGGCGGTTCTTGCTGAAGGTGACCGCCTTGGCCGAAGAGAGCTCCCCGACCGGTGCCACCCACACGTTGAGCACGCCAGCGCTCGGAGCGAGGAACGCGATGCGTTGACCGTCGCGGCTCAGCTGGGGGGATGCGCGGCTCGGGTTGCCGAAGAGGATCTCGCGAGGGATGAGCCCTTCGGCCGCGTTGCCGTCGTCATCGTCGTCGTCGTCGAAGAACCCGCCTTCCTCGTCGTGCTTGAGCACGGAGTCTTTGGGGGGCGGCGGGACGGGGATGTAGGGCGCGGGCGCGGGCTCCCAGGCCACCGAAGCGCAACCGCCGGCCGACGTGAGGATCGTCCAGAGACCGATCGCTGCGGAGAGGGTCAAGAGCAGTCGTTTCATGGCTCCCGGCTCGTGTAAGCGCCAGCCTCGCCAGGTGCAAGCGCATCCTGCGCTCCGGGCTTGCCCACGCGCCCCCGGCGCGACACGCTCAGGCGTGGCTCACGCGATAGCGCCTCTCGAGAACGTGCGGCGGTTGGTGCTCATCGCAGCGCTGAGCGCCCTCGGCTCCACCGTCGTGGGCTGCAGCACCGGCTCGGGCGCGGCGCCCACCCCCGCCGAGCCCGCGGCCACCACGCAGGCGCCCGCGAGAGCCCCCTCCAGCGCGCCCGCCAGCGCGGAGCCACCGCGCTTCGTGGCCGCCGTCGATCGCGAGCAGCTCGAGGCCGACATCACCTTCGTGGCCAAGCCTCGCCCTCCCGGCAGCGACCATCACCGGGTCGTGCGCGAGGCCTGCGCCGAGCGCCTGAAGGCGCATGGCTTCGAGGTGACGCGCCAACCCTTCGCGACCGGAGAGAACGTCATCGGCGTCCGCCCCGGCAAGAGCGAGCGACAGGTGATCCTCTCCGCACACTACGACTCGGTAGCGTCGTGCTCGGGCGCCGACGACAACGCGACCGGCGTGGCCGTCGTGTGGGAAGCGGCGCGCCTCTTGGGGAAGGGCTCCTTCCCTCTCACGCTGGTGCTCGCGTGTTGGGACGACGAGGAGGCGGGCCTGCGCGGCTCGGCGGCCTACGCGTCGCGCGCCAGGAGCGACGGTGACGACATCGCGCTCGCCATCTCGCTCGACGGCGTGGGCTACGCGAACCACGCCGAAGGCAGCCAGAAGACGCCTCCCGGCTTCGAGCGAATGTTCCCCGTGATGGGCAAGCAGCTGGCCGCGAACGGGCACCGCGCGAACTTCATCGCCGCGATCGCCGACACCGCGGCCGAGCCGGGCCTCACGGCCTTCGCGGCCCAAGCGAGCAGCGTGGGCCTGCCCCTGCTCGGCGACGCGCTCGGGGTGCTCCAGCGGCTGGCCCTCTTGGACGCGGCTCGCTCGGATCACGCGAGCTTCTGGCTCAAGGGCTACCCCGCGATGCTCGTCACCGACACCGCCAACTTCCGCAGCCCCTACTATCATTGCCGGCTCGGCGACGACGCCGTAGCCACGCTGGATATGGCATTCACCGCGAAAGTGGCGCGCGTCGTGGTGGGGGCCACCGCCGATCTGCTCCAGAGCAGCGAACCGACATCTGCCGCCAACCCCACAGAATAATCCAGCAATTTAGGCTACTTACAGAAGTAGTGGCGCCGAGAACGAGCCGCTCGGCGGCCGTCGCGCGGGGCCATCGCGACCGTGAGGGGTTGACCTGCTAATGGTGGAATGCCACAAGGGCCGCCGTGGGGGCCATCGCCTTCACATATTTATTTGGGGAAAGACCATGAAGAAAACGCGCCTTTGTAGCTTGTTGTCCGTCGGCGCCGTGATGGTTGCGTCCGCTCCCCTCATGGGCTGCGGACCGACCGTGTTCGAGGGAACGACGGGACTGAAAATCGTCGGCGATCTGCCGCCGCCTCCGCCCGCACCGGTCGCCGCGCCGCCTCCGCCGGCGCCCCCGAAGCGCGTCGAGGTCACGGCCGAGAAGATCGTGATCCGCGAGAAGGTGTTCTTCGAGTTCGACAAGTCGCTCATCAAGAGCGAGTCGCACGACCTCCTCAACGAGGTCGCGAAGGTCATGAACGAGAACCCGCAGATCAAGAAGGTGCAAGTGGAGGGTCACGCGAGCCTCGAGAAGGACACGCCGGCCACCCGCATGTACAACAAGACCCTCTCCGACGCGCGCGCTCGCGCGGTGATGGAGTATCTCGTGAGCCAGGGCGTCGACCGCAAGCGCCTCACCTACAAGGGCTTCGGCAACGAGAAGCCGCTCGCGTCCAACGACACCGACGAGGGGCGTGAGAAGAACCGCCGCGTCGAGTTCACGATCCTCGAGCAGGATACCGCGATGGTGAAGCCCATCGAGAAGAAGGAGTGAGGTTGCCATGCGTAAGTTGATTGCAGCAGGAATCGTTCTTGGGCTGGCCTCCGGCGCCCTCGGGTGCCAGTTCATCAAGCGCGACGCCAAGCGCTACCGCGACGACACGGCCGCGCTCCTCGAGCAGAACAGCGCCACGCTCAAGGCCTGTTACGACGACGTGCTCCGGTCGGACGCGTCCGCCGCCGGCACCGTGGTCGTCAAGTTCAAGCTGAAGGACGAGACGGGCAAGATCTTCGACGTGAGCGTGGTCGACGACAAGAGCACCGCCCCCCCGCCAGTGCGCGAGTGCGTGGCGCAGGCGGTGACCGGCCTCGCCCTCGATCCGCCTGACGCGGTGGAGGGTCACGCGACCTTCACCTACGAGTTCGAGATCGCGCCCGGGGCCGCGCCGCAGCCCACGTCGTCCGACTTCAAGACCGACGAAGATCCCGCGAGCTGAGAGACCCCACCAACGACCAAGGGCAGCCTCTCGAGGCTGCCCTTCGTCATTTTGTGGCCGGCGGGAACGGCGGCTTCATGGATCGACCGGGGCGAGCTCGATCTCGCGGGTGACCGCGCGCACGAAGGGCAGGCCCCGGAGCGCCACGAAGAGCGCCGCCGCGAGCTGCCACAACACGGAGAACGCGATCACCTGCTCGCCGCTCGTCGCCCACGGCGACAGGAGCAGCCACGCGCCCTGCACCGCGCCGAAGCCGCCCACGTTCACGGGCATCGACCCCACCACGAGCACGATGGGGAAGTAGGTGAGCATCACCGCGAGCGGGACGTTCATCCCGAAGGCGTTGGCACCGGCCCACACGCAGAGCGAGAGGTAGAAGATGTTCGCCGCACGGAGCCCCACCGCCACGAGGGCCCGGCCAGGGGCGATGAGCTTCCACGGATGAAAGGTGACGGGGAGCCTCTCGAGAGGGATGGGGCCGTAGCGGCTCGCGAGCTTCAACAACAGGAGCACGGCCGCCACCACCGGCGCGATGACGCGCAGCCCGCCACCGACGTCGGGGTTTCCCACGTACATGGCCACCGAGGCCACCAGCGCCACCGCCGCCAGATCCGCCGACATCTTGTAGAGCACGAGGCCCACCGCCATGCGTGCCCCGCAGCCAGAGGCCCGCGCGATCCACACCCCGAAGCCGCCGACGCCGACGCCATAGCCCACCATGCCGAGCAGCGACACCGCGGCCCGAGCCCGGGTCACCCGCAAGAACGACGGCGCGGCGGCGACCGCGCCGCTCAGGATCGTGTGATCCGAGCTCGACACGATGAAGATCCCGAGCCCCACGAGCAGCGCCGCGAAGGGGCTCATCGCCAACGCGTCGCCGTTCCGCATCTCCTCGGCGATACGGCTCGGTGGATACTTCCAGAGGATGGCGGCCACCGCCAGCGCCGCCACCGCGTAGGGCACCACCCGCCACACGAGGCGCCGCCGGTCCAGCTTGGCCGGGTAACGCCCCGCCTGCGGCGAGGGCTCGGGTGCGCGCTCAGCCATCGGCGAGGAACCGCAGCAAGAGCTCGTTGAAACGTTGCGGTCGCTCGAGGTGCACGAAGTGCCCCGCGTCGGCGATGGTATCCAGCGTGAGGCCGGCGGCATACGCGCTCTTCACGCCCTCGAGCATGTCGACGCCCACGCAGCCGTCGTCGACCCCGTGAATGTACAAGGAGGGAACGGTCGTGCGCGCCATCACGAGCTTCAGCGCAGCGCGTCGGGGCCGCCGGAGGGCGCGGTAGTAGGCGAGCACCTGAGACAGGTGAGGAGCCATCGCGTCTTTTACGTGGCGCATTTCGTCCTCGGGACAGCGATAGCCCGGCGACCAGTCGCGCCAGAGCCGATCGATGAGGGCCAGGTCGTCGCGCTGCACGCGCCGCTCCGCGAAGCCCTCGAGCTGAAACAGACCCATGTACCAGCTCTTCTTGAGCTGCGTGGGCCGCAGCCAGCGCCGCGAGGCCACCCGGAGGTGCGGCACCGCCACCGTCACCAGCCGATGCACCCGTCTCGGCGCGAGCGCGGCCGCCGCGTAACCGGCCACCGCTCCCCAGTCGTGCCCGAGCACCACCACCGGCTCGCGCGGCGAGAGCGCGTCGGCCACCGCGATCAGATCGGCGCCGAGTGCGGCCGCGTCGTAGCGCCCGGAGCGCGCGGGCGAGCTCGGGGCGTAGGCGCGCATGCTCACCCGGGCGGTGCGAAACCCGGCCCCGTGGAGCGCCGGTAGCTGATGCCGGAACGAGCGCGCACAATCGGGGAACCCGTGGGCGCACACGACGAGCCTCCCCTCCCCGGCTACCGCCACGGCGAGCGTGGCGTCCCCAGTGTCGATGAGCTCTTGGGTGGTCATGGCTCGAGGAGGTTGCTTCGCGCGTGGAGCGAGTGCAACAGAACAGCCATGAGCGACGCAACCCAAGAGTTCGAGTTCAAGGCCGAGACCCAGCGCGTGTTGTCGCTGGTGATCAACTCGCTTTACACCAACTCCGAGGTGTTCCTGCGCGAGCTGGTGTCCAACGCCTCCGACGCCCTCGACAAGGCGCGCTACCTCACGCTCACCGACAAGGACAGCGTGCTCGAGGTGACGGCGGAGCCAGGCATCGACATCACCCTAGACACGGAGAACAAGACCCTCACCATCGAGGACAACGGTGTGGGCATGACCCGCGAGGAGGTGATCGAGAACCTGGGCACCATCGCCCGGAGCGGCACCGATCAGTTCCTGGCCACCCTCGCCAAGGTGAAGGACGACAAGGACAAGGCGATCGAGCTGATCGGCCAGTTCGGCGTCGGCTTCTACTCGGTGTTCATGGTCGCCTCGCGCGTCGACGTCGAGACGCTCTCCCTGCGCAAAGATCAGCAGCCGGTGTTGTGGCGCTCGAGCGGCGAGGGCAGCTACAGCATCCTCGAGGGAGAGCGCGACACGCCAGGCACCAAGATCGTGGTGCATCTCAAGGACGACGCGGCGGAGTTCGCCAAGAAGTGGCGCATCGAGGCCATCATCAAGAAGTACTCCGACTTCGTGATGTTTCCCATCCGCCTCGACGGCGAGGTGGTCAACCAGAGCTCGGCCCTGTGGCGCATGCCCAAGTCGAAGGTCACCGAGGAGCAATACGCCGAGTTCTTCAAGCACATCACCCAGAGCCGCTACGGCGATCACCCGCTCCGCACCATCCACTACAGCGTCGACGCGCCGGTGCAGTTCTCGGCGCTCTTGTTCATCCCCGAGCGGGCGGCGATGGATCTGTTCATGACGCAGCCCAAGCAGGTGCCTGGCCTCCGCCTCTACGCCAAGCGGGTGCTGATCATGGAAAACTGCGACACCCTGCTGCCCACCTACCTCCGCTTCGTGCGCGGCGTGGTCGACTCCGAAGACCTCACCCTGAACGTGTCGCGCGAGACCCTCCAGGAGAACCGCACCCTCAAGCAGATGGAGTCGCAGCTCACCAAGCAGGTGCTCAAGGAGCTCGAGCATCTCGCCTCGGAGGAGAAGCGCCTCTTCGAGACGTTCTACAAGCAGTTTGGGATGGTGCTCAAAGAGGGCATCACCACCGACTTCAAGAACCGCGACGCCATCGCCGGCCTCTGCCGCTTCGAGTCGCTCCTCGGCGGCAAGAACAAGCTCGTGAGCTTCGCCGACTACGTGGCGGCGATGCCCCCCGACCAGAAGGAGATCTTCTTCATCACCGGCGCCGGGCGCGAGCAGGTGGTGTCGAGCCCGCACCTCGAGGTGTTCAAGAAGAAGAAGATCGACGTTTTGTTCTTCGTGGATCCCATCGACGAGTGGGTGGCGAACGCCCTCCCGGGCTTCGAAGGAAAGGCGCTCAAGAGCATCACCCACGGGGAGATCGATCTCGGCACCGAGCCAGAGGAGGAAGAGGCCGCCGACAAGGAGGACAAAACCAAGATCGCGGCCGCCATCGAGGCCATCCGGGCGGCCCTCGATGGCAAGGTGGACGAGGTGCGCACCACCAACCGCCTCACCGAGACCGCGAGCTGCCTCGTCTCCAAAGAGGGCGACCCGGGCGCCAACCTCGAGCGCATCATGAAGATGCTCGACGAGCACGCCCAGGAGCGGAAGCGCATCCTCGAGGTGAACCCGCGCCACCCCTTCGTGCAGAACCTCGCCGCCCTCGTCGACAAAGACAAAGGCTCCCCCCGCGTGCAGCTCTGGAGCGAGATGCTCTACGATCAGGCGCTCCTCAGCGAGGGCGTCGTGGAAGACCCCGCCAGGCTCGTCAAGCGCATCCAAGAGCTGCTCGTCGAGTCGAGCCGCCACGTGATCGACGGCTGAGAGCCGTCAGGAGCGGCCGGACGATCGTCTCCGTCGTCGACCGCTCACCGCGGCGACCGCGAGGGCGCTCGCGCGAGCTTCACCCCTGTTTGCGGATGAGGCTCCCGAGCGCCTCCCGGTCGGTCGAAAGCTCGGCGATGCGGGCTGGATCCACATCGGCGACGATGATCTCGCCCACCTCGGTGGTGACGCTGGAGTAGATGCCGAGCTTCTTCATGCTCGCCGTCTGATGGTGGTTGTCCTCGGTGGGGGTCACGTAGTGCACCGAGTCGGCCTTGTAGCGGTGCACCAGAAACACGTGGAGGAGCGTCATCAGGCGCTTCTTGCGGAGCTTCTCGTCGAAGGTGTTCTGGTCGCGCACCGAGAGGATGGTGCGCCCGCGCCGATCGTGGAAGGGAGCGAACACCACGTTGGCGAGCTTGCTGCCGCCCTCCCCCACCACCGACAGCTCGAGGAGCTCGGAGCCCGAGCGCTGGGGCAACAGCTCCACCCGCAGCGCGCCGTCGACCGTGTTCGCCTCGCTCCACGCTCCGAGCCAGTCTTCGAGCAGCTTCTTCGGCACCTCGGTCTGCACGAGGTGCTGCACCTGCGTCGAGCCCTTGCCCATCGCCTTGGTGGTGGCGGTGCGCCCGGAGGAGGCGGTGAGCGCGGCGTCGAGGCGGGGTCCACCCACCAGCGTCTGCGGCGTGCGGTAGGGCGACTCGAGGAGGCGGATCTTTCGCTGGAGGCGGGCGAGGGCGAGCATGCCCTCACGCTGGAGCTCGGTGCAAAACTCCTCCGCCGCCACGCCGTCGATCTGGTGGCCTCCGTAGGTGATGAAGTTGAAGACGAAGCCCATCTCTCCGAGCTCGCTCGCGAAGCTGCGCATGTCGTCGTCGCTCATTCCCGTCGAGTCCCAGTTGAACGAGGGCGACAGGTTGTAGGCGAGCATCTTGTTGGGGAACTCGGCGTGGATCGCCGCCGCGAAGGCGCGCGCGTCGTGGAGATCCGCGGTCTTGGTCTCCATCCAGAGGATGTCCGCGAAGGGGGCGGCGGCGAGCGACTTGGCGATCGCGAACTCGATGCCGCCACGCACCTGGAAGTACCCCTCGGGGGTGCGCGCGAGCACGCTGTCCCAGAACGCGGTAACCCCGAGCGAGCGCGCCTTGTTGCGCGCGTCGTGGAGCGAGGCCTTCTTCGCGAAGGCACGCCACTCCTTGGCCGACATCTCCAGCTGCTCGTTCTCCTCGGCGAGGAACTCGAGCACCTGCGCCACCGCCTCCCCGTAAGTCTGGAGGCCGGCGCCCGTCTCCCAGAGCTCCACCAGGCGCGACGCCACCTCGTCGAACACCACGTGGGGCTGCGCCTTGCCCTCGCGACAGGCCGCCGCTCGCTGATCGATCATCGCGACAAGACCCGACTGGGCGAGCCACTCGTCGACCGCTGCGTACTCCGCATCCGACACCGCGTAGAGCAGATGCCCATTCAGCTCGTGGACGCCCTGCGCGTAGAACCGTCGATGGAGCGCGAGGTACGTGGTGCGGTAGGCGGGGATGTTGCGGTGGGTGGCGCCGAGCAAGAACGGCTGGTCGCGCTCGTCGCTCGCGCTGTCGAGGAGCGTCGCCGCCTCCGCGTCGGTACGAGCCACGATGATCCCCGGCACCCCCATGATGTCGAGCTGAAACCGCGCCGCGTTGAGCCGCTTGATCTGCTCGTCGGAGGGCACCAACACCTTGCCCCCCTGATGGCCACACTTCTTCGTGCCCGGGCGCTGGTCTTCGATGTGGTAGCCGGGTACGCCCACCTCCACGAAGCGGCGGATGAGGTTCCGCACGTGGGGATCGCCGCCGTGTCCGGTGTCGGCGTCGGCGATGATGAACGGGCGGAAGTCGTGCTCGGGGGTGCGCGCTCGCTCAGCCTCGGTCATGCGCGAGCGCAAGAAGTGTTGGTTGCGGTCGGCGGTGAGCAGCGCGCGCACCAAGGTGGCCGCCTCGTCCGGCACCTGGCTCAGCGGATAGCTCGCTAGATCCGGCCCCGGATCCTCCGACAGCGAGCCCTTGGCCGACGTGGCCCAGCCCCCGAGGTAGATGCCTTCGATGCCCTTGCGCTTGAGGGTCACCGCTTGTCCCGGCGAGTAGGGGCCGAAGGTGGTGATGCTCTTCCCTTCGGCGAAGAGCTGGCGCAGCCGCTCGTAGAACGAGCTCGCCGCGTCGCGCGCCACCGCATACTCCTGCGCGATGGTGCCCCGCTGCTGCACCACCTGCCGCGCGGAGTAAAGGCGAACGATCCCGTCGAAGCGGGGGCTCGCAAACCACGCCTCGGTGGCCTTCACGTCGTCGTCGAATCGGCTCATGACACTCCTCGGTCGAAATCGAGATTCTCGGTGATGCGCGTACCGTCGGCGTCGAGCGTCTCGAAGTAGCGCGCGATTCGCTCCGCCGCACGCTCGGCGTCGTGGTGGTCGAGGTTGAGGTTCAAGAGATCGATGTACCACGGGGGTTTCGCGGGGTGCGCGAGGTACGCCTCCACGATGGCGCGCACGATCGGCAGGGTGGTCGCCTTCGAGTCGTCGTGCACGTCACGGTTCTCGGCCGCGAGCAGCTTGTCGTACTCCTCGGCGAGCAGTCGCGTGCAGAGCTCGGCGTCGAACGCGTCGCCCGCCGACAGGCCCGCCTCGGGGTCGGCCTCGGTGAGGGTCGCTCCCTTGTGCACCCACTCCCAGAGGATGCTCGCGCGGATCTCGCCGGTGGCCATGTCCTCCATCAGGTAGAGCACGTCGTCGTCCCCGAAGTAGTCGGCGGGCTTCAGCGCCGCGGCCTGGAAGCCGCGCTCGAACGCGTTGCCGTACTGGAGCGCCACGCTCAACAGATCCCGCGCCCCACGGAGGGTGCGCGGCGCGTCCTCGAGCGCGAACAGGCTCGCCGCGTCCGCCTCGGCGTAGCCGAGTGGGGGGAACGAGCGACCGCGCTGATTGGCCGCGCCGGCCCGCTCCCACACCGGCCGCACGATGTGCACCATCTTCCAGTGGGCCACCCACTTACCGCTTGCCCCCGCCTGCTGCTCGCGCTCGGCGCCGGCCAGCGCCTTCTGCATGCTCGCCGCCACTCCCGCCTCCGAGCCCACCGGGATGTTGGCCTCCATCCCCCCCTGCCATAACGCACAACGCCCGGCGCGGTCGGGCGTGTTCACCGCGCGACGCACCCGATCCTCGTAAGCGCGCATGTAGCCGTAGGTCATGCCGATGGCGTCGATGTTGGGGTTGATGAACGCGGGGTCCCAGGCCATCGCGTCGGCCACGCTGTTGATGTAGTCCCAGCGCCCGGTGTTGTAGCCCACGAAGTGGCGTCCGAGCGCGGCCCGGATCTCCATGAGCTGAAAGCACGCCTCCACCCGCTCCACGAGCACGTAGACCTTGATCGTCCCCTCCTCGAGGGCGAGATGTTGCTCGAGCCTCGTGAGCATCGCGTTCCAGTGCGCCGCCTCCTCGGCGGTCTCGATCTTGGGCAGGTAGAGCACGATGGACGAGCCCTCCGCGCGCAGCCGCTCGTGGTTGTTCGCCACGTAGATCGCCATGTCCACTGCCGACGCCGACATGCCGGTGCCGTCGCCCTCGCGCACGTGCCGATCGTCGAGGTGCAACCCGCGGGCGCGAAAGATCTTGGTGGTGAAGTCGAGCTGAGCGCGCCAGTCGTCGATGATGGAGCGACCGAGAAACCCCTCTGCCCAGCGGTTCATCTCGTCGGCCACCGGCTCGGCCACCGCCAAGAACCGCGGATCCTTGGCGATCGCGAGCGCGAGGTTCCGCTGGTTGTCGAGCGACATCGTGTCCACCTGCCCGAGCGCGTCCTCACCGTCGAACATCCAGCCGTCGGCCCCCGACAGGAGCGCGTACGCCACGTTGCGCAGCCCTTGCTCCACCGACGCGCGCGGCCGCGTCGCCGGCCCCGTCCCCTGGATCCACTGCCGCTCGAGATCGCGCGGGATGTCGCCGCCGTCGAAGCGACCGGCGCGGGCGTCGGCCACCGTGATGCCGGCGTCACCGACGGTGGCGTCGGGATCGAGGAAGGTGATGCGCCGCCGCTCGCGCGCCCGGTCGAGCCTCGTCTCGGCGCGCGCTTGCATGAGCTCGCGCCGCCGTCGGTTCAAGGGCGCGAGCGCCTCGAGCGCGGCACGCGCGGCGGGGGTGAACACGTCGGGGTAGCGTTCGGCCACCCCACCGCGGAGCTCGAGCGTGGGTTTCATCACGCAGCGAACATCGCGAGGCCGCGACCGAATGCCAAGGACTTTCGTGTCCGCCTCCACGGAAGGCCCGACGCCACGGTTCGCGCAACCCGTGCGCCCGAGTCACCCACGCTGCGGTCCGCTCGACAAGCGCCACGTCTCCCGCCATGCACCTCGACTGGCCCCAGCGTCACCCGCGTCGCCACCTCGTGCCCGCCCGTGCCACCCTCCACGCCCCACATGGTCGAGCCGTGTGGACTCTGACGGTCGATGAGCTCGCCGCGGTACCTCGCATCCCTCGCCTCGCATCCACGCCTCCCAGCGACGCAAGCGCGACCAGCGCACGAACGTAGGTGACGACGCGCGGCCCCCCAATTAGCCGCTTCATCCCCGGGGTCCACCCCCACATCCCGCTCTCCGACCATTGAACGCTCCGTCGTAGGGGCTCGTGTTGACCCAGTGCTTCTCCGCCCCCGTGACGCGGGTGGCGGCGGAGCTATTCAGCCCCTCCGGTGCGGACGCCCCACGACCCCTGAGCGACGCGAGCGCGCCTCTCCGCACCGCGGCGATCTCCGCCGCCGCACTCGCCGAGCGTGTGACCGCCCGAGCGTAGGGGCTCGGTGCGGAGCATTTTGAACTTTGTGTGCAATGAATTCTTCGCCGCGGCGATGTTGTGAGTGAGAGGCGCGTTTTCCCCTCTCGTGGAGTCGCCATGCAAGATGCAATGATCACCCTCCCCGCCATTGGTCACGTCGACGCCGCCGCCAAGGCCTGGCTACAGCGGTGTGCGAACCTCGCCCTCGCGTATTCGGTCGAGGTGCATGGGGTAAACCTCCGAGCCCACGCCACCGACCTGCTCATCCTGCACCTCGCCGCGTCCGCCTTGTGGCACGCGACGGGGGGCAAGCCCTGCTGGAGCGTGCTCGATCCGGTGGCCTTGGATGTGGAGCTCGAGGGCGTGGCCGTCTGGGAATCGATGGGGCCCGACGCCTGGATCACGGTGTTCTCCTTCTACTGCTTCTTGGCAAAGTATGGCCACGTGTCGAACGAGGCCGCCGCGGTGGTGCAAGAGCGGATACATCCCCGGGTGAAACATCGGTTCGACCAGCTCCTCGGCGCGCCGTGCGGTCCCTGGGCGGTCTCGCGTGCGCCGCGACGACGTGGACGTCGACGTTCCAGGCTCCAATGCCACGGACGTTGAACGCAGTGTCGAGCGCGTCGACGTGGCCACGCGCCGCGCAGCCCTCGAGGCGTACTTGCTTCCACGCCACCGGCGTGGGCCGTTTTCGATGGTTCGCTCGACTGGTAGAGTCGCCCCATGTTCACCGCCTCTGGTCTGCTCGTGGTCCGCGACGGCTCGCGTTGGACGACGCTGGGTCTCGCGGGGATGCTGGCGGCGTGCACGCCAGCGCCTGCGGTCACTCCGCCCACCGCAGGCGTCGTCGCGAGCCCCTCCACCACCGCCACGTACGAGGAGGCTCGCGCCGCCCTCCGCCGCGGCGAGCTCGAGCGCGCGGCGAGCGCCTTCGCCGCCCTCTCGCCATCGTCGCCCGAGCGGGCGGCCGTCGGTCGAATCGCCCTCGCGCTCACGACCGACGATCACGACGCCTTGCGCGCGGAGCTCGATGGCCGAGCGAGCACTCCAGGCCGCGAGCTCGCCCTCCTCCTCGCCGATGCCGCGCTCCGCGTCGACGCCCCCGACGCCGTCCGCGAGCCCCTTCGAGCGGCGGTCTGCGACCACAAGGAGGAGCTCGGCGCACCGCTCGTCACCGAAGCAGGACAGCTCTGCGCCCACCTCACGGCGCGCGCCGCGACCCCCGTCCGTCACCGCTGCAGCGCCGGCTGCGACACGACCCACTCGCTGCCGCTGTCGCTCGTGGGACACTTGCCCGTCGTCCTCGTCTCCGTCAACGGCACGCCGCCCGCGCCGTTCATCGTCGACACCGGCGCGTCGATGGCGCTGTTGACCCGAGAGCACGCCGAGCGCGTCGGGGTCGTGCCGGTCGAAGGCACGTCGATGGAGGTCGGGGCCGCCGGCGGCCATCAGGTGACCACCGAGATCGCCAATGTCTCGTTCACGCTCGGCGGCGTTCGCGTCGACGGCGCCGAAGCGGTCCTCCTCGACCTCCCGCTCGCTGGCATGGGTGGCATCATCAGCCCTCAGACCACCCTGGCCAACCACCGCGTCACGCTCGACGTCGTGGCGTTCGAGCTCGGGCTCGAGCCCGCCGGCCAGGACCTCGCTCCGGCGATGGTGCGCTGGCCGCTGTGGCTGCACGACACCCGCCCAGCCCTCATGGGCTCGGTGGCTGGGCGGCCACCGCGCCCTCTCCTGCTCGACACCGGCGCCAGCGGCAGCTTCCTCACGGAGATGCTCGATGCTCTGGGCCCCCCCCTGCCGCGGGTCGACGCCACCCACGGCTACGGCGCGGGCCAGACCAAGGCCCGCAACTGGACGACCAAGGAGCTCGTGCCCTTCGAGGTCGTCGGTCTGCAATGGACCATCGATGGCCCCTCGATAGCGCATCGGGAGCCCCCTTCCGAGCTCCCGGCGCTCGAGATCATGGGAACCATCGGAATGGACTTCGTCATGGGGCGCCGGCTCGTCGTGTCACGCCCCGAGCGCGCGCTGTGGGTGTCGCCTCGGGCGCAGCTCGCGCCGTGGTCGACGGGTGACGTCGCTCACTTCGACGTTCAGGTGGGCGACGCTCCTCCCTTCGCGTTGATCGAGCGGGTCGTCGGCCGCACCGCCGACACGGTCACCCTCGAGGCCACGATAACGAGCCCCACCGCTCCTGCCCACGTGCGCTTCGACATGAACGACACGTGGTCGTCCCGCGGCTCCTGGCTCGTCTCTCGCAAGGCCGTGGCGCTCTGGGACATTCTCCCGACCGGTGCCGTGGCTGCCCCACCGAACACCCTCCCCGAGCGCTACCGCAGCGCCATGGTGGCGTTCGAGACGACGGGCGCCCCCACCATCACCGCCGTCACGATGGACAAGGCCGGCGACACGGTGTTTTGCACCGAGTTGGCGATCCCCGCGAAGACCAAACCCACGGGCGCCTCCAACGCCAGCCCCCGCGAGACGACGTTTCGCCTCGTCGAGTGCCCCGTCGAGCCGTGGCGCGCCGTGCTGCTCGAGCTCACCGCTGGCAACGAGACGCTCTGGCGCGTGCGCCGCAAAGACATCACCCACCGCCCATGAGCGCATGTCGCTCGGATGCTCGCGCAGCTCCCGACCCACGCTGGCGCTCGCGCGGCTCGCGAGGTTCGCGCGGCCCGTGATTCCTCTCTGCAGTCGTGAGTCCACTCAGCGACTCAAGCATCAGCCTTCACCAGTCGAGCGGGCTGTCGAGGTAGTCCACGCGAAGGCGCCCGTTGAGCGAGCCCGCGACCGCGTTCTCGGCACCCACCGCCAGCTGTTCGGCGAGGTTCGGGTACCCAGGGAGCGTCGCGGGAGTGGCGAGCAGCTCGTCGAGGCGGCCAGCCGTCATGTCGGACAGGTGCTGGAGCTCGTGAGCGAGTGACGCCGCAGGGATCTGCGCATCCCCCACCCCATAGCCGACCTTGACCGCTCCTGTGTTTCCGTCGAGCCCCCATTCCAGCGACGTTCTGTGAAATGACAGCGACTCCTCCGAGTCGAGGAGCCGCTCGAGGTTGGCTCGCCCCTCTGGCGTCTCGCCAATCAGCTCGAGATCACGCCGCAGATCCTTCTCGAACTGCACTTCATCGTCGGCGCGCAGCGTGGCCTTCTTCAAGATGCCGTCGGCCAGCTCTTTCGGGGTTCGTCGCCTGATATGCACCCCGTCGTCGCCGTCGCCCCTGGCCGCCTTGGCCTTGGCCGCCTCGTCGGCAGAGATGACGCGTTGGTTCACGAGGTCGTCGAGCTCGGTGTCGGGGAGCTTCGAGAGGAGCTTGAGGCGCTGGGTAGGGCTGAGCTCGCCGAGGCCAACGACGATGAGGCCAGCGGCTTTGCCCCACTCGCCGCTCGCGAGGGCGGCCTGGAGGGCCTCGAGGTTGGGGATGAGCGCCATGGGGTCGTGCATGGCCGTATGGACGAGGCTCGCGAGGCCCGAGCCCACGGCCTGCTCGAACTGACGCGCGCGCTGGGCGGTGGGGAGCGCGGGGTGACCCCGACCGCCCGTGAACAGGTCGACGTAGGGGCCGAGCATCCAGTCGCTGCCATACTGGCCGATCATCGCGAGCCCCTCGACGCCGCCGACGACCGCGTCTTTCACGGCGTTTCCGACCACCGACACGAAGTCGGCGGCGTGATCCGTGAAGCCGAGGGCCTTCTCCGCCTCGGTCACCTGCTCCAGCGGCGGCGCGGGGTGATGCAGGGGAGCGCCGTCGCTCCCGATCCTGTTGGAGCTCTTCCCCTGCCCGTAGACCATCTTGCCGGTGGTGTTGTGGGGTCCGTCGGGCCCGTCGCAGTTCATCTCGAACTCGGTGTCGTGGCGCACGCAGCCCCTGCCGTTGACGAGCACGGTGGGGGAGGTGTCGGCCACGGGGCGAGCGTAACCCTGCACACAGCCGCTCCGGACACCGGCGTCTCCCGGGCTGTCGTGGTACACGGTCTTCAGGCGTGCGCCGTCGTGCGAGGCCCAACACCCGGTGATCCGCACATCGGTGGAGTGCTCTTCGTCGTCGCTCTCACGCGCGATGATGTCGTAGGCGACGACGCTGTCGCCCCGCCGGCAGAAGTCGGGGTGCAAGCACACCACCACCGCCTCGCTCGTGGTCGGCGCGGCTTCTTTTTCCGCCATCGCTCACGCCGCGCGAACGCGGCCCTCCTCTGCAACGCTCATGGGGATCCTCCTGGGGCACGGCTGCGCCTTCGGCTCGTGCGAGCGATCCAGCGAGCGAGTGAGTCCGTCGGTCCGTCGGTCCGTCGGTCCGTCGGCAAGTGGTCACTCAGCAAGTTCGATGCCGGGACCGGCCGAGCGCGGTCGGCCGTCGTTTTGGGTGACTTCTCTCACCGCTCGCCGCGACGAGATCGCGCGCTGCACGTCAAGTGCACGTGTGCGAAGTGCAGGGGGGTGCACTTCGCGCCCCGAGAGCGCCCCGAGCCTTGGCCAGTCGGCGCGCTCGATCGGGCGCGAGGGCCGCGCTCACCCCACCCGAGCCCGTCTCCGCTCAGACACGGCGACGCGTGTCAGCGCCCACACGCAGGTCGCCCAGATGTTCGCAAATCACTGGAATCACTATCTCGATCGGCTGGCACCGCGGTTGCGAAGGCCTCTCCCCACACCGACCGCAGCTTGGAGACAACCACCATGTGTATTTCATCGAACCCCACCGCCGCCGCCCCCATTCCCTCCGCCGGAGCGCTCCAAGTGCGCGCGGGTTTGTCGGCGCTGCGGCCCGAGCTCTACGCACGCGCCCTCAAGCTCTGCCGCTGTCCCGCCCGCGCCGACGACATCGTGCAGGAGACGATGCTCCGCGCGCTGCGTTTCGAGAGCCAGTTTCGCGCCGACACCAACCTCCGCGCGTGGGTGAGCCAGGTGCTCATGAGCGTGTTCCTCACCCAGTGCCGCCGCGGCAAGCGCGAGAAGAAGGCCCTCGACCACCTCGTGCAGGATCCTTGCGCGTGGCCGAAGCGAGAGGCCGCCGCCGTGCTGCCCGCCCTCTCGCGCCGCCCGGCCGGCGCGCTCGCCGAGCTGCCGGAGAGCTATCGCACCGCGGTGCAGCTCGTCGATCTCCACGACCTCAGCTACCGCGAGGCCGCCGAGCGCCTCGAGGTGCCGGTGGGCACCATCATGAGCCGCCTCCACCGCGGTCGGAAGATGCTCGCGGCCGTGCTCACCGCGGACGGTAAGCCGTTCGCCGTCGCCGCCTGAGCCCGAACCGCGGCACGACCCATCCGGAGGTGACGTGACTCCCCTCCGCGCCGACGAGCTCGGGTCTTCAGCAGGGCGCCGTCACTCCACCGACACGTCGGCGCCCGCCGACGCGCAGTCCGGTTGACCGGCGTGGGGCGCTTCGGTGTATTCGGGAGCGTGAGCACCCCGGGCATGGCCGTCACCACCTCGTCCACGAAGCCGCTGTCGACGGACTTCTCCACCATCCCCGCGGTGAGTGGCAACGTGCAGGTTCCTCGGGGGTCGTCGCGCTCTCGAAGCCGTCCTCGTAGGCGGAGCACATCGCCGGCGGCTCTCCGCTCGGCTCCACCTCGAGCTTGCAACCGAGAGCGAAGACAGAGGAAAGGGGCAAAGCGCCAAGCAAGGTGAGTCGAAGCATGACGACATCGTCGCCCTCACCTCCGCGTCGCCATCCCAAGAGATGACGCGGAGCGTGCCACCACACGCCGGCGGCTCAGGCGGAAACGGAGCCGCAAGCAGGGGACGGTGCCACCGGGCGGACGCTGCACCCACGTGGGCGTGGATCCATCGGTGAAGGAGGCCTTCGAGGGCGGCACCGACTGCGCGGCGGTCGCCAAGTTCGTCACGCCCGAGCGCCCCACCGGTGCGCTGTGCATCATGGAGTCTGGCCCGGGCGCCTACTGCACGCACGACTGCGTGAGCGACGCCGACTGCGCCGATCTGAAGCGCGACGGGTTCCGTTCCTCTTGCGCCGCCGGCATGTGTTGGCTGCGCTCGGAGTCGCCCCGCTAGGGGCCAGCGGCGCCCAAGGTGTCGCGGGAGACCGGCAGCGCCCACGTCTGCGACGCGACCACCACGCTCTGCATGGAGACGTGGCCTCCACCCACCGCGCGCAGCGGAGACCTTGTCAGAGGGTGCAGTAGCTGGGGAAGCCCGCGGGGAGGCCGTCGGCGTAAGGCGATGGCTTTGTCTGCCACGGGTGCTCGCGGAAGAAGGCCATCACCGCCGCCTGCTCGCCGTTGCCCTTTGGGATCTTGTGACCGTCGCCGTGGTTGCACAGGAACGCGAAGTGGCCGCGGCTCGCGAGGTCGTCGCGGTAGGCGATGCTCAACGTCTCGAAGTTCACGATCACCGTGTCGCTCGGGCCGCCGTGGAAAATCATCGCTGCGAACGGGTTCTCTTCGTCCTGCACCGACGGGCTCCCGATGAGGCCGCCAGAGTAGGCGACGACGCTCGCCACGTAGCTCGAGCGGCGGTAGCTCATCTGGGTGGTCTGCAGGCCCCCAGCGCTCATGCCGATGACGTGAATCCGTCGCGGATCGATGCCCACTTGCTCGACCGCGCAGGCCACCACCTCGTCGGCGAGGAGCAGATCCGCCTCGTTGTCGCCGCCGGTAGTGAGGTACCACGGGAAGGTGCCCGACTCCGGGTCGCTGTGGGGCGCGGCCACGATGCCGCCCTCGCCCTCCACCCACGCCTGCGCCTCACCGAGCCCGTAGGGGGGCTCGACGAGGGAGTTGCTCCCGGTGCCGTGCCAGTAGAAGACGAGCGGCCCGTCGGCGGCGGCGACGCGCTCGGGATCGAGGAACAGACGCACCGCGCGCGGCGGGATCCCCGCTGGCGCGAACACCACGTCGCCCGCCACGAGCTCCGGACAGGTGCCGGTCGCGGCCGGGAGCGTGGGCCCATGGTCCTCGCCGCTCTCGCCGCCGCTGCCCCCGCCGCCCCCGGAGCCGCTCGGCGCGACACCCGTGGTCTCGTCACGCCCACAGCCCACCGCCAGCACCAGTCCGCCGAAGAGCGCCATCCGGGAGAGGATCGACATCGCCAGAAGGTAGCGATCCGCGGGGCCTCCGTCGAGGACGACGCGAGGCGGCTACCCAAAGAGAGGTCGGGCCGAGCCTGCACCGACGCGCGCGCGGTCGGCTGCGGGCGTGGCGAGGGTGGTGGCCTCCCTGATGAGCCCCCGCCCGACGAGCTCGGAGGCTGCGAACACGCCAGACATCATCGCGCCCATGATCCCGTGACCCGTTCGCACGTTGGCGCCGGCGAGGTAGAGCTGCTCGATAGGGGTGCTCGCGCCCGGGCGGCGGTGGAGGAACTGCTCCTTGGTGAGGGCGAGCCCGTAGGAGGTGCCGCCGGTCGCCCGCGTGTAGCGCGCGTGGGTGAGGGGGGTGGCCACCTCACGGTGCACGATGTGATCGAGCGCGTCGCCGAGCACGGTGCGGGCGCGGGCGATGAGGCGCTCGGCGTAGGCCTCCTTGAGCGCGCGGTAGGCGGGGAGATCGCGGTAGGCCTCCGGCGTCGCCGGCCGCTCCATGTCGCAGCCCCACGCGCGCGGCGACGAGGGCGCGAGCCCCATGACCTGGAGGTTCCCGTGGCCGAGAGGGGCGATGCGAGCGTTGTCGGGATCCTTGATCGAGGCGATGGACACGTAGGCGAAGGGGTCGTCGTCGAAGCGGTCTCGTCGGGTCTTGTCGTAGCCGGTCTCGAGATCGTAGCTGGGGTAGATCCAGTAGTTGGTGTTCGGATGCTCGGTCCCGCGGAGATCGTGCGCGACGCCGAGGTAGACGACGCCGAGCGCGGGAGACATTTCGTATTGCTTGGTGCGCCGCACGAGCCCGCTCGGCAGATGCTCGGGCCCCACGAGCTCCAGCAGGGTGCGCTTGAGATCGGCGTTGGAGATCACCGCGCCGGCCGCGACGCGAACGCGACCGAGGTGCTTGTTCACGAGCTCGATGCCGACGGCGCGACCACCTTCGACGAGGATGCGCTCCACGCTGCTGATGAGCAGCACCTTGCCGCCGCACCGCTCGATGGACGCGGCGAGCTTGTCCGACATGATCTGCCCCCCGCCTTCGGGGTAGTACGCGCCCGACTCGAGGTAGTGGAGCATCAGGGCCGCGTGCATCGCCAGGGAGGCGCGGCTCGGCGGCTGTCCATAGTCGCCGTTCTCGCCACACAGGACGGCGCGCAGCGCGGGATCGCGCGTGCAGGTATCGAGAAAGTCGCCCACCGTGCTCGCGGCCCAACGCAGGCCGAGCATCGATCGAAGGAGCGCCCACGGGAGCCGACGGGGGGTGACGGAGGCCTGCATGATGCGCTGCACGTCGAGCAGCAGCCGCACGTAGCGATCGATGCCGCGTCGCTCCGCGGGGAAGGTGCTCACGAGACGATCGCGGTAGCGCTCGATGCCGGCTGGAACGCGGAAGCGGAGGTCGGGGAACACGAGCGTGTCGAAACCGTCTTCGTCCATGGGGCGGAACTTCACGTCGTCGACCCCGGCCGCGTGGAGCACGCTGGGGATGGCGCCGCCCTCGTGACAGGCGCCGATGTAGTGCAGACCGACGTCGAACTCGAAGCCAGGGCGCCGAAACACGGTGGCGTTGCCGCCCGCGACATAGTGTTGGTCGACGACGAGCACCGTCTTGCCCCGTTGGGCGAGGAGCGCCCCGGCGACGAGGCCGCCGATCCCGGCGCCGACGACGACGACGTCGTAGTGATCCGTCTCGAGGCTGCGAAAGCGGTCTGGGCGCGCGGGGCTCATAACTTGACATCGCCAAGATTACGCCGCTTCTTGACGATGTCAAGATGTGCTGATGGGATGGGCACGACCCATGGCTTCGGCGAAGAAGAGAGGTGCCTACCACCACGGAGATCTGCGGCGCGCCCTCGTGGAGGGGAGCATCGCCCTCATCGCCGAAGAGGGCGTGGAGGCGCTCACGCTCCGCAGCCTCGCGCGCCGGCTCGGCGTCTCGCACGCGGCACCGCACCACCACTTCGCGTCCAAAGACGAGCTCTTGGTGGCCGTGGCCGACGCCGGCTACGCGGCCCTCGGGCAAGCCCTCGAGCGCGCCGCGGCGCGCCACACCGATCCGTTCGATCGCCTGGCGGCGACGGGCGTGGCCTACGTGAGCTTCGCCGCCGACCACCCAGCCCAGTTCCGCCTCATGTTCGGTGCCCAGTCACGGCACACACCTCCCCCCGACGATGCCAACCGCGTCTTGGTCTCGGCGGCGCGCGCGGTGGCGCTGGCCCTTGGGGACGAGCGCCTGGTGAAGACCATCATCCTGGCCGCGTGGTCGATCGTCCACGGGCTCGCGACGCTGTGGCTCGACGGGCCGGTCACCATGGAAAAGCGCGAGCTGCGGAAGCGTGCGCGCGAGATGACGACGTTGGTGATGACCGCGCTCCGCGCCGTCAAGCCCGAAGCGCCCACCTCACGCCGTGCACCGTGAGACCGAAGCTCCGTCACCACCACCGCGGACAGGGGCAGTCCGTCGAAGCTCGCACCCGTTCCAAATCGATGGGTAGCAGCTGCTCCGCGGAACGCTCGCAGCCACTTCGACACGCCTCTCAACCCTTGCTAGATTCGTCCTATGTCGAGACGCGCCGTACTCGCAGGGGTCCTGTTTGGCGTGGTCGGATCGGCGTGTACGAGCATTGATCCAAGGCCTCCGGGCGCCGCAGGTGTGCACTGGGAACGCTACACGCTCGCGCAGAGCTCGCCGGCTCGGCGCCTGAAGTCTCCTCGCGTGAGCATCACGAGTGCGCCCAACCTGCAGGGACCGTTTGTGACGGAGGACCGCGACTTTCGGTACCGGCTCGACGTGGAGATCGACGACGGCAAGGCCCGTCGAGCCGTCGTCTGCGAGCAACGGGGCAGCCGCGGAGAGGAGTATGGCTGCGAAGACACACACCGGCCGTTCTCCGTCACGTTCGCGAGCAACTGCGCGACCGGGCGGATGTCGAGCGGCGAGCGCGAGTACGCGATCTCGCCGTGGTTCCATGGCGACACCCTCGTCGGCTTTATCGCGCAAGACGGAAGCCGGCCGATCGTCGCGATCGACACCGACCACGAGTGGACTCGGCCTGTGTGGATCGCCCGCGGCCTGTCCCCAGCCGAGCTCATCGACGTCGACACGCTAGCGTACATCGTCAACGACATGTTCGCGGCGCAGTCGAGCGGCGGCTACCCGTTCCTGTGCGGCGAGCTGATGTCGGCGCAACGCTACCCGCGGGGCTGAGCTCGCGCACGAGGCGATCGGCGGTGCGCTTCGCGTGGACACGCTGCCGGACGCGGCTGCGCCAGCGCCGTGCTCGACGAGGTAGCCGCCGTCGTCGGTGAGGGAACCACGTGACAGCCTTTCGTCCGAGAGGCGCAGTCAGGCGTAGGGATCGGTGGCGTCGCCGTCGGCGACTTCCTGCCAGAGCTCCAAGAACTTCGGGCGCACCCACGGGTGGAGGTCGTCGGCGAGCTCGCGCGCGAGACGAGCGCTCCGGATCAGCTCCTGGACGTCGGTGAGGGCCTTGCGGCGATGGGGCGCGACCATCCCCGACGCCAGCTTGAGCTCGATCCAGCGCTCCACCGGCAAGAGGGCGAACGGCGCGCCCCGAATCGCCGTCTTTGCCGGGTCGGGGAACGCGATCGGTTTGGGTTTGTCGTCTCCGGGGAACCGACCGGTGCTGAGCACGTCGATGTTCACGCCATGATCGGTGTCGACGAGCTTGCCCGAACCCGGCTCGCGCTCGGCGTATCCCTTCCCGAGCCAGCGGGCCTTGAACCCCCGAAGGTCGTCCTCGCGCATCACCAGATCGATGTCCACCGTCACCCGGCGATGGCCGTACTCGTTGAGCGCAAGGGCGCCGATGGATGGCGTAGGGGACGTCTTCCGCTTCCAGGATCGCCACCAGCTTGCGCACGGCCTTCTGAACCTCTGCATCGCCCACGAAGAACCTCCAGCAGTAGTCGAGGCTCTCGGTGAGACGCGCCGTCGCGTCGCGCGACCGCCAGCCCGCGCCCCACCGTGGTCCAGATGAGCCCGATGTCATCGCTTCCACAGCATGACGCACGACAACACCTACGACAAGCGCACACACGCTGGCCCAGACCGCTCCCCAACAAGCGCGGCCCCAGTCGGTGATCACGGCGTGGGCCGGGTAGCCGAGCACACCGAGCTGCGCGGGGGCGCCGACACCGAAGCTTGCGGTGCGCCACGGTTTCACGCCGCCCACCGAACACGTGCTCTGCACCAGACGTGCAAGCGTGAAGATGGCAATGAGCGCCACCGCCACACCGAACGGCACCGCCGTGGGCGTGAGCAGGTGCGGCTGCTCGAGCGCGCAGTGTGGCGGCTGAGCCCCGGCGCCGTCCATGACACCGGGCGCGCGCGTCACGGCACCAGGTAGCTCAAGACGAGCGCGGGGACGACGGTCGCGGTACCAACCAAATTGATGCCGATAAAGTCGTTGAGGCCATCGAAGTCCGTCGCCATCGGGAACGAGAAGCGGTACTGCGAGAACGCGCGCTGCAGGAGGTGGTCGTGGGTCACCGCGGCCAGCACATCGAGGGTCGTCACGCCCACGCCGGTCGCCGTCGGGCCGAGGTTGGCGAGTGGCGCCGCGTTGAACGCGCTGAGATTGACCGCCGCGAAGGTCACGTGCTCGGTCTGGAGCGCGCCGAGGGTGGCGAACGGGGAGCCCGTGATGTGAAACAAGCCCAGCTGGAGGGAGGCGCTCTCGAAGGCGATGATGTTCGGGGGCAGCGCGTTCAACGCGAAGCTCATGAAGGCTCGTATC
>CAYOAL010000086.1:0-43693 GCA_964401935.1 uncultured Polyangiaceae bacterium
GTGGAGCGGTGGGCGCAGGCGCTGGCGCAGCGCGGGATCGCGGCGTCGGTGATCTCGTTCGGAGGGGCGGTGGGGGCGGGGGCGCTCGCCGAGAGGCCGATCGAGTCGGCGGCGCTCGTGATCGCGGCTCCCGAGCCGGAGGCCTTGGCCGCGCGCCTGCGCGGGCTCGACCCGCCGGTGATGGCGCGCATTCAGGACGACGCGCTCTGCTTCGACGGCCGCACGGTGCTCCCCGACGAAGACGACGCGTTGGTCGCTGCCATCGCCGCCGCCGTCGGTTGAAGGCGTGCGGCGTCTCCGGGTCGCGTCACCGGCCAGAGCAGTCGCCGTGTTCTTCGCTCTCGAAGAAGTAAAAGAGCGGGCTCGGCTCGTCGTGGATGCCCATGCCGAAGCCCTGGCAGCGCGAGCGGTGGCGCTGCTTGTGCTTCCGCTCCGGCCGGTCACGGGGCTCGGCGCGTTCGCGGGTCTCGGCGCGGTCGGGGGGCGGCGTGGGGGGGGTCGCGGCCGGTGGCGGGGAGGCGCTCCGTTCGGCATCCCGCGCCGCCTTCGCCTTGGCCGCCGCGAGCTCCTCGACGAGATCGCCGAGCTCGATGGCATGCACCGGGGGAGGTTCGGCCACCGCCGCCTCGTCGCGTTGACCCGCCGCGAGCACGTAGCCGAGGGCGGTGCCGCTGCCCACGAGCCCGATGGCCGCTCCCGCCGCGAGCCCCAGCGCGAGAGGCGACAGGCGCGCCCGCTTCTCGCTGCAGCTCGTGACCGTCACGGTGCCGTCCACGCGCCCGATGACGTGGCTCGGGAGGCGCCCTTCGTGGTCGCGAAGCACGCGGCGGGCCTCCGCCGGATCGAGCCCCCCGAGGTCGTACACGCGGCTCTTGCAGCGTCCGCAGGTGCGGATGCGCTCGGTCCCACGCATGTCGTCCCACGCGCTCGTGCAGGGCTCGCGCGGCTCGATCACCGGCAGCGCGGCGCGGGCAGCGCGGCGCCGCCGGGTCATCCGCGCCGCGGTGAGCTCGCTCTCGAGGTCGCGTGCTCGACGTTGGAGGTCTTGGAGCTCGGTCTCCTTGGCCTCGAGCGCGACGGCCTCGGTCTGCTCGCGCTCGATCTGCTCGAGCTCTTCTTCCAGCGTCTCCGGCGCGCACGGCGGCGCCGGCGTCCGTACTTCGTCAGACGACATGCCTCGATCCTTTCCACTCGACGGAGAGAGAGAGCGTTGGAGCCCGCCGTTGCGGAGCCCGATCGGGGGCACAACCGGAGACCTTCGAGACCTATTCCGCCCACGGCGCGGATTCCGCCGGGGGCGCGGACGGGCTCGGGCGATCCCAGCGTCACAGATCGAGCACGTCGCCGGGGGCAGGCACCATCGGACGCACGAAGCCGAGCTCCTCGAGCTTCCCCGCGAGCACGCGCTGGGGCTGCGGGTCGCCATGCACGAGCACCACCCGCTCCATCGGGCCCTTGTCGCGACAAGCCTTCGCGAAGTCGAGCAGGTCCTTCTGATCGGCGTGGGCGCTGAAGCCGTTCAGCACCACCACCTCGGCGCGGCGGTCGCGCTCCACGCCAAAGATCTTGATGCGATCCCGCCGCTCCACGAGGCGCCGCCCCAAGGTGTGCTGCGCCTGGTAGCCCACGATGAGCACCGTGTTCTTGGGGTTCTCCACGGTGGCCTTCAGGTGATGCAGCACGCGCCCCGCCTCGCACATGCCGCTCGCCGAGATCACCACCATCGGTCGGTCGTCGTCGGTCACCGCCTTGCTGTCGTCCACCGACTCGACGTAGCGCAGGCCTCTGAACTCGAAGGGCGAGTTGTGCCCCTGCAAGAGCTCACGCGTCTGTTCGTCGTAACACTCGGGGTGAAGCTTGAACACGTCGGTGATCTTCACCGTGAGCGGTGAGTCGACATACACCGGCATGTCGGGCAACCGCCCTTGATCCTGCAGCTGCTTGAGCGCGAACACGATCTCCTGGGCCCGCTCGAGCGCGAACGATGGGATGATCACCTTGCCCCCGCGCTCGTAGGTGCGCTTGATCACCGCGGCGAGGTCGTCGTCCATCTTCTCGATGTCGTCGTGCAGCCGGTCGCCGTAGGTGCTCTCGGTGATCAGCACCTCGATGTCCTCGGGGATCTCGGGGTCTTCGAGGATCGGCATGTTCACGCGTCCGAGGTCGCCGGTGAAGGCGAGGCGGCGGGTGCGTTTGCCCTCGGTGATGTCGAGCACGGTGATCGCGCTGCCGAGCACGTGTCCCGCGTCGAGGAACGTGAGCGCGATCTGCGGCGTGAGAAAGGTTCGGAACCCGTAGGGGATGGAGTGGAAGCGGCGGATCGTCTCGAGCACATCGACCTCGTCGTAGAGCGGCACCGCCTCGTCCACGTCGAGGCCATGGGCGTCGCGTTGTTTGTTGAGGTGGCGGGCGTCCTGCTGCTGGATGTAGGCCGAGTCGCGCAGCATCACCGTGGCCAGATCGCGGGTGGCCGGCGTCGCGTAGATGGGGCCGCGAAAGCCCCGCTTCACGAGCAGCGGGAGCGCGCCCGAGTGGTCGATGTGGGCGTGCGAAAGCGCGACCGCGATGATCTCCTTGGCCGGCACCGGGAGGTGCTTGTTGCGCTCGTAAGACTCGCGGCGACGTCCCTGGAACAGGCCGCAGTCGAGCAGGATCGCTCCTGCACGCGTTCGGACCAGATGCATCGAGCCGGTGACGGTTTGGGCCGCTCCCACGAACTGAATGTGCATGGCGCGGAGCATACCCTGACAAGGGCTTGCCTGCGGCACGGATGCGGGCTACTCGCTTCCCCGTCGAGAGCGGCCGTGTGGCGATCTCGGCGACTCCACGGGTCGAGTCTCATGACGGAGCTGTTGCTCATCTGCGCCATCGGCGGGCTGGGGGTAGCCTTTGCCTTCACGGTGGCCCGTTGGGTGGCGCAGCGGCCGCTGAACGACGACGACCTCGTCCGGGCGTCGGAGGCGGTGAGCGGGGGGGTGAGCCGCTATCTCCGACGCCAGAACGTGGTGGCGGCGGCGGTGGCGGCGGTGGTGGGGGCCGGCGTGTTCCTGGTGTACGGCGTCGCCTACCAGGCCGAGAGCTTGAGCTCGGTCTCGCCGCGCGAGTACGGGGTCTGGGTGACGATCTCGTACGTGGTCGGTGCGGCCTTCTGTGGGGTGACCGCGATGGTGGCCGCGTGGATGGCCCGTCACGCGTCGGCCCGGGTGGCCGCGAGCGCGCGCCGCTCGCTCGACGAGTCGCTCCAGATCGCGGTTCGGGCCGGCGCGGTGTCGGGCGTCGTGGCGCTCACCCTCTCCCTCCTCGGGCTCGCGGGGCTGTTCCTCGCGTTCTTCGTCTACGTCGGTGGGCTCGGTGACCGCGGGGTCGCGCTCTTGCGCGCCCCCGAGGTGCCGCTGCTCCTGTCTGGCTTCGCGCTCGGGGCCGCCTTCGTCGCGCTCCTCGGGCAGATCGGGGGCGGGATCTTCGGGAGCGTGGCCGACATCGGCGCCGACGTCGCGGGCAAGCTCGAGGCCTCGCTCGGCGAAGACAGCACCGACAACCCGGCGGTGGTCGCGGATCTCGTGGGCGACACGGTGGGCGACGGCGCGGCGCGGGTCGCAGGCGTGTTCGCAGCGGCGGTGGTGGAGTCGGTCGCGGCGATGATGGTCGCGAGCGTGCTGTATCGCGAGAACGAGAACCTCCCGAGCGTGACCGCGGTGGTCCTCTTTCCGCTCGTCGCGCGCACCTTCAGCCTCCTCGCCGCCTGGTTCGGCGTGATGGTCGTGCGAACCGACGACACCGAGGTGCCCATGAACGCGGTCGCCCGTGGTCTGCACGTGGCCACCTTGCTCTACGTGGTGGGGGCGGTCGGCACCTCCAAGTGGCTGCTCGGCGCCCACTGGATGCGCTTCGGCACCTGCGCCGTGCTCGGCGCCGCCGCCGGATTGTGCTGCCTCTATGCCACGCAGTATTACAGCGAGCAGAAGTATCGACCGGTGCGCATGCTCGCGGAGGCGGCCCGAGGCGGCGCGACCCTGGCCACGCTGCGCGGCCTCCTCACGGCGCTCGAGGGGGCGTCGATCCAGATCCTGATCGTGCTCGCGGTCGTCGTGGGAGCGTTCCTCGTCGGTGATCAGACCGCCCTCACCGGCGGCGGGTTGTTCGGGGTGGCCATTGCGGTGGGCGGGATGTTGGGCAGCGCCCCCTACGTGCTGGCGATGGACGGGCTCGGGAGCATCGCCGACACCGCGGGGGGCATCATCGAGATGACGGTCGCCGCCGAGCGCCCCGACGTTCGGGCGCGGGCGCGGCTGCTCGACGCGGTGGGAACCACCACCAAGAGCTACACCCGCATCCTCGTGGCGCTTTCGTCGAGCGTGTCGTGTTTCCTGCTCGGCTCCGTGTTTCTCGGACACGTCTGGGAGGGGACGGACGAGGGCGCGGGGCGACTCGACGTGACCAGCCCGCTGCTCTACGTGGGGGGCGTGCTCGGCGGCGTCGTCGTGCTGGTGTTCGTGTGGGTCACCCTCCGCCGCATCACGTTGTCGAGCCGCGAGCTCGTGAACGAGCTGCGGGTTCAGCTCGGCGCCGACGAGCGCGGGGTGGGCAAGGGCCTTGGAGGCGCGTCCGGCGCGTCCCCAGACGAAGACCGGGGCATGCGGCGTGGCGACGCGTCGGGCATGGCGATGGGGCCAAGGGAGAGCCTCGGGCACCTCGCCTGCGTGGAGATCGTGTCCCGGGTCGCCCTTCGCGGGATGCTCGCGCCGGCCGCGGTGGGCGTGGGCCTGCCCCTGTTGATCGGCGTGGCCTTGCGTCTGTGGCCGACTGGGGATAGGGTGAGCACGTCCGCCGAAGCGCTTGTGGCCTTGTTGATCGTCGCCACCATCGCGGGAGCTTTTGGGTCGCTCCTCTTCACCAGTGCAGGGAGCGCCTGGGACAATGCGAAGAAATACATCGAGACCGGCGCCCACGGCGGGCGTTATCTCGTCGACACCGCCAAGCCCGCCCGAACCAAGCCCACTCGATCCAGTCCAGGCGGCGCGGGGGGAGACAAGTCGGGCGGGGACGTCGACAACCCGACCTACGAAGCAGCCGTCATCGGCGACACGGTCGGGGATCCGCTCAAAGGGACCATCGGTCCTGCAACGACACCACTCGTCATCACCCTCGCTGCGTTCGCACTGGTCTTTTTGCCGTTTTTTCTTTGAGCAGTGAGGGGCTCTTCTTTTCGAGGCACAGTTGGCCGATCCCATATCTGACGCACTCGCGACCCTGAGTGACCGAGGCCTGCGCCGGCTGCTCGGCGCGCGCACGTTCTTGCGGGGGCTGGAATATTTCCGTCGTCGCGCGGTGAGCAACGTGAGCATCCGCGACGGGGAGGCGTCGGGGAGCGTCCGGGCGAACGACGCGGAGCCCTTCCGCGTGAAGGTGGAGCTCACCCCCGAGGGCATTCAGTCGCGCTGCACCTGCCCCGTGTTCGCCAAGTCGGGGCAACACTGCAAGCACGTCGCGGCGCTCCTCATCAGCGTGCGCGATCACGCCCGCGGCGAGCAGGCGCGTGCCTCCGTCCCTGCGGTGGCGCCACAAACCGCGCACGCCGGTGGCGAGTCGAAGCGGGCGCGTCGGCGCCGCGCTCGTTTGAACGCGGCGGCTGCGGCGGGAGTGGCACCGAGCCTGGTGGTCGACACCGAGGTCAGCGCGGGGCACACCGGGATCGCGGCGTGGTTGGCGCCTCGCGGCGTCCAGAGCGGACATAACGTGGAGATGCGCGTCCACGTCCGGCAAGGGGCGCTCACCGTCACCGTGCTCGACGCCGACGCGAGGGTGGCCGTGCTCCCGAGCGTGGCGCTCACGTGGCAAGCCCTCTATCCCACCCACGACCGCGACGCGCTCCGCGTGCTCGCTCGCTTCGAGAGCGGCAACCCGCGTCATCCGGCGGTCGACGTCCGTGGCGAAGATGTCGCCGAGCTCATGCCGCTCCTCGTGAACAGCAAGGTGCTCCTCGAGCCAGCGCTCAAGCAGCTGCGTTTCGCCGAAGAGACGCTGCGGCCGGTGTTCGACCTCGAGACGGTGGGTGGCGACACCATCATCGTGAAGGCCTCCTTCACCCGCAGCGACGACGTCGAGCGCCGCTTCTCGCTGCTGCAGGGCGGCTGGTTCGAGGGCTGGCCCTGTTGGCACATCGACACCCAGGAGGGCATCGCGCGGCAGCTCGATCGCCGCGTGTCACCGGCCGCGATGCGTCGGCTCATGAAGTCGCCCACCATCGCCGAGCCGATGAGCGAGCTCGTCACCCTGGTCATGCAGGGCTTGCCGAGGATCGCGCTCGAGACCGGCGCCGAGCTTCCGGATCTGTCGCAGATCGCCGACGTGATCGACATGGAGCCCACCTTCCGCATGCGCGCCGGCGGCTCCCTCATGGAGGCCCACGTGTCGCTGTTCGCGGCCTACGGCGACAAGGAGCTCGAGGTGCGCGCCGACGGCATCACCCCCCCGGTGATCATCCAGCCCCCAGCGGAAGGCTCGAAGCGACCGCGCTGCATCCGGGTGGACATCCCGGCCCAACAGGCGGCCGCGTCCACGCTCATGGAGCTCGGTCTCCGTGAGGACGAGAGCGGCGCCGGCTTCGAGGCGCACGGCGATGGCGCGTTGAGCTTCTGGACCGAGGGACTCGCCGAGCTCCCGGAGACCTGGGATCTGTTCGTGCCCGAGCACCTGGTAGACACGCAGGTGCGGTCGGCGCCCCTCAGCGTGTTCGCCAAGGTCACCTCGGGCATGGACTGGCTCAACGTGAAGCTCGCCTTCGCCGCCGACGGCGTGGGCGTGGAGCGCGACGAGCTGCGCCGCTGCCTGATGGAGGGCAAGAAGTACGTGCGTCTCGAGGATGGCTCCTTCGCGTCCTTCGATCCCGACAAGGTGCGGGCGATGCTCGACCGGGAGGTGGAGATCCTCGCCGCCGCCGACAAGAACGGCCGCATCCCGCTCAGCCAGGCGGGGAGGATCCAGGAGCTGTTGAACCACGCCGACAAGGCGAACGTGGCCGCCAAGGCCAAGGGCTTGTTCGAGCAGCTCAACGACATCGGCTCGATCGCCAAGGCCCGCAAGCCCCGCACGCTCAAGGCCAAGCTCAGGCCTTATCAAGAGGATGGCCTCTCGTGGCTGCGCTTCGTCCACGACCTTCGGTCGGGTGGCGTGCTCGCCGACGACATGGGCCTCGGCAAGACGATCCAGACCATCGCGCTGCTCCTCGCCATCAAGAGCAAGCAGAAGAAGGTGAAGGCGCTCATCGTGGCCCCCACCAGCGTGGTGAGAAACTGGCAGCGAGAGCTGTCGCGCTTCGCTCCCACCCTCACGGTGGCGATGTGGCACGGGGCCGATCGGCACGATCACAAGGACGAGCTCGCCGACACCGAGATCATCATCACGAGCTATGCCCTCTTGCGCCGGGACATCGAGTTCTTGGCGAGCATGCCGCTCGACTACGCGGTGCTCGACGAGGCGCAGCACATCAAGAACCCGGCCTCGGCCACCGCCCAGGCCGCCAAGAAGCTCGGCGCCGAGCGGAGGCTGGCCCTCACCGGTACCCCCATCGAGAATCGCCTCAGCGAGATCTGGTCGATCTTCGACTTCGTGTCGCCCGGCCTGCTCGGGCCGCTCGACAAGTTCGAGCAGCGCTTCTCACGCCCCATCGAGGGGGGCGACTACAAGGTCGCGCAGCGCCTCCGAAGCATCATCCATCCCTTCATCTTGCGCCGCACCAAGCTCGAGGTGGCGAGCGACCTGCCCGAGAAGATCGAGATGGATCAGATCTGCGAGCTCACCGGCGATCAAGGGGCGATCTACGCCCAGGTGCTCCGCGAGGTGCGCGCCCAGGTGATGGGCGAGGTGGAGCGCGTGGGCATGGCCAAGAGCCAGATCCAGATCCTCGCCGGTCTCACCAAGCTGCGCCAAGCGGCGTGCGACCCCCGCCTCCTCGGGCTGCCGCGCGAGTTCAGCAACGACGACTCGGGCAAGCTTCAGGCCTTGCGCGAGCTGATGGCCAACGCGGTCGACGGGGGGCACAAGGTGCTCGTCTTCAGCCAGTTCGTGCAGATGCTCAAGATCATCGAGCGCGCCATGAAGGAAGACGGCGTCGTCTACGAGTACCTCGACGGGAGCACCAAAGATCGCTCTGAGCGCATCGATCGCTTCCAAGAAGACCCCACCGTCAGCGCGTTCCTCATCTCGCTGAAGGCGGGGGGCACCGGGCTCAACCTCACCGCGGCCGACACCGTCGTGCACTTCGATCCGTGGTGGAACCCGGCGGTGGAGCGGCAGGCCGAGGATCGAGCCCATCGGATCGGACAGGAGAAGGTGGTGAGCGTGTACCGCCTCGTGGCCGCCGGCACCATCGAGGAGAAGATCCTCGAGCTCAAGGAGAAGAAGCGCCTGCTCGTCTCCAACGTGTTGAGCGAAGACGCGGGCGGCGCCAAGAAGCTGTCCAAGGAAGACGTCGAAGACCTGTTCTCACTCGAGTGACGGCGACGGCGGCTCGTGTTCGCTCACCGGCCGCGCTTTTTTTCGTCGCGCAAGAGGCGCAGCGTGTCTTCGTCGGGGTCGTCGGGCTGCTGGCGGGTGAGGAGGATGGGCAGCGACTCGGCGGGGGCGGGCGCGTACGGATGGGACGAAGGCGGCTCGTCGTCGTGCTCGGCCATGGGGAGGGTAGGAGCGGGGTCGGGGATCTCGAGCCGCTCCGCCGCCTCTCGGGCCGAGACCGCGGCCTTGTCCGCGAGCCGGTTGAACGCGTCGCGGAGCTTCTTCGAGGTCTTCGACGTCTGACGGCGGCGCAACGCGTCGAGCTCGCTCCGATGAATCACCTGCGTCGACTCGAGATCGGGAGCGGCGAGGGGCACCCCTTCCCCGTCGCGCTCGAGCAGCGAGAGCACCGCGCGTACGTCGGCGTGCATCTGGCTCGCGCTCTGGTACCGGATCTCGAGGGGCTTCGCGAGCGCGCGGCGCACCACCGACGCGAAGGGCGAGCGCAACACCTCGTCCGGGATGTCGAGCGGACGGTCCGAGCCGTGGGCCATGTAGATCTGGAGCTCTCCTTCTGCCGCCACCACGGGGCGCCCGGTGAGCATTTCGGCCATGACGAGGGCGAACGAGTAGATGTCGGCGGCCATGCCCACCGTCTCCGCACGCACCTGCTCGGGGGCCATGTAGCGGGGAGTGCCGATGAGCGCTCCGGTGCGCGTGATGTCGCCCACCCGATCGCTGCGGAGCAGCTTGGCGAGCCCGAAGTCGAGCACCTGCACCTCGGGTCGTCCGTCGCGCTCGATGAGGAAGATGTTGGCCGGCTTGATGTCGCGGTGGGCGATGTCCAGGCGGTGGGCCCGCTCGAGCGCGCTCAACACCTGTAGCGAGAGGCGACCGGTCTCCCGCACCGAGAACCTTCCGTGCTGCTCGATGTGCTCGTTGAGCGTGAGTCCTTCGAGCAGAGGAAACACCAAGAAGGGGACGCGATCGTCGCTGTGCCCATAGTCCAACAGCTGCACCACGTGGGGATGGACCAGCCGTCGCACGATCTCGGCTTCGCGCCGGAAGCGCTCGCGCTCCGCCTCGTGCTCCTCGAGCTCGGCGTGCATCAGCTTGAAGGCCACCGCCTCGCCATCGGCGGTGCGCGTGGCAGCGTACACCGTCCCGCTCCCGCCGATCGCGAGCCTGCGCTCCAGGCGGTAGCCCGCGATCATGGTTCCGTGTGCGCCCGACGACACTCCCCCAAGGTAGTCCACTTGGCCTCGAGTTCGAAAGAGCTACGGCTCACGGCTCCACGAGCACGAACTCCAGCCGTTTGGTCACTCCCTTGCGGGTGAGGCGCACCACCGTCTTCGGCTTCGAACCCAGCGCCTCGTAGGCCGCGAGGGCCGACGCCGGATCCGCGACGTCGACCCCGTTCACGGTCTCGAGCAGGTCACCGTTGTCGAAGCCGAACACGTCGGGGAGCGAGCCCCGCCGGATCCCGAAGAGCTTCAGCCCATTCGTCTTGCCGGCCTCTCGCGACGGCAAGATGCGGACGGAGCGCAGGAGCGCCGAGGTGTCGGCGAGCACGAGCGCGAGCGCCTTCTTGGACACCTCGAAGCGATCGGGGGCCACCTCGCGCACTCCCCTCACCACCTCCTCGGGGGCGAGTCGTCCCGGTTCGCCGGCCGACGACGCCTCCGATGAGGGGCGCGAGCGGACCCCTCTGGTGCGCCCGAGCGCGTAGTGAAGCGTGACCACCTTCTCGTGGCGGCGAAGGGTGAGCACCACCCCCGAGAGGGTGGCCAGCATGTCGTAGGCCTTCCGCAGCACGTCCTCCTCGAGGATCGGGACCCCGTTCACGTGAGTGACCACGTCGTCCTTCTCGAGCCCGGCGCTCTCGAAGATGGACCCCGCCTCCACTTCCTCGATCCGATAGCCATCCTTCACCTCGCCGACCGGGAGCGTCCCCATCGCGACCAGGGCCAGCACCTGCACCACCGCGTCATGGTCGGCACGGTAGGCGTCACCGTCCTCGGTCGGTGCGTGCAGCGCGATCGCCTTCCCGAGCGGCATGGCCGAGCGCTGCTTCGCCGCGCGGCTCGGCTTGGGCGCGTCGGCGTCTGGGCGCGAGCGGCGCGTCGGCCTGGCGTCGTCGTCGTCGTCGGCTGCGCTCGGGGCGCTCGCGTCTTTGGGCGAGGGGTCGCAGCCGGGGCTCAGCGCCACCGTCGCCGAGAGGAGCCAACCGGCGGCAGACACCCGCGCCCGGTGCCGGCGCCGCGCTCTGATCGTCACGTGGGTCATGGTGGGGGCCTCCCTGTCACCCTACGCGTCGACCGCCACATTCTCCCTCGCGCGGTGTGAAGCCACCTCGCCAGCCTACGCTCTCCGACGGCGGAGTTGGGAAGCCGCCTCGTCGACGAGGTGTCGGCGGTGGCGTCAACGCGGCGGAATCACGCGTCCGTCGGGGGTGGCACGGATGCCGCAAAAGGGTCTTCAGCCACGCGACAGCGTGCGCCGCGCGGGACGTGAGGTGAGCCCGCGCGAGACCCTCTGGAGAACCACCATCATGACACGACACATCGTTTCCCTGTCCGCCCTGACCCTCGTCGCGACCGTCGCGCTCGGCTGCGAGACGCGCGAGCCGCGAGACGCCGCCCGTGAGAACACCGGCGCCCGCGCCGAGGCGCTCACCGGTGAGGTGGAGCAGGCGAGCGCCGCCCCGTCCGGCGACGTCGCTCGAGCCAACCTCGACGGGCTGCTCTCGGCCTACGCAGAGATCGACTACGCGATCGGCGACATGGGCATGCCCTGCGACCTCGACCCCTTCGCGTTCGACGGGGCCGCGTCGTGCGCGATCGACGCCGATGGTGACACCCTCGACGTGTCGTGCACCTCCTCGGGAGCAGCGAGCGGCACGGTCTCGGTCGACGTGCACATCGCGGGTGGCGACACCTTCGTGCATTACGCGTTCGACAACGTCTGCGCCGCCGATCGCGACGTGTGCGTCACCGGCGAAGGCGCGGTGAAGGTCTCCGCGACGGGGAACGTCGTGGTCGCGGGCGAGCTCACCATCACCCGCGACGGCGTCAGCAGCGAGACCAAGTACGGCGTGACGGTCAGCGCCACGGGGAGCGTGGACGTCGTCGTGTGGCACGACGGGCAGAGCTTCGTCGTCCACACCGACGCGCTCGGGGGCGTGGAGCTAGAGGGCGCTGACGGCGCGTGGAGCTGCGAGCTCGAGGGACGGCTCGACGACTTCGACGTGGAGCTCGCAGGCAGCTGCTCGCTCGGCGCGGACACCCTCGACATCTGACCGGCGGTGTCCCTGCTCGGCGGTGCCCCCCAGCGCCGCCGAGCCGTGCCGCCGAGCCCGTGGCGGCGCCGTCGTCAGTTGGTTCCGCGCTTCATCACCATCAGGTGATACTTGCCAAACTCGCTCTGACCCAGCGTGTACAACACCTCGATCAAGAGGCGGTAGGGCGTGGTCGCGTCGGCGATGACGATGGCCTCCGACGTGCTCGCGTCGAGGCCCTTCGCGGTGCGCACCGCCTTGTCGAGCTTGCGCGCGTTGCTCAGCCGGTTGGCGAGAGGGACGATGTAGAGGTCGTTCGGCCCCGAGCGCTTGTGGCGCGCGTCGAGCCCCTGCTGCGCGAGCTGATCACGGCTGGGGAGGCGGATCACGGGCTCACCCTCTTCGCCGAGGAGGATGGCCGACTTCGAGATCACGAGGATGACACCCTGGTCGGAAGGGTCGCCGAGCATCACCGAGCGTGACAACTTGAGGTCGTCGTTCTCCTGAATCGACGCTGTCGAGGAGGCCATGCTCTGGAGCAAGAACACCAGGATGATCGTCATCAGATCGAGCATCGCGGTGATGTTGAGGAAGTCGACCTCGTGCTCCTTCGCGTTGCGCCGGATCGCCTTCCGCAGCGCGGCCTTGTAAGCCACCGGGGTCGCCTGCGGCGCCTTCGTCTGCGATGACGGCCCTCTCGCGTCGGTCGTGCTCATCGGGCAACACCAAACCTTACGTCCGGGAACAGCGGACCGTCCTTGTCCTGTCGGAGCGCGTCGATCGTGTCGATCACGACTTGATACTCCACGTTGGGGTTCGCGGTGATGGTCACCTGCGTCTCGTCGGCGAACTTGTCGTTCTGGTTCTTGAGCGCCCGAACGCAGCGCGAGAGCTCTTCGAAGTCGTGGGACGAGCCGCTCTTTGGCACCGCGACGCCCTCGCCCGCGCTCGCGCAGCCGGTGGCGATGTTGCCGCCGGTGGCCTTGAGCGAGATGCCTTCGTTGGTGATCAGCGCGACGAGGTTGAGCGCCTGGCTCTGGGCCGCGCGTGTCTGCTGTCGCCCGCCGCCGGCCGACGGCGGCACGGTCTCGATCGTCGACATGAACACCACCGAGATCGTCGCGATCACGAACACGATGATGTTCATGATGATGTCGAGGTAGGGGACGATGTTCAGCTCGCCGGCCACGTCCCCCGGCTCGGGGTCGCGGGGCTGAGACAGCCGTCGAATCCGTGAGCGCTGTGCGGCGCTCAGGGGAATGTCATGCTCGTCTGCCAAGGTAGCTCAGCGAACCTGGTGGAACGTTCAGCCCGACTTCGTGATCGTCAACAAGTTGAAGACACGCTCGGTGGTCGCCTCGAGGTCGTGAACGATGTTCTTCGTCTTGCTGTGGAGGATCACGTGGGCGATCATGCACACCACCGCGATCGCGAGCCCGAAGAACGTGTTGTACATCGCCTCTGCGATGCCGCCCGTGAGCAGCTGCTGCTTCTCCGCTTGCGACAGGTTCTGGCCCGAGATGGCCGCGAACGCCGTGATGAGACCGAACACGGTGCCGACCAGCCCGATCAGCGTGGCGATGTTCGCGAGCGACCAGAGCGCGGCGACGCGCGCCTCGACCTGCGGCTTGAGCTCCGACAGCTTCTCGCTGAGCGCGGCGTCGATCTCGTCGGCGCCCTTGTTCGCGTGGGTGAGCCCCGACTTCACCAGCGCCAAGATGGGGTAGTCGCTCGCGTCGCAGAGCTTGATCGCCCGATCGATGTTTCCGTTCATCACGAGCTTCTTGATCTGAGCGAAGAACTCCTTGGAGTTCACGCGGTACTTGCCCATCTGGAACGCGGCGCGCTCGATCACGATCGTGATCACGACGACCGACACGACGACGTTGCAGAGGATGAACGTCGGGTTGTGCTTGATCGCCGCGAGCATGCCCGAGTCGGACCCGCCGCCCTGAGCCGCCAACATCAGGAGTTGATGCATTTTTGAATTGAGCCTCTTGCGCGTCAGTTGCGTTTCGGGAAAGACGAGTCGCCGCATCCCGTGAAGCGATGAGCGTTCGCCGAAACCCTTGCAGTGCTCTGCACTTGCCAGGCGACTATAGCCGCGCCGAGATTCACGAGGCAAGGGACCGAACGCCTTATCGGGTCGGGGCCCGAGCGCGGCCGCGAGGAGGTCAGGGTGGGTGTGCTGCCACGACTCGGGCGGGAGCGCGCGCGACCCTCTCGCGCCCCGAGCGTCGCGGGTAGAGCCCGCCGCCGTCGCCCGCGGTTGGCCCCGCGAGAGACCGACCGTGGAGCTCGGGGGAGCGCTCGCGATCCTGCGGAGCGGGACGGGTTTATTAAAGAACGACGGAAATTTAGAGCCTCGTTGCGTGTTCGATGGATCGCCCCGAGAACGCCTCCACAAAAGAGGGAAACTCCTCTTGACGAGATGTAGCCCATCTCGCCAAGATGCGGCATCGTTGTTGCTGGTCAGAGGTTGATCCGCAACTTCGACTCCCCGAGAGCCCGTGAGAAACGTCGCTGCACCATCCATGAGTCGATGCGTGTGGCGCAGCGGGCCGACAGGGAGCGGGCGCCCTCAGCGGCGAGGCCAGCGCGGCGATGGCGCCACGCAACGGCGAACCGGACGACTGAGAACCGGACGACTGAGAACCGGACGACTGAGAACCGGGCAACTGAGAACAGGCAACAGAGCCACGAACCAGGCGATTGAGCCACCGAGCCCAAGAGCCTAAACAGCAGAGCGCTCAGAAAGCCCGAAGGAACTCGTGACCTACGCGGCTGTCTGAGGCTCGGAGGAAGCTAGAGAGCAATGCACAAACTGTGGGAAGCATTTCAAGAGGGCGGCTGGGGCATGTATCCCATCCTCTTCTGGTCGATTCTGGAGATCGGCATCATCGTGGAGCGATCCCTCTACCTCTTCGGCGCGTCGATCAACAAGGACATGTTCCTTGCGACGATGCAGAAGTGCATCCTCGCCGGTGACATTGCCAAGGCGGTCAAGGTCTGCTCCGCGCAGAACGCGCCGCTCGCGCGCATCGTCCAGGCCGGCCTGGTCAAGGTGAACCGTCCCGATGAAGAGGTTCAAGCGGCGATGGACGAAGCGGCGCTTCGCGAGCTGCCGAAGATCACGCAGCGCACCCCTTACCTCGGCCTGCTCGCGAACCTCGCGATGCTCTCCGGTCTGCTCGGCACGGTATCTGGCCTCATCACGGCGTTCGGTGCGGTGTCGGCCAAGTCGGTCGATCCGAGCCAGAAGGCGACCATTCTCGCCGCGGGCATCTCCGAGGCCATGAACTGCACGGCCTTCGGTCTCGGTGTGGCCATCATCGGCCTCATCGGGTTCGCGATCCTCAACGGAAAGACGCAGTCTCTCGAGGACGACATCAACGCCGCGTCGGTGCAGGTGCTCAACCTCGTGGTGGCGAATCGCGAGAAGGTCAACGTTCAGGCAGCGGCGGCTGGCTGATCCTGTCTCATGTTCGTGAGGGACGGGCGCGTCTTGCGTCCGTCCCGTGCTCCGCTCGGGAGTGAATGATCCGGGAGATATTCGAATGGGTGGCGTAGACGTAGGCGGCGGCGGCGGAAAACGCGCGGTGAACCAGGACATCAACATGATCCCGTTCATCGACTTGTTGATGGTGACCATCGCGTTCCTGCTCATCACGGCGGTGTGGGTGAACTACTCCCGCATGAACGCAAACGCGCAGATCCCAGGTCCGCCGAACCCGGAGAAAGAGGTGACCCCACAGACACCGGAGAAGGTGCTGCACCTCCACATCATGCCCACCGAGTTCAAGCTGATTTGGAAGCAGGGCTCCACCGTGGTGGCGGAGTCGAGCGTGGCCAAGCCCGATCACACCGGGTCAGACATCATCAAGTACGGTGACCTCTCCCAGAAGCTTGGCGAAGAGTGGAAGCAACACGGCAGCCACACCGACAAGAGCGATCTCAAGGTCGATCAGGCGGTGGTGCACTCCGACAATCAGCTCGTGTTCAAAGAGATCATCGCCGTGCTCGACGCCCTTTACGACAGCAAGCGCGAGATGGTGTTGAAGGATGGGCAGCCTCGCAAGGTGCCAGTCTTCAACATGTCGTTCGCGGTCAACTGAGGTTCTACGATGTCAGGTATCGGCGCACAGCGAAAGCACGGTCACCACGACCCCCATGCTCACGTGATCCGTCAACCGGGTCGACGGTTGATGCACGCTATCCCGTTGCACTTCGTGTGGCGGAAGGTCACCGGGCACGGCTCACGGAGCGTCAACGAGTCGCTCAACCTCACCGCGTTCATCGACTTCCTGATCGTGACCGTCATCTTCCTCTTGATGAGCTTCTCGGCCTCCGGCGAGATCGGCGTCGACAAGAACATCAAGCTCCCCGCGGCGGAGAACGTGGAAGACGTCCTCGAGGCGCCGATGGTCGCCGTGAACGCCAACCAGGTGCTCGTCGATGGGCAGCTCGCAGGCTCCACGAGCGCGATCCGCGACCTCGGCCGCCTGCAGAAGGTGGACGAGCTCTTCGATCTGCTCAAGCGCAAGCGCGAGCTCTGGAAGAGCTTCAACCCGAACAAGGAATTTCCGGGGGTGGCGATCTTGCAGGTGGACGAAGACGTCCCCGCCATCGTCGTCAAATCGGTGTTCCAGACCGCTGCCTACGCCGGCTACCCCAACATCAGCTTCATGGTGCGCAAACGCGCCAAGGCTGGCGGCGAGTAGGGGCGCGCGAAGCCTCGCCAGCGTCAGCGAGGGGAGCTGAGGGCGTGCTGGGCTTCAACCGTTCGATCTGAACCCACGGCGGCGACCGCTGACTGGCCTTCATGCCGGAGAAGAAGCAGGCCCGAGACGACGGAGAGGGCGGGATACAGCGAGGCCTTCCTTCGGTATCCGAGGCACGCGCCGAGCGGCGGCGGCTGAAGTCGCTGCCACCGCAGATGTGGCTGTGGGCCCTCGTCTGCATCGGGGCTGGGGTCATCGTCTGGTGGAAGCTCGACGAGGGCGAGATCAACAAGATGAAGAGCGAGCTCCTCGCGCGCCAGCGCGTGGTGGTGGAGGAGCTTGGGCCACGGTGGTTGCCCCTCCGCGACAAGATCGAGCGGTGGACCACGGAGTGTGCGGCGGAGGAATTCACCGAGGTGGAGAGCCCGCTCCTGGCCAAGACCTGGGATTTTCGGAAGATGCCGGGGATCTACCTGCGCCTGGCGCAGAGCGCGGCGACGAGCCCAGCGACGGTGCGCGAGGCCGCGCAGAAGTCGCTCAAGGACGGCTTCACGGCGTGTCTGCTCGTGGTGGACAACCCGAGCCCACTCGCCGGCGCTGCTTGCCAGAACACCGATGAGTGCCCGCCGAAGCACCTCTGCAACGAGTTCAACCACTGCGCGGAGCCTTCGCAGCCGCTGAACCTGCGCCTCGCGTACAAGGCGCTCTTCATGCTCACCGACGAGTGGGTCGCCGACACGCAGGCCGTCGCGAACAAGCTCACGATGCGGGGGGCCGTCGCCACGTTCGACGTCGCCAGCAAGTACGACCTGCCCATCGCGACCGATCTGCTCGCGCGCAGCCAGTATTTCCTCGCGGTGGTGGACGAAGGCGCCGACGCCGACGAGACGGACATCGACGGAACGCTCCCCGAAGTGGACGGTGGCGCGCAAGACGACCGCTCGATCCCCACCGCCCCGCACCACGCGCGGGTCTGTGTTTGGCGCCTGTCGGACGACAAGAAGATGATCGCCGTCCGGCGCGAGGCCAACGGCCAGCTCCGGGGACCGGCCGGTGGCTCCGTCAACCCAGCGACGATGATCGCGCAGCGGCGGCAAGCCAACAGCTGCGCCCTCGCGCTCGCGCTGCGGGAGGCGATGGGGGCGGAGGCCGGTGCCACGGTGGAGGACCGCGAGGACGGTGACGCGATCCCGGAGCCTTCACCGGCACCGCCGACGCCGAGCGCCACACCGAGCGGCTCCCCCTGATCGTCTGGGAGCGCCGGTGAACAGTCGCCTCCGCGGAGCGAAGAGCCTGGGTCTCGTGGCCCTGGTCGCGCTCGCTGGGCTCGAGCTCGCGGCCACCTGGCTCACCGCAACGCGAGCCCCGCGCTTCGCCGACTACGCTGCCCTGGCCGCGCCGGCCGGGGCGCTCCTCGAGGCGGGCGACGTGTTGGTGGTGAGCCCGCGCTGGGCCGAGCCGATGGTGCGGCAGGCGCTCGGCGACGAGCGGCTCACGCTCGCCAGCGTGGCCGCGCCCAGCATGGAAAGCGCCCGCCACGTGGTGGAGGTGTCGGTTCTCGGTGCGCGCGCCGCGGAGCTCGAGGGCTGGTCGGAGGTGGCCTCCGCGAGTCATGACCGCTTCGAGCTGCGCCGCCTCGAGAACCCCACGTTCGAGCCGGCGCTCTTCGACGCGGTCGATGGGCTCGAGCCCCGAGGGTCGCGGCGCGGCGCGTCGGTTACGCTCTCGGGGGGCGCCCGCTGCATGTTCGACCCGCTGAGTCGGCCGGTGGCCGGGGATCTCGGGGGGCACCCCACGTGGCCAAGGGGGCGCTTCATGTGTCCCGGCCCCGCCCACGTGACGGTGGGGGTGACGGTGATCGCCGATCGAGACTGGCGCCCACGCCGCTGTGTGCTCGCGCATCCGCCCCCGGTGGGTGAGATCGCGCTGCGCTACCGCGGGGTGCGCCTCGGTAGCCGCCTCGTGGGACACGGCGGCTTGTACTGGATGGCGGAGCGCGCGCGGGCTGGCGCGCCGATCGAGCTGAGGGTGGAGGTGGACGGCACCGAGGTGGGGCGCTTCATCCACGCCGATGGAGACGGCTGGGCTCCGTTCGAGATGGAGCTCGGGGCGCGCTCGGAGGCGCTCCACGAGGTGACGTTCTTCGTGAGCTCTCCGGGGGTGCGGGCGCGCGACTTCTGCTTCGAGGTGCGCTCGTTGTGACGTCGGCGCGCGAGCGAAGCGTGAAGGCGCGAGCCGAGCGCGGGGCCGCGCTCCCGTGGCTCCGGCCGAAGCCGCGCGGCGGCGACGACTGGCTCATCGCCCTCGCCATCGCGGTGCTCTACACCTGGCTCTTGTATGCGACGGTGGACGAGCTCGGCTACGCGCGTGACGAGGGCTTCTACTTCGTCGCGGCCCGACGCTACGAGGAGTGGTTTCGCCTGCTCTTGTCGGACTCGACGGCCGCGTTCCAACGCGTCGACGAGTTCTGGCGCGCCAACCACGAGCATCCCTCGCTGGTCAAATCGCTCTTCGCGGTGTCGCATGCGCTGCTCTGGGAGCAATGGCGGCTGACCGCCACCGAGGGCGAGAGCTACCGTCTGGTCGGCATGGCCCTCTCTGGGCTTGGCCTCGGCACCGTGTTCCTCTGGGGAACCCGCGCCGCAGGGCGGCTCGCGGGGATGGTGGCCGCGCTCACCCTCTCGGCCATGCCGCGGTTCTTCTTCCATGCACACCTCGCGTGTTTCGACGCGCCGGTGGTCACGTTCTGGACGCTCGCCGCCTTCGCGTACTGGTGCTCGCTCGAGCGAGGGGGGCTCTTTCGCGCCGTGCTCGCGGGGGTGGCGTTCGGGCTCGCGCTCGACACGAAGCACAACGCCTGGTTCTTGCCGGTGGTGTGCGGGTTGCACGCCCTCGGCTACTTTCTGCTCCACCGACGCGATCGCGACCATCTCCGTCGCGCGGGGCTCACCCTCGCGTGCATGGCGACGCTCGGGCCGCTCGTGTTCCTCGCAGCCTGGCCGTGGCTTTGGCACGACACCGTCTCACGGCTCGAAGAGTATGCGCGGTTTCACCTGCACCACGTGTACTACAACATGGAGTTCCTCGGTCGGAACTACTTCGAGCCGCCGTTGCCGACGAGCTACGCCTTCGTGATGACCGCTGCGACGGTGCCGGTGACCACGCTCGTGCTCTTCGTGGTAGGCGTGGCGCGGGCGCTGCGAGCTCGCGTGGGCCGCGGCGGCACGAGCGAGCTGGCTCCGCGCACCACCGCCCTGTGGCTCCTCGCGCTCGCAGTCCAGTATGGGGCCTGGCTCCTGCCGACCACCCCGATCTTCGGCGGCACCAAGCACTGGATGACCGCCTATCCGTTCCTCTGCCTCTTTGCGGGGGTGGCCGTGACCGGGGCCGTCCGCGCGTTCGCGGAGCGGTATGCGATCGGGCGCAAGCTGGGCTTCAGCGCCGCTGCCGCGGTCGTGCTCGTCCTGCCCGGCGTGGTGGCGTCGAGCCACGCGCACCCGTGGGGACTGTCGGCCTACGGGGCTCAGGTGGGGGGAGCGGCGGGCGGCGCGAGCCTGGGGCTCAACCGCGGCTTCTGGGGCTACACCACCGGCGCCGTGCTCCCGTACCTCAACGAGAATGCCCCCCGCGGCGCGAAGATCTACGTGCACGACACCTCCTGGCCTGCGTGGGACATGTTGCTCCGAGACGGGCGCCTGCGGGCCGACCTCCGCGGCGTGGGCCAGGTCGGTGACGCCGATCTCGCGCTCTATCACCACGAGCTGCACATGCACGGCGTGGAGTACCAAACCTGGGTGGCGCTCGACACGGTGGCACCGGTGCACATCGCCGGGCTCGACGGCGTGCCGGTGATCTGGATCTATCAGCGGCGTGCGCCGCGGCCGGCCCGGGTCCGCTGACGCGGGCCGAAGGTCGCCCGTGGGCGAGTCGAACGCTACGTCGCCCGCTTTCGGTTGCCCTTGCTCGAGGCGGGCTGCGTGCTGCGCGTCGACGAGGTGGCAGCGCGCGGCGCGATCCCACGACCGCGCGGCTCCGAGCGAGGCGGGGTCTTGTCGTCGGAGGTCGGGGCCGCACGTCGCCGACTGCTCGGCAGCTTGACCTCGTGCGGAGGGTCGTCTGCGAGCGCGGCGTTGCGCGCGGGGGTGGCGAGCTCCTCCTCGAGGGCCTGCACGAACGCGGCGAACGCGTCGCTCGCGTGCTCCGCGCTGTGCGCGGAGAGGGGCGTCAAGGTGGCGATGACGGTGTGATCGTCGATGGCTACACACTGCGCTGCGCAGTCGTACTCGGCGCGCGTTCGGAGCAGCGCACGTTCGAACGCGCTCTCGAACTCGGGTGACCTCGCGGAGCCACCCTCGAGCTCGAGCGTGTCCTCGACGCAGGGCAGCTCGACGAGCTCGGCCTCGATGAGGCCCACCAGCTCATGGGTGATCGCCTCTTCGAGCGCGAGGCGACCGGCCTCCGCGCCGCCCAGGAGATCGAACTGGCCCACGCGTCCCTCGGTGACATGCAAGAGGCGCCCCCCCACCGCCGCTGCGCCGCGCTCGAGGGCGTCGCGCAGCACGTCGAGATCGAGCCGACGCGCCACCTCGCTCACGAGGTATCCGAGCTCGAGCAGCGGCACCAACACCGCCGCCTCGTCGTTCAAGCGCTCGACGACCAGCTCCCCCCGCATGTAGTCGATCAACAGGTCTCGCAGGCTTCGATGGGCATCGCGGCGGATGACGGCGTCGGTGGCGTAGATGTCGTCGACATGATCCGACTCGTGGAGGCGATCGGCGAGCTGCGCGGCGAGTCGTTGCATGAGCTCACGTACGCGGCCGGCCTCGAGGATCTCGCCGAGGTGCCGAGTGCCCTTGATCGCCTCCGCTCGCTCCGAAGACAAGTGCGGCTCGAGCCACTCGAGGGCGGGCACGATGATCTCCTCGAGCTCGTCGCGCAGCGCGTCGCGGCGCGCCGGGGAGACCACGACGTGCGCGCGCTCTCGCAGCACGTCCAGGACCCCCGATGCCAGCACCCGCTGTAGCTTATCCATCCCTCGGCTCGTTCTCCGCGTCGACCCGCTCTTGTGTTCACCCGCGTTCCATCCGAACGCGCCGTGGCGTGAGCCTTGGTTGCGCGCGTCGGTGGGCTGCGACGATGGTCTGAGACTACCGAATTCTCGGCTCGTGTCAGCCCCTCACACCGTGCCGACGAGAGGAGCGTGATGGCCCCAGATCTCCAAGCGTTTGACGCTCGCCTTTGCCGAGCCGTTGGATATACTGCGCGGCCTTTTCGACGCTCAGAAACGGCCGAACAGCTGCATGCCAGCGCCGTAGGGAGCAAGGTGGAGCTCATCGAGCAGCGCGCCGTCGCGCCGCGCCGCGTGGCGACCGTCCGCGCTCTTCTTCAAGACGCCGGTGGCGCTCAACACGAGGATCGTCGCGCCGCTCGCCGCGACCGCCGCGCCCGCGATCCACGTGATGTCGCCCGCGAGCGCGAGGGTGTTGGTCGACTCGATGTCATCGCGCGCCGCCTCGCGGCACAGCTGCCGGTCGTTCATGATCGTGCAGGCCTCTGCCTCCTCGGGGCGTGCGGAGGCGGCCACGACATCCATCACCACGCCAGCGATGACCGCGGCTCCACCCACGCCCACGAGCGACCAGCCGACGATGTCGAGGGTTTGAAACCCCCGCTTCGGCGGCGCCGGAGGCGGCGCAGGTGGTGGCGGGTTCTGCAACAGCCGATCCTGCTCTTCCTTCTTGCGGGCGTCTTCCTGCGCTCTCTTGTCGGCGTCCTGCTTGTCTTGCTCGGCCACGCGCTGGCGCAAGCTGCCGAGGCGCGCGTCGAGCTCGCCGTGCTCGCGAATCGGCGCCACCTGCCGCCACAGCTCGAGGTGTTTCAGCGCGGAGCGGGGGTCACCGATGCGCTCGTAGGCGTTGGCGATGTTGAGGTGGATGAGCGGCTCCTCGCACATCGCGTACGACTCCTGCCACTTGACGATCGCCTCCTCGTAGTCGCCGCGACGATAGGCGAGCCGCCCTTTGTTGAACTCGCGCTTGGCTTGACGTCGATCTTTGCAGGCCACGTCGCTCTGTTGCTCTTGAGCCGCCGCGTCGTCGAACGCGGTGACGGCGGCGAGCGCCAGACAGAGAGCGAGTGCCCGTCGCATGGGTCGAGCGTATCAGTCCCCAAACGGATCGCGGACATCGTCGACCGGCTTGGGCTTCACGACATCGCCCCCGCCGTCGGGGCGTGGGGCCACGGGACGCCGCCCTGTCGTGGGCGGAGCGGCGTCGGTTGGGCCGGCGCCCGACGCGTCGGCGGAGGCGGAGAGCGCCGGCTCGGGCGCGGGCTCCTCGTGGGGGTCGTCGCGCTCCTCGGAGGTGGGAACCGGCTCGGTCTTGTTGCGCTGGTCGTCTTCGGCCTCCGGAGCGCTCGACGCGGCCGTCGCGGGCGCGCCGTCGCCGCCGGTCCCGATCAGGGCGACGGCGCCCACCGCGAGACCCACGATCGCGATCACCGCGAGGCCCGCGAGCAGCGGCCAGCGGCGCGGCGTCTGCTGGGGCAGCACCCCAATCCTCGCCGACACGCCGCGGTTGGTCGCGGCCTCGCCCTGGAGGTGGGCAGGTAGCGGCGGCTCCATGCCGGGGTGTGCGCGCATCGCTCCCGTCACCGGCTGGTACACCGGGTGGTGTTGGTTCGAGATGGCGTGAGCGCCGGTGGAGGACACTCCCTGGTACGCGCCGGGGGTGGGCTCGCTCGCGAACATCTCGCCGCTCGAGAGCTCGGCGCTCTGCCGCTCGCTGCCGTGCGTGTGTCCGTGCGCGCGGTGCTCGGCGGAGACGGCCATGGCCTGGGGCGTCAGGTGGTGCGGATAGGGCAGCGGCAGGTTCGACCGCGGCGCCGGGGGGCCGGGGATCATCGGCAGCGGGACCGGTGCCGGGATCTGGGGCTGTACCGGCGGGTTGGAGCGAGGTCGCGGCGGCGGTTGGCTCCGCGGCACCGGCGCGCTCGCCACCTCCGCTCGGCTCCCGTCCCAGGCCTCGCGCCGCTGCGAGCGCGCCATCGGGCTCGCGAGCCGTGTGGGCGTCGCGCCCGACTCGGGACCCTCGGGGCTGAGGTCGGGGAGCTCATCGTCACCGCCCCGATCGTCGATCGTCGTGGCGAAGTCTGCTGGACCGACGGTGTCGCGGAGGGCACGCAGCGCCTTGGCGACGTCCTCCATGGTTTGAAAACGGTCGATCGGCTTCTTCTCGAGACACCTCAAGATGAGTCGCTCGAGCGTGGGATCGATGTCGGTGATACGCGACGGGAGCTCCGGCTTCTCGGTGAGGTGGCGGGTGAGCACCCCCATCGCCGTGTCGGCTACGAAGGGGAGTCGCCCCGTGAACGCGCGGTACATCATCACGCCCAGCGCGTAGATGTCGCTGCGGTGGTCGAGCTCGTCCCCTCGGGCCTGCTCCGGCGACATGTAGTAAGGCGTGCCGAGGATCACCCCGGTCTCGGTGAGGTTCGACGCCTTGCTCTGCATCATCTTCGCGATGCCGAAGTCGACCAGCTTGACGAAGTTGGGGTCGCCCTCGTCGTTGACGAGCACCACGTTGTCCGGCTTCAGATCGCGGTGAATGATGTTGGCGTTGTGGGCGCGAAAGAGCGTGTCCGCGATCTGGACGAAGACGTGCTTGAGGCCCTTGCGGTCGAGTCGTTGCTCGCGGAGGGCGCGGGTGAGGCTCACGCCCTCGAGCAGCTCCATCACCACATAGAACGCGCCGTTCGCGAGCTGGCCGAAGTCGGTCATCTCGCAGATGTGACGACTCTTCACCGCGTTGGCGGCTTGGGCCTCGCGGATGAAGCGCTGGAGGATCTCTTCGCTCCGCTCGATGCCTGGTCGCAGCACCTTCATCGCGAAGGGCTTGCCCACCACCACGTGGCGGCAGGCATACACGGTGCCCATCCCGCCGCGCCCGACGATCCGCTCCACCCGATAGCGCCCGTCGACGACGCTGCCGATCAGATCCTGGGCCCGCGTGTTCGTGCCCGTGTCGAGGCGCACCAAGACGACCCCGTCGTCCAGGCACGTCTCGTGCTCATCCCCGTATTCACGGGAGCACGCCGGGCAGATCTTCACGGCAAGATCATGCCCCATTCTGGCGACACCTTCTGCCTTTTCTTTTGTGCAGGTGGGGTTTCGCGCTGTGGGGCGATGTGGGGGCGGGGGGCGTCAGCTCTCGTCGTCGGTGTCGCCGTCGGGGTCGGCCAGCGCCTCGGGGGCCACGCTGTCGCCGGAGGGAGCGAGACGCTCGTCGCCGGGGGGCGTGCTGTCGCCAACCGACGCGTCCGAGTCCGCCTCGTCGGGCGGCGCATGCGTCTTGGTGTCGTCGTCCTCGCTGAAGATCTCGATGGCCACCACCCGCTCCCCCTCAGCCACGTTCATGATCGCCACCCCTTGGGCGTTTCGGCCGGTCTCCCGAATCTCCTCCGCCCCGGTGCGCAACGTCTTGCCGCTGTCGGTCATGAGGATGAGCTGGTCGTCGGCACCCACCAACCCGAGGCCTACCACCGGCCCGTTGCGATCGCTCGCGTCGATCATGATCACGCCCTTGCCGGCGCGGTTCTGGAGTGGGAACCGGTCGATGGGCGTCTGCTTGCCGTACCCGAGCTCGCACACCGTGAGCACGCGGTCGCTCGGCGAGCCGGGATGGTAGACCCCCATGCCCACCACCCAGTCCTCGTCGGCGAGATCGATCGCCTTCACGCCCATGGTGGCGCGGCCGGTGGGGCGAACCGTCTCCTCCGAGAACCGGATGGACATGCCGTTGCGCGTGCCGACCAGGATCTCGCTGTTGCCGTCGGTGACGCCCACCGCCAAGAGCTCGTCGCCCTCGTCGATCCGCACGCCGATGAGCCCCGTCTCGCGGTAGTTGCGGTAATCGGTCACCTCGGTCTTCTTCACCTGGCCTCGGCGGGTGAGGGTGACGATGAACTTCCCCTCTTCGAAGTCGCTGAGGGGGGTGATGGCGGCCACCCGCTCGTCCTTGTCGAGACCGATGAAGTTCACGATGGCACGACCCCGAGCGTTGGGGGCGGCCTCGGGGATCTCGTACACCTTCTTCACGTACACCTTGCCGAGGTTGCTGAAGAAGAAGACGTAGCTGTGGGTGTTGGCGACGAAGAGCTCCTTGACCCAGTCCTCCTCGCGGGCCGCCATGCCGGTCCGGCCCTTCCCCCCGCGCCGCTGAGCCCGGTACTCGGAGAGCGCCGTGCGCTTGATGTAGCCGAGGTGAGAGATGGCCACCGCCATGTCCTCCTCCTGGATGAGGTCTTCGAGGAGGATCTCGGCCTCCGACTCCACGATCTCCGTGCGCCGTGGATTCGCGTGCTTCTCCTTCACCTCCTTGAGCTCGTCGACGATCACCGTCATCAAGAGCTTGTCGTCCTGGAGGATGGCGGTGAGCCGATCGATGGTCTCGCAGAGCTCGCGGTACTCGGCGGCCAGCTTCTCGCGCTCGAGCCCGGTCAGCCGCGCGAGCCTCATCTCGAGGATAGCGCGCGCTTGGCGATCGGAGAGGCGGTAGGGCCCCGCCGCTCGCGCCTTCTGCACCTCCTCGGGCGGCCGCCCCGCGCGCTCGAGAAACTCGCCGAGGCCCAAGAGCTCGAGCTCCATCAAGCGCTCGCGCGCCTCGTCGGGGGTCTGGGACGCGCGGATGGTGCTCACCACCTTGTCGATGTCGGTCGTGGCCATGCCGAGGCCCTCGACGAGCTCACGGCGCGACTCGGCCTGTCGCAAGAGGAAGCGCGACCGGCGCCGCACCACCTCGCGGCGGTGCTCGACGAAGTGTTGCAGCGTGCTCTTCAGATCGAGCACCTCGGGCTTGCCGTTGACGATCGACAGGTTGATCACGCCGAAGGTGCTCTGGAGCGGCGTGAGGCGGTAGAGCTGGTTGAGAACGACCTGCGGGAACACGTCCTTCTTCAGCTCGACCACCACCCGCACCCCGTCGCGGTCGCTCTCGTCGCGCACCTCGGCGATGCCCTCGATGCGCTTCTCTTTGGCCAGCTCGGCGATGCGGGCGACCATACGCGCCTTGTTGCACTGGTAGGGCACCTCGGTGATCACGATCTGCTCGCGTTCGCTCGAGCCCTGCACGTCTTCGGTGTGGACCTTCCCGCGCATCACGATCGAGCCCCTCCCGGTGGTGTAGGCGTCGTGGATGCCGCGGGTGCCGTGGATGATGCCGCCGGTCGGGAAGTCGGGCCCGGGGACGATGCCGATGAGCTCGCGGACATGGATGTCCGGCGTGTCGATGAGGGCGATCGTCGCGTCGATGATCTCGGCGAGGTTGTGCGGCGGGATGTTGGTGGCCATCCCCACCGCGATGCCGCCCGACCCGTTCACGAGCAGGTTGGGGAACTTCGCCGGGAGGACGCTCGGCTCTTGCTCGCTGTCGTCGTAGTTGGGGATGAAGTCGACGGTGTCCTTGTCGAGATCCTGGAGGAGCTCGGCGGCGGCCGACGCGAGGCGCGACTCCGTGTATCGCATCGCCGCTGGCGAGTCGCCGTCGATGGAGCCGTAGTTGCCCTGGCCGTCGACGAGCGGCACGCGGAGGCTGAAGTCTTGGGCCATGCGGACGAGCGCGTCGTACACCGCCATGTCGCCGTGGGGGTGGTACTTGCCGAGCACGTCGCCCACCACGCGCGCACACTTCTTGTACGAGCTCGACGCGGTGATCCCCTGCTCTTGCATCGAGAAGAGGATGCGTCGGTGCACCGGCTTGAGGCCGTCGCGCACGTCGGGGATGGCCCGGCCGATGATGACGCTCATCGCGTAGTCCAGGTAGCTGGTGCGCAGCTCGTCCTGGATGCTCACCGGGATGTTCTGCTGGATCGTTCCCTCCGTCATCGCGCTTGCTTGTCACCCGGCGTCGGGGATGCATCAAGCGCAACCTTTACGAGCGCCGTTGCAAGCGCGCTTCTTGCCGTCACCGACGCGCAAACGTCGTGCTCACCGCCGCGCCGCGCGCCGCCGCACGGACGCGGCCCCGCGCAAGAACGGCCCCGCGCCCCGCGCAAGAACGGCCCCGCCGCACGTCGAGACGCGCCGCGATCACACCGCGAAAAACGCCAGACTTCTAGAAGAAGTTGCCGATCGTGAACTCGAACACCGACGTCTCCTCGTAGGGGAGCGCCTTGAACGGGAAGCCCCACTCGAAGCGGAGCGGGCCGAGGGGTGAGAACCACCGCAGCCCGAAGCCCCAGGAGGTGCGCACGTTGAGCAGATCCGACGCCTCGAAGCAGGGGTCGGTCACCTCGTACTGCGCCCCCGGCGCGGCCTGGCAGTACACCTCCTCGAGGTTCCAGGTGTTGCCGAGATCGGTGAAGAGCACGCCGCGGAGGTTCACCGCCTGGATGATAGGGAACTCGAACTCGAGGTTCTGGTAGTAGCTGAGGTTCCCGCCGATGTTGGCGCCGTTGACGATGGGGGGCGCGTTCTCGTCGAGCGTGGTCTTGAGGGGGAGGCGCGGACCCACCGTGCGCAGCCGATACCCGCGGAGATCGAAGATCCCGCCGAGGAAGAAGCGCGCGAACAGCGGCACCCCCGTCGCGTCGGGGCTGGTGACCAGGCCCGCCTCCGAGTTCAGCTTCAAGACGATGGTGTCGGTGATCGGGTAGTAGAACCGGCCGGTGAGCTTGTGGCGGATGTATTCGTTCTCGCTCCCGAGCGCGTCCACCGCGATCTCGGTGGACCCCTGGAGGTAGACGCCGGCGGTGGGGAAGAGGCGATCGTTGCGGGTGTCGAACGTGAGCGCGGGCCGCAAGCTCGAGGTGATGCCGTCGTTGAAGAGGTTGGCGATCGGTAGGCGCTGAAACACGCTCACCGCGCTGGCGGTGCCGAAGAACGTCGAGGTGGTGCGCGTGTCCACCACGTCCGACTTGAGCGTGTAGGTGAGCGAGGCGTTCAGCTCCGGATCCACGATGGGGTAGCCGAAGCTGAGCGAGCCGCCGGTCGAGTCGAGCGCGAACTGGTTGAACACCCGCAGCTGGTCGAACAGGTTGATCTGCGTCGAGAAGTTCGTGTCGAGGAAGTAGGGCTCGATGAAGCGGATGTCGATGAGCTGACGCAGCCCGGAGAGCTGCGCGAGGAGGGCCAGCGACTGACCGCGGCCGAAGAGGTTGGCCTGCTGCACCTGGGCGGTGGCGATGAAGCTCTCGATGCTCGAGAACCCGGCGCCGATCTGGAACGTGCCGGTCGGCTTCTCGGTGACCTCCACGTTCACGTTGATGGTGCGCGAGTCTTTGGTCTGCTCGGTGGAGACGTCTACCCGCTCGAAGTAGCCGAGCGACGCGATCCGGCGGCGAGATCGCTCGAGGTTGGTCTCGCTGAACAGCTCGCCCTCCGCGATCTCCATCTCGCGGCGTATCACCTTGTCGCGCGTCTTGGTGTTGCCGCGGATCTCGATGCGCCCGAAGCGCACCGGCTCCCCGCGCTTGACGCGGATGATGACGTCTACCTTCTCGATGTCGGGGTAGGGCTGGATCTGCGGCGGCGCGTCCACGTTCGCGAAGCCATTGTCGCGATACAGCGTCTGGATGGCGCCGATGTCTTTCACCAGCTCGGCGCGGTTGAGGTACTCCCCGGGGCGAGCCCGGATCAGCTCGCGCAGCGCGCGCTTCCCGCCGATGGGCTCCACCTCGCGGCCGTCCTCGTCCACCTCCGTCACCGAGAGTCGCCGCACGCGATAGCGCGGGCCCTCGTCGATGGTGAGCACCACGTCGATGCCGGATCGATCGGGGGTGAGCATCACCCGCGGCGCGGCGACGCGCACGCTCATGAAGCCCTTGTCGTAATAGTGCGAGCTGATGACGAGCACGTCGCGCTCGAAGGCGTCCTGGCGGAACGGTCCGCCCGAGCCGAACGAGAAGAAGCCCATCTGCCCGGTGATCATCAGGTCGCGGAGCTCGTCCGACGCCACGGAGTTGTTTCCGATGAACGTCACGCGCCGCACCGTCACCTTCTCGTGCTCCTTGACGGTGAACTTGACGACGACCTCGTTGTTCTTGCGCGGCTGCACCTCGTAGTGTGCTTCCGCGAGGAAGTAGCCGTCCTCCGCGTACTTGTCGCGGATCTTCTGGATCGCGCGGCGGATGGACGCGTGGTTGATGATCTGACCCACCTTCACTTCATCGGCGACGATCCCGCCCAGGTCTTCGTCGTCGATCTCCTTGTTCCCAGAGAAGGTCACCTCGCGCACGCTGGGGCGCTCCTTCACGAGGATGCGAAGCCGCGCCTCATCCTGGGTCTGGGTGAGATCGATCTCGATGTCCTCGAAGAAGCCTTGATCCCAGAGCTCCCGCACGTCGGTGGTCATGCCGCGCGGATTGAAGGGCTTGCCCACCCGCATCCACTTCAGCCAGCCACGGATCTGCTCCTTGGAGATGCGGCGATTGCCGACGATGCGAACCTCGGCGATCCGTTTGCCCTTCGCCTTGTCGGCTTCGCTCGGTGGCAGCTCGGGCACCTCGGCCGGGGGCTGAGGGGCCGCGGGCGGCGCTGGCGCCGGCGCAGGCGGAGGGGGAGGGGGCGGATCGGTCTCGTCGCCCGGCTGCCCGAGGGCGGCGCTCGAGATCGTCAGCATCACCAAGAAGGTGACCAACTTGGCGAAATGGTTCTTCATCAGCTGGGCGCCGAGCGCATGACCATGAGTCCGCGGGGACGCGTAGCCTAGGAACTGAGCGGTCACAAGCACGGGGTCGATCGCGGCACGATTGCTTCTCGAGCGCCGCCGCGGCGGGAAGGTGGGGCCAGGTGCACGGATGGCCACTCGCGGCGCGCCGGTGGAGGACGGACGGCCGGGATCGCCGCACGAAGCGCACCACCCCGGAGCTTCGAGTTCGGTGCGCAAAGGGAGCGCTCCATTCGCCGAGGCTTGACCCCGCACCGGCGACTGGCGTAATCGTTCGGCGGGATACTGAACGAAGGTGTAGCACTCCGGCGTCCCTCGACCTCTCGGCTCCAGCCAACGACGCTGCCTGTCGATCCGGGGGCGGCGAGGCCCCGGGGGCTCCCCTCCACGAACGATGGGCGCAGAAGTGAGTGATCAATTGAATCTGCCACTGTCGGCGAGCAAGGGCCGCGCTTCCCGGGGGGCGACCAAGGCCGGGAGCAAGAAGCGCGGCGGGCGCACACCCCTCGCCGGCGGGAACGGCGCGGGGGGCGGAGGGGGCGGCGGTGCCGATCTCGGAGGCGGCGACGGCAGCATCCCTCCTCCCGTGCACGACACCCCGCTCGCCGCGGAGGCGGAGCGCCGCTATCTCACGTACGCGCTCAGCGTCATCACCTCGCGCGCGTTGCCCGACGTTCGCGACGGGCTCAAGCCGGTGCAGCGCCGCATCTTGTTCGCGATGCTCAACGATCTCTCGTTGCGCCCCGAAGGCCGGTTTCGGAAGTCGGCGGCGGTGGTCGGCGAGGTCATGGGCAAGTACCACCCTCACGGCGACCAGGCGATCTACGACGCCATGGTGCGCATGGCGCAGTCGTTCGTCATGCGCGCGCCCCTCGTCGAAGGGCAGGGCAACTTCGGCTCGCCGGACGGCGATGGGGCGGCCGCGATGCGCTACACCGAGGCGCGTCTTCGGCCGCTCGCGATGGAGCTCTTGAGCGAGCTCGGTAAAGACACCGTCGGCTTCCATCAGAACTACGACGGCACCAAGGACGAGCCCGACGTCCTCCCTGCCCGCTTCCCCAACCTGCTCGTGAACGGCAGTCAGGGCATCGCGGTGGGCATGGCGACCAGCATCCCTCCTCACAACCTCGGGGAGGTGATCGACGCCTGCATCGCGATGATCGATGAAGAAGACGTGCTCACCACGAGCCGCCTCCTGAAGCACATCAAGGGCCCCGACTTCCCCACCGGTGGGCAGCTGATGTGCAGCAAGGCCGAGCTCGCCGAGATCTACGAGTCGGGCGCGGGATCCATCAAGCTGCGCGGCGAGTGGGTGCACGATCCGAGCAACCGACGCGGCGAGACCGACCACATCGTCATCACCTCGATCCCCTACGGCGTGGAGCGTCGTGCGGTGGTTGAGAAGGTGGCGGAGGCGATCATCAAAAAGCGCCTCCCGCCGCTCCTGGACGTTCGCGACGAGTCGACCGACATCGTGCGCGTCGTGCTCGAGATCAAGCGCGGAACCGATCCACAGCTCGTGATGGCGTACCTCTACAAGAACACGCCGCTCAGCACCAACGTTCAGTTCAACCTCACGTGTCTGGTGCCCACCGAGGAGTCGACGGTGGCCGCCCCCGCGCGCCTCTCGCTGCAGCAGATGTTGCAGGAGTTCCTCGACTTCCGGTTCCTCACCGTGACGCGGCGCCTCGAGTACGAGCTCTCCCAGCTGCTCGCGCGCATCCACATCCTGGAAGGGTTCGAGATCATCTTCGATCAGCTCGACCAGGCCATCCGCATCATCCGCAAGAGCGACGGCAAGGCCGACGCCGCCACCAAGCTCATCGGTCGCTTCGGCCTCAGTCCGGAGCAGGCCGACGCGGTGCTCGAGCTGAAGCTCTACCGGCTCGCGAAGCTCGAGATCCTCGCCATCCAGCGCGAGCTCGGCGAGAAGCGGGCGCAGGCGCGCAAGCTCAAGGCGCTCCTCAAGAGCGAGAGCGAGCGCTGGGGCCTGGTACGCGACGAGCTCAGCGAGCTGAAGACCCAGTTCTCCGAGCCACGGCGAACGGAGGTCGTCGCCCGCGTCGACGAGCCGGAGTTCGCAGCCGAAGACTTCATCGTCGCCGAGGACACCTTCGTCATCCTCATGACGAGCGGCTGGGTGAAGCGGGTCGGCAAGATCGCCGACGTCAACCGCACCCGCATGCGCGACGGGGACCGCGTGCTCGCGGCGGTGGCGGGCTCCACGAAGGAGGCCATCGCGTTCTTCTCCAACCACGGCGTCTGCTACGTCACGCGCATCGTCGACGTGCCCCCGTCCACCGGCTACGGCGAGCCGATCCAGAAGCTGTTCAAGCTCGGCGACGGGGAGCGGATCGTCAGCGTCATGTCGTTCGATCCACGCGTCATCGAGAACAAGCCGGTGCGGGAGGGGGCGCCCGATCCCGAGCCTCCGTTCGCGCTCGCGGTCACCCGTCGCGGCCTCGGCCTGCGCTTCTCGCTGCGCAGCCACTTCGAGCCGTCCACTCGCTCGGGCCGCAAGTTCGCGCGCGTCAACAAGGCCTCTGGCGACCGCCCGTCCGACGAGATCCTCACCGTGGTGCCCCTCGGCCTCCAGAAGGAGCCCGACTGGATCATGTGCGCGACGAGCGACGGCCACGCGCTCGCCGTCGACTGCGAGGAGGTGTCGCTCCTGTCGGGCCCCGGCAAGGGAGTGATGGTGATGAAGGTGGCCAAGGGGGCCCACGTCATCGGGGCCGAGCTCGGCCACCGCGACCTCGACAACATCGTGGTGGAGACCACGCAGGGCACCGAGAAGAGCCTCACGCTGCGCAGCATTCAGGGCACGCGGGGAGGGAAAGGAGCCGCCATCATCCGCCGTGGCGGCTTCAAGAGCTACCGGTGGCGGCCGGTGGAGACGCCCAACCTGGGCGACTGATCGCGGAGGCGCGCGTCACGTATGTCGAAGGCCAACGGAAAAGAGAGCTACACCGCGCGGGACATCGAGGTCCTCGAAGGGCTCGAGCCGGTTCGGAAGCGCCCCGCGATGTACATCGGCGGCACGGACAGCCGCGGCTACCACCACCTCCTGTGGGAGATCGTCGACAACTCCGTCGACGAAGCGATCAACGGTCACGCGCGCAAGATCACCGTCGTCCTCGACGAGGACGGCCGCGGCGCCACCGTGATCGACGACGGTCGCGGCATCCCCGTGGACGTGCACCCGCGCCACAAGCGCCCGGCGGTCGAGCTCATCCTCTGCACGCTCCACGCGGGCGGAAAGTTCGGCGGCAAGAACTACCAGGTCTCGGGCGGCCTCCATGGGGTGGGCTCGTCGGTGGTGAACGCGCTCAGCGAGAGCATGGAGGTGCGCGTCTTTCGCGATGGCACCGAGCACATGCAGCGCTACGCGCGCGGCGTACCCGCCAGCAAGCTCAAGAAGGTGGGCCCGGCCCGCAAACGCGGCACGCAGATCGCGTTTCGCCCCGACCCCGAGATCTTCGGGCCCGACGCCAAGTTCGACCTCGAGCTCGTGCGCGAGCGCCTCGAGGCGCGCTCCTACCTCCATGGCGGCCTGCAGATCACCCTGCGCGATCTCGCGACGGGAGCGAGCCACACGTTCGAGCACCCCAACGGCATCGCCGACTTCCTCCCGGTGCTGGTGGCAGCGCGCGAAAAACCGGTCGTCCACCCCGAGCCCTTCGTGTTCCACGCTCAAGCCGCCTCGCGCGACGCGAAGGATGCGGAGGTGCGCGTGGAGCTCGCCTTCCAGTGGACCGAGTCGTTCGACTTCTATCTCCGCTCTTACGTGAACGGCATCCGCACCGGGTCGGGGGGGACGCACGAGAACGGTCTCAGCGCCGCTGTCGTGAAGGCGGTGCGGGCGTTCATGGAGGCCAAGAAGCTGGTCGTCAAAGGGGTGACCCTCACCGCGGAAGACATCCGCGAAGGCGGCGTGGGCTTGCTCAGCGTGTACGTGCGCGAGCCACAGTTTCAGGGCCAAACCAAAGACCGCCTCAACAACCCCGAGGTTGCCCCTGCCGTCGAGGCGACGCTGCGACCCGCGCTCGAGCAGTGGCTGCTCGAGAACCCCACCACCGCGGAGGCGGTGGTGGCGCGCACCATCCAGGCCGCGCGGGCTCGCGAGGCCCGCAAACAGGCCACGCAGATGGTGGTGCGGAAGACCGCCACCAGTCATCGCCTCAACCTTCCGGGCAAGCTCGCAGACTGCTCGTCCACCGATCCGGAGGAGTGTGAGCTCTTCATCGTGGAGGGCGACAGCGCCGGGGGCTCCGCCAAGCAAGGGCGCGATCGGCGCACCCAGGCGATCTTGCCGCTGCGGGGCAAGGTGCTCAACGCCGAGCAAGCGTCGATGGCCAAGGTGATGAGCAACAAGGAGCTCCAAGACCTGGTGACCGCGCTCGGCTGCGGCGTGGGCAAGACCTACGATCCGGGCAAGCTGCGCTACAGCCGGGTGTTCTTGTTGATGGACGCCGACAGCGACGGGCAGCACATCGCGACCCTCCTGCTCACCTTCTTCTATCGGCACCTGCCAGGGCTGCTCCGTGGTGGCCACATCTACCTTTCGCAGCCCCCGCTGTTTCGGATCGACGCGGCCAGCGACACCCACTGGGCGCTCGACGAGCTGGAGCGAGATCGCATCCTCAAGCGGCTGCCTGGCAACGTGAAGCCCAAGATCAGCCGCTTCAAGGGCCTGGGCGAGATGAACGCGCACGAGCTCAAGGCCACCGCGCTCGATCCCCGTCGGCGCCGCGCGCTCCGTGTCGTGATCGACGGCGAGATCGAGACGGATCGCGTGCTCAATCAGCTGATGGGCAAAGACCCACAGGCCCGGTACCGATTCATCATGGACCGCGCGGCGGCAGCCGACGCCGAAGAGCTCGACGTCTGAGGGGCGGGCCGGCGGGCGGCCCAGCGGCGCCGCGTCGGCGGAGCGGTCGCCGACCAGCGTCGCTTCGTGGCGGCGCGGCGTCGGCGGGCAGCCGCCCGGGTCAGCGGCGGTACTCGTCGGGGTTGATGTTGTACCGTCGCATCCAGCGGTGCACCTGCATCCGCTCCTTGCCGTAGTGGCGGCCTACGGCGGCGACGTTGCCCCCGGTTACGGCGAGGATGCGCCGAAGCTCGTCCTCCGACGGCATGTAGGCGCTCACGGCCTGGGGGATCGCGGCGGCGCTCGTGGACGGAACGCCAGAGGCGTCGAAGGCGTGGTCGTGCTGTGACGAAGGCGGTGGCGGTTGCCACGACGGCGCGGGGGGCCGCTGCATGATCGCGGGCGGAGGCATCCTCAGCGGGCCCGACTCGGCCTGGCGGCGCCCGTAGTCGCGCATCTTCTCGTGGATCTCCGCCGACAGGTGAGCGGCGCCGAGCGCGCCGCCGTCGGCCAGCGCGATCCCGCGCTTGATGAGCGCCTCGAGCTCCCGGATGTTGTACGGGAAGTCGTAGTGGAGGATGCCGGTCATGTACGGCACCGTGAGCTCGAGATCCGGCCGCTTGTGCAAGCGGAGAAACTCGATGCACAGCGCGTAGATGTCTTCCTTGCGGCGGCGCAAGGGGGGCAGCGTCACGCTGTACTCGTTGAGCCGCGCGAACAAATCGCCTCGGAACTGCCCCTCGGCCTGCATCGTGCCGAGGTCGCGATGGGTGGCGCATACGATGCGCACGTCGACGCTGTCGGGCGTGGTGGCGCCGAGGGGGAGCACCTCTTTGGTCTGGAGCACCCGCAAGAGCTTGGCCTGGGCCTCGAAGGGCATGTCGCCCACCTCGTCGAGGAACAGCGTCCCCTTGTCGGCGGCGCGCACGTGACCCACGTGATCGCGCTCGGCCCCGGAGAACGCCCCTCGCCGGTAGCCGAACAGCTCGCTCTCGAGCAGGTTGTGCGGGATGGCGGCGCAGTTGAGGGCGCAGAACGAGCCTGGTCGCCCGCTCCACTCGTGAATCTGGCGTGCGAACACCTCCTTGCCCGTGCCGCTCTCCCCAAGCAGCACTACCGAGATCGGGCTCTTGGCGATGCGCTCGAGCGCGCTCGCGACGCTCGCGAGCTGAAAGCCCCCAACGATGCCGGAGGGCGTGGCGTATGCGTTGACCACGGCGCCATCGAGCCGGTAGTGGAGGTAGCCCTCGGCCTCCGCCTCGACGAACTTGAAGAACGCGTCGCCGACGCGGATGTCGTCGTTGTGCTGCAGCGGGCAAAACTCGATGAAGGTCCCGTTCACGAGCGTGCCGTTGCGTGCGCCGAGGTCACGAAGCGTCCAGCGTCGTCCGTCGTGGCTGAGGCGCGCGTGGCTCCGCGAGACCGCCGGTTGAGGGATGAGGATCTCGGCCGGGGGCTCTCTGCCGATCGTCACCTCGCGCCGCGTCAACGGGTAGGCGGGCTGCAGCTGCGCGAAGCCTGGGGCATAGGTGAGTACCAAGCCCGCGCTGGTTCCCTCGCCCGGCGCAGAGCTGTGCCGGTCGTCGTAGACCTCCATCGATGCGGTGGTCTGTCCGCCTCGATCGCGACTCACGGGCGCAGCATAGCAGGGTGCAAGGCCCGCACGGGGGACGAGGCCACAAAATTATGGGGCGTCGTTCGGAGACGCACAGACGGCCACAAAACGCGAGAGGGACGGTTGCCCGTCCCTCGAGACACTCAAGACCCGGCAGGAGACCACCGCGCTCTCGCGAAGCGCGCTCGAGCGCCCGGTGGAGTGGGAGGGGAACGGCGGCGATCAGCCGCCGCCCCTATCCCGTTCAGTTGGCGTTGGCCGCCGCGAAGCAGTAGTCCTCGACGTCGGCCATGCTGTGCAGCGACTGCCGCTTGCTCAGCAGCGCCCGGAGCTCCGCGGGCCGGCGCAGACCGATCTTGCGCGCCGTCTGGCCCTGAGAGACCCCCTGCCGGAGCAGGTCACGGGCCCGCGCCGCGCGGACCTCGTCGTAGTACACGTGCGGCGAGCAGCCGAAGGCAGCGCGGAACTGTCGCGCAAAGTGGAACTCGCTCATGTCCAGATCGAGGGCCACCTCGTAGACGCGGATGCGCACGCCGCGTTCGGCGGCCAGGCGCAGCCGCTCGCGGGCCACCGTCAGCCGCTCGACGAGCGTGTTCGGCACGGCATCCACCGGCGGGAGCTCGGTCGCGCCATCGTCGTCGCCGAGGACCCGGACCTGCGAGGTGCGGTCGGCAGGGGTGACGGAAGAATCGTGAGAGAGTCCGAGTGCTTTGTTCAAGGGTGCCTCCATGACTACGCCTGCGTGCGGTGAGGGCGCGTGGGGTTGACGGGGGATTGGACGTGCGGAGCCGCGGAACGGTGCAAAGGAAGAGAGGGTGAAGTGGGGTTTGAGCATGGGCTTGCCGGTGGCTCGAGCTCGGTAATGGCTCGGGATTTTCTGCCGGGGGGCTCCGCCTCGGCGGCGGTGAGCACAACCAAAGCAACGCGCGGGCCAACGTCCAAGTGTCGAATTCTTGCCGACGGCGACGCCTCATCGCGGAGCGCGTGTCGCACTTCGATGCGGTCTCGATGTCGCAGCGGGCCTCGGATGCGGCACCGCAGCCGCAGCCCGCGCGTCCGCCCGGACCACCGCCCGTCGCGCCACCCCTTGTTTCGACCGGGGGAACGGCCTAACCATCGCGCGATGGCGAAAGGACACCTGGGAGGCGGCCTTGCGCTCGACGCCACGACGGCAGCCCGTGTGGCCACCCTGGTGACGCGGCTGACCGACTACCGCGACGCCTACTACAACGGCCAACCCAAGGTGTCCGACGACGCCTACGACGCGCTCGAGGACGAGCTGCGGGCGCTCGCCCCTGCCCACCCCTTCCTGGGCAAGGTGGGGAGCCCGGTGGCCGCCGATGCCTGGGAGAAGGCCCGCCACGAGATCCCGATGGGATCGCTGAACAAGGTCACCAACCGAGAGCAGCTCCACGCCTGGGTCAAGCGCTGCGACGAGCTGCTCGCCAAGGAGGGGATGGGGTCGATCGCCGGCGACCTCTACGTGGCGGAGAAGCTCGACGGCATCTCGATCGAGCTCGTGTATCGCGACGGCGAGCTCGCCGACGGGATCACCCGAGGGGATGGGGAGGTGGGGGAGCGCATCACCTCCAACGTCGTGCGCATGCGGGGGATCCCCCGGCGCATCGCGCGTCGCGAACGGCTGAGCGTGCGGGGCGAGATCATCCTCCGCATCTCCGACTGGGAGGAGCACTTCCGCGCGGCAGGCTACGGGAGCCCCCGCAACACCGCGGCGGGGGCGGCCCGGCGTCTCGATGGGGCGACCGCCCACCACCTGACCATCGTGAGCTACGACGTGGCGGAGGAGCTCGACCTCGCGACGGAGGTGGAGAAGTTCGACCTCCTGCGAGAGCTCGGCTTCGCGACCCCCAACACCTTCGCGGGCGACGTCGACGCGGTGCTCCGCGTGTACGACGACTACGAGCAAGGCAAGCGCGGCGGGCTCGACTACGAGATCGACGGCCTGGTGGTGCGCGCGAACGCGCTCGCGGTGCAGGCGGTGCTCGGCCAGCTCAACCGCCGCCCGCGGGGCGCGGTCGCGTTCAAGTTCGCCTCCGTCGGGAAGGTGACCACGGTGCGCAAGATCACGTGGGAGACGGGGCCGTCGGGGCGCGTCACGCCGCTCGCTGCGTTCGACCCGGTCGAGCTGGTCGGCGCGATGGTGAGGCGCGCATCGCTGCACAACATGGCCAACGTGCGCGAGCTCGGCATCGCGGTGGGCGACGAGATCCTCGTGAAGCGACGCAACGACGTCATCCCCTACGTGGAAGAGGTGGTGCGCCACGTGGGGGAGGCGGCGCCCCCGCCGACACAGTGCGCCGTGTGCGGGCAGCCGCTCCGCGTGGACGGCGAGTACCTCCTGTGCACCAACCGCTCGTGCGAGGCGCTGCTTCAGGGCCGCATCAAGAACTGGATCAAGGCGGTGGGGGCGCTCGAGTGGGGCGACAAGCTGGTCGCGACGCTCGTCGACAAGGAGATGGTGCGGGAGCCGCTCGACCTCTACAAGCTCACCGTCGCCGACATCGCCAGCCTCGAACGACATGGCGAGAAGAGCGCGTCCAACGCCCTCGAAGAGCTGCACCGACGGCGGCCCCTCCGCCTGGAGACGTTTCTCGCCGCGCTCGGGATCCCCGGCTTCGCCGCGCGCACCGCGTCGCTCGTGGTGAGGGCGGGGTACGACGACCTCGATCGCCTGCTGACGGCGACGGTGGAGGAGCTCGCGGCGATCGATGGCCTCGGGGAGATCAAGGCCCAAAACATCGTCGACGGGCTCGCGGCGCGGGCCGAGGAGATCGAGCGGTTGCGGGCGTGGGGCCTTTCGCCGGTGGCGGGGCGCAGCGCAGGCACCCTCGGTGGGAAGTCGTTCTGCATCACCGGTTCGCTCACGCGGCCACGCAAGGAGCTCGAGGTGATGATCGCCGACGCGGGGGGGCAGATGTCCACCTCCGTCACCAAAGACCTCGACTATCTGGTGATCGCCGATCCCGGCTCGAGGTCGAGCAAGGCGGAGAAGGCTCGGCGATACGGAACCACGCTGATCGACGAGGAGACGTTGCTCCGCATGATCGAGACGGGTGAGGTGTGAGCTCGGCGCGCGGCGCCGAGGAGGCCGAGCCGACCGACGTCGAGGCGCGAGCTCCGGGCTCGGGCCACGCGTCGGGCAGCGAGCCGCGCCAAGCGGTCGACTCCTCGGTGTGGGCGCTGGCGGCCGTGGCCACGGTCGCCACGGTGTTGTCGCGGGCGCTCGCCCCGTCGCTCTTGGGCGTGTGGGAGGGCGCCGATCACGTCATCGCGGCCGTGACCCTCGCGAGCGCGCTCACCTCACAGCTGTTCGCGGTGGGGTGCGCGGTGGTGGTGGTGGGCCTCGTGCTCGGCACCGTGAAGAGCCCACTCCCGCACCACCTGCGCGCGGCGGCGGTGGGGGTGGGCATGTTGGTGCTCCTCGCGCTCAGCATCTCCTCGGTCGACGTGCCGCTGCCGTCGAGCTCGCGCATGGTGGTGGCGGGAGCGGCGGCGGTCTTGGTGGTGCTCTCGGCGCGCCTCTCGGCCCGCATCTACACCCTCCGGGCCGCGTCGCTGGCGCTCGGGGCGGTGGCGGTGGCTGGCTTCCTGCGGGTGGTGACGGTGGGCAGCGCCACCCGGGCGTTGGAGGTCGCGTCGTCGACGTGGGGCACCGCGGCGCGGGTGGTCGGCACCGGCGCGTGGGTGTTCGATGCCGGAGCGTTGGCGCTCGCCGCGGCCATCCTCACTGCGCACCCGCGCCGAGAGCAGCGGCTGGGGCGACCCCGCTGGGGGGTGCTCGCGGTGGTCTGCGGGCTGCCCGCGCTGTTCGTGGTGGGGGTGCTGCTCAGCTCGGACCCTGAGCGAACGGGGCTGGTGGTGCTGGTCGCGAACGTCGCGCACTACAACCGCGTGCTCCCCGACACCTTCGTTCCGGAGCACTTGACGACGTTCGTGGAGGTGCTTCGCTGGACGGTGGCGGCAGGATTGCTGGCCTTCACCCCGCGGAGTCGGATGATGGCTGGCGCGCTGGCGCTGTTGATTCTGGCTCGAAGCACGCTCGAGGTGCCCCTCTCGGCGGCGGCGGTGGTGGTGGCGGCCCTCGCGGTGGCGCTCCACCCCGGCCCAGACATCGAGCGAGACCTCCCCGAGGGGTGAGGGGAGGGCGGGACCCCTCGGTCGATGCGCTGGAAAGACCTTGTTTCCGGCGATGCGCTTGTCTAAACGGGGGCAGCACATGCGGCGTTCTGCCGCAGTGACCACCGAGACCGCGGCACTCGACCCAACTCAAGCAACGTCTAGCAATCCCTTGCCGCGCACCCTTCTGGAGGAACCCCAATGAACCTTCGTTCCAAGCTCTCGCTGACGACCGTTTCGATCGCATCGCTCGCGCTCCTCACCGGTTGTCCGGAAGACAACAAGGGCGCCGCCGGCGGCACCGCGGGCAGCGCGAAGCCCGCCGCGTCCACGCCCGCGGGTCCGGCGACGGGAGCCGGTTCGACCAAGCCGGCGGCTCAGCCCGGCGGGGGCGAGGCGTATGGCAAGGGCGTGCTCACCGGCACGGTGAAGTTCACGGGCGAGGAGCCCCTCCCGATGGAGGTGCCGAAGAAGCGCAAGGACGCCGAGTTCTGCAAGGACGCCGAGGTCAAGCACAACGCCGTCGTCGTCAAGGACGGCGCCGTCAAGGACGTCTGGGTCGGGATCTGGAGTGAGCAGGTCAAGGGCGACTACGAGGCGAGCGCTCCCGCCAAGCTCGACCAGAAGAACTGCGTGTACGAGCCCCGCATGGTGGGCTTGTTGCCGGCCCAGGAGATGGAGATCACCAACAGTGACCCCACGATGCACAACGTCAAGGCGACGCTCGGCACCAAGCCGATCTTCAACAGCGGGCAGCCGAAGGGCGCGGACGCGATCAAGAAGACCTTCGAGGATCTCGGCGTGTATCGCTTCCAGTGCGACGTGCACCCCTGGATGCGCGCCTTCGCGATCGTGACGGACAACCCGTTCTACGCGGTCACGGGCGACGACGGCTCCTTCAAGATCGAGAAGGTGCCCGCCGGCAAGTTCAAGGTGGTCGCTTGGCACTCCTTCATGGGCAAGAAGGAGATGGAGGTCGAGGTGAAGGACGGCGAGGTGAAGGTCGACTTCACCTACGACGGGTCCGAAGAGGAGCCGGCCGAGAACAAGGGCGAGATGGACGACTTGTTCTAGGCTCGTTACCGGATAGGCCATCGACGAGCGACGTGATAGGGTCCGGCCCGCGATGAACGCGCGTGCAGCGAGCTTGCAGCGACAAAGCGCGTTGAGCGTGGTGCTGGACCTGATCCGTTTGTGCAAGCCGCGCATCACGGTGATGGTCATCGTCACCGCGCTCGGCGGGATCTGGCTGGCCGCTCGCATGGCCGGGGCCGTCGTGGAGCTGCGCCAGGTGGTCGCGGCGCTCCTCGGGATCTCGCTGGTGGTCTCTTCCGCCAACGCCCTCAACATGTACCTCGAGCGCGAGGTGGACGGGCTCATGGAGAGGACGCGCGAGCGGCCGCTCCCCGCCGGTCGCCTGTCGCCGGGGGTCGCGCTCGGTTGGGGCCTCGCGCTCGGGGCGGCTTCGTTGCCGCTGCTCGCGCTCGAGGTCAACGGGCTCACCGCGGCGCTCGCCGGGGTGTCGCTCTTCCTTTACGTGCTCGTGTACACGCCGCTCAAGCGCGTGTCGCCGGTGGCGCTCCTGGTAGGCGCCATCCCTGGCGCCGCCCCACCGCTCCTCGGTTGGACGTCGGCGACCGGGAGCGTCGACGCGGCGGGCGTCGCGTTGTTCGCCATCCTGTTTTTCTGGCAGCTGCCTCATTTCCTGGCCATCGCGACCTTCCGCCAGAGCGAGTACGAGCGGGCGGGGATCCGAGTGCTGCCGTCGGTTCGCGGCGCGCGGGTCACCCGCGTGCAGGCGGTGGTGTTCACGCTGGCCCTGCTCGTCAGCTCGATGGTGCTGGTGCCTCTCGGGGTGAACGGTCCGATCTACGTGATCAACGCGATCGTCCTCGGCGGGCTGTTCTTGGCGGTGAGCATCCGCGGTCTCCCTACCGCGCAGCCGAGCGCGGTGACCTGGGCGCGCTCGGTGTTCGCCGTGTCGCTCGTGTACTTGCCCCTCGTCTTCGCGGCGATGATGTTGAGCGCATGACCCCCCCAGACGTGTTGGACTCGAGACCCGGCTCGGTGGGCAAGCTCGTCGGACGACCGGCGTTCTGGCTCGTGGTCGTGGTGCTCTTGTCGCTGGTTCCCATCGCTCAAGCGTTGGGCCGGAGCGTGCCGGAGCCGCCGCCGAAGCTGTACACGGTGCCCGAGTTCGAGCTCGTGAGCGAGAAGGGGCACCCCTACGGGACCGAGCAGCTGCGCGGTCGCGTGTGGGTGGCGAGCTTCATCTTCACGAGCTGCCCGGCGATCTGTCCGGCGCTGATGGAGCGGATGCAGGAGGTGCAGCATCGCACGCGCAACGCGGGAGCGGCGGTGCAGCTCGTCACCTTCACCGTGGATCCGGAGAACGACACGCCGGAGAAGCTGCACGCCTACGCGCGGCGGTTCAAGGCGAGCCCTTACCGCTGGACGTTCCTGACCGGTGACGCCGACGTGCTCGAGAACACGGTCGTGAAGGGGTTCAAGCTGGCCATGGGCAAGGACGACGAGACGTTCCAGCTGTTCCACTCGGAGCGCTTCGTGTTGATCGACGGGGAGGGACGGATTCGGGGCTTCTACGAGGCCACCGACGAAGGGGTGGAGAAGCTCGCGGCGGACATCACGCTGGTGCTCAACCTGGACTGAAGGTCCGACCGACATTGCCTCGCGGGGCTCCTCGAGGCGCGGTCCGGCGAGGCTCGGCAGAGCGGGCCGCGTGGGCGGGCGGTCCCCGAGGTGCTGTCGGGGTCGAGGTCACTCTTTTCGTGTCCGCTATCGCAACCGCGGCGGTGGACGGCCAGGTCGTGGGTCGCCGTGCGCGGCACGCTCGGCACGCCGTCCGGCGCGCTCGCTGAAACAGGGGCGCTGTCTGCCCATCGCGCCAGACAGCGTGCC
>CAYOAL010000087.1:0-10514 GCA_964401935.1 uncultured Polyangiaceae bacterium
ACGGCTCGCCGGTGCGGCTCGAGGAGTTCGACTACATCTTCGCGCCCGAGCAGGCCCGCGAGTGCCTGCCCATGTTCGATGAGATGGCCCAGCTCACGCTGATCGGTCACTCCCACCTCTGCAAGGTGTTCGCCCTCAGCCCCACCAGCGTGGAGGAGCTGCCGGCGGCCGACGTGAAGCTGGAGGCGGGGAAGAAGTACATCGTGAGCGTGGGCTCGGTGGGGCAGCCCCGCGACTACGACAACCGCGCGAGCTTCGTGGTGTTCGACGCGGACACCCGCGAGCTCTCGTTCAAGCGGGTGGAGTACGACACCGAGTCGGCGCGCCAGAAGGTGCTCGACGCGAACCTCGAGCGCAACTTCGCCCACCGGCTGATCATCGGCGTCTGAGTTGCTGGAGGGTGCTGCCGCACCCTCCCCCCACGCTGCGCGCGGGGCCCCCCTCCCACCAGGTTGCGCTTGGGGCCCCAACGCCCAAGCGCGCTTGGGAGCGAGGGAGCGAGGGAGCGAGCCGGATTGGATATGTGCCCATACCAAGGGGCGGGAGGCCCAGGACGACCGGGCTCCCACAGGCCCTAGTGGCTCTCGTCGCTCTGGACGATGGTGCCGATGGGCTCGCCGCGGCACACGCGGAGGATGTTGCCGCGCTCGGTGAGCTTGAACACGCGGATGGGGAGGCTGTTCTCGCGGCAGAGGGCGATGGCGGTCTGGTCCATGACGCCGATGCGCTCCACCAGGAACCGCTCGTACGAGACCGTCCCATACATGAGCGCGCCGGCGTGTCGCTCGGGATCTCGGTCGAAGATGCCCTCCACCTTGGTGGCCTTGAAGAGCGCGTCGGCGTTGATCTCCATCGCGCGGAGCGCGGCCGCGGTGTCGGTGGAGAAGAATGGGTTGCCGGTGCCCGCGGCGAAGATGACGATGTAGCCCTTCTCGAGGTGACGCATCGCCCGGCGCCGGATGTAGGGCTCGGCCACTTGTCGGATCTCGATGGCGGTCATCACGCGGGTGGGGATGCCCACCTTCTCGAGCGCGTCCTGCAGGGCGAGGCTGTTGATCACGGTGGCGAGCATGCCCATGTAGTCGCTCTGCGACCGGTCCATGCCCGCGCTCGCCCCTTTGAGGCCGCGGAAGATGTTGCCGCCGCCCACCACGATGCCGATCTGCACCCCGAGCCGATGCACCTCCGAGAGCTCGAGGGCCACCTTCGACAGCGTCTCGGGGTGGATGCCGAAGCCCCCCACCTCACCGCAGAGCGCCTCGCCGCTCAGCTTGAGCACGATGCGTCGGTAGGCGAGCTCCGGATCCGGCTCGGGAGGGGGCGGGAGGCTGTCGACGGTGCTGGACACGCAGCGCACGTAGCCAATGCGCCCCGAAGCCGCAAGTGGGGCGTCAGCGCTCCGCGCTGTTGTTGGGAGCTGCAAATGGCGCTAGACCGGCCTCATGAAGCTCGTGCGGCATGGCCGGCGCTCCTTCGGTGTTGCGCACACGCGGGTCGGCGTGGGCGCTCTCCTCACCGCCTCGCGCCGTGGGGCGGTGATGTTGGCGCTCGGGAGCGCCGTGCTCTTCGGCTGCGACGACGACGCGCTCGCGCCCCGACCGATGGATGCGCCCGCGCCGTTCGGGCTCAGCGCCGAGCAGGCCACCACCGTGCTCGCCAAGGTGGGCGACCGCACCATCACCCTCGGCGACTACGCGCTGCTCCTCGAGCGGATGAACGAGATCGATCGCTCCCGCTACCAGAGCAAGAAGCGGCGGCGCGACCTCCTCCAGGAGATGATCGACATCGAGCTCTTGGCGCAGGAGGCGAAGCGCCGCGGCCTCGACCGACACCCCGAGGTGCAGGACGCGGTGCGACAGATCCTCCGCGACGCGATGCGCGCCAAGATCCACGAGACCGTGCGCTCGCCAGGGCGCATCGGCGCCGAGGAGGTGAAGGCCTACTACGACGCGCACCCCGACGAGTTCCACGAGCCAGAGCGCCGGCGGGTGTCTGCGATCGTGCTCGGGGATCCCGAGAAGGCGGCGGAGGTGCTCGAGGCGGCCCTCGCCATCACCGACGACAAGACCTGGGGCGAGCTCTTCTTCGAGCACTCGCTCACCGCCCCCAAGGCGCGCAACCCCAACGACCCACCCGATCTCGCGGGCAGCCTCGACATGGTGGGGCCCCCTGGCGATCCGAAGAGCATGAGCAGCAAGGTGCCGGCCGAGGTGCAGAAGGCGGTGTTCACCCTCGCCAAGGTGGGCGACGTGTATGGCAGCGTGGTGGCCGCCGAGGGCCGCCACTACGTGGTGCGGCTCTCGGGGATCGCGGAGGCGCGAACCCGCACCCTCGAGATGGCAGATCGCGCCATTCGCGTGAAGATCTTCCAGAAGGAGCAGCGCGAGGCCGAAGACAAAGCGGTGGCCGAGCTCAAGAAAGAGCTCAGCATCCAGGTCTTCGACGAGGTGGTGGGCGGCATCAGGCTCCCCGACGCGCTCAAGGACTACAAGCCGTTCTGGGAGCAGACGCCGTCGGAGGACGTCGCGCCCGAGGGCCTGCCGACCCCCGCCCCCGCCGAGGAGCCGACCCCCGCCCCCTCCGCGGCGCCGGCGGCGTCCGCCCAACCGGCCGAGCGGTGAGCGCGATGAGCGCGATGAGCACTCGGCTCGCCGTCACCTCGGGGTGGCGCGACGAGCTGCGCCGCGCGGTGACCACCGTCGAGGCCCTCGCGCAGGCGCTCGAGCTCACGCCGTCCGAGCTCGAGGGGGCGCGGCGCGCCGAGGCCCAGGGCTTGCCCTTGCGGATCACCCCGTATTATCTCGGGCTCTGCGACGCGCACGATCCGAGCTGCCCGATCCGGCGTCAGGTGGTGCCGCGCGCCGATGAGGCGGTGGTGGCCCCCGGCGATCTCGACGACCCCCTCGGGGAGGTGGCGCACGAGGTCGCGCCGGGCCTGGTGCGGCGCTACCCGGATCGCGCGCTGCTCGTGGCCACCGATCAGTGCGCCATCTATTGCCGCTTCTGCACCCGCTCGCGCATCGTCGGCGGCGGCGAGGGGCCGGCCCCCCTCGGCGGGCTCGAGGCCGCCTTCCGCTACATCGAGGCGCACCCCGAGCTGCGCGACGTGATCGTGAGCGGGGGCGACCCCCTCGCGATGGCCACCTCGCGCGTCGTGCGCCTGCTCGAGCGGCTGCGCGCCATCGAGCACGTCGAGGTGATCCGCATCGCCACCCGGGTGCCGGTGTGCCTGCCCCAGCGCATCGACCGAGAGCTGACGGACGCGCTCCGCGCCTTCCACCCGATCTGGGTGATGACGCACTTCAACCACAAAAAGGAGCTCACCCCCGAGGCGGTGGCGGCCTGCGAGGCGCTGGTGGACGCTGGCTTCCCGGTGATGAACCAGACGGTGCTCCTCGCCGGCGTGAACGACGACGCGGCCACCCTCGAGGCGCTCTTCCGGGGCCTGGTGCGCGCTCGCGTGAAGCCCTACTACCTGCTCCAGATGGATCCGGTGAAGGGGAGCGCGCATCTCCGCACCCCGCTCGCCACCGGCCTGTCGATCATGGAACGGTTGCAGGGCCGGCTCAGCGGCATCGCCCTCCCCAAGCTCGTGGTCGACACGCCGGGGGGCATGGGGAAGGTGCCCCTCGCGCCCGACGCGGTGGTCTCTCGCGGGCCCGGCCGCACGCTGCTCCGCACCTTTCGCGGCGTGACCGTCGAATACCTCGATCCACCCGAGCACGCGTAGTAAGCCACGCGCGATGGCCGAGACGCACGAACAGAAGCTCTCGCGGCTCGCCGCCCTGAACGACGAGGCGCTCATCGGCGGTGGTCCCGCTCGCATCGAGAAACAGCACACGGAGGGCAAACTCACCGCCCGGGAGCGGCTCGAGCTCTTGCTCGATCCGGGCACCTTCGTCGAGCTCGATCGGCTGGTCACCCACCGCTGCACCGACTTCGGGATGAGCCAGACCAAGCACCTCGGCGACGGAGTGGTCACCGGTTGGGGCCTGGTCGACGGCCGCAAGGTGTGTGTGTTCGCGCAAGACTTCACCGTGGTGGGAGGCTCGCTCTCGAGCGCGCACGCCGAGAAGATCTGCAAGGTGATGGACCTCGCGATGAAGGTGGGGGCGCCCATCATCGGCCTCAACGACTCGGGCGGTGCGCGCATCCAGGAGGGGGTGGCCTCGCTCGGCGGCTACGCCGACATCTTCCTCCGCAACACGCTCGCGAGCGGGGTGGTGCCGCAGCTCTCCGCCATCATGGGGCCCTGCGCCGGAGGCGCGGTGTACTCCCCCTCGATCACCGATTTCGTGCTGATGGTGGAGAACACGAGCTACATGTTCATCACCGGGCCCGACGTCACCAAGACGGTGACCGGCGAGGACGTCACCAAGGAGCAGCTCGGCGGCGCGAGCACCCACGCCCAGAAGAGCGGCGTGTGCCACCTCACCGCCCCCGACGATCAGGCGGCCCTCTCGAAGCTGCGCCAGCTCCTCGGCTTCCTCCCCTCGAACAACGCCGAAGATCCGCCGGCGGTCGTGTGCAAAGATCCCACCGATCGGGAGATCCCCGAGCTCGACACCATGGTGCCGACCGCCTCGTCCAAGCCGTACGACATCAAGAGCGTGGTGCGCGCAGTGGTGGACGACGGGAACCTGTTCGAGATCCACGAGCGCTACGCCGCCAACATCGTGGTGGGCTTCGCGCGCATCGGGGGCAGACCGGTGGGGGTGGTGGCCAACCAGCCCATGGTGCTCGCCGGCTGTCTCGACATCCACGCCAGCATCAAGGCCGCCCGCTTCGTGCGCTTCTGCGACTGCTTCAACATCCCCTTGGTCACCTTCGTGGACGTGCCCGGCTTCCTGCCTGGCACCGATCAGGAGTATGGCGGCATCATCACCCACGGGGCGAAGCTCTTGTTCGCCTACGCGGAGGCCACCGTGCCGAAGGTCACCGTCATCACTCGCAAGGCCTACGGCGGCGCCTACGACGTGATGGCCAGCAAACACATCCGCGCCGACTACAACCTGGCCTTCCCCACCGCCGAGATCGCGGTGATGGGCCCCGACGGCGCGGTGAGCATCGTGTACCGGCGCGAGATCGCCGCCGCCGAAGACGAAGCGGCGGCCAAAGACGCCTTCGTCGCCGAGTATCGCGACAAATTCGCCAACCCGTACAAGGCGGCCGAGCTAGGGTTCATCGACGAGGTGATCGCTCCCCGGGTGTGCCGGAGGCGTCTCGCCGCCGCCCTCGAGGTGCTTCGTGACAAGAGACAGGACAACCCGCGGAAGAAACACGGGAATATTCCGCTCTAGGTGCACACAAAGTCGTCGAAAACCTGCTCAGCGCACACATTGGTCATCGATCCCCCCGCTTCGCCTGCTAAGATGATCGGAGCGCTTGCACGATTCTTGAAGACAGTGTACTACACCCGCGCTCTGGGCGTTGCCTTGCTCCGGTAAACCTGCCTGAGCTCCTCGATCCTCGAGAAGCTCGAGCAGCGCCGGCCTGGCGCTCCAAATGTCCGTTAGCGGTTCTGATAGGCACAAAAAACGGGGTGCTCTCAGGGCAATTGTTTGCTGGAGGAATTTTCGAGAGATGAAAACTTGGCGATGGATGATGGCAGTAGTCGCAGGCGGCGCGTTGATCGCGGCCTGCAGCGTGAAGAACGAGACGGACGACGACGGTAGCGGCGGGAGCGGCGGCAGCGGCGGCGCCGGTCCGACGACGGGTCCGACGACGGGTCCGACGACGGGTCCGACGACCGGTCCGACGACGACCTCCACGGCGACCATGGGAGGCGGCATCTGCAACAGCGGCCTCACCTCCGGCAACGACGCGTTGGACGGCTGTCTGACCGGCTCGTGCTGTTCGGAGTTCGACGCGTGCGTCGGGGACGCGGCGTGTCAGGCGTGCCTCACGGGCTCCGGCTCGGGTTGCGACACCAACGCCCTGTTCACGGCCTTCAACGACTGCTCCGCCGGCAACTGCCCGACGGACATGTGCGACAGCGGCATCGGCTTCTCGGACACCACCACCGGTGACCCGATCTTCGCCTGCAACGCGTGCGGCGACATGAACTGCTGCACCGACCTCAACACGTGCATCGGCGACGGTGGCGATGCCGCCATCGACGCGTGCCTCGACTGTCTCAACGACGCCGATCTGGCCGACGGCACGACGCCTCCCACTGCGGGCGGCGCTTGCGCGGGTCACGACGCGGCGATCCAGGACGCGGCGGCCGGGTTCAACGGCTGCATCGGCACGAGCTGCGCCAGCGAGTGCGGCGGCTGATCGGACCTAGCACCCCGAGATGAGCAGCGCCCCGTGGCTTCGGCCGCGGGGCGTTTCTCTTTTGTGGTCCACGGGACTGGTGGCGGGTGAGACGGGGCTCGCGACCGGGGGTGGGGCGCGCTATCGAGGTGACCTTGTCGCGCATCGACGACACTGCTCGACGGCGGCGCATCGCCGGCCTCTACGTGCCGATGGCGGTCGCGTTGGTCGGCATGGTGCGCGTGAGGTCGTTCACCATCGACGACGCGTACATCTCGTATCGCTACGCGCGGAACTTCGCGCGAGGGTGGGGGCTCGTCTACAACTTCGGCGAGCGCGTGGAGGGGTACACCAACTTCCTCTTTACGCTGCTCCTCGCCGGCGTGCATCGCCTCGGCTTCGACGTCGACGGCGGGGCCAAGGTGCTCGGCGGCGCCTCCGCGCTCGCGTCGCTGTGGCTCCTCGAGCGACTCGCCGAGCGGGTGGGTCCGCGGTCGTGGGTGCCGTGCCTCGCGACGTGGGCGCTCGCGAGCTCGATGATCTTCAGCGGCTACGCGGTGTACGGGCTCGAGACGCCGCTGTTCGTGATGCTGGTGCTCGCCGGCACGGTTTTGTTCTTCGAGGAGGAGGATCGCCCTTGGGCGGAGCGGACGGGGTGGGCGCGGGTGCCGTGGTCGGGGGCGGTGTTCGGTTTGGCGGGCCTCACGCGGCCGGAGGCGCCGCTCTACCTCGGGGTCGTGATGTTGTTCGTGGGGGGGCGGCGCCTCGTCGCCCGAGAGGACGAGCGGGAGGGGAAGCTCGACACCACCCACGCGCGGCTCGCGCTCGGGCTCGTGGGGCTCGCGGTGGCGGGCGTCGTCGCGTTGCACCTGCCCCGCTCGGGCTGGGGCGTGAAGGTCGGCTTCGGCCTGGTGGCGCTCGGCCTGGCGGGGCTCGTCATCGTGCACCTGCCACGACGGCTGTTCTCCCGCACGAACCTCGCGCGCGGCGGCATCTTCGTCGCCATGGTGGGGGGCCACATACTGTGGCGGCGCAGCTACTACGGGAAGTGGCTGCCCAACACGCTCGGGGCCAAGACCGGCAACCTCGACACACAGCTCGCGACGGGCAAGGCCTACGCGCTCGCGTTCGTGCAGCACGAAGGCGCGCTCCTCGTGCTCGCCGCGTTCGGGGTGGTGGCGGCGCTCCTCTACCGCCACCGCGAGCTGTGGGTGGCGATCACGCTCACGAGCTTGGTGGGGGCCTACGTGGTGCTGGTGGGCGGCGACTGGATGCCCACGTTTCGTTTCTTTGCGCCGGTGTTGCCGTTCGTGGCGCTGCTCGCGGACGCGGGGGTGCGTGCTGTGTTGCGGCGGAGGGATCGCGTCGTCCACGTGGGCCTCGCGTGCTTGCTCGTGTTCGCGGCGGGCGAGCGGTGGTGGCGCGGGGAGCGAGACGTGAGCGACATCCTCAACCACCACCAGGTGCAGTGGAGCAAGACGGCGACGCCGGTGGCGGCCTGGTTCGCGGCCCGGCTCGCCGCGCATGGAGACGCGGCACGGGGCTGGATCGCGATGGGGGACATCGGGGAGATCGGCTACGTGTCGGACCTTCCGGTGATGGACCTGCTCGGCCTGGTGGATCCGGTGATCGCGGAGCAACCGGGCGGATACGGGCAGAAGGAGGGCAAGGGCCTGCGCGACCACTTCTACGAGCGGCTGCCGCGCTACTTCTTGATGATCTCCGAGCGCGGCGACTGCACGCGGCCCCATCATCACCCGTTCCGGGTGGTGTATTACGATCCGCGCTTTCGCACCGCCTATCGGCTGGTCGAGACGGTGCCGATCCAGGGCTGGGCTTGGTGCATCTTCGAGCACCGCGCCTTTCCGCCGCTCTCGCCGTGAGCACCGCTCAGGCGGCGAGGGCGCGCCGGAGCCCGAGGGCGACGTTCAACACCGCGCTCGCGGCGTGGGGGCGCCCGAGGCGTCGCGCGGCGCGGGCCATGGGCTCGAGCGCGCCGTGGGCGGCGAGGGCCGCGAGCTCGCTGCCGGCGCGGGACGGGTGGACGGACACGGCCGCGCCGTTCAGCGTGAGCCACTCCTCATTGTGGGCCTCTTGGCCGGGACAGGTGCCCATGAGCGCCATCGGTCGGCCGGCGGCGAGGGCCTCGCTCACGGTGGAGCCGCCCGGTTTCCCGAGCACGACGTGGGCCTCCGCCATCCGCGCCGCCATGTCGCGCTCGAAGCCGAGCACCCGCGCGTCGAGGCCGGCCTGCACGACGAGGCGCGCGACGCGCTCGCGTTTGCTCTCGTCGGCGCCGCACACCACGGTGAGCCGCACGTTCGCGACCCCGCGAAACGAGCGCAGCGCGGCCTCGAGGGGACCGATCCCGAAGCCGCCGCTCGTGGCGAGCACGTGGAGTGGGGTACCGGCGCTCGGGGCCGCGGGGAGGTTGGCGAACGCCCGGCGCACGGGGACCCCCGTCTGGTGGATCGCGGCAGGGGGAGCGCCGTGGCGGGCCAGATCGAGCGCGGGCCCGCCGTCGGTGACGCAGAACGCGTCGACGCCGGGCTCGGCCCAGAACGCGTGGGCCGCAAAATCGGTGACCACGCCGACGACGGGGGCGGTGAGCTGACCGCGCCGTCGCGCGCGCGCGAGCACCGACAGCGGGAAGAAGTGGGTGCAGACGACGACGTCCGGCTCCGCCCGCTGAACCGCGGCGAGCAGGCGTCTGCCGAGCACGCCGTCGACGTGGCGGCGGACGCGATCGAGCGCTGGGTGGGGGCGGTCGAGCTGGTGGTAGCCGAACCCGTAGGCCCAAGGAGCGAAGGACGTGCTCTTCAGGTGGGTCTCCACGTAGCCTTTGGCGAACCAGCGGGGCGTGAACGACAGCGCGTCCACGACGGTGGTGGTGGCCCCGTGATCGGAGGCGTGCTCGGCGAGCGCCAGCGCGGCGGCGCGGTGCCCGCCTCCGGCGGGGCAGTGCAGGATCCAGAGGTGGGGTGCGAGAGTGCGCATGGGGGAACGGCATCGCACGCTTCGGGCCGTCGCTCAGGTACGTGATTCCGGCTGTTTAGGGTGCAGCTGTCGGAAACCCGACGGGTTTGCGGGGCCGCGCCGTGCGAAACGTACCGTCCCGGCGAACGACGCTTCGCGGCAGCCCCGTGACCGTGCTAACGAAGGAACCAATTCATTTCGAAAGCCGCCAGCTCGTCTGGTCGTGTCTTTCACGTCGCTCCGACGGAGATCCTGAGCATCTCCGGCAAAACAGCTCGCTCAGCAAGCACTACGGTGCGGATCATCGAGAGGAGCGGCGGCACACTCTCGGACAGATCCCTACTTCGGATAGGCTCCCTACTTCGGATAGGCAACCGCGCACATCGCGCCTCCCTGAGGCGCGGTCGAGCCGAGCTCGCCATGCGCCAACCTCCAACTCTCCACCGCGATCGGCACGCCGATCCTCCGGTGCACTCCCAGACCCTCGGCCCACCGCAAACCGAGGGCGACGCAGCGAATCATGAGCGGGAACACCCTCGTCATCAACGTCGACATTCGTGAGATCCGCGTAGCGCTCATCGAGGATGGCATCCTTACGGAGCTCCACATCGAGCGGCTGAGCTCTCTCAGCAGCGTGGGCAACATCTACCTCGGAAAGGTGAGCCGCGTGCTGCCAGGCATGCAGGCCGCGTTCATCGACATCGGGCAGGAGCGGGCCGCGTTCCTCCACGTCGAAGACCTCATCCGACCGGACGACTTCGAGACCTACCTCTCCAAAGGGGTGGAGGAGGGGGACGGCGACGACGAGGACGGCGAGCCGGGCGAAGACGACGGCGCCGCCGCCGAGGCGCCCGAGCCGGCCGCGGATGCCCCGCGTGAAGACCGTGGAGCCGACGACGACGAGGCCGACCCAGGCGAGCGAGGGCGGCGGCGCCGGCGGCGGCGTGGCCGGCGGCGGGCGACCGACCGCGAGGGGGCGGAGGCGGAGCGCCAGCGAGGCCCGCTCGACGGGCGCGAGGACGGGGAGCGGGGCGTCGACGATGGACGCGCCGAGAGCCCGCGCCCGGCCGTCGACGACGACGACGACGAGGAGCTCGTGGCTCCGCTCAGCAGACGTCCGAGCGACCGCGCGGTCGACGCGTCCGATGATGACGACGACGACGAGGACGACGATCGCGCGACGGGGCTCGTCCGCGACGACGAGGTCGACGTCGACGTGGATCTCGACGACGAGGACGAGGAGTCCGACGAGGACGCGGACGACGAAGAGGACGAGGACG
>CAYOAL010000087.1:10614-18683 GCA_964401935.1 uncultured Polyangiaceae bacterium
TCCGACGAGGACGCGGACGACGAAGAGGACGAGGACGAGGAGTCCGACGAGGACGCGGACGACGAAGAGGACGACGAGGACGAGGAGTCCGACGAGGACGCGGACGACGAAGAGGACGAGGACGAGGAGTCCGACGAGGACGAACCCGAGTCCGACGCGGACGAGGACGACGCGGACGAGGACGACGCGGACGAGGACGACGCGGACGATGACGAGGAGTCCGACGAGGACGACGAGGGCCAGCCCGAGTCTGACGAGGAGGACGACGACGGTGAGCCGGCGTCGGCCGCCGGCGACGACGCCTCGGTCGGCCTGACTCCCGACGGGGGCGCAGCTCCCGAACGCGCCGCGGACGGACCGGACTCGTCGGACGGACCGGACTCATCGGACGCGCCGGACTCATCGGACGCGCCGGATTCATCGGACGCGCCACCCGCCTCGGGGGCTCACGACGCGTCGGCGCCGCCGCCTTCTTCGCGCGGCGCGCGACGCGAGGACGCGCGTGCGGTGGACGTGGAGGCTGCGTCGCCGGCGCGCGACGAGGTTGCCGTCGACGAGGTTGCCGTCGACGAGGCTGCCCTCGAGGAGGCGGACGACCGTAGACCGGGGGGGCGTCGGCGTCGGCGCCGGACGCGCGTGGCGCGCTCGGTCGCGAGCACGGCGGCCACCGTGGCTCTGCCCGAGGCTCGCGCGGACGAGGGGCGGGGTCGTGGTGGGCGAGGGCGACGCGACGACCGGGGCGCTCGCGACGGAGCCCGTGAAGGGGGGGGCCGCCGCGGCGAGCAGGGCGATCGAGGTCGCTCTGGGGGTCGCGGTGACGCCCGCGGTGACGCCCGCGCCGAGCGCGACGGAGGCGGTCGCGGCGATCGCGCCGAGCGCGACCGCGATCGAGGAGACCGCGATCGAGGAGACCGCGATCGAGGAGACCGCGGTCGACGGCGTGGTCGCGGGCGCCGTGACGAAGGACCGAGCGGGGGCGAGCGAGGGCGGCGTGGTCGTTCGACGCGCAGCACCCGGGTGGAGAACAAGTCACGGATCTCCAAGTCGACGCCCATCCGCGAGGTGGTGCGCGAAGGCCAGCAGGTGATCGTGCAGGTGACCAAGGAGCCCATCGGCTCCAAGGGAGCGCGTGTCTCGAGCCACGTCTCGCTGCCCGGTCGCTACGTCGTGTACCTGCCGACGGTGGAGCACGTGGGGATCTCCAAGCGCATCGGCAACGACAAGGAACGCGGTCGCTTGCGTCAGGTGATCGAAGCCATGAAGCCGGCCAAGGGAGGCCTGGTGGTGCGCACGGTGGCCGAGGGCCTCACCAAGAAGGGGCTCAAGAACGACATCGGCTACCTGGTGCGGCTCTGGGACGAGATCTCGCGCAAGAAGGAAGAGGCCGAGAAGACGCGCTCGAGCAACAACACCAAGCCGACGCTGCTCTACGAGGAGCTCGATCTGGTGCTGAAGACGGCGCGCGATCTTTTCAGCGAGGACGTCGAACGCATCATCATCGACAACCGCGAGCAGTACGCCCGTCTGCGGCGTTTCGTGGAGATGTTCATGCCCGAGAGGGCGCGCGACGTGCACCTGTACGAGGGCGCCGAGCCCGTGTTCGACGCCTACGGGATCGAAGACGAGATCGGCCGCGCGCTGTCCCGCAAGGTTCCGCTCGCGAGCGGCGGGTATTTGATCATCGATCAGGCCGAGGCCCTCACCGCCATCGACGTGAACACCGGCCGCTTCGTGGGCAAGGGCAGCAAAGACCTCGAGGACACGATCCTGCAGACCAACCTCGAGGCGGTGGAGGAGATCGCCTACCAGCTGCGGTTCCGGAACATCGGCGGTCTCATCATCCTCGACTTGATCGACATGGAGCGGCGCTCGAACCGCGAGAAGGTGCGGCGCAAGCTCGAGGATCTGCTCGCCAAGGACAAGGCCAAGACGACGCTCAACCGGATCTCCGACCTCGGCCTCATCGAGATGACACGGAAGCGCACGCGGGAGAGCCTCGGGCGCCTGTTGCACGAGCCGTGCTTCTACTGCGACGGCACCGGGCAGCTCATGAGCAAGGAGACGATTGCCTACGAGATCCTCCGCCAGGTAAGACGGGAGCAAGGGAACCTCAAGGGCTACTCGATCACCGTCAACGCGCACCCCGCCATCATCGATCTGTTGCAGACCGAGGAGCGCGAGGCGGTGGTGGAGATCGAGCGGATCTTCGCGCGGCGCATCCAGCTCGCGCCGCGCAAGGAGTATCACCTCGAGCAGTTCGATCTACAGGGGGCGTGATGTCCTCCCCCCGAGACAGCTCGACCGGGGATGGCGCGCCGCCCGCCGAGGGTTCGCCCACCGAGTCGCAGAGTGAGCAGCGGGGCGAGCAGCGGCGCACCATCAACAAGGAGTTCGACTCTCTCGAGTCGTTCATCTCCGAGTATGTGGCGAACATCTCGCGGTCGGGGGTGTTCATCTCGAGCCGAGCTCCCCTGCCGATCGGCACGGTGGTGAACCTCGAGTTCACGGTGCTGATGGATGGCGTGCACACCATCGTGGGCACCGGTGAGGTGGTGCGCGTGGTCGACGACCCACCGGGCATGGGGGTGGTGTTCACCGAGCTGTCGTCGGCCTCCGAGGTGATCATCGCGCGCCTGTTGACCGCTCCGAGCTCCGCCTCCGCGGAGCGCGGCCGCGGGGGAGACGACGGCTGAGTGTTCACGGGGCTGGTGGAGACGACGGCGACGCTCGCGCGCGTCGATCGAAAGGGCCGTGAGGCGACGATGCGCTTCTCGGTGGCCCTCGAAGACCTCGAGCTCGGGGAGTCGATCAGCTGCTCGGGGGTGTGCCTCACCGTCACCGCCTTCGACGCCGAGGGCTTCGAGGCCGACGTCTCGATGGAGACGCTGGCGGTGACCACCCTCGGCCAGCTCTCGAACGGCGCCAAAGTGAACATCGAGCGCGCGTGTCGCGCCGGCGCGCGCCTCGGAGGACACATCGTGCTCGGCCACGTGGACGGGGTGGGCCGCGTGAAGGCCCTCGAGCCGGTGGAGGACGCGAAGCGCTTCGTCGTCACCGCGCCCCCCGCGCTGGCCCGCTTCTGGGCCCCGAAGGGCTCGGTCGCCGTCGATGGGGTGAGCCTGACCATCAACGCGGTAGCGGGGAGCACGTTCGAGATCATGCTCGTGCCCCACACCCTCGCGGTGACGACGCTCGGGAGCCGCCGTCCCGGGGACGCGCTGAACCTGGAGGTGGACGTGCTCGCGCGCTACGTGGCGCGGCAGCTCGAGCACGCGGGGGTGGTGGAGAAGACGAGCGACGAGCGCATCTTGCGGGCGCTCGTGGCGGGGGGCTACGTGGACGACGCGGGAGACCTTCCCGGTGGATCGCCGATCGGCTAACAACACCCACCCCGGACTCGCCTCATGCCTCGCACTCTCGATCTCGCCCAGCGCCGCCTCACCATCGACACGGCGGTGCTCGAGCGCGTGAACGCCGCGCTCGCCGACATCCGCGCCGGCAAGATGATCATCTTGGTCGACGACGAGGATCGCGAGAACGAGGGCGATCTGGTGCTCGCCGCGGAGAAGGTGACCCCCGAAGCCATCAACTTCATGGCCAAGTACGGCCGCGGCCTCATCTGCCTCGCGCTCGACGAAGAGCAAGTGCAGCGGCTCGAGCTCCCGATGATGTCGGTGCCGGGGCGCGGCGGCCCGCCGCTCGGCACGGCGTTCACGGTGAGCATCGAGGCGGCCACGGGCGTGACCACCGGGATCAGCGCCGCGGATCGGGCGCGCACCATCGCGGTCGCCATCGCGCCGGAGGCCAAGCCGAGCGACGTGGTGACGCCAGGGCACGTGTTTCCGTTGAAGGCGCGGCGCGGCGGCGTGCTCGTGCGCACCGGCCAGACGGAGGGGGCGGTGGATCTGGCCCGCCTCGCGGGGCTGCGACCGGCCGGCGTGATCTGCGAGATCATGAAGGACGATGGCGAGATGGCGCGCATGCCGGATCTCGAGGCGTTCGGGCGGGAGCACGACGTGCGGATCCTCACCGTGGCGGATCTGATCCAGTATCGCCTGCAGACCGAGACCCTCGTGCGGCGCGTCGCCGAGCGGCGCGTCGTGCTCGACGCCACCGGCACCGAGTGGACGGGGATCGTGTTCGAGGTGCTCGTCGAGGCGCGGCAGGCGCTCGCCCTCGTCAAGGGCGATCTCGCGGGTGCCGAGCCGGTCTTGTGTCGCGTGCACGCGGGCTCGGTGGTGGGGGATCTGTTCTCCTCCACGTCGGCCGAGGGGGGCTTCAACCTGCGGGCTGCCATGCGCCGGATCGAGGCCGAGGGCCGGGGCGTGCTGCTCTATCTCGAGCCGGTGCGGTCGCTCGCTCACGAGCTCGAGGCCATCGGCCGCTCGAGCGTGCAGGCGACCGGCGGCGAGGTGCCAGCGGCGGCGGACAGCGTGCCGCAGGCCGAGAACCTGCGGTCGAGCGCGCGCGCGCGGAGCACGCTCCGCAAGTTTGGCCTCGGCGCCCAGATGCTCGCCGATCTCGGCGTGAAGAAGCTGCGCCTGCTCACCAACAGCCAGCGCAAGATCGCCGGCGTCCACGGCTACGGCCTCGAGGTGGTCGAGCGGGTGGCGCTCGAGCGCGGTGCCGACGAACAACCCCGAGACGGGAGCCCATCGCGGGCGACCCACGAGGACAACGATGTTTGACGTGAAGACCGTGGAGGGCACGCTGCAGGTGCCCGAGGGCACCCGGTTTGCCTTGATCGCCAGCCGCTTCAACAGCTTCATCGTCGACCGCCTGGTGGAGGGCGCGGTCGACGCGTTGGTCCGTCATGGGGCGGCCAAGGAGACGATCACCCTCTACAAGGTGCCCGGCGCGTGGGAGCTGCCGCTCGTGGCCGCCCGCCTCGCCGACAAGAAGAAACACGACGCGATCATCGTGCTCGGCGCGCTCATCCGGGGCAGCACGCCCCACTTCGACTACATCGCGGCCGAAGTGAGCAAGGGCCTCGCGAGCGTGTCGATGCAGACCGGCACCCCCATCACGTTTGGGGTGCTCACCACCGACACCATCGAGCAGGCCATCGAGCGGGCCGGCACCAAGGCCGGCAACAAGGGCGCGGAGGCGGCCGCCGCGGCGATCGAGCTCGCGTCGTTGCTCGGGCAGCTCGGCTGAGACGGGACGTCATGGGAGCACGCACCAGCGGACGAGAGGCAGCGCTCCAGATGCTCTACGCCCTGGAGGTGGTGGAGCACGACGTCGACTTCGTGATCGAGGCGTTCTGGCGCGAGCTCCCCGGCGAGGTGGAGGGCCGCGCGTTCGCCGACTCGCTCGTCTTGGACGTGGCGGCGCGGCGCGAGGCGGTCGACGAGGTGATCTCGGCGGCCAGCCGACACTGGCGCCTCGAGCGCATGACGCGGGTCGACCGCAACATCCTGCGGCTGGGGGTGGCCGAGCTCCAGCTCGACGACGGGACCCCCCGCGCGGTGATCATCGACGAGGCGGTGGAGCTGGCCAAGCGTTACGGCAGCGAGGGCTCGAGCGTCTTCGTGAACGGCGTGCTCGATCGCGTGGCCGACGATCTGGGGCGGTGAAGCGCGCCGCGCTTGCTGTCGCTCGTTGCTCGTGGCCTCACGCTCGTCACGGCGGCGAGCAGTCGAGGCCGGTGTTCACGTCGAGGCACGGCTCGAAGCGCTGGCCGTCGGCGGCGCACACTTGGAAGCCCGGGCCCCCCATGAAGCAGGTGCAGGGGGCCTGGCTGCCGGGCACGCACGGGGGCGTGGGCAGGAGCGGCGCGCAGTTGCCGGGCGTGGTGCGATCGCCATCGGCGGGGAAACAGCCGAAGCCCGGGTCACAGTCGACGTCGTCGAAGCACGCCCAGTTGCAGCCACCGTTCCGGCACACGAGCTCGAGCGACTCGATGGGGGAGAGGCCGAGGCACTGCGAGTCGTAGGCGCAGGGGTAGCCCGTCTCCTGGTCTTCGGGCGGAAGCGCGGCCGGGAGCTCGCCGTCGTCGTCGATCTCCTCGGCGTCGGCGCACACCCCTTGGGCCACGCACGACTGACCCGCGACGCAGTCGCGATCGTCCTTGCACTGGTCGCGACACTCGCCGTCCGGTCCGCAGATTTGCAGGCCGGGACACTCGCTGTGATAGGCGCAGTCGGTCTCGTCCTCGAGCTGACAGACATGCTCGGGCTTGGCCCCCACCACGCAGCGCAGCCGCTCGCCTTCGGTGTCGAGGGGGCAGTCCGCGCTCGTGTTGCACTCGATGTGACAACGCTCGAAGACGCACGAGAGGCCCTCGTCGCAGTCGGAGTTGAGCAGGCAGCCGCTGCCGAGCAGCGAGAGGGCGCTCGGCTCGTCGTCGTCGCAGCCAGCGAGGAGACACACGAGCGAGACACCCGCCACGAGCATGGTGGAGCCGATCGCGAGCAGCGTTCGTTTCACGGGCATGGACACGCCTCGTAGCCTTTGCCGTCGCTCTGGCAGGCCACCAGAACGAGGCTGCCGGTGCACCAGCACGCGATGGTGTCGTTGGGGTCGTCGGGGTCGCAGACGAGCTCGTCGGCGTTCGCGACGAGCTCGCAGTTGCCGGGGAGGGTGGGGTCGTCGGCGGTGCTGCAGCGCTCGAACCGCCCGCAGTCGCGCTCCTCGAAGCAGGCGTAGCTGCAGGCGCCGCTCCGGCACACGAGCACGAGGCCGTCGTCGGTGACGGCGCAGTCCGACGCGTAGAGGCAAGGTTTCCCGAGCGGGGGGCCCGCCTCGGGGAGCTGGCCGTCCTCGTCGAGCTCGTCGGGCTCGGCGCAGGTGGCGGCGGTGCAGCGCTGTCCGGGCACGCAGTCGCGGTCGGCGGCGCACTCGTTGCGGCACCGACCGTCGCGCCCGCACACGAGCGGGGCGAGGCAGTCGCTGTGGAGCGCGCACGCGCTGGCGGCGGCCGGCTGACAGTGGCGAACGCGGCCGTCGCCGACGATGCAGCGCCCCTCGGGGCAGTCTTTGGTGGTGCTGCACTCCTCGTGACACACGCCGAACACGCAGGCGAGGCCTCCCTCACAGTCGGAGTTGAGCCGGCAGCTCTCGCCGAGCAGCGAGAGCGCCGAGGGGGTGCTTCCATCGCAGCACGCGAAGAGGAGCGCGGCCGAGAGGCCGAGCCACAGCTGCGTCGCCCGCGTGGTGCTCACTCCCCGATCACAGCAGTGGTGAAGAGGGCGATCAAGCGGCGTATGCTGGGCGGGTGGGGCGCCGCGGTGGACTGAAGCGTTGGCTCGTCGTGCTCGTCGCGCTCTTCGTGGCCTGTGAGGTGGCGACGGACTCTGCGCTCTCGCTGCTCGGCGAAGGTTGTCTCATCCACTCCGACTGTGAGGGGGACCTCATCTGTGTGTACGAGCGCTGCCACGCCCCCTGCGAGGCGTCGCGCGACTGCTCGAGCGGGCGCTGCGTGCGGGGCATCACCGGCGAGACGCTCTGCCAGCCTCACGAAGCGGTGCCCTGCGCGCTCCACAGCGACTGCCCCGAGCCGCTCCACTGCGCGGTGGATGGGGCGTGCCGCAACGAGTGCCTGGCCGCGACCGACTGCGTGGCGGGACAGGTGTGTGCCAGCGGCTCGTGCGCCGAGCCGGAGGAGCTCGACGAGGACGGAGAGCTCCCCACGAAGACGCCGAGTGAAGACGGCGAGGGGGCACCCTGCGTGTTGCACTCGAACTGTCAGAGCCCGCTCCGCTGCCTCGAGGGGCGCTGTCTCTACGAGTGCCGCGTGCACGAAGACTGCCCCTCGATGCAGTGCCTCAACAACCACTGCCTGCCCAACGTGCCGCTCGGTCCCTGCATCGTCGGCGCGCAGCGGCAGTGTGATCCCGGCGACGGGAGCGCAGGCTGCGTGGAGGTGTGCATCCCGAGCGGCCTCACCAACGGCTGGAGCGACTGCACGTGCCCGAGCACGACTGGCGGCGGCGACGGTGGCGCCGGCGGCAACCTCGGCGGCGGTGGGGTGCTCGCGGCCGGTGGGGGGGGAGTGGGCGGCGCGGGGGTCGGCGGCGCGGGCAACATGGGAGGCTTCGCCGGTATGGGTGGCGCGGGGGTCGGCGGCG
>CAYOAL010000087.1:18783-22325 GCA_964401935.1 uncultured Polyangiaceae bacterium
CGGGCAACATGGGAGGCTTCGCCGGCATGGGCGGCGCGGGGGTGGGCGGCGCGGGCAACATGGGAGGCTTCGCCGGCATGGGCGGCGCGGGGGTGGGCGGCGCGGGGTTGAGCCTCACCGGGGGCTCCGGCGGCGTCGGCGGCTCCGGCGGCGGCGGCTGACACGCTTCGAAACGGCGCGTCGGAGTGGGGATGGCGGGCTCATCCCGTGTTTCGCGGGCCGAAGTGAGGCGTTGGAGCTCGGGGGGTGGCGTTAGAAGCGACCGCTCAGCCCGAGCACGCCCCCGTGGGGGCTCGGGGCGAAGATCGGCGAGAGCGCCAGCTCGTCGAGCCCGTCGGTCTTGGTGGTGAAGGCCTCCGGATCGGGGGCCAACACCAAGAGCACGACGCCGGTGGCGAGGAGCGCGCCGCCGCCGATGAACAAGGCGTAGCTCACCGGGCGCCGGCTCGTCACGAGCGCGCGGGCGGTGTCCACCTCGGTGGCGAGGCGCCGGCAGTTGTCGGAGGGGGACATCGTGCGGTCGCACGGCTGCCCGGGCTCGAGCAAGGGGAAGAACGCGTCCTCCTCGTCGCGCGCGCTCTGCTCGTTGAACACGGTGAAGGCGATGCCGCCGCCGATGGCGAGGGCCGCCGTCGCGGTGAAGGTCCAGCCGAGCGCTCCGTACAGCGTCACGTCGGCGTTGTGGGCGGCGATCGTCTCCGGCGTCGGGTCCATCACCACCGCTTGGGTGAGCGTCTCTCCCGTCGCGAGCTCGACGCGGAGCGTGGCGGGGAAGAAGCCGGCCCGCTCCACGCGCACGTCGTGGCGTCCGGGCGCGAGCGCGATCGGTCCGGTGTAGAGCCCGTGGCGCTGGCCGTCGATGGTCAGCACCAGATCGTCGAGGGCCGAGGAGGTGAGCACGAGCTTCCCGCCGCTCTGTGCGACCGCCGGCTCGTTCACCGCCAGCGAGAGCTTCACCTCCGCGGTCGCGCCTGGTCCCACCTCGATGCGCTCGATGGCGGCGTGGTACCCAGCGCGTCGCAGCTCGATCGCGTGGGGGCCGGCGAGCACCGGGATCGACTGGCGGAGCGGCGTGACCGCGATGCGTTGGCCGTCGAGCCACACCTCTGCGTCGGGGAGCTCGGTGCGGATCCACACCTGCGCGAGCGCGAGCTCCGAGGGCTCGAGGGTGACGGTCAACGCGGTGCTCTGTTCGCCGACGATGACCACCTCCTGCCGAAAGGGCACGAAGCCCACCTTGTGCACCTCGACGAAGTGCGCACCGGCGCTGAGCGCGCGTGGCTCGGGGAGCGGGCTCGTGCCGACGCTCGTCCCATCGATCCGCACGTCGGCGCCGCTCTCGCCGATGGTGAGCGCCAGAGAGCCGACGCGCTTGCCGAGCTCGCTGACCGCGCGTCGGGCACGGGCGATGCGCTCGTCGCGGAGATTGCCGGGGGCGGCGAGCACCTGCTTCATCACCCTGAGCGCGTCGACGGGTCGGTCGAGACCTTCGTAGGCGAGGCCGAGGTTGTAGAGCACGACGGGGTAAGGGGCGAGCGCGTGGGCGCTCTCGAGCTCGACCGCCGCGCCGCCGTAGTCCTTCGCGCGGAGGCGCTCGACCCCGCGCGCGAACTTCTCCTTGGCGGCGGCCCGAGCCGCCTCGCTCACCTCGTCGGCGCTCGCGGTCCGTGGCGCTGCGAGCGCGAGGGTCAGCGCGAGGAGGAGCCAGCGTGGCCAGGAGCGGGTGTTGCCTTGCCGTCGGGTCATGTCGATCACTCGGGGAACTCGTCCACGTCCGCGATGTCGCCGTGCTTGGGCGCGGCCACGGGGGGGATGGATCCCGGCGCCGCTGGCACCGGACGCGGAGCGCGCTCGGCGGGCCCCGTCGACGGGGGAGCGCTCGCGGAGGGCTGGTTCGCCGGCGACCGGGGAGAGGCCGGTTGGCTGGACGACGCCGGCTGCGACGTCGCCGCCGCCGGAGACCCGGCGGTGCTGGCCGGGCCTTCGGGTGCGGCCGCGGCGAGGGCCTCCGCGCTCCCCGTTGGCGGCGCGGCGCGCTGGCTGGGGCGGTTCGTGGCGCCCCAGATCAGGAGCGCGGCGGCGAGCGCCACCACGCCCAGCGCGAGGAGGAGCGGTGAGACCCGTCCGCCCGAACGCGGCGTCTCGGGGGGAGGGAGGAGCCTCGTCGGGCCTTCTGGCCGCTCTGACGACGGGGACGATCTCAGCGTCTCGGCCGGTGGGCGCCCTCCCTCCGCGAGCGCGGCGGCGCCCTCGTCGGTGGCCGGCGGCGCGGGCGGTGCGAGGTGGGGCGGGGGCGGCGATCCCTGCGGGGCGTCGTCATCGTCGCGTGGATCGTCCCCTTCATCGCGGGACACGGTGCGGAGCGGCGCGATGTCCAGTCGTGCCGGCGGCAGATCCGACGGCCAGCGCGATCCCTGAGGTCGGGTGACGACCTTGTCGGCGAGGATCGCCTGAAGCTCCCGCGCCATCGTCTTGGCGTCGGGATAGCGCGCGTCGGGCTCTTTCTGCAGCGCGCGCTCGATCACCGCGTCGACCGCGGGCGGGACGTCCGATCGCAAGCTGCTCGGGGGAGGTGCCTCCTCCACCATGATCTTGCGTGCGAGCTGAGCGAGGGTGTCGCACGGGTAGGGGTGGGTGCCGGTGAGGCACTCGAACAAGACCACGCCGAGCGAATACACGTCGGCGCGCCGATCGACGCGCTTGCCGTCGAGGAACTGCTCGGGCGACATGTACCGGGGCGTGCCCATGAACGCGCCTGCCTGCGTGGCGCGGCTCCGGGCGAGGCCGCCGTCGAACTTGCTCACCCCGAAATCGAGCAGCTTCGTGAAGGGCTGCCCACTCTCGTCGGTGGTGATGAAGATGTTGTCGGGCTTCAGATCGCGGTGGACGATGCCTTTGTCGTGGGCCGCGTGGGCGCCGCGCGCCGCTTGTGCCACCACCGTGAGCGCCTCCGCGATGGGCAGCGCGCCCCGCTCGAGGCGGGCGCTGAGCGTCTCGCCCTCGAGCAGCTCCATCAAGAGGTAGGGCTCGCCGCTCGCGAGCCACCCCGCGTCGAAGGTGTCGATGATGTGAGGGCTCCCGATGGTCCCCGCGGCCGAGGCCTCGAGCAAGAACCGCTCGACCGTGTCGCGGTCGTGGACCACGTGGGGGTAGAGCAGCTTGAGCGCCCGGGTGTGTTTGGTGAGCGCGTGGCGGACCGCGTACACCGCTCCCATCCCCCCGCGGCCGATGCAGCGCTGGATCTGGAACTTCCCGTCGAGCAGGGTCCCGTCGGGCACGATGCTCGGTGACAGAGGCTCCCCCTGCATCTCCTCGGCAGCTTAGCCCGTCGTCGCGGCGTGGGCAGCCATGTCGTGCATGAGGTCCCGCCGTCCGCCGGAGGCGCGCTCCGTGGTCACCTCACGCGCCCCGAGCCGTCTTCCCGGTGCGCGGAGTCGTCGCGGTCTCTCTGGCCGTGGCCTTCTTGGCGGTGGCCTTCTTGGTGGTGGCCTTCTTGGCGGTGGCCTTCTTGGCGGTGGCCTTCTTGGTGGTGGCCTTCTTGG
>CAYOAL010000087.1:22425-43370 GCA_964401935.1 uncultured Polyangiaceae bacterium
GCCTTCTTGGCGGTGGCCTTCTTGGCGGTGGCCTTCTTGGTGGTGGCCTTCTTGGTGGTGGCCTTCTTGGCGGTGGCCTTCTTGGCGGCGGCCTTCTTTACGGTGGCCTTCTTGGTGGTGGCCTTCTTTACGGTGGCCTTCTTGGTGGTGGCCTTCTTGGCAGTGGCCTTCTTGGCAGCGGCCTTCTTGGCAGCGGCCTTCTTGGTGGTGGCCTTCTTTACGGTGGCCTCCCTGGCAGCGGCCTTCTTGGTGGTGGCCTTCTTGGCGGTGGCCTTCTTGGCGGTCGCCTTCTTGGCGGTGGCCTTCTTGGTGGCGGGTCCCGTGGTCGCTGGGGGTTCGGTCGGCGCCTCGGTGCGGGCCGCCGCTCCCGCGCGGCTCGGTTCGGGGGTTGCGGTGGACGCAGCGGTGGCTGCCCTCCATTTCGCGTCGATGAGATCCACCGTGCGGAGCACGCGCAGGGCGCGCAGCTCGGGCTTGTGGGCGTCTGCGATCCACTCCGCGTACTCGCGCTGGTGGGTGAAGCTGAGGCGCTGCCACGCCGTCGTGAGCCGCCGTCGCTCGAGAGCGTCGGCGAGCTCGGCGGGGAGCTCGACCACCCGCGGCTCCGTGTCGAGCTCGAGGGTCACGGTGAACTGGTCCCCCACCTCGATCCCGGCGAGCGCGCGGTGGCGCTGGTTGATCCCGAGCAGGTAGCGTCCTCCCATCGTCGCCACCGTGCTCCGAAAGACGTGCCCATTGATCTTCACGCGCACCGGCGGCCGCGCGACCCCGAAGATCGCCTCGACGTCGAACGTGAGGTGGCAAACGGCGCCACCGCCAGGGGTCGGCTCGAGCCTCGTCCTGAACCGCTTCCGCACCATGCCTTGGCATACCGTGACCACCTGGCGGCGACCACGACAAGACGCGCCCTCCCGCCGGTCGCGCTCGCCTGGGGGGCGGCGCCGTGGCATCTCCGCCGGCTCAGGTGATGATGTCGCGGAGGGGAACCCCGTGATCGGTGAGCATGATGGGTCGCCCGCTCGGTGTGGACACGCTCTTGTCGGGCGCGAGGCCGAGCTGGTGGGCGACCGTCGCGAACAGATCGGCGATGCTCGTGGGCTTGTCCACCACGCTCTCGCCGCGGGCGTCGGTGGCGCCGCGCACCACCCCGCCGCGGACGCCGCCTCCCGCGAGCACCGCCGAGAAGGCGCGCGGGTGATGGTCGCGTCCTTCGCGAGCGTTGAGGCGCGGAGAACGGCCGAAGTCGCCCAGCCACAAGACGAGCGTGTGTTCGAGCAGAGCGCGCTCTTGGAGATCACGGAGGAGGGTGGCCATCGCTGGGTCGAGCTCGGAGAGGAGCCTCTCCGAGCGTCCGAAGTTGTCGAAGTGCGTGTCCCAGCCGTCCTGGACGACCTCCACCACGCGCACCCCCGCGGAGACCAGACGCCGCGCCAACAGACAGCCGCGCCCGAAAGGCGTGTCGCCGTACGCGCTCCTCAGTGCGCTCGGCTCCTCCGAGAGATCGAAGGCCGCCGCTTCCTGGCCCCACATCATGCGGGTGGCGCGGGCGTAGATCTTCTGTCGCGAGGCCACCGACGGGTCTTTATTCGCCGCGTGGAAGCGCCGCTCCAAGAACGCGAGACCGTGCAGCCGTCGCTGCAAGCGCGCTCTGTCGACGCCGAACCCGGCGGCGAGGTTGTCGGGCGCGCCGCCGGCGTCGCGCATCACGAAGGGCCCGTGCTCGAGCCCGAGGAAGCCGCCCCCCACGCTCGGGCCGCCGACGCTGACGAAGCCGGGGAGCGTGCCTCGCTCTCCCTTCTCGGCGCTCACCCACGCCCCGAGGGAAGGGTGGGCCACGGTGGGATTGGGCGCGTAGCCGGTGTGGCCGAGGTAGCGCGCGCGCTCGTGGTTGCCCTCTTTGGTGGTCATGCTGCGGATCACGGCCAGGTGGTGGGCTTGCTCGGCCACCTGGGGCAGGTGCTGGCTCACCTCGATGGCGGGGGCCCTGGTCTTCCTCGGCGACCACGGCCCCGCGACCTGCGCGTCACGCTTCGGATCGAAGGTGTCGAGGTGGCTCGCGCCCCCGTTCATCCAGAGCACGATGAGCGACTTGGCGGGCGCGGCGGCGGCTTCGGGCAGCGTCTCGGCCACGGCATGGCGGGGTGAGCGCTGGAGCATGAGGCCGATGGTGCTGGCGAGGCCTGCGTGAAGGAGAGCGCGGCGATTGAAGGTCATGGACAGCTCCAGGGGGGGCGGGCGGCGACGCGCGCGGGCGTCGCGGGGCAAAGATCAGTGGATGAAGAAGAACTCGCTCGCGTTGAGGAGGGCCCAGAGCACGTCCTCGTAGGCGACATCGGTGGCGTTGAGGTCGCTGAGCCGCTTGTGGCGATAGACGCGGGCGACGGGACCGGTGCCCGGCGCGCGGCGCTTGCCCGTGCGATAGTGGGTGGCCGCGACGGTGACCTGCTCCCGCCAGTGCTCGAGCTCGTCGCTCGCCGGCGCGCGGGCGAGGGTGCCGAGGTAGAGGTAGGTGATGGCCGCGTCGACGCTCGGCTCGCCGCGTGCGGCCGCCACGGTGGAGCCCTCGAGCGCGCTCGAGCCGGCGGCGGTGACCGCGCCGTTCAGCAACATCAGCGCCTGGCTCGTGGTGCCGGTGAAGCCATCGCTCGACGCGTCCTCGTCCACGTCGAAGGTGAAGCGGAACTGGCGCCGCAGGTTGAGCTTCAGGCGCGGGAGGCGCTCGCCGGCCACCTCCTCGAGGAGCGGCTCGATCCCCGTCGCCACGACCAGCGAGTCGAGCAGCTGCGTGTCGTTCATGGGTCGCAGCGCGAAGCTCGCGAAGAGCGGCGCTCGACCCGCAGCGCTCCGCCGATACGCGGTGCTCGACACGATCGTGCGCATGAGGTGGCGGAGGTCGTAGTCGTTCGCCACGAAGTCTTCGGTGAGGGCGTCGAGCACCTCCTCGGCCACCACCTCCCGGCTCGGCGACAGATCGTCGATGGGCTCGACGAAACCGCGTCCGAGGAAGTAGGCCCACATGCGGTTGACCAGCGCCCGAGCGAACCAGGGGTTGTCCTTGGCCGTCATCCAGCGTGCGAGCGCCTGGCGGGGGTTGTCGGCGTCGAGCGGGGTGCCGTCGAGGGCGGTGGGAGGGTGCGTGCCGTAGCCCGAGCGCCGCATGCGGCGCCGCACGGCGGGGGTGAGCTCGGCGGCGTCCTCGACGCTCAGGCGGCGGATCCCCATCCCCCGACCGCGCTCCACCGGCCGCCCCTCGACCCGCATGAAGGCCGAGGTGAAGCGCCGGAAGTCGTCCTGGGTGTACTTCTCGGTGGGATGGTCGTGGCACTCGGCACACTGGAGCTGTACGCCGAGAAACACCCGCGCCGTCGCCCCGGCGAGGTTCTGTGGCTCTCGCGCGCCGGTGAGCAGAAAGTTTACCGCGCCGTTCACCCCTTCGGGCGGAGGCTCGTCGAGCTCCCAAGCGGCGAGGCTCGGGCGACCGCCGTCGCTGTTCACCCCGCTCGCGGTGAGGAGGCGGCGCACCAGCTCGTCGTAGCGCAGCTCGCCCTTGTGTTCTCCGTACAGCCACTGTCGAAACGCGATCCGATCCACCAGCTGTCGCCGCCCCCCTTCGAGGAGCACGTCGTCCCAGTAGTTGGTCCAGTGTTTGGCGAAGCGATCGCTCCCGAGCAGCGCCGCGACGAGGCGTTCGCGCCGGTCGGGCCGCGGGTCCGACGAGAACGCGCGCACCTGCTCGACGCTGGGGACCACGCCGGTGAGATCGAGGTAGACCCGCCGCAGGTAGGTGGCGTCGTCGGCCGGCGGGGCGGGGGTGACGCCGGCGCTCGCCCACGCGGCCTCGAGCAGCCGATCGATCCGCTGCGAAGGGTGCGGCGCCTCCGTCCCCTGGCGGCTGGTGGCCGCTTCGGGGGCTCCCCGGCGGCGGTCACACGCAACCGTCGTCGCGAGGAGCGGGAGCACGAGCACGGCGACGACGACGGGTCGCACGCGTAACCAAGTCATGAGCACCTCCGAGGAAACACGACGACATGCCACCCGGCCCGTCGACGTTAACGCGAGGCGCGAGGCGGGGGTGGTGCGGGGCTCCCGAGCCCGTCGTCAGGCGGCGGCGCTGGCTTCGGTGGCCTCGGTTCGGGGGGCCTCCTGCTCCACCAGGGCGTGCGCGAGGAACAGCGTGAGCGCGATCCACAACAAGTCGGCGAGCAAGAGGTGGACGACCTGCATCCACACCGGCGCGAGCAGCACCAGGTTCAACAGACCGGCGGCCATCTGGACCACCACCAGCGCGCGCACCGCGGCGCCCCAGCCCCCGAGGGCCGGGTTCCCGTCGCCGCGGCTCGCGAGCACGAAGCGGGTGACGAGGACGAGGAACGCTACCCCCACCGCGACGAAGGGGTGAACGATCCGCAAGCGCACGAGCACGTGGGCGGCCGGCGATAGGTCGGCGGCGAGCGCGCTCCCGAGATCTGCGGCGGGAAACAGCGTGTCGCCGAGGGCGGCTACCGCCCCGCTCATGCCCACCAGCATCATCCCCACGACGGAGGCGACGGCGAGCAGGCCGCTCGAGGTGGCGCGTACGCGGAACCCGGCGCCGCCGCTCGCGAAGTGGGCGGTGAGCGTGGACGCCCCCACCAGGAGGAAGGTGTTCACGAGGTGCACGGCCATCCAGCCCGCGCGCGCCATCGACGGGTTGTCGGCCACGTAGCGGAGGAGCACGATGCCGGCGCCGATGAGCACCTCGATCCCCATGAAGGCCAGCGACCAGCCGGCCGCGCGCCGGACGCGGTGGCGCCTCTCGTAGAGCCGAACGGCGAAGAAGAGCTGGGCCGCGACCAGGAGGGCCGACAGACCGCTGGTGACCCGGTGGATGAGCTCGATGAGGGTCTCGACGCTCGGCGAGTAGGGCACCACCTCGCCGTTGCAGGTGGGCCAGTGGCTGCCGCAGCCAGCGCCCGAGCCGGTGGCGCGCACCACCGCTCCCCAGAGGATCACGAAGACGATGAACGCCAGCGTCCCCCAGCTGAGCCTACGAAAGTGCGCCTCGGTCACGTGCGCGATCTAGCACACGACCCGCACGTGGGGGTAGGGTCGTGGGGTGAACGCGAGTTGCTCTTGGCCCATCAAGTATGAGGACGTGTTGGCCGCGCGCGAGCGGCTCGCGCCGTATCTCGCGCCGACCCCGCTCCGCCACTACGAGCTCCTCGACGAGGTGGTCGGCCACGGGATTCGGGTGTTGGTGAAGCACGAGAACCATCAGCCCACCTGCGCGTTCAAGGTGCGGAACGCGCTCGCCGCGCTCACCGCGCTCGATAGGCCCGCCCTCGAGCGCGGGGTGATCGCGGCCACCCGGGGCAACCACGGGCAGGGCGTGGCGCTCGCCGCCCGCGAGCTCGGGACGCGGGCCGTGATCTGCGTGCCGCGCGGCAACAACCCCGACAAGAACGCGGCGGTGCGGGCGCTGGGGGCGGAGCTCGTGGAGCACGGCGCCGACTACGACGAGACCTTGGAGGAGGCGCTGCGCCTCGGTGCGGAGCGCGCGCTCACGATGATCCACTCCACCAACGATCCGCACATCGTCGCGGGGGCGGGGACGATCGCGCTCGAGATGGTGGATCAGGCCGAGACGCTCGACGCGGTGGTGGTGGCGGTGGGCGGTGGATCGCAGGCGGTGGGGGCCATGACCGTGCTCCGCACCTTGAGGCCGGACACGCGGGTGTATGGGGTGCAAGCGGCGCGGGCCTCGGCGATCTACGACAGCTGGCGCGACAAGGCGCGTCGCACCACCCCGGCGGCCGACACCTTCGCCGACGGGCTGGCCACCCGCAGCGCCTACGATCTCACGTTCGACGCGCTCGTCACGGGGCTGCGCGACTTCGTCACGGTGACCGAGGGGCAGCTCGCCGAGGCGATCCGAGCGCTCCTCCGCACCACCCACAACCTGGCCGAAGGCGCGGGCGCGGCGGGGCTCGCCGGCCTGATGAAGCTCGCCCCCCGCCTCGCCGGCAAGACGGTGGGCATCATCTTGAGCGGGGGCAACATCGACGCGGACACGCTGCGCCGGGTGCTCTCGGGCGAGATCGCCTGAGGCGGTGTCGCGCGGTTCGGGCCCCTCGGGAGGCACGACTTCCTCGCCGCGGTCCCTGGGCTCAGCCGCCGCGCCGGCACCGCGCGAGCGCTCGGGTCACCTCGTCGACGACGAGCGGCACCTCGGACAGGGCGTTCGGCCAGTGGGGCGAGAAGCGGAGCACGCCGTCGGGGGTGGCCGCCGACACGACCTTGGGATCGAGCTTTTGGTAGAGCGCGATCACGTCGACGCCGGGAGGTGGGGAGAAGCAGGCGGAGCCGGAGCGAAGCTCGGGGTCGCGCGCCTGATGGCTCACGAAGCCGAGCTCGGTGAGCGCTTCGTCGAGCAGGGTGTTGTAGCGGTCGACGTGGGCCAAGATGGCGGGCACCCCGAGGCCTTGGATGAGCTCGACGGAGGCCGCGAGCCCCGCCGCCCCGAGGGTGTTGGCCATCCCACCCTCCACCATGCGCGCGCTCGGCACGAGGGGGCGGTCGTAGCGCAGGTGGCCGGGACCCTCGAAGAGGAAGGTGAGCGCGTTTTCATGGCTCAGCCAGCCCGCCACGTGGGGTCGGAGCCGCGCCGCGCTCGCCGCCTCCACGTGCAAGAAGGCGAGCCCCTCGAGCCCCATGAGCCACTTGTGGCTGCCTGCAGCGAGGTAGTGGATGTGGTCGCCTCGAACGTCGACGGGGACGACGCCACACGCTTGGATGGCGTCGACGGCGAGCTCGGCGCCGTGTGCCTGGCAGCGCTCGCCGATGCGGCGGAGCGGCATGCGGAGGCCGGTCTGGAACTGCACGGCGCTCACCGCCACGAGCCGCGCGCCGCGGTCGAGGGCGCGCTCGAGGGCGTCGAGCCAGGGGTCGCTCACGGTGGCGGCGGTGGGTTGGGGCAGCCACACGAGCTCCAGGCCGAACAGCTCCGCGGCCCGCTGCCATGGCGTCACGTTGGCGGGGAACTCCCCCTCGGTGAGCACGATCCGGTCGCCGCGCTCCCAGGGGACGCAGAGCGCGACGTCGGTGAGGCCGCGGGTGGTGTTGGCCGTGAGCGCGATGTTGCCCGCCTCGCCGTTCACCAGCGTCGCGAGGGCGCCGCGGAGGGCGTTGCGCCGCTCGAGCCACGGGAGGTGAGCGGCCACTCCGAGCCGCGCGTAGTCGTCGAGCACCGCGTGGGCGGCGGCCTCCACCGCCAACGAGGGCGGGGAGATCGCGGCGTGATTGGTGTAGGCCCGCGCCTCGAGGTGAGGGAACAGGCTGCGGTCGCCGAGCTTGGCAGTGAACGTGGTCATGGGGATGCAGGGAGGGAGGCTTTCCGCCGGGCCTCGCCGACGAGCGCCTCGAGGGCCGCGCGGCAGCGTGGGGGGAAGGGCTCGCCGTTCTTACCCTTGGCGACCACCAGGTTGTAGTGCTCGACGACGGAACGCCAGATGGCGGCGCCCTCGGCGGCGTCGTCGTCGCCTCGCGCGAGCGCAAGGCGCCGCAGCCCTCTGAGGCGCGCGACGAACACACAGCCGCTCCCCGACCTGTCCCAGACCTCGGCGACGCCGTAGCTGCGCGAGAACGCCTCGCCTGCGCTCGGCTCCAAAGTGCGGATCAGATCTTCGACGTGGGTGTCGCCTTCGAGCGCGTGCGCGTGGGCGGCGAGCGGAGAGTCGTGCTCACCGAGGCGATGGCCGCGGTGCTCCAAGAGCTTCAGGATCGCCGCGGCGGCGCGCCGCGCCAGCTCGAGCTCCCCCGCCGCGAGCGCGGTGCGCCCTTGCGACAGCCACTGCCGCGCGTCTGCCTGGTGATCCGCGGAGAGCCGGGCGTCGTCGGTGCCGCGTGGCCACTCTGGCGGGAGTGGCCCCAGCGTGGCGTCCGATGGCGCGGGCTCGTCGGCGGTCGGCGCCGGGCGGCGGGGGCCTTGAGCCCTCTTGCCGCCGCTCTGCCGCTGGCTCGTGGCCTTGTCCTCTCGCTCGGACACCCGTCGGGACGCCGTGGCGTCGTCGCGCTCCCGATCGTTGCCCGACCGCGCCAACCAGAAGCGGCGGGCGCCGGCGAGCAGCACCGCGAACGCGAGCAAGAGCGCCACGAGCCAGAGCGGCCACCCAATGCGCCGCCGCGCCGCCCGCTGCGCCGTGGGGGGCATGCGCGCCGCGTCGGGCGCTTCGGCCAGGGTGCTGGCCGCTGCGACGTGGCGTGGCGGCGTGGGCGGCTCCGGCCACGACGCGCTAGACCGAGCGCCGGGCTGGGAGCCAAGCGCGGGCGTGGAGGGCGCGCTCGGCGCGTTCGCGCTTTCGGTCGGCGACGTGCCGAACCCTGCGCCGGGGTTGGAGCCAAGCACGGGCGCGGAGGGCGCGCTCGGCGCGCTCACGGTCACGGCGAGGGCCTCTGGCGGTGGGTGCGGGCCAGAGAGGGGTGGCGCCGGTCGCACCGGAGGCAGCACCAGGAGCTCGGTGGCGGCGCTCTCGAGCGACGGCCGCGCGAGAGGCGGCCCGCGCGACGCGGCCTCCGCGGCCACGGTTGCGTGGCGCACGAGCGGGACCAACGTCTCCGCGAGGGGCGGAGGTGGTCGGCGCTCGGCGATCTGGGTCGCCACCAGATCGTCGCCCACGAGCGTGGCCGCGAGCGGCGTCACGGCACGGGAGATCCGCCCGAGCGCGGGCAGCGCGCGGCGCGGTGCGAAGGGAGCGAGCGCTCGGGCGAGCTCGGCCACCGTCGGGAAACGATCGTTGGGATCCTTCTCGAGGCAACGCGCCACGATGCGGTCGACCTCGGAGGGCAGATCACGGCGCAGGCTCGAGAGCGAGCGCGGCGGCTCGCGGAGGATCATCGTGTAGAGATCCGCCATCGTCTTGCCCACGAACGCCGCTTGGCCAGTGAGCAGCTCGAACAGCGTGGCCCCGAGCGACCACACGTCGGCGCGTGGATCGACGTCGGCGCTCGACACGATCTGCTCTGGCGACATGAACTGAGGCGAGCCGAGGAGCGAGCCGGTGCCGGTGAGCTTGGTGATGCGCACGTCGTTCTTCACGGCGTCCTTCGAGATCCCGAAATCGAGCAGCTTGATGACCGGCTCGCCGCTGTCGTTCAGCGTGAGGAAGAGGTTGGCGGGCTTCACGTCGCGATGGACGATGCCGAGCCCGTGCGCCTCGGCGAGGGCCGCCGCTGCGTGGAGCACGTACTCGACGGCCTCGGCGAGGCCGAAGGGCCCGGTGCGCTGGAGGCGCGCGTCGAGATCTTCGCCCTCGAGCAGCTCCATCACCATGTAGGGCTGGCCCCCCTCGAGCGTGCCCACGTCGTACACGCGCGCGATGTGGGGGCTCTTGAGCCGCGCCGCCGCCTGGGCCTCGCGGAGGAAGCGCTTCCTCACCACCACGTCGGAGGCGTCGGCGAGCACCTTGATCGCGAAGCGCTCGCCGAGGCCCTCGTGCACCGCGGCGACGACGACCCCCATGCCCCCCTCGCCGAGGATGTGCTCCACGCGGTACTTGCCGTCGATGCGGTCGCCGCTCGCGAGGCCGATCGGGGCGTCTTCAGCGGGGGAGGTCATGGGCGGCTCGGCCCTCTCAGCGTAGACGCTTCAGCTTTTTCTGTCTTGGCTCGCGGCGGCGCTATGCTCCGGCACGATGTCCGACTCCCATGGCCTTGCGGTTCGCGAGCAGTACGTCACCACCGCCGACGGGTGGTCGCTCGCGCTCCGTCGCACGGTGCATCCGGAGCGCTTCGACCCGAGCACCCAGCCCCTGCTCATCGTGCCCGGCTACGGGATGAACTCGTTCATCTTCAGCTTCCATCCGCGCGGCACGAGCATGGAGCGCACCCTCGCCGAGGCCGGCTTCGAGGTGTGGGCGCTCGACATGCGCGGGCAGGGGGAGTCGCGGGCCGAGCGCAGCAAGCCGGGCGTCGCCTCGCTGCGCAACTACGCCACCATCGACGTGCCGGCCGCGGTCGAGCGGGTGCTCGCCACCACCCGGACCCGCGCCAAAACGCTCACCCTCATCGGCTGCAGCCTCGGGGGGAGCATCAGCTATGGTTACCTCGCCCTCACCCCGCGGCACAGCGTCTCGCAGCTCATCACGATGGGGGCGCCCCTCCGCTGGACGGAGGTGCACCCCGTGATCCGCGCCGCGTTCTTCTCGCCGCGCCTCGCCAAGGTGGTGAGGGTGACGCGCACCCGCGAGATGCTGCGCTTGGCGTTCCCCGTGGTGAGCCGGCTGCGCCCCGTCATCTCGCTCTACATGAACCCCGCCACCATCGACACGCGCTCGATCGACGTGATGACGAGGACGGTGGAGGATCCCGACCCCCTCGTGAACCGCGACATCGCGCTGTGGATGCGCCACGGCGACATGGTGCTCTCGGGCGTGAACGTCACCGACGCGATGGGGCGGATGCGCATGCCGCTGCTCGTGGTGATCCCCAACAAGGACGGCATCGTCCCGCCTTCCACCGCCGAAGCGGCCGCGTCGGGGTGGGGTGGCAAAGACGTGGAGGTGCTGCGCGTAGGCGACGACGAGAACTGGTTCGCTCACGCCAACCTCTTCATCGCCGACGACGCGCCCCGCCTCGTCTTCGCGCCGATGATCGCGTGGCTCCGCCGCCACGCGTGAGCCGTCGCGCGCAGCACGCGTCGCCGCAACGGTCCGACATGCGCGACGCGCGATCGCGTCCCCGAGCGCCTCCTCGGGTGAACACCACCGACCGAACTACGCACTCTCCGCGAGGGCCGGCACCAGACGATAGAGGCGCCCCACGTCGATCACGGTGCCGTCGCTGAGCGTGAGCGGCGCGTCGGCCTTGGCCACGCGCTGCGTCCAGCCGTCGTCGGGTCCGCGCTGGAAGTGCTCGACGCGCCGGCGGTCGCTCGCGATGAGGAGGTAGTCGGTGAGCGTGGGGATGGTCTGATACGCCACCCACTTGGCGCCCCGATCGTACCGCTCGGTCGTGGGCGATAGGACCTCCACGATGAGTCCAAAATCGCGCCGCTGTTCGAGAAGTTGAAGGTGAACCGGGAGAACCCTGTCCACCATGCGAAACCGCGTGCGGCAAGAGCGCAGGGAACAAGGTCGCGAAGAGGCTGAACCCGAACGCCGCCGCGGTCCCAATCGCAATGAGCGTAAACATGTTGAGGTGGCGTGTGCGAAGCGACGCCCACCCTCGCGCGAAGAACGGTGCTCCGCCCCAGAATACGACTGGCGCGTCTGCCTGTGCATGATGCGTGGAGTACGCCCTGAGCTCCCTCGAGCTCGCTACCCGAAGACGCCGGCTCCCACACGACTGCCGCTGCGGTGGGCCGAACCGCGCGGGCCCGGCGACCCGGGGGTGGCCCGGCGAAGTTCGCGCCCGCGAGCTCGGTCGGCTGGAGCACACGTTCAGTCGACCGGTCGCCGCGTCTCGCCAGCCCGGGCCCCGAGGTTGCCGTAGCGGTGGTAGTTGTGGCTGATGCTCTGCTCGGTCACGTAGTAGAGGAGCTCCAGGCGTCCCTCGGCGAGCACCGGGGAGCGGGCGACGAACACCCCGCTGTCGCGCACGGCGGCGAGCACGGCGCGCGGCGCGCGGTCGGGGTGGGCGTAGCGCACCCGATCCGTCTGGCGCGCGGTGACGATGGCGGCGAGCGCCGCGTCGTCCTCGGTGACGAACTCGATCCCAGCTCCCCACCACTCGGTGAGCCGATCGAGGAGACGGACGCTGGCGGAGCGGAGCTCGGGGGGCGAGCTCACGGTGACGTGGCAGCCCACCGTCTTGGCCGCGCACACGCGCGCGAACAGCTCGAAGGGAGAGTCGTCGGCGTGAACGCGGACGCGGAGCTTCGGCACCGGCAGGTAACGGCGCAGGTTGTCTTGGCCCACGAGCGCGACGCTGTCGTGCTCCGCCCCAAACTCGGCGGCGTGGGCGCGGTCGTAGCTCTGGATGGCGACGAGGGTGCGAGAGAGGTCCCCGGGCGGCATGCCCTTCGGCTCGTCGAGCTTGCGGAGGGCCTTCCGCAGCACCTCCACCTCGGCGCATGCCACCGGGCGGTCGTCGGCCGCGCTGGCGGGTCGGTCGCTGAAGTTCATCAGCTGCGCTACGTAGTTGGGGCCGCCGGCCTTGATCCCCGGCCCGAACGCCGACTTCCCCACACCCCCGAAGGGCTGGCGCAACACCACCGCCCCGGTGGTGACACGGTTGATGTAGAGGTTGCCCGCGCGCACGCCGTCGCGCCAGATCGTCTGCTCCCGCTCGTCGAGGCTCTCGAGCCCCGAGGTGAGCCCGTAGCCGGTCTGGTTGACCAGCTCGATGGCATGCTCGAGCTCGTCGGCGGCGAGCACCGCGAGCACCGGTCCGAAGAACTCGGTCATGTGGGTGTAGCTCCCGGGCGCGACGCCGAGCTTCACCGCGGGCGAGTAGAGGCACGGGTTGTCGCCCTGCATCCGCGGCATCACCCCCCAGGTCTCGCCCTGCTCGAGCTCCTTGAGGCCGCGCTCGAGATCGCCGGACGGAGGCTTGATCATGGGTCCCATGCGAGTGCTGAGATCCCACGCCGAGCCCACCTTGATGCTGTTCACGGCGTCGACGAGGGTTTCCATGAAGCCCTCGTCTTCGTAGACCTCGCGCTCGAGCACCAAGAGCGAGGTGGCAGAGCACTTCTGGCCGCTGTGGCTGAAGGCGGAGTGGAGCACGTGCTTGATGGCCTGCTCGCGGTCGCTCATGGCGGTGACCACGGTGGCGTTCTTCCCGCCCGTCTCCGCGAGGAGGTTCATCTCCGGGCGCGCCTCGAGCATTCGAAGGGCGGTGTCGGTGCCACCGGTGAGGATGACCGCGTCCGTGAGCGGCGAGCCCACGAGCTGCGCGCCGCCGCTCGAGCCCGCGCAGGGCACGAACTGGAGCGCCTCGCGCGGCACGCCGCCCCGATAGAAACACTGGCAGAGCTCCCAAGCCACCAACACCGTGTCCGACGCTGGCTTGAGGATCACGGTGTTGCCGGCGGCGAGGGCGGCGCTGATCCCTCCGCAGGGGATCGCGATGGGGAAATTCCAGGGCGGCACCACCACCACCACACCCTTCGGCGCCGCGTCCACCGTCGTGAGGGCGCGGAGCTCGCGCGCCGTCACCGCATAAAACTCGACGAAGTCGATCGCCTCCGACACCTCGGGGTCCGACTCGGTGAGGAGCTTGCCGCCGTCGGCGAGGGCCGCGCCCATCAGCTCGGCGCGGCCTCTCCGCAGCTCGTCGGCCACGCGCGCGAGCACTGCCCCGCGCTCCGCCTCGGCGAGCGCGCGCCACCCCGTCGGATCGTCGGCCGCGCAGCGGAGCGCGCGATCGATCTCGGCCGCGGTAGCCTGGCGGTAGCGCCCTACGATCACGCCCGGGCGCGAGGGGTCGCGGCACTCGCTGAGCTTCCGGGCGTCGCGGAGCTCTTCGCCAGCGATGACGAGCGGGATGTCGATCGCGTCCTCGTCGCAGCGCCCCTTCCAGGCAGCGACGATGCCCTCCGCCCAGCGGAGGTTGTGCTCGAGCGAGAAGTCGGTGTCCGGCTCGTTCACGAAGTCGGCGAGGGTGTCGAGCGGACGTGCGGCGCCCACGTGGGCAGCGTTGCGGTCTTGCGTGCGCCGCGGCGCGGTCGACACGTCCTCTGCGTGGCGGTGGCTGTCGACGAACAGGCGCTCGAGCTTGCGCCAGGTCTCGCCGTTCGGATCGAGCTTGAACGCGTGACGCAGGAAGTTTTGCGGCCCGGTGTTCTCGTCGAGGCGCCGTAAGAGGTAGCCGATGGCGTTGATGAACTGATCTTTGCGGGTGGCCGGGGCGTAGAGCAGCACGTTCGAGACCATCTCGCACAGCGCCCGCCGCTGATGGTTGACCATGCCCTCGAGCATCTCGAACTGGATCTGGTCGATAGAGCCCCGCTCGCTCGCGAGGACCATCGCGTAGGCCACCTCGAAGAGGTTGTGAGAGGCGACCCCGAGCCGCACACAGTGGGTGTGATCGAGCGCGGCGTGGAGCATGCGTTTGTAGTTGGCGTCGGTGTCGAGCTTGTCGTTGTAGGGAGCCTGGGGCCAGCCGGCGATCGAGGCCTCCACCCGCTCCATCTCGAGGTTGGCTCCCTTCACGAGGCGCATCGTCACCGGCGAGCCCCCGGCCGCGACGCGCGCGTTCGCCCACGCGTTGATCTGCTCCTGGGCGTGGAACGAGTCGGGGATGTAGGCCTGCAGCGCGATCCCCGCGTTGACGTGCTCGAGGCCAGGGCGGTCGAGGGTCTTGATGAAGGCCTCCACCGTCACCCCGAGGTCGCGGTACTCCTCCATGTCGAGGTAGACGAACTTCGGCACTTCGCTGCCGTCGGCGCGCACGAAGCGTGCTTTGGCCGCGGCGCGGTAGAGCAGCTCGAGGCGATCGCAGAGCACCTTCACCGCGGCGCGTCGCGAGATGGGCGAGATCTGCGAATAGAGGGTCGACACCTTCACCGAGATCACCTCGATCTCGGGCAGCTGGAGCGCGGCGAGGTACGACTCGAGGCGGCGCTGGGCATCTTCCTCGCCGAGGAGCGCCTCGCCGAGATAGTTTACGTTCATGCGCAGGCCGCTCTCGCGGCGTTTGTCGAGGTGGCGCACGAGCAGCTCCGTCTCGGCGGGGAGGATCACGTTGGCGGTCTCTTCGCGCATGCGGTCTTTCACCATCGGGATCGCCACGCCGGGCAGGTAGCTGCCAAACGACTGGAAGCCCTTGAGCATCGCGCGCTCGAAGGTGGAGAAGAAGCGCGGGATCCCTTGCACGTCGAGGATGTGCGTGAGCTGATCGGCGGCGCGCCGAGGGGTGCGCGAACGAAACGCCTGGTCGGTGAGCTGCGCGAGCGTGAACTTGTCCGCCTCGTTGGTCACCATGCGCTCGAGCTCGGCCTGCTGGCGCTTCTCCTCAGGGGTCTGGAGGTCGACTCCCCGCGTCTGGAGCAGGCGCGCGAGCGCGATGGCCTTCTGCACCGAGGGGTCGAGGGGCGAGCTCTCGCTGACCGTGAGCGCGGCGATCACCTCACCGAGATCCGTGTTGGATCCGCGATCCTTCATGCCCGCCTTATAGGTGAGGAGCCCTGGCGATGGATCAGAATCAGAAGCGGCCGTGAACGGACAAACCGGTCGGGCTCACGAAGACGGCGGCGCTCACCTCCGCGTCGCCGTGGGGCACGAGCAGGAGCAGCAGGGTCCCGGCTACCGCACCGACGCCGGCGATGACGAAGCCGGCGGTCGCGACGTTCCCGATGAGCTTCACGTCGTCGCCTTCCTCCGCCGTGTCGGGGGGACACAGGTTCGGATCCGAGCCGGGCGTCGGGTAGGCCTCACACTTGGCCTTGAGGTCGTCGGCCTTGCCCACGAAGACGCCTCCCGCCACCGCCCCCATGACGAGGCCGGCGCCGCCCACCCCGTACGCGATCGCGGCGCCGAGCCACCACGGCGCTCCGCCGGCGTCCGTGTCGCCGCCGACCGCTCTGGGGGCCACGTCGAGCTCCACCGTCTCCCGTGCGCCTTCGCCGAGGGTCACCGACGCCTGATCGGTGCGCCCATCCGGTCCGGTGGCCGTCACCTCGTAGCTCCCGAGCTCGAGGCGGATCGGAGTTTGTGCCTCGTCGCCGCTCAGCTTGCGGTCGCCGAGGGTCACGGTGACGGCGGCGGCGTCGACGCGCGGGAGGCTCACGGTGACGGTGGGGATGCGGGCGTCGAGGGCCTTGAGGCGCGCGCGCGCCTTGTCCTGCGCGGTGCGGAAGGCGTCCGGCGCGTACTCGGCGAGCTTCTCTCGCGCCACCGCGTCGAGGAGGGCCCGGGCTGCGAGCAGCTTGCCCTGCTTCTCGCGCGCCTCCGCCTCGAACAGCATGAACACGGGGGAGTGGAAGCGCTCGTCGGCCTTGCGGAAGAGGCTCGCGGCTTCGTCGTAGAGGCCCTTCTGCAGCAGATCGAAGGCGTTGTCGGCGAGGGCCTGCGCCGCCTTGCGCCGCTCGGCCAGCTCGTCGTCCTCCGCGCTCGCGAGCGGGCTGGCGAGGCACCAGCACAAACCGAGGGCGAGGGACAGGGTGCGGGCGAGCGACGCCATCGACACGATTGCACCACGTTCCGCACGCTGCACCAAGCAGAGAGGGACGCGGGGAGGCGCCGCCCGGGGGCGCCGACGCGAGCGTTAGCCGTCTTCGCCGAGGCCCCAGTCGGGGCGACCCTTGGGTTTGGGCTCCGGCGCGGGCTCCGGCGTGCGCGGGCGGGGTGTGGCGGGGACCGCTGCGGGACCTCTGGCCTTCGGGTCTTTCGCCTTCACCTTGGCTGCGGCGCTCGCCGTCGTCTCCGGCGCGTCGGGGGGAGCCTCGGGCGTCAAACCCTCCGGCGCGTCGGCGGTCTCGGCGCCATCCTCGACGGGGTCGGGGTCGAGGCCCGGGCCGTCGTCGTCGTTCGAGGTGTAGTCGCCGTGCGGTGACGCGGAGCTCGCCGCAGCCGGGCTCGCCTGCGCGCCGTCGTCGGATCCCACCCACACCGCCACGACCAGCCCCAGCGTGAGGAGCAGCGCGGCGCCCCCCACGATGAACGCCACCGCGCGACCGCTCTGGTGCGGTGGCAACGCGGGGATCTTGGGCGCGAGCTGGGTGCCTCCTACGGTGGTGGAGATCGGTGTGTGCTCGCCCGAGGTGCTCGCGGCCCCCAGCCCGCTGAGGCTGGCGAGGGAGGCTCGGGGCCCTGGCGGCGGGGCGGCGGTCGGCGGCGCAGGGTCGGTTGGGCTCGACACGAGGAGCGCGGTCGGCGCCGGCGCCGGCTGCCCCGTCGTCGGGGGCGCGGAAGCGGGGGTCCACGGACCGGGCGTCAACGAGGCCGACCCCATCGGGCTCGAACCCAGCTCCGCTGGGTTCGCCTCCAGCGGGCTCGACGCCGAGACACCCGGCCCTGGCTTCATCGGGGCGAGCGCCCCGGCGAGCGAGGGTGCGCTCGAGAGGTGAGGGGCGCGCGCCTCGGGAAACGCGCCGAGGGGGGGAGGCGTCGCGTCCACGAGCGAGGTCATGGGGGGACGAGGCGGTGGCGCGGCGGGGCCGAGGGCACGGCGCACCACGTCGTCGAAGGCCGTCGCGAGCTCGGTGGCGCTCTGGAAGCGTTGGTTCGGATCGCGCTCGAACGCTCGGTCGAAGAACTCGTTCAACACCGGGGACAGATCGCTGCGGTGCTCGGAGATGCGCGGGAGCGCGTCGCTGCAGATGCGGAGCACCACGTCGCCGACCGACTCGCCGCGGAAGGGGTTCTGCCCGGTGAGCATCCGGAACGCGATCACGCCCACCGACCACAGATCGCTGCGGTGATCGATCACCCCCGTCGCGCGGGCTTGCTCGGGGCTCATGTACTGCGGGGTTCCGAGCAGCACGCCGGTCATGGTCGCGTCCGAGCTGCCGGATGGGTCGAGCGCCTTCACCACGCCGAAGTCGAGGAGCTTGATCAGCTCCGCGTCGTCCTGGCGCGCGATGAAGATGTTGCTCGGCTTGAGATCGCGGTGGATGAGCTTCGCGGTGTGGGCGGCCTTGAGACCGCGGCACATCTGGCTCACGAGGTGGTTGGTCTCCCACAAGCCGAGCTGAGGGATGCGCTTGAGACGCTGCCCCAGGTTCTCCCCCTCGAGCAGCTCCATCACGATGTAGGGGAGGCCTTCCTGGACGCCGTAGTCGTACACCTCGACCACGTGGGTGCTCCTCAGGCCGGCGAGGGCCATCGCCTCGCGCTCGAAGCGGTGGAGCGCCTCCGACATCTGGGCGAGCTCCTGCGCCATCACCTTCACCGCCACCGCCCGCCCGAGCTTCTGATCGCGCGCGAGCCAGACGGTTCCCATCCCCCCTCTCGCGAGCTCGCGATCGAGTTGGTACCGTCCTGCGACGACGGTCGCGGACAGAGTCTTTCGCGGAGCGTGACGCACGAGCCCGACCGTCATGGTACCGCCACGTCGCACGTCGGCTCAACCGATCCGAGGTGGAGAGGCGCCGAGCGTCGGCCGGTGTGGGGAGATAGGCGCCCGTGTCGGCGATGCGTCGGTCAGGCCTCTCTCGAACCCCCACGCGCAAGGCCCAGTCTAGACCCCTCGGTAGGGTACACCACCATCCGGCTCGAACCCCACGCGTAAGGCCCAGCCCCCGCCGTCCCCCGCGCCCCCCACGACGGCCAAGCTCTCGCCAGACAGTTTGGTTTGGGCAGATATCTAAGTGGCAGCACCCTGGCCACGTCGCCAGGCTCTCTCGGGCTCTCCGGCTCTCCGGCTCGCCCGGGCTCTCCGGGCTCGCCCGGCGGGTCCGGCTCTCGCCAGGCTCAAGCAGGGTCTTGCCGGTTGGAGGTAGCGGGGGTTGGCGTTGGGATGGTGCGGGTGCCCGACCCCGACGCGCGTGGGCGATGTCGGCCGGGCGGGCGGCGTGCGGCGTATCATCGCGGCGGCATCTTTGGGGCTGGCCCCTTCAGCCTCGCTGCTTTGAGGACTAGACTCTGGCTGTGGGCGAGCTCAAGACTGCGCGCGTTCCTGCCGACCTCACCGAGGTGTTCGTGCGCGCCGAACGGCTCGTATCCGCGATCTTCCGCGACCGCGTGGAGGACCCGAGCGCGGCGCGCATCGAGATCGCGGGGGAGCGCTACGTGCTCGTGCGAGCGGCGTCGCTCTCGGTGGAGTTCTTCGCCCTCGTCGAGAAGCTCTACGGACCGGGCCGCGAAGACGAGGCGCGCGACTTCGCACGCAACATCCTGTTCGACCTCGCTCACGCCATCGGCAAGACGGACGCGAAGAACCTCAACGCGAAGCTCGGGCTCGAGGATCCCATCGCCCGGCTGTCCGCAGGACCCATCCACTTCGCACACGCGGGCTGGGCCTTCGTGGAGATCGATCCCTCGAGCAGCCCCGAGCCGGGACCCGGCTTCAGGCTGCTCTACGATCATCCGTTCTCGTTCGAGTCGGACGCCTGGAGTCGCGCGGGCAAGCGCGTCGACTTCCCCGTGTGCATCATGAACGCCGGCTACTCGTCGGGTTGGTGCGAGGAGAGCTTCAACGTGTCGCTGGTGGCCTCCGAGGTGTTGTGCCGGGCCAAAGGCGACCCGTGCTGCCGCTTCATCATGGCCCCCCCCGACGCGATCGAGGCACGCGTGGAAGCCTACATGGTGGAGCGGCCACACCTCGCCGCCCAGATCCGCGGCTACCAGATCCCCGATCTGTTCGCGCGCAAACGCACCGAGGAGGAGCTGAGGGAGGCCCGGGACGAGCTCGAGGCGCGCGTCGTCGAGCGCACCCGCGATCTCAAGCTCGCCAACGAGCGCCTGCGCCGCGAGATGGAGAGCCGCGAGAAGATCCAGAGCCAGCTCCAGAACACCCAGCGCCTGGAGGCGCTCGGACGCCTCGCGGGCGGCATCGCCCACGACTTCAACAACCTGCTCGGCGTGGTCATCGGCTACAGCAGCATCTTGCAGCGACGCGTCTCCCCCGACGACCCGATGCACGGCATGCTCGCCGAGATCACCGAGGCGGCCCAGCTCGCCGCCCAGCTCACGCGCCAGCTCCTCACGTTCAGTCGGGCCCAAGTGGTGCGCAAGCGGCGCGTGGATCTCAACGAGATCGTCGCCACGATGACCAAGATGCTGCGCGGGTTCCTCGGCGACGACGTTCGCCTCGTGCATCGGCTCTCCGACACGCCCGCCGTCATCGAGGCCGATCGCAGCCAGATCGAGCAGCTCTTGCTCAATCTCACCGTCAACGGGCGCGACGCGATGCCGCAGGGCGGGACGCTCCGCATCGAGACGCGGGTGGAGCGCGAGAACGACGACACGACCACCGTGCACCTGGTAGTGGCCGACACCGGGGTGGGCATGGACGGCGCGACGCGCTCGCGCATCTTCGAGCCGTTCTTCACCACCAAGCGCGGCGGGGAGGGCACCGGCCTCGGTCTCTCCACCGTGTATGGCATCGTGACCCAGTGCGGTGGAACCATCAGCGTCGACAGCGAGCCCAACCTCGGCAGCGAGTTTCACATCGTGCTCCCCCACTCGGCGGGGGAGGTCGACGGTGGCCTCGACTTCCTCGATGACGTCCCGTCGCTCACCCGCTCTCGCGGCGAGACGATCCTCCTCGTGGAGGACCGCATCGGTTTCCGCGCGCTGATGGCCAACCTCCTCGGCGACTCCGGCTACAAAGTGCTCGTCGCTCACGACACCGACGACGCGTTGCGCATCGCCTCGCAGCACCCGAACAAGATCCACGCGCTCATCACCGACGTCGTCATGCCCAAGCTCAACGGCCACGAGCTCGCCCTGCGGGTGCGCGGGCTGCGCCCCGACATCCGGGTGTTGTACATGTCGGGCCACGAAGACGGGCGCGGAGCGTTCGATCAGAGCGAGCACACCGCGTTCATCCAGAAGCCGTTCACGCCGCAGGATCTCGACCGCGAGCTCCAGCGGCTCTTCGACTGAAGGGCCGACGGGAGTTGTCTCGAGGGTCCCCTCGAGGCGCGGTGCGGCGAGGTTCGGCAGAGCGGGCCGCGTGGGGCGGGCCGCGTGGGCGGGCCGCGTGGGCGGGCCGCGTGGGCGGGCCGCCACCAGGGCGCGGAGGGCACCTCGGCGCCATCCCACCTCACGCCGCGGCGACCTCGACCCGACAGCCCTCGGGGACGCTGGCGCGGCGAGGAGGGGCAGACGATCAGCAGAGGAGCGACACACCCTTGCGCCAGCTCCGGAGCTTCTCGCCAGGAACGAGGATGTTGGGAGCGCCGAGGGCGGGGGCGAGCACGAGCGGAGGAGCGGGCGCCTGGTCGTGGTCGTGGTGGTGGTCGTGGTGGTGCAGGGGGCGTGGTCGTGGTCGTTCGGGTGCGGGTTCGGGTGCGGGTGCGTGGTCGTGGCCGTGGTCGTGGTCGTGGTCGTGGTCGTGGTCGTGGTCGTGGTCGTGGTCGTGGT
>CAYOAL010000088.1:0-43188 GCA_964401935.1 uncultured Polyangiaceae bacterium
CTGCTGGCTCTCTGCTGGCTCTCTGCTGGCTCTCTGCGGGCTGTCGCGCGGGCTGTGGCGCGGGCTGCGCGCTCTGCGGGCTCGCCGCGGGCTGCTGGCTCGCTGCCGCGGGCTGCGGGCTCTGCCGCAGGCTCCGCGAGCGGCGGGCTCTGCCGGCTCTGGCGCGGGCTGCGGGCTGCGGGCTGCGGGCTGCGGGCTGCGGGCTGCGGGCTGCGGGTTCTCCCCGCTCTGACGGGAGCTGCGGGCGCTGCCGGCTCGGGCGCGGGCTGGGGGCTGTGGGCTCTGCCGTCGCTTGCGCGGGCGTGGGTGGGAGTCGTTGTTAGCCGTCGCGTCGGGACAGCAGCCACGCGAGCGCGACGAGCAGGCCCTCTTCAGGATCGCTGCCGTCGCTCTCGAGGTAGGAGACGTCGCGCCGAGCGCCGCGGAGGGCCGCGACGTAGGCCCTCGTCTCGGACGGGCGCACGGCCGCGTCGCCAGCGCCTTGAAAGATCAGCACGGGCACCCGCACGTCGTGCACGCGGTTTTGGGGGAGGCTCCAGCGCACGAGCTTCGCGTAGCCGGGGATCACCGCGTCCACGGCCATCACCGTGCTCGCCTCCGACGAGAGCTGGGTCACCGGCCCGAGCGCGACCGCCCCCCGGAGCTGTGGCACCTCGGCGGCCAGCAGCAAGGCGTGCGCGCCGGCGGCGCCACGCCCGAGCGCGAAGACGAGCGCCTCGTCCACCGGCGGAAGCCTCTCCCGAGCCACCTCGAGCGCGGCACGCGCATTCTCGAGACCCGCCGACGAGGCCTTCCACAACGTGAGGGCGCGGGTGCCCTCGGTGCCGGACACGCCCGGGGCCACGTCTCCGTCGAGCGAGTAGGCCACGACCGCCAGGCCCGCGCGCACGAGAGGCAGGTGCTCGGCGCGATCCTCGGGGGCGAGCGCTCGGCCGCTAAGCATGCTCCCGCCGCCCGGGGCCATGAGCACCAGACCGAGGCGGGCCGGCGTCGGCTCGGGGCGATACACCCAGAACGTTCGCTTGGTTTCCCCGTTGCGCATCACCACCTCCACCTTCACCTCGTGGTCTTGGGGGAGGGCGAGCGGGTCTTGGGTCGCGAGGGAGGTGGCTCCCGGTTCGGGGGCACCGCCCGGCGGAGTCGACGCGGCGCCCCCGGCGCCGGCACCCGTCGCGGCGTCGCGCGGGCGCACACCGTCCCCCGAGCAGCCGCTCGCGGAGAGCGCGGCGAGAGCGAGCGCGAGCGAGGCCGCAGCCCCGAGACACTGCACCGCACGGGAGCGCTCGACCATCGCCGCATCCTATCCCAGCTGCGCGCAGGTCGCGTGCTCCGCATCGGCAACCGCGATGACCTTCTCGATGAGATCCCAGCCGCGCGCAGGCCGCGTGCTCTCCGGTTGCGACCGATCTACAGTCGGACATGGCCGACTCAGCGCATCGCCGCGCCATCCTCCGCCGCCGCATGGCGTTCGTCAGCAGCACCCTCGCGGCCATCACCGGCTGCGACAAGGGCACGCCTGTCCAGGTCCCCACCGCCGACGTGGAGATCGGCGATCCGGATCCGACGACGACCCTCCCCACCGCGGTCGCGCCAAACCCCGCGCCGAGCTCGGAGGCGCAGCTCCCCCCCGCGCCATCCACCGAGATCCCAGAGACGTCGTGCCAAGGCGATCGCGCCGAGCTCGAGCGGCTGAGGTCGGCGTTCGACGCCATCTATGCCGAGACCAACGCTCTCTATGCCGCGCTCCCTAGCGGCTGCGCGGTGACGGACGATGCCTGTGCGCCGAAGTACCAGCCGCTGGCCAAGCGTTACGCAGAGCTCACGCAGCGCAACCAGGATCTCGTCGGCCTCTGCAGCTGCCCCGCCCCCATCGTGGAGGAGTACCTCGGCAAGCACCGTCCCGAGACGGCGCGCCGCATGACGATGATCCGCGAGCGGATCGTAGAGAGCGCCCCCGACCCCGACGCGGCAGGCGACAAGTGGCAGCAGTACGTGCGCAACGAGGCGACCCCTCGGCCCTGCCTCAGCTGCGTGATGTGCACCCCCAAGAGCGCGTGCGATCCCTGAGCTCCCGAGGCGGGTCGCGACGCTCAGGCCGTGGTCGGCAGCTCCACCCGGTGGCGCGGGAGGTAGCGCCCACCCTCGAGCTGTTGCAGGAACGCGATGGCGCGCTCACGGACGCGGCAGCGCAGCGCCCAGGAGCGACCGGCGTCGGGTGAGGACGCGGTGATGCGCAGCACCACGCTGTCTGCGGTCGCATCGACCACGAAGACGTCGGCCACCTCCCCGTCCCAGTCTTCGTCTTCACGGATCATCTCTGTCACAGCTTCGCGCACCACGTCGACAGGCACGCGGTAGTCGGCGTGCAACACCACCTGGCCGACGAGCTGCGGCGAGGTCTTCGTCCAGTTCTCGAACTGGTTCTCGATGAAGTAGGTGATCGGGAAGACGCGGCGCCGACCGTCCCAGGTCTTCATCGTCACGTAGGTGAGGGTGATCTCTTCGATCCAGCCCACGTCGCCCGAGATGTGCACCCGATCGCCGATGCGAATGGGCTGGGCCACCGACAGCTGAATCCCGGCCACCAGATTGGCCACCGACTTCTGCGCCGCGAAGCCGAGCACCACGCCGATGACACCTGCGGAGGCGAGCAGCGACACGCCTACCGTCCGCACCACCTCGAACTGCATCAGCGCCACCGCGACCCCGACGAAGAGGACGAGCGCATTGATGAAGCGGCGCCCCGTCTCCACGCGCGTGCGCTGACCGCGGCGCACGAGCGCCTCGTCGACGCCCTCTCCGCCGACCACCATGCGACCGAGGGCCACCTCCGAGATGGCGTGGATGACGCGCGTGATGGCCCACATCGCGGCGAGGATCACCGCGGCCCCGTGCAGCTTGAAGATGACGTCTTGAGCCACCAGCGAGAACCGAATCAGCTCGAACGACACGTAGAGCAGCCACAGGGCCACGAAGGCGCGGACCGGCCCGCGGAGGTGGTCGAGGAGCACGTCGTCGAGCTGGGTCTTGGTGGTGCGCGCCAAGCGACGCCCGATCACGAGCAGCAACGCGGAGACAAGATACCCAGCGATGACGGCGCCGACGCACGCGAGCGCGAGCGCGATCCACTGCCAAAGGGCGATATCGAGCACGCTGCGCCGCTGGTACACGCCGGGCAGGTTCTCGCCGATGAGGCCAGGCCCGAAAGCTTCGTAGAGCGGCTCGATCTCGCGGACGGTGGACATCGCGAACACCCAGACCGCCGTGGACGGCCCGGTCGGCACGCGCGAGAGCTTGACCGCGATGGCGCGATCCGCGAGCTGAATGGTGCCCAAGGTGTCGGTCTGGGGGCCGTCGCTCGGATCCCCCTCGGGGTCGTTCGACACATCGGCGAGCTCGAGCGTGAGCTTGCGGTCGAGCACCGTGCGGAGCTTCCGTGCGAGCTCCGGCCCCTTCTTCACCTGCTGGTCCTTGGTGAGCCCGCGGAGATCGAGCAGATACGCAGCCTCGTCGAAGCGCGCGAGCCTCGTCTGCTCGAGGAACGACTCGAGGCTGCTGTGCGGGGTGGCCCGCACGAGCTCCTTCGGCGGCGGTGGGAGCCCTGGCTGCGGATTGGCCCAGGCGTCGAGCGCGAGCGCCCACACCCCAAGGGAGATCCAAAGACAACACCACCGGCGCCACCACGCTGACATGAGCAGTGCCTACCACGCCTCGGGGCCACGCGAAAAAGCCACCCATCACGACGTCGACCACGCGACGTGTGGCGTCGAGAGCGGCGTCAGCGACCAGCGAGAGCGGCAGCCCTCCCGCCCGCCCCCGCGCGCCGTCCGCGGAGGTTGGAGGGAAGGTGGCGGAGGGGAGCTACACGCGGGAAGATCGGCCGCTGCTCGGTCGGGTCTCGAGGCGCTCGGCGCCTGGCGTTCGGCGGCGATCAGTTGCAGTCGCCGTCGCTGTACCAGACGCCGTTGCTGCAGTAGCCGTAGTGGTAGGTGTTGCTGCCGCATTGGTTGATCCACTCGCAGTCGTAGTTGTCGCACTGCGCGGTGGTGGTGCAGGCAGAGCCGTGCTGAGGCGGCGAGGCGGGACACAGCTCGGGGGGCTGGTAGCAGTAGCAGTCTTTGTAGGTGTACCAAACCCCATCTTGGCAGGAGCCGTAGCCGTAGCCGCTGCCTCCGCACACGCCGGGGAAGTCGCAGTCGTAGTACTCGCACTCGTCCGTCGTAGGACACGCGGCGCCGTTCGTCGGGAGCACGCTTGGGCAGAGGCTCGGGTTGTAACAGTAGGTCGGCTGCACGTAGCAGTTCTTCTGCCAGCGGTAGCTGTCGTCGCACCACGCGTCGCAGTACTCGTTGGTCCCCGCGTCGTAATAGGAGCAGTAGCTGCCTGGGCTCGCACACGGATCGAAGTTCTCGGCGTTGAGGCAGTCGATCGGGTTGATGTTGCCCCCGGTGTTGTTGCCCCCGGTGTTGATGCCCCCGGTGTTGTTGCCCCCGGTGTTGTTGCCCCCGGTGTTGTTGCCCCCCGCGTTGGCCGCTCCGCTGCCGTTCGCGCCGCTGCCACCCATGATGATGACCTCGGTGCCGCAGGCGCTCACCGCCACCGCGGCGACGGCAGCGAGCAACGTCGTTCGGGGCCCCCCAAAGCTCGTTGTGAAGTTCATGTGTTGGATCCAGTCACGTTCGACGCGCGTCGGTGAAGCAAATGTGGCGCCAAGCGCGCCCACACGTCCTGTGTCGTCATTTCCATAACTTGTCCGCTGCGATCGGCTCCATGAAGGCCCCATGCGTGCCACGTCACGACATCGTTGGCACAGTCGAGTCCCATGAGACCGTCGAGCGCGCTCACGGTCCGCTGTCAGGGCCGCTGTCGGGTCCCGTGTCGTCGGGGCCGCTCTCGGGGCCGCTCTCGGGGCCGCTGTCGGGGCCGTGGAAATCGATGACGTCGCCGCTGTCCGGGCCGCTGTCAGGGCCGCTGTCGGGCGCGCGCTCCTCGCTCGCCGCGGCGGGCGGCGCGCGCTTCGCGTCGCGGACGCGCTCGAGCCGGTCGTAGGTGTCCGCCGCGTGATCGGTCACCGCCTTCAGGTACACGGCGCGTGGCACCCCCACCTTCAAGGCGTGTTTGGCGTGCTTCTCGAGCGCCCCCAGGAGCCGCTTGGCGTGCTTCAGGCCCTTGTCGCCACGCTTGACCTTCCCCTTCTTGCCCTTGTTGCCCATGGCGTCTCGGTACCACGGGACGGGGGCTGGGGGCCACGAACGCGGCGCCGTCAGAACCGAATGGCCAAGCCGTCCGCGGTGGGGATCACGGTGCTCGTCGCGAACCCCTCGTCGGGGAGTGAGAGACCCATCGCGAGCACCACCAGACCGAGCGTCTGCACGCCGCTGGTGGCGCCGAGGAGCCCCCACACCGCCGGCGACGCGTCGTAGAGCGCCGCCGTGATCAACGGTCCGGCCGCCGGCACCAAGAGCGGTACGAGCGGCAACGCCTCGGGCACGTCGTCCACGATCAAGGCAGACACCATCCCCACCGCAAACGGCGCCGCATAGCCGCCCAAGAAGAGCCCGAGCCCGGCCTGAACCACCGGAGAGCCGCAGGTGCGGCACGGCGGCGGCGACGGCTCGTCCGAGCCATGGTGGGTCCATCCCTCGGGCCTCCACCCCGGGTGCTCGGACGCCAACCCCGTCGGAGGCTCGTCGAGCTCGCGGTCGGGCAGCGCCACGTCATCGCCTCCGTCGCCCTCCGCCCCGTCCGCCACCACCCACCCCGCGCGCGCGCCCACCGACGGAGCCTCGGCGGCGGGGGCACCGCCGAGCCCATCGCGTTCGTCGTCGGCGGCTTCGTCGCTCTCGTCCCCGTCGGGGCTCGTCGCCACCTCCTCGCAGAACGCTCCCGGCGGGCAGGCGGACTCGGCCGGTGCCTCCGCCAGCGAAGGCGCCGCCGTCAGCAACACCGAGAGCACCCAAGGCGCCGTGGAGACCCGCTCGCGCATGCTCCCCATCGAGCAACCTTCGTGCCCCACGAGACGTGAGAATCACGCCGCTTTTCTCGCACGAGTGAACCCCCGTCCACACCCACTGTGACAGCGAAGCACGCATGGCGGGCCTGCCTCCTTGGTGCTACATTGTGGGCCTCGCGAGGTCGGGGGGAACACGGGGCACGGCCTGCAGCGCGCGCTCGCGAGCGCAAGCAGGAGACAACGGCACGACACATGCGATCCCAACCGACCCGCCTCCCCCTGATGACGCTGCTCGCCCTCGGATCCGTGGCGTGCGGCGACTCGAGCCCGTTGCACTCGGACGACCCGATCGAGGTGGCCGAGGCATCGCAGCCCATCATGGGTGGCTACCTCGACACCGAAGACACCCACGCGGTGGGTCTCGTCCACCTGTCGGGGTACGGCGTCGGCGCGTGCTCGGGAACCCTCATCTCTCCCAACGTGATCCTCACCGCGCAGCACTGCGTGGCGAACTCGTCGGGGGGCGGAGCGGTGAGCTGCGGGACGACGGTGTTCTACCCGCCTTACGCCGCGAGTGAGCTCTACGTCACCACCCGCACCAGCTTCACGCAGAACGTGGCCGACTACCACTTCGCCAGCGAGGTGCACGTCGCCCCCGGCGGCAACCAGTTCTGCGGGAACGACATCGCCCTCATCATCCTCGGGAAGCCCATCTCGAGCGCAGAGGCGACCCCGGCCACGCCACGTGTCGACGTGGAGCTCGCACAGTTCGAGGAGTACTACGCGATCGGCTTCGGCGCTCAGTTCGATGCCCAGAACGCTCCGAGCGGCACCCGCTACCGACGCGACGGGCTGTTCACCCAGTGTGTGGGGGGCCTGTGCGGGATCGGCAGTGGGATCACCAACACCGAGTGGCTCGGCGACACCGGCGTGTGCCAGGGCGACTCGGGAGGCGGGGCGTTCGACCTGGCGGATCGGGTGCACGGGGTGGCCTCGCGCGGCTCCCAGGGCTGCACCTTTCCGGTTTACAGCGGCGTGTTCGGCCACGGCCAGTGGATCAAAGACATGACGGTGTACGCGGCCGGGCTCGTGGGGATCGAGCCGCCGCCGTGGGCGACTGGCTTCCCGACCGACCCGGTGTTCAACCACCCCGTCGGCGACGCGTGCAGCGACGTGGACGAGTGTCCCTCCCGCGCATGCCTCGACGGCTACTGCACCCGCAGCTGCAACGAGGCAGCCCCTTGCCCCGACGGCTACCAGTGCCGCGAGGACGCGTTCTGTGAGAAGGTCCCCGAGGCTCCCGACGTCGCGCCGGAGGGCTCCGGCTACGAGATCGGCGGCGGGTGCCACATCGGCGGCGCGCGACGCGTCGCGGCGCCCTGGGCCCTCGTGTTGGTGGCCCTCGCGGGGGTCGCCCTCGCGAGGCGTCGTCCTTCGGAATGACCACGTCACGCCGCGCGCTCCTCGCCTCGCTCGCGCTCGCGTGGGCATGCCGCGGGCGGGACCCAGCCCGAAACGAGACACGCGTCGTGTCCGTGTCGCCGAGCACCACCGAGGCCATGTTCGCGATCGGCGCTGGCGACCTCTTGGTGGGGCGCTCGCAGCAGTGTGACCACCCGGCGGAGGCGGCCCGGCTCCCGAGCGTGGGAGCCTACGCGAGCCCCGACGCCGAGGTGATCCTCGCCCTCCGCCCGAACCTGGTGGTCGGCGAGCAGGGTCCCGTCGGGCCCTCGCTCGAGCACAAGCTCCGCGCCCACGGCATCGACACCTTCTTTCCCACCACCGACAGCGTGGCCCAGATCACCGCGATGCTCCGGCAGCTCGGCCACAAGATCGAGCGGCCCCAGCCGGCGCACCAGCTCGCGCAGCGCATCGACACCGACGTGACGAGGACCGCGTCGTGGGCGTCACCGCGCGCGCGCGTCTCCTTGGTGGTCGTGTTCGACGTGAGCCCGATCTTCGTCGCGGGACCGGGGAGCTTCCCCGACGAGCTCGTGCGCCTCGCAGGCGGTCACAACGTCGTCACGCGCGGTGGCAAGTGGCCCACCATCGACATCGAGCACCTCCTCACCCTCGACCCCTTCGTGGTGATCGACGCGATGGGCGTGGGCCACGCGACCACGTCACAGGTAGGCCGTGCGCCAGGCTGGAGCGAGCTCACCGCAGTGAAGAGCGGCCGAGTGCGGCGACTCTCCACGTCGGCCGCGCTGCGCCCCGGACCGCGCATCGCCGAAGGGCTCTTCGACATCGCCCGCGCGATCCACGGACAAGCGCCGACGTGACGACCATGGCCGGAGGCAAACAGCGGATCGATCTGTTGCTCGTGGAGCGAGGCCTCGCGCCCTCCCGAGCTCGCGCGCAGGCCCTCATCATGGCCGGCCTCGTGTTCCGAGGCGACCAACGGGTCGACAAGGCGGGTGAGCGCGTGGCGGTGGACGCCGCGCTCCGGGTCGACGCGCCGCCACGCTTCGTGAGCCGCGGCGGCGAGAAGCTCGACGCCGCCCTCAGCGCCTTCGCGGCGCGCGGCCTCGCGGTCGCGGGCAAGCGGTGCGCCGACGTCGGCGCCTCCACCGGCGGCTTCACCGACTGCCTCCTCTCGCACGGGGCCGCCCACGTCGAGGCCATCGACGTGGGCTATGGCCAGCTGCATCCGAAGCTCCGCGCCGACCCGCGCGTGGCGGTGCGCGAGCGCACCAACGCGCGCCACCTGCGTCGCGCCGACTTCGCCGCCCCGTTCGAGCTCGTCGTCGTCGACGCCTCGTTCATCTCGCTCGAGAAGCTGCTCGACGCGATCGTGGACATGCTCGCGAACGACGGCGAGCTGGTGGCCCTGGTGAAGCCGCAGTTCGAGGCGGGACGTGACGCGGTGGCGAGGGCCCGCGGCGTGATCCGCGATCGCGACGTTCGCAGCGACGCCATCGCGCGGGCGGAGCGCGCGATGCTCGAGCGCGGCTTGACGGTGGTGGCGCGCCTCGAGTGCCCCATCGTCGGCCCCAAGGGCAACGTTGAGGAGCTCGTGTATGCACGACGCGCTCAGGACGCGATCAGCAAGAACACGACGACGCCGACCGGATAGATCACGCCGAGGTTGGCCATGTTCGAGGCCGCCAGGCTGTCGAGGTTCTCCTGACAGTCGGTGTCGTCGGTGGGGGCCGCCCCGTCGTCGGTGCGGGCCGACGCGAACACCGCGAAGAACGCCGTCATCTCGGGCAACGACGTGATGAAGCCCAAGATCCAACCCACCGCCCACTCGGGCACGCCGAGCCCGTTCACCACCACCTCCGCCTCTTGGCCGAGGTAGTGCCCGGCGAGGACGATGCCGAGCACCCCCACCGCGCAGAGCGCGACGCCGCGGCCTCGGCCGTGTTGAGCCTTGTTCCGGCTCGCGGCCACGCTCATCGGTGGGCTCTGGTTGAGATGCTTGTCCAGGATCAGGTAGGCGACGAACGAGGCGAGCAAGAGCCCCGCGGTGATTGGGCTTCGAGCCGCCTCCGCGCTCCTGGACAACACGAGGGGCACCCCGAACGCCGCCAACGCGAAGCCCATCTCGTCGGCGAACTTGCGGTTGTAGAGCGCTCGCACGCGACCGTAGTGCACAGCGGCTGCGCTGAAGAGCACGAGGTTGATCACGTTGGAGGAGGCCACGTTCCAGAGGCCGGCGCCGAGCAAGCCGTTGCCCGCCGTTCCCACCGTGCCGACGAGCTCGGGCAGTGAGGTGGCGTAGCCGAGGAACTGCCCCTTGGCCTTCGACGACATGCCGCCGGCTGCGGCGTAGAGCTCGATGCCCCGCACCACCACGCGCGTGAGCACCACGACGGCGGCCCCCAGACCGATGAGGAGAACCAGGGACACCGCCATCGGGCGATGGTGGTCATGTCGGGCCGCGCCAGCAAGAGCCTTCACCGCGCGGTGGCGTCGGTGAGGCCCTCTCGCATGAACGCGAGGAGGGCGCTCTCGTCGGCGTCGGAGAGCTCGAGCTTCCTCACCTCCGGATCGAGGTTGTCGAGCCCGAGGCCGAGGCCCGCGCCGCCGCCCTTCACGTAGAAATCGACCACCAGCTCGAGCGTCGGGTAGGCACCGTTGTGAAAGAACGGCGCGGTGTGAGCCACGTTGCGCACGGTGGGGGTCTTGAAGGCGTGCTCGTCGAGAGGGTGCTCGGTCACCCGGCCACGCCCGCGATCCGGATCGATGCGCGGGTCGTCGGGTGCGATCGGCACCCCGATCGCCGCATACACCGCGGTCGCGAAGTCGGTGGGTCGTGAGCCGCCGAAGAGCGGGGGCACGTGACAGCGTGCGCAACGCCCCACCCCGACGAACACATCGAAGCCGAGCGCGACCTCCTCGGTGAGAGCGGCCTCGTCTCCGCGCGCGAAGCGATCGAGCGGCGCGGTGGCAGGGACGAAGTCGCGCGTCTCGTAGGCCACCAGGCTCCGGGCCACGTTCTCGGCGGTCACTCCATCGTCGAAGAGCTGTGAGAAGCGCGCGTTGAAGTCGGCGATCGCGCTCACCACCGCCACCAGCTCGTCGGTCGTCAGGCCCATCTCCGAGCGAGAGTGGATCACCTTGAGCGCTTGCCGCTCGGCGCTCGCGAACTGACCATCCCAGAGCTGAGCACCGTGGAGCGGTGCGTACCACAGGGTGGGTGTGTTTCGCGTGATGGGCGTGGTCGGATCGAGCGAGGGGGGCGTCGCGCGGCCGTCGCTCAGGCCCGCGTCGAGCCGGTGACAGTCGCTGCACGCGCGCACCGCGCCTTTCGACAGCCGCTTGTCGCGAAACAGATCGTGGCCCAAGGCGGCGATGGCGGCGTGGTCGCCCTGGCGGGGATCGCGGCGCGGCGCGGGGACCACGAGCGGCGTGACCACCTCGCGCTCCGGGGCGTTGTCGGCGGTGGGATATCGCGCCGGATAGGGGAGCGCGGTCTTCACGCCGAAGGCCGCGGCGAGGCGCCGGGCCGCGACCCCGAGCTCCCCGCTCACCCTCACCCACCGAGCGCGCCCGGTGAGCGCGTGGCTGTGCGCTGCGCCGTCGAGCGCGGTGCGGAGCGCCTTCACCTTCGCCTCAAACGCCTCGAAGGCCGGCGCCGCCGCGCTGCGCTGGGCTGGTGCGGCCACCGCGAGGGCCGCCGCCGCCCCTCGCTCGAGGCCGTCGAGCATCCCCTTCAGATCCGCGAGCACCGCGTCCGGTCCATCGGGGACGCCGGCGTAGGCCTCCATCAGCATCAGGCCGAGCTCGAAGCTCGCCTCGGAGAGCCCACGCACCGCCGGCTCGGGCTTCACCTGGTGGAGCATCAGCTCGTTGTCGATCAAACGCAGCGCGCGCAGACACTGCTCCATCGGGGCCTTCGCGAGCGTTATGTCGCCCGCCGCGAGCGCGCGGTCGAGCTTTCCGAGCGCCCCTCCCCCTTCGTCGCCGGCCTTCGGCGGGCCCCACAGAACCTCCGCCCCCACCGGAGCCGGGCCGCGCGCGAACGGCATCAGCGCCGCGACGGCACGCCGCAGCGCGAGGTAGTCGGGCCGCGAAGGCTCTCCCCGCCCGAGCGACTGCGAGAGCCGGGTGGCGGCGGCGGTGGCGACCTTCACCGACTCGACCGCCTGCCGCGTCATCGGCTTGTCGGGCGTGATCCCCGCGTCCGGGTCGCTGGGGCGGGTCCGAGGTGGGACCTCGTCCCGACAGCCGGCGACGCTGCCGCTGCCCGAGAGCGCCGTCACCACCGCGGCCGCCACCCTCAGTCGGAGAAGGCTACCCACGGCTCGAGCGAGAGGTGCACGGGAGGGAGGCGCGAGGAGCGGTGCGCTCGTCCATGGGCGGGAGCTTACGTCAGGACAGTCGGCGCCGCTCGATCGATTGTAGTAGAGTGGTGGCGGAGTGCGGTGAGCCAAGCTCTGGACGTGACGAAGCTTCCGGCGGGGGTGATCCTGCTGGACAAGTATCGAGTGATCGACACGCTCGGCGTGGGCGGCATGGGTGTCGTGGTGGCGGCCGAGCACCTCCGGCTCGGCAACAAGGTGGCCATCAAGTTCCTCCTGCCGTCGCTCGTGTCCAACGAGGCCATCGTCGCCCGCTTCCTCCAAGAGGCCAAGGCCGCCACTCGCATCCAGAGCGATCACGTCGCCCACGTGGTCGACGTGGGCGCGATGACCGGCGACGGCTTCCCCGCCGAGGGAGTGCCGTACATGGTCATGGAGTACCTCGACGGCCACGATCTGTCAGAGTGGGTGAAGCGGGGGAAGAAGTTCCCGGTCGCCGAAGCCATCGACTACATCGTGCAGGCCGGCGAGGCCCTCGCGCAGGCCCACAAGGTGGGCATCATCCACCGCGACATCAAGCCCGCGAACCTGTTCCTCTCCGAGCGCGATGGCCGCAAGATCGTCAAGGTCCTCGACTTCGGGATCTCGAAGCTGATGGACGACGGCCCCGAGGACATGGGGCTGACGAAGACGACGACGGTGCTCGGCTCGGGCCTCTACATGTCGCCCGAGCAGATGCGCTCCGCCAAGAACGTCGACTTCCGCAGCGACATCTACTCGCTCGGCGTGTGCCTCTACGAGCTGCTCACCGGCACCCAGCCCCACACCGCCGAGACCTTCTCCGAGCTGTGCGTGAAGGTGAACATCGATCCACCGACACCCATCCGCGAGTACCGACCCGACATCTCCGAGGAGCTCGCCGAGGTGATCGCCACGGCCTACGCGCTGAAGCCGGAAGACCGCTATCAGAGCGTGCAGGAGCTGGTGGCCGCGCTCGCGCCGTTCGCGAGCGGCGTCTCCATGTCCAAGATCGATCTGATCCAGGGCATCACGCGCCACGAGTCGATGGTGCCGCCCCCGATGGCCAACCCGCAGCTCAAGAGCACCGCCGCCGCCGTCACCGCCGAGGCCAAGCGCGACGACGACCGGGGCGGCTCGAAGGCGGGACTCGCCCTCGGCGCCCTCCTCGCCGCGGCGGTGGTCGCGCTGGTGGTTTCCGTGTTGGTGCTCCGCGAGCCCAACTCCCCCACCCCGGCGACCTCCGCTCAGCCGAGCCCCGTCCCACTCCCAGAGCCCGCCGCGTCCGCGCCCCAACCCGCCCCGGCACCCGAGCCCGCGCCCGAGCCGAGCGCCGAGCCGAGCGCCGAGCCGAGCGCCAACGCCGCCCCGTCGATCGAGCCACCGCCGGGACCTCGGCCGGCGCCGCTGGCCCCGCCACCGCCACCTCCCCCTCCACCACCTCCCCCTCCGCCGCCCCCGCCGTGCAAGCCGTCGCTCGATCCAGAGACCGGCCTGATGAACCCCTGCCCTTGAGCTCTGGAGGGTGCTCCGCACCCTCCCCCCACGCTCCGCTCCCACCGTATGAGAGAGACTCGGCTCAGAACGAGCCGAGGATGCCGACGCCGCCGCCCTCTTCCGTGAACCACGGCGCCAGGAGGTCGATGCTCGCGCTCTTCTGCTGCTTCGGCTTCTTCTCCTCGCCCTCGGGGAACTCGCGGTTCGGATCGAGCTTGATGAGCGACTCGGGGTTGGGGTCGTACACCGCGTAGAAGATGGCCAGCCCGGCGAACAGCCCGGACGCGCCCCACGCCACGAAGCGAGACACGTTGAACACCTGATGGATGTCTTCGTCGTGGGGCTGGCCCACGGGTTTGTCCGCCTCGAGGTGCAGGAACACGCCGCCCACCGCGGCCCCAACGCTGAGGATGCCGAGGGCCACCGCCTTGCCGCGTGGATAGGCCTCGGTGAGGGTCGCGTGCACCGGGAGCTCCTGCCCCGCCGGCACGTCGATCTCCCCCTCGAACTCCTTGCGCCCGTCGGCGTCGAGCACGAGCTTGTGTTTCCCCGCGGGGAGCTTGATCTTGAGCGGGTCGCCTCCCGACTTGTACGTGGACGCGTAGGGCTTCTGGTTGATCTCGATCTCGATCTCCTCGGCGTTACCGTCGAGCACCACGTAGCCGAAGTCGAGCCGCTCGAGATCGAGCTTCAGCTCGGTGGTCTTGCCCTGCTCGATGACGAAGGTCTTCTGCACCGGCTTGTACCCAGGCGCCTCGATCCAGAGCGTGTGCTCGCCCTTGTTCAGGTCGCGCGTGTCGGTGCCGCGAAACAAGGGAGCCGACTTGTGGGGCGGCGGGTCGTCGACGAACACCTTCGCGTGCTCCACGTTCGTCTTCAGCAGGAGCTGTCCGAGGAAGGCCCCCTGCGAGAGGTTGGCCTTGAACGTGTACACGTGCCCGGGGGCGAGGTTGATGTCGGTCTCGCTCGGGTTGTAGTCCTGAAACTTCTCGATCACGACGTGGTAGTAGCCAACCGCCAACGACAGATCCTTGGGGGTCTGCGCGTCCTTGATGATCTGCCGCCAGCCCGTGTTCTTGCCGCCGAGCTGAAAGGGCGCAGCGGTGGGCACCACGCGCTCGTAGAGGCTCAACGGAGCGCCACGAGGCTCGCTCTCGATCAACACGAGGGAGCGGATCTGCGCGATCGTGGCCTCGTCCGCGGGGACGGGGGCCTTCGGCGCGGGCGTCTTCCCGCCGCCAGCTCCCCCAGCGTCGCCGCCGCCGTCACCGCCGCTCCCGCCGCCACCGTCACCGGGCGCGGGCACCTTCGAGAGCTCGTCTTCGAGCGCCTTGATCTTGTCTTTCACCTGATCGCCGTATGGCGACTCGGGATCGCTCGCGAGGTACTCCTTGTAGCGGGCGATCGCGCGCTGGAGATCGCCCGCTTTCTCCGCTGCGAGCGCGGCGTTGTAGAGGAAGGCGCTGAACGAGTGGATCTTGTACGCCTCCTCGAACTTCAGCATCGCGTCCTGGTACAGGCCCTGCTTGAACAAGGACTGACCGTCCTCCATCAGCTTGCGAGCCTTCTCGACGTCGGCCTTCTCCTTCTGGGCGTGGGCTACCGGCTGACCGAACAGCACCACACCACCGACGGCAAGGGACATCGCGAGCAGAATCCACCGGGCGAGCTTGTTCACAGTAGAACCCTTTGGAGACGGCACCCGGAGGCGTCAAGCGTTTCCCTGCCGCACACGCGCGCCTCGCTGGGCTCAGCGCTCGCTCTCGTCCTGCCCCGCCGGCAGCTCGATCACGAAAGCGGCCCCCCCGAGCGGCGAGTCCTCGAAGCGAATGGTGCCCCCGAGGTTTTCGATGAGCGAGCGGGCGATCGACAGACCGAGGCCGACACCGAGCGGCTTGGTCGTGACGAGCGGGTCGAAGAGGCTCGCGCGCGCCGAAGCGGGCACCCCATCGCCGCTGTCACCCACCACGACGCGAACCCAGTCCCCCTGCCGATCGACGTGGATGGCCACCACCGCCTTCTGTTTCTGTTCGACGGCCTCGATCGCGTTGCGCACCACGTTGCCGAGCGCCGCCGCGAGCTGAGAGGCGTCGGCCAAGGCCACCGCGCCCGCGTCGGCGTCCACCCGCAAATCTACCCCCTCCGGCGGATGCTCGAAGTCGAGCACCTGCTCGATGATCGTCGCGAGGGGCACCTCCCGGAGCCGGGGTGGTCGAATGGCGGCGTAGTCGAGGAGATCGCGGATGGTGCGGTCGGCCCTCCTCACTTCTTCGTCGATGATGGAGAGCGCCTGCCGAGCGCCGGAGGGCCCGTCAGGACGCCGGAGCAGCGCCACCGCGTTCTGGATGGCAGCGAGCGGGTTGCGCAGCTGGTGGGCGAGGCCGCCGGCCAGCTGCCCGAGCACCGCGAGCCGCTCCTTGCGCAGGAGCTCGTCCTGGGCGCGCTCGAGCTCCGCGGTGCGCTCCGCGACCCGGCGCTCGAGCTCGGCGTTGGCTTGCCGGAGCGCCTCCTGGGCAGCCTTGAGCTCGGTGATCTCTTTGATGATGCCCACGAGGTGGGTGACGTTGCCCTGCGCGTCCCGATAGGGGACCTTCGTGGTGGCGAGGATGTGAACGTTGCCCTCCCGATCGGTGATCGGCTCCTCCTCGATTTGCACCGGATCCCCCGAGGTGAACATCTCGACGTCTTTCCGGCGGAAGAAGTCGGCCTGCTCCTTCGGGAAGAAGTCGTAGTCGGTCTTGCCGATCATCTGCTCGCGCTCGAATCCGACCATGTCGAAGAACGCCCGATTCAACAACACGAAGCGATAGCTGCGATCTTTCACGAAGATCGGGTGCGCCACGAGCTCGACGATCGCGGCCAGGAACTCGGCGGAAGAGACAGCGTTCACAGCGACTCCGATGCGCCTCGAGGCGCCTCACGGCGTTGTCCGCAGACGGCTCATCCGCTCGCGATGGCCAGAACCCAGATGTCGTAGACGACGTGGGTCCATACCGCGGCCGCGAGCCCGCGCCACGCGTAGATCGCGGTGAGCACCACGCCGCACACCGCGCGGAAGGCGAACGTGTGCGCGTCGAACGCGTCGGCCATCGGTCCAACGTAGTGCCACCCCGAGAAGATCAACGCGGCGCCGAGGCCCCACGCCAAGGTGAGCAACCAGCGCGTCCCCGAGCCAACCACCACACGGATCGCGAGGGCGCCGCCCCCGAACAACAGCACGCGAAACGCGAGCTCCTCGTAGAGACCGGCACCGAGCGACATCACCACCCCCTCCCACGGCGCGAACCCCCGCGCGTGCGTGAGCGGCACCGGCATCAGCGGCAGGCTCACCACCGCGTAGCCCGCCGCGTAGCGCATCACGAGGGCGAAGAGCACCCCCTCCACGCCGGCCCACAGGAACCGCTGGCGGTCGAAGGTCTCCCCACGTCCGAGCGCCCAGAGCACGGCCGCCATCCCAAAGCCGAGCGCGAGGGTGGTGGCCCAGTAGATCCCCACGTGGCCTTCGGCCAGCTGCCGCAGCTGCTCGGTCACCGGATCCGCGGCGTTGCGCACGTTCAGCAGCACCACCCCGAGGTGGTAGGCGACGAACACGGGGAGCACGAGCCCCATGTCGGTGACCGAGTTGCTCCGGCCAGCGGCGCCGAAGAGCGGCTCGGGCGCAGGCTGGGTCGCGGCGGGGGGAGGAGCCACGCGGAGATTATCCAGGCTCTCGCGCTCCCTGCCCAACTTCTGGCGCGTGAGCGCCCTCAGGTCGGGCGGAGGTGGTAGACGATGACCACCACCTCGATCACCCACACCACCACGTTGAGCACGAAGGGGGTGTCCGAGAGCATCTCCTGGGTTGGCGACTCGGCCTTGGGCCGGCTCCGCACGATCTGCAGGAAGCGGATCACGCCGAACAAGGGGTGCAGCGTGGTGACCCAGAGGTAGTCGCTCTGGAACAGTGCCTGGATCTTGGGGTCGAGCGTGTAGGCGAGGTACGTCCCCACGGCGGCGGTGCCGGTGATCGCGAGGGCCCAGAACAGGGCCCTCGGCGTGTAGCGCTGGAGCGCCGCCCGCTGCTTGACCGCGTTGTCGCTCGCGAGCTCGTGCCGCCGCTTCCCAAAGCCGAGGAACAGCGCCAAGAACAGCGTGCACAAGATCATGTAGTGCGACACCGGCGTGCGGATGGCGTAGCCCCCCGCGAGCACGCGGAACACGAAGCCGGTCGCGATGCACGCCACGTCGATGTACGGGTAGTCCTTCAACCGCAGCGAATACGCGGTGTTGAGCACGAAGTAGGCGACGGCGACGGCGATGAACTTCGGGGGCCCGAGGGCCGCGCCTCCGAACGCGACGACGAGCAGGACGGCGATCAGGGCCTTGGCCACGTGGGTGGGCACGGCCCCCGACGCGATGGGGCGAAACCGCTTCACCGGGTGGACGCGGTCGGCCTCGACGTCGAGCAGATCGTTGAGGGTGTAGATGGCCCCGGCCAGCAAGCAGAAGATGCCGAACGCCCCCACCGCGCCGAGGATGACGGACGGATGGGTGAGGTACTTCGCGAAGACCAGCGGGGCGAGGACGAAGAGGTTCTTCACCCACTGGTGCGGCCGCACGGTGCGGACGATCCCACGGAGCAGGCGGAGGGCACCGGGAGGATCGGAGCGCTGCTCTTCACCCAGGTCCGAGGGCTCGGTCTGACGGTCCGCCTCATCCGTCATGGGCAGCCGGTGTACCCCATTCCTCGACGCGGTGCGTAGATTTCACGGCGCTCGAGGGCCTGCGAAGCCGCGAGAGACGCGCTCGGCCGGGCGCCCCCCCCCGCGGGAACCCTTCGAAACCAGGGCTTGGAAGAGGTGTCGCCTCCCGGGCACAGTCTGCTAGCATGAGCACGATGACCACCGTGCTCGACGTGAAACGAGACGCCCAGTCGGTGATCGAACGGCTACGCGCCGCCGTGGAAGGCGCCCTCGAGGGGAAGCCAGAGGCGGTCGAGATGGGCCTCGTGTGTCTGCTCGCGCGAGGCCACCTCCTCATCGAAGACGTTCCGGGCGTCGGCAAGACCACGCTCGCACGGGGCCTCGCCAAGGCGGTGGGCGGCGAGTTCCGGCGGGTCCAGTTCACGAGCGATCTGATGCCGAGCGACGTGCTTGGCGTGTCCGTCTACGACCAGACCCGCAATCGCTTCGAGTTCAAGCAAGGGCCCATCTTCGCGAACATGCTGCTCGCCGACGAGGTCAACCGCGCCAGCCCGCGCACCCAGAGCGCGCTGCTCGAGGCGATGAACGAGAGCCAGGTGTCGATCGACGGGCACACCACCCCGCTGCCCGACCCGTTCTTCGTCATCGCCACCCAAAACCCCGAAGACTTCGCGGGCACCTACCCCCTGCCCGAGTCGCAGCTCGACCGCTTCATGATGCGCATCCGCATCGGCTACCCGCCGAGCAACGTCGAGCAGCGCCTCTACCTCAATCCGGAGCTCGACCGCGTGGCGAGCGTTCCGCCGGTGCTCGATCCGCAAGCGCTGGTGATGCTGCAGCGCGACTGCGAACGCGTGAAGGTCGACCCCTCGCTGATCACGTATCTTCAGGCGGTGGTGGCCGCCACGCGCACCTCGCCTGCCATCGCGATCGGTGCGTCGCCGCGCGCCGGCATCAACCTTGCCCGCGCTGCGAAGGCCCGGGCCAAGCTCCGGAACCGCGACTACTGCATCGCCGACGACATCCACGATCTCGCGGTGTCGGTGCTCGCCCACCGCATCCGCCTCTCCGCCCAGGCCGACGGCTACGTGCCGAACTGCGACGAAGCCGAGGCGACGGTGCGCGACCTCGTGGCCCGCGTCCCCGTGCCGCTGTAGCGCGCGACAGACTCCGCGCCGACGGGCCGCTGTCCGCCATTTCGCGTCCACCATTTTGGGCGACCGTGACGCCCTCGGCTCGCAATCCACGCTAGACTGGCGATGGTCCATGTCGCAAGAGCGCCAGACGAGACGCGCGAAGGATGCGGCGGAGAGCGCAACGCCTCCACGCTCGCGCGCCAGCAGGCTGAAGGCCGAGCTCGCCCTCGCCCCCAAGTCGATCCGCGCGGTCGCCGCCGCGCTCCGACCCGGGCGCCGCGCCAAGCCGTCGCCGCTGTTCCTGCAGAAGCGCACGTTCTGGCCCCGCAAGCTCAAGTTCACGCGGGAGGGGAAGTACTTCCTCGGCATCACCCTCGGGGTGGGCTTCGCCGCCATCAACACTGGCAACAACCTCCTCTACCTCCTGCTCGGGATGATGCTGTCGCTCATCATCGTGTCGGGGGTGATGAGCGAGCTGTCGCTGCGCACCCTCACCGTCAAGCGCCGCCTGCCGGCGCGGGCGCAGGTGGGTCGCTCGCACCTCGTCGAGATCGAGGTGTACAACAACAAGAATCGCGTGCCCTCCTACGCCATCGAGGTGGAGGATCTGCGCGCGGGCCAGCCTGCCGACAAGCGGTGCTTCTTCCTGAAGATTAGCCCGCGCTCGACGCAGATCGCGGCCTACCGCCGCACGCCCCTCAAGCGCGGACTGGAGCGACACACCGGCTTTCGCATCGCCACCCGCTTCCCGTTCGGATTGTTCGAGAAGAGCCGTGAGGTAGAGTCGCCCGACGAGCTGGTGATCTACCCCGCGGTCGATCCCGTACGCCTGCCGCAGCGGGGACACGGCGAGAGCAACGGCGACGCGGGCCCGCTCGGACGGGGCTCGGGGGAGGAGATCTACGCCGTGCGCCCGATGCGCCTCGGCGACGATCCGCGCGACATCTATTGGCGCAAGTGCACCATCCCCGGCCATCTGGTGATCCGTGAGCGAGCCCGCGAGATGCGCCACGAGGTGGAGCTCGTGATCGACAACATCCGTCCCAAGGCGGAAGAGAAGCGAGACGCGACGCTCGCCGGCGCCGACGTGTTCGAGCGGCGCATCCGCGAGGTGGCCTCCTACGCCGTGGCCCACATCAAGCGCGGCGACCGGGTGAGCGTGAGCACCACCGCCGGGGAGCGCGTGATCTCCGACCGGTCGCGCGGTATCGATCCGGTGCTGCGCTTCCTCGCGCTGCTCGCGCAGGTCGACGATCGGTTCCGCCGCGACCCCACCCACCGGAGCCGCCCCCCGGCGCCCCGTCGAGGTGAAGCGGCATGAGGTTCGGCCTGGTGCACCGCATCATGACCGACGCCCTCGCGGCCCTCGGCGTGTTCGCGCTGGTGGCCAGCGGGCAGTTCAGCCGCAGCATCAACATCGCGGTCACCATCGGTCTGGTGATCGCGGTGGCGCTCAAGGAGTCGTGGCGCCACGAGGCGGCGAACAAACACGTCGACACCATCGGCGTGTTCGCGCTGGTGGCCGCACAGCTCGGACGGGCGCTGTTCACGGGGGCGAGCGTGCTCGATCTGCTCATCGAGTTCGCGGTCGGGCTCCAGATCATCCGCGTCGCCACGCGAAAGGGCGCCGCGCACGACCAGCAGGTGATCGTGCTCGCGCTGTTGCACCTGATCGCGGGGACGGTGGTGGGGGGCGGCCTCGGCTACGGCCTGTGCTTCTTCGGCCTCTTGGTGGTCACGCCGGGCGCGCTCGTGCTCAGCCATCTTCGTCGCGAGGTGGAGGGCAACTATCGGCAAGGCGCGCGCGACCGCACCGGCCTGCCGGTGGATGTGCCGCGCATTCTGCGCAGCAAACGCGTCGTGGGCAGACAGTTCATCGCCGTCACCTGCCTGTTGTCGGTGCCCATCCTCCTGTTCACCGTCTCGTTGTTCATCGTCTTTCCGCGCGTCGGTCTGTCGCTCTTGCTCCTCAATCGGCCCAAGAGCGGCCGCATGATCGGGTTCTCGGGCAAGGTCGATCTCGGGCAGATCGGGACGCTGCGGAGCGATCCCACCATCGCGCTCCGGGTGCACATCCCGGGCCTCAGCCAGCCCGCACCCGCCCGCAAGGCGATGCACCTCCGGGGCACGGCGCTCGACCACTACGACGGCCGCAGCTGGACGCAGAGCAGCAAGGCGACGCGCACCATCGCCACCGGAAGCGAGCTGGTCCCCCTGCACCAGATGCCGGAGCCTGACGAGGACGCGGTGATCCGGATCGATCTGGAGCCGATCGATCCCCCCGTGCTCTTCCTCCCCCCCGACGCCAAAGGGCTGCGCCTGCGCACGGGGGTGACCGTAGGCCCCGGCACGACCATTCAGGTGCTGCGCGGTCCGGAGGGAGAATACCGCTACCAGGCCCCCAACGACCGCGGCGTGCACTACGAGGTGTACCTGCACGAGAACCGGCTGCCCGCCTTCCCTCACCTGCGCAACAGCGAGCGCGAGCGCTACGTGCAGCTGCCCGACGATCTCCCGCCCCGCATCCGCGAGCTCGCGGTGAGCTGGACCGACGGCGAGACCACCGACTTTGCGAAGGCCAAGGCCATCGAGAAGCGGCTTCGCACCGAGTTCGTCTACGATCTGTCGTCCCCCTCGGGGAGCGCCGACCAACCGCTCGACCACTTCCTGTTCGAGTCGAAGGCCGGCCACTGCGAGTACTACTCCACCGCGATGGCGGTGCTCTTGCGCGCGCTCGACATCCCGTCGCGCAACATCACGGGGTTCATCGGCGGCACCTACAACCGCTACGGCGAGTTCTACGCGGTGCGGCAAGGCGACGCCCACTCGTGGGTGGAGGCCTACGTGGAGGGGACGGGGTGGCTCACCTTCGATCCCACCCCTCCCGGCGACGCGCTCCCGCGCAGCGACATCGACGGCGTGCTCGCGTCGGTGCGCGACTTCTTCGAGGCGGTGAGCCAGCGCTGGAACCAACACGTGCTCAACTACGATCTGCGGCAGCAGGTGAGCCTGTTCGAGTCGCTCCGGCGGCGCGACGCGGATCCCGGTCGGTTCCTCAAGCGCCCGCGTGGGCGCACGCTGCTGTTGTTGTTGGGCATCTTCATCGTGCTCGCCTCGCTGTGGTGGTGGCTGCGGCGGCGCCGCCGCGGCGGTGAAGAGGGGACCGAGCTCGAGGGGCGCAAGCGCACGCGCGATGAGACGGTGGCGACCAACCTCTACCAGGCGCTCGACCGGGTGATGAGCGCGATTGGCGTGGGGCGGAGCAGCGCCACCCCACCCCTGCGCCACGCACGCGCCTTGGTGCACGCCGAGCACCCCCACGGCGACGAGATCATGAGCCTCACCGAGCGCTATCTCGACGCGCGCTTCGGCGACGTGCCCTTCACGTTGGTGGAGCGGCGTGAGTACGAGTCGCGGCTCAAGCGGCTGAAGGACGCGCCGCGAACGCCACCCCTGTTGGACGAGGCGCTCACGGCGCCCCCGCTGCCGGAGCGCGAAGTGCGCGTCTTCGAGCCGGAGCCCGCCACCGACGACGTGAAGGTTGAGATCACCACCGCTCCGCCCCCTCCCGACTCGGACGAGGGGGAGCTCCCGAGCCTCCCGCCACCCGACTCCGACGACGGGGACGCCGCCCCTCGGTGATGCTGAGCGCCCGCGCCCTCCAACGCAGGAAGAGCCTGCGCGACGCCTTCGCCGCCGTCGATCCGGAGCCGATCATCGCCCTGTTCGAGGGCATGGTGGGTGACGAACGCAAGGCGCGCCTCTTGGAGGTGATCGAGTCGCGGCTCCACGCGGTGACGGTGGTGATGGACGCGCCGCACGATCCGCACAACGGGGCCGCGGTCGTGCGCTCCTGCGACGCGTTCGGGGTGTTCACGGTGCACGTCGTGGAGCGTCACGAGCCCTTCGCCGCTTCGAACGCGGTCGCCAAAGGCGCCGAGCGCTGGGTCGACGTGATCGGACACCGGAGCGTGGCGTCCGCCGTGACCGCAGTGAGCGCGGGGTATCGACTCGTCGGCACACACCCGAAGGGCCGCCTCGTGCCGCGAGAGCTCGCGACGATCCCACGCCTGGCGCTGGTGATGGGCAACGAGCACGAGGGGATCTGCGAGGAGCTCGCGGCGGCGTGTGAGGAGAACGTGCGCATCCCGATGCGAGGTTTCGTCGAGAGCCTCAACCTGAGCGTGAGCGCCGCGATCCTCCTCGCCTACGCCACCGAGGGACGCGAAGGCGATCTGCCCGCGCTCGAGCGACGCCGCCTCTACGCGCGCGGACTGGCGCTGAGCATCCCGAGATCACTCGATATTCTGGACGCGAAAGGCCTCCTCCCCGCGACGCTTGCCGCTGAATCGACAACACAATAATCTATGAGAGCTGGAACACGGGTGCGCGCTCGGGCTCGGGGTCGAGCTCGACGCGTAACGACGGGGTATCGAGACGTTGGCTCGCAAACCGCCACCGCCGCCACCGCGGCGTAACAAACCTTCGGGTGGCCCATCGGCGCCCGCGCACGATGACGGCGCGGGACCGATCGACACGCCGCGCGGTCCGCGACCGGGTGTGCCTGCGCCGGGCGCGCCGCTCCCCGTCCCCCAGCCCCCGAAGCTCCCCCCCGGTGCGTCGGCGGTCTCGCTCCCGGCCCAGCCCGCTCCGCCGACGAGCCCGGTGTCGAGGCCTGCGTCCCAGGGAGCGAGCGGAACGCCCTCGGCGCGGCTGCCGCAGCCGTCTGCGCCGGCCATGCGCCGGCCGCATCCGTCGGCGCCGGCCGTGCCTCCGCCGGAGGCGTCGCGCCCCAACGGCGCCCCACCGCCGACGGGCTCCGGGCGACCGGATGCAGGGAAGCTGCCGCCGCCGCGGCAAGCCCAACACTCGGCGCCCGAGCTCTTGCCGGGCGCGCCGGCCGCGGTGCGCGCCGCCGCCGATCAGGTGCTCGCCGCACACGCGGCGCGCGGCGCGCAGCTGAGCACGTCGTCGGGCCCCTTCGTGCCCTCGCGCTCCAAGCAGCTCGACGAGCCGAGCGACGTGCACATGATCGCCCTGCGCAAAGGCAGCGTGGTGGGCGGCCGCTACCTCATCGAGTTCATGATCGGGCGCGGCGGCATGGGCACGGTGTACGGCGTGCGCCACGTCAACACCGACGAGAAGCTGGCGCTCAAGCTGTTGCACCCGGCCCTCGCCGAGAATCAGGCGGCGGTCGAACGCTTCCGCACCGAGGCACGCGCGCCCGTCCGCATCGAGAGCGAACACGTCGTGCGCGTCGTCGACGCCGACATCGCCAGCGAGATCGGTGTGCCCTACATCGTCATGGAGCGCCTGCGAGGCCACGACCTGCGCTCGGAGCTGAAGCGGCGCGGCGCGCTCCCTGCGGGCGAGGTGGTGCTCTACATGAAGCAGGCCGCGCGCGCGCTCGACAAGGCCCACAAGCAGGGCATCGTGCATCGCGATCTCAAACCCGCCAACATGTACGTGCTCAAGCGCGAGGACGGCAGTCCGCTCTTGAAGGTGCTCGACTTTGGCATCGCCAAGCTCACCGACGACGCCGCCAAGGAGCTCACCGTGGCCGGCCAGGTGTTCGGGACGCCCTGGTACATGGCCCCCGAGCAGGCGCGCGGCGATCTGGCCCGCGTCGGGCCGGGGACCGATCTGTGGGCGCTGGGGCTCATCACCTACCAGCTGCTGACCGGCCGCAACTACTGGACCGCGGACGGCATGGCCGCGCTGGTCGGGCAGATCTGTTACGAGCCGATGCCGCCGCCGACGCAGTCGGCGCCCCACCTCGGGCCGCTGTTCGACATGTGGTTCGCGCGCGCTTGCCACCGCGATCCCAATCAGCGCTTCACCAGCGGGCAGGCGATGATCGACGAGCTCTCGCACGCGCTGGGGGTGAACCAGTCGGGTGGCATCACCACCGGGAGCGGTCACTACGCCAACGCAGACAGCTCGCTCCAGCTCTCGGTGCCGGCCAAGGCGCACCCTCACGGTGTGAGCGGGCCGCCGAGCTTTCCGTCGGCACCGGCGCTGAGCACACCGGGCTTGGGTGCACCGCTCGCAGCGGGCACCACCATCCCTCCCTCCACCACGCCCCAGCCGCACGCCCCCGTCCACATCATGGAGGCGACGGCGGCCCCCCTCTACTCCACCACCTCGCCCAAGACGAAGTCGGGTGCTGCGACCGCGGTGGCCCTCGGGGTGGTGATCGCGCTGGTGATCGGCGGCGCGGGCCTCGGGGTGTGGATGGTCATGCCCCACGAATCGGCGACCGCCGCCGAGACGTCTGGGACCACGGCCCCAACCGTGACGCCGGCCGCCCCCACCGACCCGACCGATGAGCCGGAGCCCGAGGTGGCCCCCGACCCCACCGAGGAGGTCGCGGCCCCCACCGCGTCGGCCTCGGTGTCGGCTTCCGCAGCCCCTTCCGCAGAGGCGAGCGCGGCGCCCGAGCCGAAGATCCCCGGCCCGAGCGGGCCACTCCCCGCCCCTCATGGTAACGTGCGACCTCAGCCCAAAGAGCAGCCGAGCACGGTCCCCAAGGCTGCCCCCAAAGTGGGCGAGATCGACTTCTGATGTCCCGTTCGCCGCTGTACCTCACGAAGGCCTTCCCCGCCGCCGCTCGTTGGCTGTGCGCGCTCGGGGTCGCCCTGCTCGCGCTCTCGTTCACGGGCCGCGCCGCTGCGGAGCCATCGGCGGAAGATGAGGAGGAGGGACGCAACATCGCCACCGAGGCCATGGCCCACTACAAGGCGGCCGAATATGCCGAAGCGCTCGAGCTCTTCGAGAAGGCCCGCGCGATCTATCCGGCAGCTCAGGTGTTGCGCATGACGGGCTACACCCTGATGGCGCTCGAGCGGTGGCTCGAGGCCGCCGACCTCCTCGAGGAGGCGGTGAAGACCACGTACAAGCCGATGCTCCCCGCCGACGTGGAGCACGCCCAAGACAACCTGCAAAAAGTGCTCGAGCACCTGGTCGTGGTGGAGGTGATCTCCGGGGTCGCCGGAGCCAAGGTGTCGATCAACGGCAGCAAAGCGGTGAGGCTCCCTCACAAGCAGCGCCTGAACCCGGGCACGCACCACCTCGAGGTGTCGGCCGACGACCACGATCCGGTCACCAAGAAGATCGAGGTCGAGGCGGGAGAGAGCGTGCAGTACAAGCTCGATCCTACCGCGCAGGGCAGCGACGAGCCGGAGCCGGAGCCCGAGCCGGAGCCGGTGGCGCCGAAACAGCCCGACGAGCCCTCGAGCGCTTTCGGGTGGTTTCCCGGGCAGGGCATCGTCGGCCTCGCGACGGGGGGTGTGGGCTTGGTGATGGGCTTGGTCGGCCTCGGTGTCGGCGGGTACGGCACCTCGTTGAGGAGCGCGGTCGGCGACAACATCGACAGCCACAACCAGAACTACGACGCGGAGTGCAACAACCACCGCGATCTCTGCCTCACCAACATCGAGCTCATCAACCGAGACGGCCAGCGCGCACACGACTACCAGACCACCGGCCTCGCGCTCGGGCTCACCGGCGCCGCGCTCTTCGCGGTGGGGACCACCCTCTTCTTGTTCAGCGACATGAGCCCCCTCGCTCCGGAGGAGGCTCGAGACGACGAGCGGCAGGGTGTCCGTGGGGCGTGCGGGGTGTCGCTCGGCGGGCTAGGCTGCGCGGGAACCTTCTAGGACAGTGGTGTTCTTCTCCCGTCGCCGGCATCCCCCAGGCCTCCGCGAGGACGCCGTTTGCGGCGCCGGTGCCTGCTCGCGGCGCGCTCTGCCTCGTGGAGCGATGTCCCGCCGACGCACCGCTCGCCCTTGGCTGCTCCTCGCCAGCGGTCTGTTGGCTGGCGCCTGCATCGAGGTGCCCACCCCACCGCCCCGAAGCGCGCTCGACGTGAAGGACGTGGAGACCACGCCCGGGGTGAAGCTCGAGACGGCGTGCACCCCGACCGGCGTCGAGCTGTGCTTCGACGCCTACGACAACAACTGCAACGGGGTGATCGACGAGGGCTGCGGCCTGAACACCGGCGTCTTGCAGTTCACCATCGCCTGGTCGGAGGCCAGCGCCGACATCGATCTCAACGTGCACGGGCCCGACGGCGACCTCGCACGCTTCGATCGACCCAACCAGAGCGGGCTGCTCAAGGATCGCGACTGTCCGGGCGCCGACAACCAGTGCTACGGCCAGAACGTGGAGAACGTGTTTCTCGCCGAAGGGCGCCCGCGACGCGGTCGCTACCGGGTGGTCATCCGCCTCGAAGATCCGCGCGACGCGAGCACTCCCATCAAGGTGCGGCTCTCGGCCCGCATTGGGCAGCGGCACTTCTCCACCACGCTCGAGCTCGCCGAGCGCAACGAGCTGCGCGAGCTCGAGTTCACGCTCTAATCACCACGTCGCCCAACACCACCGCTTCGGGCCCCGAGCCTGCGCTGGGCGTCACGACCAGGGGTGTTTCTCTACCACCCGGCGCGCGCGGTCGCGCATCGCGCTTGGCAGGCGCCGCTTGGCAGCGCGCTCCAACATGTCGGCGAGCTCGGTGGCCGAGTCGAAGCGGTCGAACGGATCTTTGGCCATCGCGATCCCGAGCACCAGATCCACGTCGTCACCGAGCCGTGGCGACAGCTCGCTCGGGCGGGGCGGCATCTCGTTGACCACCTGGTAGAGAATCGCGGCCGGCGTCTCCGCGCTGAACGCGGGGCGACCGGTGAGGGCGCGGTAGGCGATCACCCCGAGGGCATAGAGATCGGTGCGGTGCGTCACCTCACCCCCTCGAGCCTGCTCGGGCGCCATGTACGACGGCGTGCCCACGAGGTTCTTCTGGGTGAGGGTGGCCTCGTCCTCTCCGAGCTTGCCCACCCCAAAATCGAGGATCTTCCAGTGACCGCGCGCGCTCCCCTCGCTCTTGGCGAAGAACACGTTCCTCGGCTTGATGTCGCGGTGCACGATGTTGGCTTCGCGCGCCGCGTCGAGCCCACGCCCGACCTCGCGGATGAGCTGCAACACGTCCCGCATCGGCATCTTTCCGGTGCTGCGGAGGAGGTCGGACAGATCGGTGCCGCGCAAGCGCTCCATCGCGATGAACGGGATGGGCTCCTCCGGACCGCTCGTCTCTACCACCTTCACCACGTGAGGCACGTCGAGGCGCGACAGGAGCTCACACTCACGCATGAAGCGGCTCACCGCGGCCTCGTCGCCGAGCACGTGCGGATGCAAGAGCTTCACCGCCACCTCCTCCTCGCTGTCGAGGTGGCGGGCCTCGTACACCTCCCCCATGCCCCCGCGACCGAGCAGCTCGAAGAGCCGGTAGCGGCCTACGATCTCGTTGGTGAAGCGCCCGAGTCCACGCGCCCGCAGCGCGCCCTCGAGATCCATCCGCGCTTCGTAGAGGAGCGCCTCGCGTCCAGCGACGAGCCGGATCGCCCGGTCGTGCTGGGCGATGGCGTCCTCCGTGGCCCGTCGCGAGATGCGCGCGATGGTGTAGGTGGCGAAGAAGATCACCTCCACCGCGGCGACGACGATCCCCACCTCGAGACCGCTGAGCTCGCGCACGGGGAGCAGGCCACGATCCGGGAGCCAGCCCAGACCGATGGGGACCGCCATGGCGGCGTAGCCCACGGCGCAGAGAAGCAACACCGCGAGGGTGCCGCCGAAGCTGCGCGCGAGGCCGAAGAAGTAGAGCCCAAATGGGATCACCACCGGTGCGGGTGAGAAGAAGCCGAAGTAGTGGATGCCGCACATCGCGCCCACGACGCTCACGTAGCCCACCCGCAAGACGTGGTGGAGCTGGTAGGCGAGCGGGTCGCGCAGCCGCAGGTAGAGTGCGCCACAGGCCCCGGCCGTCACGAGCATGCTCGCCGCGAACAGCCGCTTGTTGAACGGGTCGCCCCCCACGAACGCGAGCGGCAGCGTCATCGCCACGCACACCACGGCCGCGATGCCGACGAAGCCACGCGTGCGCGCCGCGTCCTGCGACTGCATCGTGTCGCGAAGGGTGCTGATCGAGAGCGAGCGGAACGGATCGTCGGTGGCGCGCGAGCGCTCGAGCGCGGGCCCCTCGAGACTCGTCGACTCGGCCGAGGCCCGCGCCGGAGCCCCGCCAGCGCCGCGCTCTCTCGCCCCCCGGTCGCGGCCTCGACGCCTCACCGGGGCCTCGATCCGCGTGTCCTCGAGGGCCTCCGGAGCGCCCCCGCCGCGCCCGTCCACGTCGGTGTCGGTGTCGGTGTCGGGCCCCTCCCCGCCGGTCAGCGGCCCCTCGTCCGCCGAGGTCCCGTCCACGCGGGTAGGCCCCTCCTCGGACGACGACGACATACTTCGATGTAGCCCTGAAGGAGGCGCGGCTCTAGCGCCAAGCGCAAGGCGCTCTTCGCCTCGGCCTGATATAGTCCGCGGCGCTCATGATCCGCGTGCGAACCATTCGCCTCGTCGCTGGCTTCGATCTCTACGAGTCGCTCCGCTCGCGCAAGGCCATCGCGCTCTTGCTCATCTACGTGGTGGCCGCCCTCGCCGGCTCGGCGCTCTTCATTCGCGCCCTCAACGGCGTGATGGAAGAGCTCGCCCAAAACCTCGGCAAGGAGGTGACGGCCCAGCTCCTCGAGAGCGACGAGGTGGTGCGCGTGATCGCCAAGCTCGTCGACGGCGACGAAGAGGTGGCCCGCTCGCTCTTGTCGGTGCCGCCCCTCGCCCTCTTCTACGGGTGGCTCGCCACCAACTTCATGCCGCTGGTGGTGGTGCTCACCTCGTCGGACGCCATCTCGAGCGAGGTCGCGTCGGGCTCGGCTCGCTACGCGCTGTTTCGTGCCGACCGGCTCGACTGGGCGCTCGGCAAGCTGGCCGGCCAGAGCCTCCTCATGGCGGTGGGGATCGGCCTCGGTGGCCTCGTCGCCTTCGCCCTCGGCGCGGCCATGCTCGACACCTTCGAGGCGGGGCCCGCGTTCTACTGGATCGTGGTGATGTCGGGGCGTTCGCTCTTCTACGGCTTCGCCTACCTCGGCGTGGCGATGTGCGCGTCCCAGCTCGTACGCAGCAACGCGGCGGCCCGAGCCCTCGCCATCTTGATGATGTTCGTGCTCTCGGTGAGCGGCGCGATCCTCCACGCTCCGGTCGTGGTGGACACCGCGCCTGGCCTCGTGAAGGCGTTCCGTCAGCTGTTCCCCAACGCTCACTCGCTCGCCCTCTTCCATCCGAGCCTGAGCCAGCAGCTGCCCGCCATGCTCGCCCTCTTCGCGATCGGCGCCGCGTACTTCGGGCTCGGCTTCTGGCGCTTCTCCACGAGGGACACATGAGCCACCCCCCCCCCCGCAGCCGACACGAGAGAGCGACGGAGCGAGGCGCGATGACCAAGAAGAAGAAGAAGGCGAAGGCCGAGCCCGCGCTCACCATCACCGGCCTCTACAAGACCTATGGGAGGAACCGGGCCCTCGACGGGCTCGACGTCACGATCCCCAAGGGCGTGATCTCCGGCTTCATCGGGCCCAACGGCGCGGGCAAGACCACCACCTTCGGCGTGGTGGGGGGCCTCATCGGCGCCGACAGCGGCCAGATCGACATCCTCGGGCGGGGACCGCTCGCGGCCGGCCGCGACTCCGGGGTGTTGACCATGCTCCCGCAGGACTGCGATCTCATCCCGCACGTGCCCGTGGTGGAGTATCTCCGCTACCTGGCGCGACTCCAAGGCATGACGAAGGCGGAGGCGGAGAAGACGGCCGACGCCAGGCTCGACGAGGTGGCCCTCGGCGACCGCAAGAACGCCAAGGTGAAGGAGCTGTCCCACGGGATGCGTCGACGCGTGGCGGTGGCTCAGGCCCTGCTCGGCGATCCTCAGCTGGTGCTCCTCGACGAGCCGACGAGCGGGCTGGATCCCGAGCTGGTGATCCGCATGCGCGAGGTGTTCGAGCGCCAGCGTGGCAAGCGCACGCTCGTGATCAGCTCCCACAACCTTCGCGAGCTGGAGGAGGTGTGCGATCACGTGGTGTTCATCCAGCGCGGCCGCTGCACCCGCGAGGGGTCCATCGAGGAGGTGACGCAGCGCGCGCTGTTGATGCGCTACCTCGTGGAGCAGGCCTTCGATCTCGCGCCCCTCGCCGCGCGCCTCGGCGACCTCGTGTTCCGCGGGGAAGGCCAGGAGCTCGTGGTGCAGGCGCCGAAGGGGTGGACGGCGGCGCGGATCAACGAGGAGGTGGTGCCGTACCTGCTCGCGTGCAAGGCGGGCCTGCTCGAGATCCGCCAAGGCCAGTCGCTGGAGGAGGCCTACATGGCCGGGCAGCAGGAGGTCTCGGCGTGAAGGCCGTTATTCCTCGGTGAAGTGGCTCCAGCGCGTCCACGCGCTCACCGCGATGCCGCTCGCGCAGACCTCGCACAGCGGCGGCTCGTCGTAGCGAACGTCGTCGCCGCGCGTCCACATCATCAGGCCGGTGGTTCGCACCTCGCCGTCGATGAGCTGTTCGCACACGTCGCAGAAGACGTCCTCGGCCTGCTGCTCACGGAGCGAGGCCATCGCGATCTCGTCGATGGCGCAGGTGAACACGGTCCTCACCTCGAGCGGACGCTCGTGGGTGACGAGAGGGGCGTCGTGTCCGCTCACCTCTTCCAGCTGTTGGCTGGCCTTACTCACGGCTCGCCTTTGTCCCATCGCGACGACAGCCTCCCTTTCTGTGCGTCTCAGTCGCTGTCATACACCACCTGGCCGCGTCACGCACGTCGGGCGTCCCGGCGAGGGCGACGTCGTCGCGTGTCGCGCCTCGCCGCTCCCCACCGCGTGAGGCGCCATCAGTCGGTGTGTCCGGCGGCGGGGGAGCGCATCGGTGGATCTTGCGGCATCGCGGCCCGGACGCCGATGGGCCGATCGAGGGCGCAGCTCTCCTCGAGCAGCTCCGCCACGTCGAGCTGCCGGATCTCCTCCTCCTTGTTCTGATCCTTGAGGCCGTCGGTGATCATCGTGGTGCAGAACGGGCAGGCGGTGGCGATGGTGGTGGCGCCCGTGTCGAGCAGCTGCAGCGTGCGACGCACGTTCATGCGGTCTTTGTTCTGCTCCTCCATGAACATCTGCATGCCACCGGCACCGCAGCACAGGCCCTTCTGGCGCGACGCGCCATCCACCTCGACGAGCTCCACGCCGGGGATGTTGTTGAGGATGTCGCGCGGCTGCTCGTAGACTTCGTTGTAGCGACCGAGGTAGCAGCTGTCGTGGAACACCACGCGCCCCTCCACGCGCTGGCGCGGGAACAGCTTCTTCTCCGCGACCAGGCCGAGCAGATAGTCGCTGTGGTGCACCACCTCGAAGTGTCCGCCGAAGTCGGGGTACTCGTTGGCGAGCGTGTTGAAGCAGTGGGGGCAGCTGGTCACGATGGTCTTGACGCCACCCTGCTCCTTGTAGCCGTTGAGCGTGCCCACGTTCTGCTCGGCCATCGTCGCGAAGAGATACTCGTGCCCCGCCCGGCGGGCCGGGTCCCCGGTGCACGTCTCCTCTTGGCCGAGGATCGCGAAATCGACGCCAGCGGCGCGAAGCAGCCTGGCGGTGGAGCGCGCGATCTTCTTGGCGCGATCGTCGTAGCTCGCGGCGCAGCCCACCCAGAACAGCACCGGCGCCTCGGGGTACTCCGCCATCATCGGGATATCGAGCCCCTCGGCCCAGTTCGCGCGGTCCATGGCCGACAGGTTCCACGGGTTGCCGTTCGACATCATCCCGTTGAACGCGCTGTTGAGCTCGGCCGGGAACTCGCCCTTGATGGTGACCAGGTTGCGGCGCATGTCGACGATCTTGTCGACGTAGCTGATCATCACCGGGCACTGCTCCTCGCAGGCACGGCACGTGGTGCAGGCCCAAAGCACGTCGGGGTGGATCACGTTGCCCACGAGATCGATGGGCTCCGACGTGACCTCCTTCACCGGCGCCGGGTTGTCGGGGAACACCGGCTCGTGGTGGTCGTGGTCGTCGTGCCCGTGACCGTCGCCGTGATCGTCGTGCCCGTGGCCAGCGCCGTGCCCGTCGCCGTGCTCACCGTCGGGGCCGTGATCGCCGTGATCGCCGTGGTGCGCGTGGTCGTCGGGGCCCGGCCCCGCCGGTCCGCCGGCGCGGTTGAGGAACTCGTGCTCGCGCCCGTACAAATGGTCGCGCAGATCGATCGTGAACTGCTTCGGGCTCAGCAGCTTGCCGCTGCGGTGGGCCGGGCAGTGGTCGGAGCAGCGGCCGCACTCGGTGCAGGTGTAAAAGTCGAGGATCGCCTTCCAGGTGAAGTCTTCGATGCGCGCGACGCCCACCGGCTCCGCGTTCTCCGGATCGTCCATCGCCGCCGTCACGGTGGCCTCGAGCTGCTCCGCGGTGCCCGCGAAGGCGAGCTTCCCGGGCGGGTCGAGGCTGCGCGCGAACACGTTCGGGATCGCCGTGATCACGTGGAAGTGCTTCGAGTGGGGGAGCAGGTTCAAGAACACCATCACCAGCGTGGCGTGGGCCCAGAACCCGGCGTGGGAGATCACGATCAGCTGCTCCACCCCCGCCGACGCGAACAGGAGCGCGAACAACGACCCGAAGGGAGACGGGTACAGGTGCCACGCGACGTCGCCGGCGGAGTCGGTGGGCATCTCGCCGAGGTGCGACGCGATGGTGGTGATGCTGCCGCACAGCTCTTCCTGGCCGCCCGCGCAGACGTCGGCCCAGTACTTCGTGTAGAGCACGTGCGCGGTGCCCACGTACACGAAGTCGCCGAGCATCATCGTGATGATGATGCCGAGGATAATCACCGCCTCGAACGAGTGCGTCATGCGCGCCTCGTTCACCACGACGCGCAGGTACAAGAAGTAGAGCGCGCCGGCGAGCACGAGGAAGGCGATCACGTCTTTGACGAGCTCGTACATCGCGCCGATCCCCACCGGTCCGACGACGGGCAGCTCCACCGGCTCACGACCGAGGATCCACAGGTTGAACTCGGGATCGAAGCCGCGTCCCCACAACATCAGGGTGTTCAGGAGCAACACCATGAAGCCAACGAAGATGAGCTTGTGGGCGAGACCGGCGCCCTTGTAGTAGTCCATCTTCTTCTGGACGAAGGCGTAGATGTACGTGCCCTTGAGCCGTTCACCGAGCTGGTCCAACCGGTTGACGGGGCGGCCCACCTTCAGCAGCTGAAAGCGTCGATTCGCGCTCCAGCAGAACGCGGCGAACAGGCCGAGCAACATCGTCAACATCCACGTGGGGTGCATGCGATCTCCCTTGGGGCGCCGAGGGCGCTCCCGGTCAAGTCAGTGCGTGGCTTGCTTAAAAGACCGGTCCGGGGACGTCAATCTACCGTGCACTTCACCGAGATCCTTCAGAAGATCGCGGCGCGCCCCCCCCCCCGTGGCTGGCCGGGCGCCGACTCGCCGCGCGGTGCCGGCCCGCACCCTCCAGGAGACTCAAGATCTGACCGGAGAGCCCGAGCTCTCGCGAAGCGCGCTTGCGCCCGTGTGGGAGGCCAGGTGGTGACGTCCGCACAGGGTGATGAGGAGGTCGGGGTCGTGGGTTCCCCCCTCGGCGCGCGGGGTCGGTCGGACCTTCAGTGGACCGCCTGGCGCTGCACCACCCGGCGTAGCCCCTGAATCTCGAACGACACCCGGGTTGCGCGGTGCTCTCTTCGCTCGAACAAGAGCAGGCCGCCGGGGAGATGCGAGTAGGGGTAGAAACGTCCCGTCACGTCTTCGTCGCCCTGCTCGTGTTCGAGCGTGACGGTGGTGAGCTGCCCCATCGGGGGCGTGTGCAGCGTGATGGGCTCCCCCCAGTGCACGCCATCGTCGTCGATGCGGATCCGCTCGTACGTTCGATCGAGGGTGCTCGGATCGAAGTGCCACGAGGCGCCGTTCACCGACGCGAGCCGGTTGAAGAGCGCGTTGTACGTGTAGTCCGACACCCAGGTCGGATCGCAGTAGCCCATGAAGTCGGGGGTGCTGGGCTGGACGAGCTGGCCCGTCAACAAGTCGAAGCCCCACTCCCCGATCACGCCGCCGTTGTGCGGAAAGCCGGGATCGGGGTCGTTCACCTCACAGGGCGCGTGCTCGCGGCCGTGCTGGTGCCCGATCTCGTGAGCCGCGGTGTCGGTGCTCACACCGCCCGAGAAGCCGATGCCGATGCCCGCGCGCGCCCACGCGTCGCTCGGCGAGTCGGCCAACCACGAGAGGCCCAAGACGCAGCCGCCGCTACAGTAGTTGTTGAACGACGACGATGGCGAGAACACCCCGTAGTAGTGCTCGTTGAACGCCGCGTTCTGGCTCTGTCGCACGTTGGAGACGGCGTCGAGGAGCGCTCCCCAGCCCGAGCCGTTGGGCGACACGGTGCTGTTCCACTGCATGGGGCTCGTCACCGTCACCTCCACGTCGGGCACCGGGTAGTAGGCCTGGAAGCGCTTGCGGTAGTTCTCGATCTGCCCCGCGGACGTGTCGGGCGCGCGGTTGGAGCCGTCGGCGCCATAGAGGATGGGGACGAGCACGAGCTTCAACGGGCCGCCCACGCTCTGCAGCGGCAGCTGCTCCTGGCCGCCGGCGGGATACACGGAGCCGGGGTTCTGGCCGCTCGTGAGCTCGGGGCTCTCGAGCAGCTCGACGCGGTAGCCGGCGCCGGCTTGCAAGAGCTCACCGGGGATGGGCACGTTGATCGTGGAGGTGAGGCTCTGCAGGTTCGAGGTGCCGTTCAGCGCCCCGGTGAGCACGATGGGCTGCGCCTGTCCGATGGTGACCGCGACGGTGAGGTTCACCGGCATCGAGGTGGTGTAGAAGATGCGCATCATCGCCTCGCGGCCGGCCACGAGGGGGACGTTGGAGCTCGCCGGCGCGCCGTTCAACATCAACGGGCGGCGCACGCCTTGGTACAGCTCGATGCTGGTGATGGACGCGACGTCGGAGGGCAACAGCTCGCTCGTGTTGATGCCCGCGCCGGTGCCTTGTCCGCCGACCCCGGACCCTCCGCCCCCGACGCCCGCCTGGTTGGAGCTCGAGCCCGTGCCGGTGCCGTCGTCGTCGTCGGCGAAGCGGATGTCGTCCGCTCCGGTGAACACATTGCACGCCGCAAAGCCAACGAGAACGGCCCCGGCGCACGCAGCCCTGCGCGCCAACGTGATGCCCATGCCGCGCTGAGCATATCAGCTCACACCTCCTCGCGCCATTCGACGGAGGTCGCAAATTCGCGAAATCTCTGCTCTCCGGCTGCAAGTTTTCGGCCCCGATGGAGCAGCCCTGCTAGATCCATCGGGATGTGTGCGCCGGAGCAGCGCGGATGGCTCGACGGGCAGACCGTGCTCTTCGTCATCGTGTGCGTGCTCATGAGCTGCGAGCGGAACAGCGCGCAGTGTGAGCCGGGGAAGCTCGCGCCCTGCGAGGCGGCCTGCAAGAGCCACGACCGCCGCAGCTGCTTCGTGCTCGGCCAGATGTACGCGACCGGCGACGGCGTGGCGAAAGACGCCGCGCGCGCCGCCGATCTGCTCCGCGGTGCCTGCGACGAGGAGCTCGGCGAGGCCTGCACCCACCTCGGCCGGCTCTACGAAGCAGGAGACGGCGTCGTGCGCGACGCCGAGGAGGCGTTCGGTCTGCACGAGCGTGCGTGTCGCGAGGGGGTGCCGCTCGGTTGCACCCACAAGGCGCGCATGATGCTCCAAGGGGTGACCGAGGGCGGCGTGAACGTGGCGGGCGCGGCGGCGCTGCTCGAGGGCGCCTGCGACCAAGGAGAAGGCCTCGGCTGTGCCGAGCTCGGCGGGCTCATCCTGCGCGGCGAGTGGAAGGGCACCGAGCCGCAAGCCGCCTGGATGTTTCGCAAGGCCTGTGAGCTCGGAGCCGTCATCGGCTGCGTGGAGCTCGGGGAGCTCTACGTCGAGGGGCGGGGCGTCGCGGTCGATCGGCCCCAGGCCGCGGCCCTGTTCGCGCGAGCGTGCGATGCGGGCATCGCCCGGGGATGCGCGGACCTGGCGGCGCTCCACAGCGAGGGGCGCGGCGTGGAGCGGAGCAGCGAGCGGGCGGGGGAGCTGCACGAACAGGCGTGCGGGCAGAACCACGCGCCGAGCTGCGCGTGGCTCGCCAACCAGCTCGAGGAGCTCTCCAACGACAAGCGCGACGCGCTCCGCGTGGCCGAGCTGTTGAAGAAAGCGTGTGACGGCGGCGAGCCGCTCAGCTGTCATCGCCTCGCCCAGATCTACGCGAAGGGGCGCCACCTCGAGACCAACACCCCCCGCGCGGTGGGTCTGTTCACGCGCGCCTGCGACAGCGGCTACGTGCAGGCCTGCACCGATCTCGGGGCGATGTACGAGCACGGCACCGGGATCACCCGCGACGGCCCGCGCGCGGTCGCGCTCTTCGAGCGCGCGTGCAGGCAGAACGATCCGCGCGGCTGCGCCCACCTCGCCGCGCTCTACGAGCGGGGACGCTTCGTCGCCCGCGATGTGCGGCGCGCCGCCGAGCTGCGCAACACGAGCTGTGAGCAGCGGGTTCCGATGGCCTGCCGCGAGCTCGCGCGCATGTTGAAGCTCGGGCTCGGCGTGGCCGCCGACAAGAACGCGGCGGTGATGCTCCTCGCCAAGACGTGCGACGAGGGGGACCCCCACGCGTGCTTCACCCTCGCCGAGTGGCGGGAACGCGGCGACGGCGTCGATCCAGACTGGACGATGGCCGCGGGCTACTACGACAAAGCGTGTCGCGCCGAGCTGTTCGACGCGTGCGTGCGCCTCGGCGTGCTCGTGGACGCGGGGCGAGGCGCACCGAAGAGCGCCAAGCGAGCCTTCGACCTGTTCGAGCTCGCGTGCCATGGCGGGGCGGCGGACGGCTGCGCCCACCTCGGCTGGATGACGGCGCGCGGGGTGGGTACGGCCATGAACGCCGACGAGGGGATGCGCCTCTTGCGGCGGAGCTGCGGCCAGGGAAGCGCCTTCGGCTGCGCGAAGCTGAAGTTCCTCGGCGGCATGCCGTAGACGGCCCGGCGCGCGGCGCGGGCTCAGCCTGCGAGCGACCGCAGCAACTCGCCGAGCCGCTCCATCACCGACGGGGCGATGCCGTGGCCCCCTGCGAACGACACGAAGTCGACCGCGAGCCCGGCCTCGGTGAGCGCGTCGCGGAGGCGCGTCGCCACCTCGAAGGGGAGCAGCGGATCGCTGGTCCCGTGGCTCTGAAGCACCGCCAGGCCGGCGCGCGCGGGCATGAGGGGGCGCCACTCGTCCTCCGCGAGGAAGGTGCCGCTCATCAGCACCAGACCGGCGAGCGGCTCGTGGGTGCGCAACGCCACGTCGCACGCGAGCATCGCCCCTTGGGAGAAGCCACCGAGCACCAGCCGCTCCCGCTCCACCCCGTGCTCGCGCACGAGCGCGTCGAGCATCCCCTCCACCTCACTGCGCGCGGCGGCGAGCCCCTCCGGCACCTCGCGGGTCAGGTCGCGCGCGTTCCCCAACATCAGCGCCATCGAGAGCCGCATCACGTCGATCATCCACCACGCGCGGCCCTCCCCGCCTCCGAGCTCCGGCGGCAACAGCGTGGGCGCCTGCGGAAAGAGAAACCGCGTCCCCGCCGGCGCGTCGAGCTCGTCGGCGAGCGGCACCAGATCGTCTCCCGGCGCGCCGAAGCCGTGCAGCAACACCACGGTGGGAGCGTTTGTTGCCGGCCCCCCTTCCCCGTCCGCTCCCCCCACGAACCGAACCGTGAGCCCACCCACGCGGGCGACCTTCATCGCGTACGCTCCTCGCTGCCGTCTGTTGCCCTCACGAGCCCACGATAGCGAAGCGTCGCTCGCTCCGCGAGCCTCGAAGCGCGCGCCGCTCCCGACCGGGAGCTTCGACAGTGCGGAACGGAGATCGTAAGCTCGCAGCGTGTCACGGCGGCGGCTCGATGTGTTGGGGGCGGAGCATCACCCGGCCTACGTGGTGTGGGAGCTCACGCTGCGCTGCGATCTCGCGTGCACCCACTGCGGCTCGCGGGCAGGCCCGAAGCGGCCCGACGAGGTGACGACGGCGGAGGCGCTCGAGGTGGTGAAAGAGCTCGCGGCGCTCGGCACCCGCGAGGTGGTGCTCATCGGCGGAGAGGCCTACCTCCACGACGGGTTCCTGGAGATCACGCGCGCGCTCGCCGACGCGGGGGTGTACCCCACCCTGACGACCGGGGGGCGCGGCGTCGATCGCGCGCTGGCGCGGGCGATGGCCGACGCCGGGATGGATCGGGTGTCGGTGAGCATCGACGGCCTCGAGCCCACCCACGACCGCATGCGGGCGTACAAGGGGAGCTTCCGCGCGGCGACCGACGCGCTCGACTTCTGCCACGAAGCAGGGATCGGCGTGGCCGCCAACACCAACTTCAACCGGCTCAACGCCCCCGACCTCGAGGCGCTCTTCGAGCACCTCCGGCAACACCACATCACGGCCTGGCAGATCCAAATCACCACCCCCCTCGGGCGGGCGGCAGATCGTACCGACATGTTGCTGCAGCCGTGGGATCTGCTCACGCTGGTGCCGCGCATCGCCGCGGTGAAGGAGCGCGCCTTCGAGCACGGCATCGTGGTGATGCCGGGAAACAACCTGGGCTACTTCGGGCCCGAGGAGGCTCTCTTGCGGTCTCCACGTCGAGGGATGCGCGATCACTGGCGGGGCTGCCAAGCGGGGAAGTTCGTGATGGGCATCGAGTCGGACGGGGCGGTCAAGGGTTGTCCCTCGCTGCAGACGACGGCCTACGTGGGCGGCAACCTGCGAGAGCGGCCCATCGCGGCGCTGTGGAACGAGACCCCCGAGCTCGCGTTCACCCGCGATCGCACCGTCGAGAGCCTCTGGGGCTTCTGCCGCGAGTGCCCATTTGCGGCCACGTGCCTCGGCGGCTGCACCTTCACCGCCCACGCCGTGTTCGGCCGGCCCGGCAACAACCCCTACTGCCACTTCCGCGCCCGCCACTTCGCCAAGCAGGGCCTGCGAGAGCGCTTGGTGCCCGCGACCGCGGCGCCGGGCACGCCGTTCGACCACGGGCTGTTCGAGCTGGTGGTGGAAGACCTCGACGCTCCCGATCCCGGCGCGGGGATCTCGGCCGCAGAGCTCGTGCAGATCACCCGTCGACCCGACCCGTCCCGCCGGGTCTGAGCGACGCGCTGAGCGCGCCGCGAACGGGCCGCGGGGGCGCGCGCGAGGGCTCCGAAAAGCACCCCAGAGGACTACCCCCGGGTTATGCTCCCCTCGAGCCATGGCCGGCCCGGTGTCTCAACCCTTCAAGCCACCGCCGCTCGGAACGGTGCTGGCGCAGCGCTACCGGCTCCTGCGGTTCCTGGGCTCGGGCGCGATCGGCGCGGTGTACGAGGCCGCCACCCCCAGCGACGAGCGGGTGGCGGTGAAGGTGCTGCTCGAGCTCGAGCACGCGCGCATGGCCAAAGAGATGGCTGTGCGCTTCGTGCGGGAGGCGCAGGTGGCTTCCACCTTCGACAGCGAGAACATCGTGCGCGTGACCGACAGCGGCGTCGACGCGGAGCTCGCGATCCCCTACCTGGTGATGCCGCTCTTGTCGGGCTTCGACCTCGAGACGCTGCTCAAGCGCGCCGGAGCGCTGCACCCCACCGTGGCCGCGCGCATCTTCGCGCAGGTGTGCGCGGGCTTGATGGAGGCCCACCGCAAGAACGTGGTCCACCGCGACCTGAAGCCGGGCAACCTGTTCCTCGATCACGATCTCTCCGGGAAGGTGACGGTGCGGGTGCTCGACTTCGGGATGGCCAAGCTCACCCAGTCGGATGAGACGATCACGCGCGCCGGAGCGGTGCTCGGCACGCCCCACTACATGTCGCCGGAGCAGTCGACGAACGCCAAGAACGTCGATCAGCGGAGCGACGTGTGGGGCACGGGGGCGACGCTCTACCACGCGCTCACGGGGGTGGCCCCGTTCGACGAAGCCCAGACGTTCGCCGACCTCCACCTGTGGATCAACACCAAGGACGTGCCCCACATCCAGGACCGCGCCCCCTGGATCGATCCCGGACTCGCCCGGGTGGTGCACGGCGCGCTGCTCCGCGACCGCGATTTGCGCTGCCAGTCGGTGAGCGAGCTCCGCACCGCCCTCATCCCGTTCATGGCCAACGCCACCGACCTCCACGCCGCGATGCTCGAGCCGATCCCGGCGGTGCTGCGAACGGTGAAGGCGAGCCGCGCCGAGCGCCCAGAGCTGTGGGAGCGCAGCGCCCCGAGCGCAGAGCTGCCGCCCATGACCGAGGAGCCCAAGGACGAGCTGCTCGGGAAACGGCTCGGGGGCAGCTACCGCCTCCTGCGACGGCTCGGGCGCGGCGGCTTCGGAGGCCTCTACGAAGCCTTGGGCCCCGACGCCAACCGCTACGCGGTACGCGCCGTGAACCCCCTCATCACGGGCAGCGACAAGAGCGCCAGCCGACGCTTCGTGCGCGAGGCGCGCGCGCTCGCCAGCATCGACAGCCCTCACGTGGTGAAGCTCATCGACGCCGGTTTCGACGAGCAGCTCGAGCAGCCCTACGTGGTGGTAGAGCTCCTCCACGGGGCCGATATGCAGCACGTCATCGACGAGCACGGTCCGATGACGCCGGCGCACGCGGTGCGACTCCTCATCGAGGCGACCCGTGGCATGGAGGCGGCCCACGCGCTCGGCATCGTGCACCGCGACGTGCGGCCCGCGAACCTGTTCCTGGTGGAGGAACCGAGCGGCGAGATCACGGTGAAGCTCACCGGCTTCGGGCTCATCAAGCAAGAAGGCGAGGGCGAGGGCTACGCGGTCACGCGCGGCGGCGAGGTGTTGGGCTCGCCGATGCACATGGCCCCCGAGCAGTCGCGCAACGCCAAGGCCGCCAACGCGCGCTCCGACATCTGGAGCCTGGGCGCCACGCTCTACCACGCGCTCGCAGGCGAGCCGCCGTGGCCGCCGCACCTCCGGGGGCCGGAGCTCATCATCACCCTCGGCACGAGCAAGCCCACGCACCTGCAAGACAAGGCGCCCTGGGTGTCGAAGGAGCTGACCGCGGTGGTGCACCGCTGCCTCGAGCTCGACCCCGCAGCCCGCTGGGAGAGCGCCGAGAGCCTCCGCGAGGCCCTCGAGCTGTTGAGCGAGCGCCCGCGGGTTCGGCTCGCGGAGCTCGGCAAGCTGTCGAGCAGCCTGAGGAAACGGAAGGCGCCGCGGGAGGGCCCCCCACCCGCCCCACAGCCGCTGCCGAGCTTCGCCGATCCGGAGGACGACGACGGCCACACCGAGGTGATGGGCCCGAGCGCGGCCGACGAAGAAGGCGGCCGACCGCGCCCCCGGGTGGCGGCGGGCGCTCCCCCCCCGCCGCTGCGCGACCGCACCGCGCCGCTGGCGGCGGAGGCCGTCGCGCCGCCAGCGCTCGGGACGTCGCCGTCGTCGCTGCCACCGGCGTCGATGGCCAGAAGCTCGCTCCCTGCTCCCACCCTCAGCGCCTCCGCGGTGAGGCGCTCCGCGTCACGAGCGTCGCTCGTGCTCGCCGTCACCATCGGCCTGCTCACCGTCGCCGCCGTCGCCGGCTACGTGTGGCTCTGACGGTGGCTCGGAGCGCGCCGCGGTGCTCGCGCCCCCGGCGCGGCGGGTGGGAGCTGAAAGAGAAGGACCTCCTCGAGGAGCTCCTCGGCAAGTCGATCGCGCAGGAGCCAGCGGAGCTCGTCGGTTGCGACGAGCCGCTGCGGAGCACGAGACTTTCGCTGCGCCGCCTCGCAGGGGTACTCTCCTGGCCACCGTGGAGATCGCGATCCTTGCGACGCTGTTGGTCGGCATCCCGCTCGCCATCTGGCTCGGCGTGAAGCTGACGAGCTACTGCTCGAGGTGCAGATCGTTCCAGATGGCCCTGACCTCGAGGGACGTGGAGGACCGGCATCCGTTCGCGAACGGGCAGCCGCGGTACCTCATCACCGTCACCAAGACGTGCCGCAAGTGCGGGCGCGTGTCGGTGGACAAGACTCCCAGCGCAAGTGCCTGAGACCACGAGACGGCGCGGCGGGACCGAGCCGCGGCAGCGCGTTCCGCGCAGGTTCTCCGCGTGAGCGCCAGCTGCGTGTTCCACAGTGTAGCGCACCGGCTCGGCGAATTCGTTGTACGGCGAGACCAAGCGCTCGCCCACGAGATTCGTTTGGGCAGATATCCGATGGGCAGCATCGAGCCTCGTCTCCACGCCCCCCGCCCCTCCACGCCGCCGCCGCCGCCCCCGCCCCCCCCCCCCCCCCCCCCCCCCCCCCCCCCCCCCCCCCCCCCCC
>CAYOAL010000089.1:0-42678 GCA_964401935.1 uncultured Polyangiaceae bacterium
CACGCCGCGCGCAGCGCAGGCCTCCGCTGCACGCAGGCCCGCGCCGCACGCACGCCGCGCGCCGCACGCAGGCCGGCGCCCCAGGCTGCGGGCCCGCGCCGCAGGCGGGCCCGCGCCGCAGGCGGGCCCGCGCCGCACGGAGGCGGGCCCGCGAGCGTGTCTCAGTCCTTCGCGGCTTCGAGCTTCTGCACGAGCTCCGGCACCGCCTTGAACAGATCCGCGACCAGACCGTAGTCGGTGATCTGGAAGATCGGCGCGTCGGCGTCCTTGTTGATCGCCACGATCACCTTCGAGCTCTTCATGCCCGCGAGGTGTTGGATGGCCCCGGAGATCCCGATCGCGAAATAGAGATCGGGGGCGACCACCTTGCCGGTCTGCCCCACCTGGAGATCGGGCGCGCAGTAGCCGGCGTCACAGGCGGCGCGGCTCGCGCCGATCGCCGCGCCGAGCAGATCCGCGAGCGGATTGAGCACGTCGTAGAACTGCTCCTTGATGGCCCGGCCGCCGCTGATGACCACCCGCGCCTCGGCGAGCTCGGGTCGCTCGTTCTTCACCTGATCGTAGCTCACGAACTGCACGCGCTCGAGGGCTGCGCCGGCCGCCGCCGGGCTCACCGCCTCCACCGGCGCGTCCGCGCCGCCGGGCTCGGCCGGGCTGAACGCGCTCTGACGCACGCTCACCACCTGCTTATTGCTCGTGAGCTGACACACGCCGAACGCGTTACCGGCGAACATCGGGCGCTTGTACGTGAGCTTGCCCCCCTCCATCGGGAGCAGCTCGGTGATGTCGGAGGCGTAGCCAGCGTCGAGGCGGCCTGCCACCCGCGGCAGCAGATCCTTGCCGAAGGCGCTCGCCGCGGCACAGATCACGTCGTAGTCGGCAGCCACCGCGGCCACCGTCGGGGCGTAGACCTCGGCGAGGTAGCTCTTGAGCGCTGCGTCATCGGCGACCAACACCTTCGCCGCCCCGAGCTTGCCGCACTCCTTGGCGGCTTCGCCCACGCCGCTTCCGAGGAGCAGGATGGTGAAGCTGCCACCGAGCTGCGCGGCAGCCTCCTTCGCGAAGGTGACCGCCGAATGGGTGGTCTTCTTCAGCTTGCCACCCTCGAACTCTGCAATGACCAGAACGTTTCCCATGGCTCGACTCCTCTCGGCTCAGATGGCCTTCGCTTCGTTCTTGAGCTTGCTCACCAGCTCGTCCACATCGGCGACCTTCACCCCCGCCTTACGCTCCGGCGGCCGCTCGAACCGCAGGTAGGAGGCGGTGAGGGCGGCCCCCGGCGCGAGGTCGCCGATGGCCTTGGTGTCGAGCGGCTTGCGGCGCGCCTGCATGATCGCCGGCAGCGGCGCGAAGCGGACGCCCTCGTGATACTTGAAACCCTTGTCGGTGGCCGCGGAGAACACGCTCGCGGGGCTCACGATGCGGAGATCGACGGTGACCACCGCCGGGAACTTCACGCGCACGTTGAGCACGCCGCCGTCCACCTCGCGACCCACGAGCAGCCCGCCATCTTCCCCCTGGATGGTGGCCGCGAAGGTCGCCATGGGCCAGTCGAGCAGCTCCGCGAGGATCTGCCCCACCTGGTTGGTGTCGCCGTCGACGGCCTGCTTCCCCATCAGGACCAGATCGGGTTTTTCGGTCTCCACGAGCTTGGCGAGGGCCTTGGCCACGATGAGCCCGTCGAGCTTGTCGTCCTCGGCCTCCACGCGGATGGCGCGGTCGGCGCCGGTGGCCAACGCCGCGCGCAGCGTGGTCTCCACGTCCTTCGGACCGAAGCTCACGACCACCACCTCGCCGAGGCGCTGCTTCTGCGCCTTGCCGTCCTCGGTGAGACGCAGCGCCGTCTCCAGCGCGTACTCGTCGAACGGGTTGGGCTTCCACTCCAGGCCGGTGGTGTCGATCTTGCCGCCGTCGGCCGAAATCTTCACTTTGTTGGCGTTGTCGGGGTCGGCAACGCGCTTGAGGGGGACCAGTATCTTCACGGCTTTCACCTCTCTCGGTTCGGGCTCACGGCGGCGCGAGACGCCCGCTCGTCAGCGTGCCGTGGGGGCCTACCGGCGATGCCGCGGCGCGTCAACGAGGGTGGGCTTTGTTGCTGCGCCCACGACCCCGGACGAATAGGCTCGGCCCGTGACCCGCAAGACAGACATCTTGGTCATCGGCAGCGGCGTGGCAGGCCTCACCTTCGCCCTCGACGTGGCGGACCACGCCCACGTGACGGTGGTGACCAAGCGGGGCGAGAGCGACACCAACACCCGTTGGGCGCAGGGAGGGATCGCCGCCGTCATGGCGGACGACGACACCCCCGCCGCCCACATGGACGACACGCTCGTGGCCGGCGCGGGCCTCTGCCACGACGTGGTGGTGGAGCGCTGCGTGACCGAGGGCCCCGAGCGGATGCGCGACCTCATCACCCGGGGCGCTCGGTTCGACCACGACGGCGACAAGCTCGACCTCACCCGCGAGGGAGGCCACTCCACGCGGCGCGTGGTGCACCACGCCGATGCCACCGGCCAAGAGGTGCAGCGGGTGCTCGTGGAGCGGGTGGCAGCGCACCCCAACATCGAGGTGCTCGAGCACCACACCGCGATCGATCTCATCATGCTGAGCAAGTTCGGCGGGCCCGAGCGCTGCGTGGGCGCGTACGTGCTCGACGAGAAGTCTTCCACCGCGGGCACCCACACGGTGCACACCTTCCTCGCACGGGAGACCGTCATCGCCACCGGCGGTGCCGGCAAGGTGTACCTCTACACGTCGAATCCCGACGTCGCGACCGGCGACGGCGTGGCCATGGCGTACCGCGCGGGGGCCGAGATCGGGAACATGGAGTTTTACCAGTTCCACCCCACGTGCCTCTACCACCCCCACGCCAAGTCGTTCCTCATCACCGAGGCCATGCGCGGCGAAGGCGCCATCTTGCGCCTCCCCGACTCACACGGCACCCCCTTCATGGAGAAGCACGACCCGCGCAAGGATCTCGCCCCGCGCGACATCGTGGCCCGCGCCATCGACTTCGAGATGAAGCGCGCCGGCTTCGACTCGGTGCTCCTCGACATCACCCACAAGCCGGCCGACTTCATCACCCATCACTTCCCCACCATCTACGAGCACTGCAAGACGCTCGGGCTCGACATCACCACCGACCCCATCCCGGTGGTGCCCGCGGCCCACTACATGTGCGGCGGGATCACCACCGATCTGAAGGGGCGCACCTCCATCCCCGGTCTCTCCGCCATCGGCGAGGTGTCGTTCACCGGCCTCCACGGGGCCAACCGCCTGGCCTCCAACTCGCTGCTCGAGGGGCTCGTGTTCGGCCACCGCGCCGCCAAGCGCCTCGAGAGCGACATCGGCACCCAGCGCGGGGTCCCGCTCCCCGAGGTGCCGGAGTGGGAGACGGGCTCGGCGGTCCCCAGCGAGGAGGCGGTGGTCGTCGCGCACAACTGGGACGAGCTGCGGCGCACCATGTGGAACTACGTCGGCATCGTGCGCTCCGACGCCCGCCTCCGCCGCGCCTCGCGTCGCATCGCGCTGCTGCAAGAAGAGATCCGAGAGTACTACTGGCGCCACCTCGTGACGCGCGACCTGCTCGAGCTGCGCAACATCGCCACCGTCGCCGAGCTCATCGTGAGCTGCGCCGCCGCCCGCAAAGAGAGCCGCGGCCTGCACTACACCATCGATCACCCCGAGCTCGGAAGCGAGCGGATGGACACAATCATCAAGCGCGGCGTCCCCGCCCACCTCCGACGGATCGAGAACCACCCCGTCTGAGCCCCGACGGGCGACAACGGCCACGAGCCCCTCCGGACTCCCTGGCGCCCCCTCCCTCGCCCACCGCCGCCGTCGCACCCTGCACGCTTCCCGCCCCCGCTCCCCGCCGCACTTCCCGCCCCGCTCCCTTTCCGACTCCCGCCGCACGCGCCGCTCCTTCCCGACCCCGCTCCCCTTCCGACTCCCGCCGCACGCGCCGCTCCTTCCCGACCCCGCTCCCCTTCCGACTCCCGCCGCACGCGCCACTCCTTCCCGCCCCTGCTCCCCTTCCGACTCCCGCCACACGTCCCTCGCTCGCCGCTCCTTCCCGCTCCCGCCGCGCCCTGCCGCCGCGCCCCCCGCCACCGCCGCTCGTTCCCTCTCCACCGCGCCCCCCGCCGACGCCGAGCCTTGTTCGAGGACCCCGACTTCCCTTCGACGCCTCCCCCCGAGGAGAACGTCGTCAAGCCGATGAGCATCGTCGGGGCCGCCATGTGGGCTACCGGGGCCCAGATCGTCTTTCTGTGGGTGGTGAGCCTCGTGGCGGTGCTGAAGCGCGGCGACGGCTACGACCTCATCGGGCTCGTGCTCTCCCAGGTGGTCGCCTACCTCTTCGTCCTCTACCTCGTGCTCCGGGTGCATGCGCCGCGAAGCTCCATTCGCGAGCTCCTCGGAGCGCGCGGCGCCAACCCGTGGTTTTACCCGCTCGCCCTCGTCATCGGCGCTTCCGCCACGTTCCCCGCGTGGTGGCTCCTCGAGCAGATCGAGCGCGTATTTCCGCGCGACGAGCAGCTCTTCGAGTGGCTCGACGTGTTCTACACCCTGAGCCAACCCGAGCGGCTCGCGGTCGCGTTCGGCACGGTGGTGATCGGCCCCTTCATGGAGGAGATGCTCTTCCGCGGCGCGCTCTACCGCCCCCTGCGCGTGGACAAGCGGCCGGTGGTCGTCATCATCGTCACCGCCCTCGCCTTCGCCGCCGTCCACCTCGATCTCCACAAGCTGCCGCCGCTCTTCCTCATGGGGCTCGCGCTCGGCTATCTCCGCTGGGCGAGCGGCTCGCTGCTGCCCCCGTTCCTGTTGCACATGGCGTTCAACGCGGTGCCCTTCGTCGAGTTTCTCCAGCACACCGACAAGCCCGAGCCCGACGGCGAAGGCCTGCCGCTCAGCTGGGTGGCCGGCGGCGCGGGCCTCGTGGTGCTCGCCCTCCTCTTCACCCAAGCCCTCGCCTCGAGCACGAAACGCCAGCGGTCGGCCAGCGACCAAGACTCCTGAGGGGCACGCGCGCCGGCGGCGCGAGCGGCGGCGCGCGGGCTCTCCCACGCGCTGCGCATCCCACGCGGGGCGCGGGTTCGCGATGGGGGTCGCGAGGACGATGTGGTAGCGAGAGCGCATGTCGTTTCGCGCCGAGTTCCGCTGCTTCTCGGGGTGCGAGGGGGTGTCGTTTCCCCTCACCGAGCCGGTCTATCGCTGCCCGCGTTGCCAAGGACTGCTCGACGTGCACCACGACATGGCGGCGCTCGGCACCCGGGACGCGGCTCTTTGGCGCGCGCTCTTCGACGAGCGCCGCGGGCGCGCCGCGTGGCCGCTCGGCTCCGGGGTGTGGAGCAAGAAGGAGTGGGTCGCCCCCGAGCTCCCCGAGGAGCGCATCGTGAGCATGGGCGAGGGCCACTCGACGCTCCTCGGCGCCGAGGCCTTCGGCGCGTCGATCGGCGTCCCCAACCTGTGGGTCAAGCTCTGCGGCAACAGCCACACCGGCTCCTTCAAAGACCTCGGGATGACCGTACTGGTGAGCGTGGTCCGGCACGCCGTCGCGCAGGGCCTCGCGATCGGCGCCATCGGCTGCGCGTCCACCGGCGACACGTCGGCCGCGCTCGCCGCCTACGGGGCCAAGGCCGGCCTGCCGGTGGTGGTGTTGCTGCCCCGAGGGAAGGTGTCGACCGCGCAGCTCGTGCAGCCCATCGCCCACGGCGCCAAGGTGCTCGCGCTCGACACCGATTTCGACGGCTGCATGGCCATCGTCGACCGGCTCGCTGCCGAGAAGGTGATTTACCTCGCCAACTCGATGAACGCGCTGCGGATCGAGGGCCAGAAGACGGTCGCCGTCGAGATCTGCCAAGACCTCGGCTACGACCCGCCCGATTGGGTGGTGCTTCCGAGCGGGAACCTCGGCAACGGCTACGCGATGTACCGCGGCTTTGCGATGCTGCGCGCGCTCGGCCTCATCGAGCGGATGCCGCGGCTGTTGCTCGCACAGGCGGAGAAGGCCAACCCGCTGTACCGCGCCTTCATGGCCAGGGACACGCGCGTGAGCCCCATCGAGGCCCACAAGACCGTGGCCTCCGCGATCCAGATCGGCAACCCGGTGAGCGCTCCACGGGCCCTCGTGGCGCTCTCGGAGATGGATGGCGTCGTGGAGCAGGCGAGCGAGGACGAGCTCTGTGACGCCGCCGCCCGCGCCGATCGCACCGGCCTCTACACGTGCCCGCACACCGCGGTGGCCCTCGCGACGGTGGAGAAGCTCGCTCGCGCGGGCACCATCGAGCGGTCCGACCGGGTGGTCGTCGTCTCCACTGCCCACGGGCTGAAGTTCACCGAGTTCAAGGTGCGCTACCACGAGAACGCCCTCGACGAAGTGCGCGCGCGCCACCCGAACCGCCCCCTCGAGCTCCCGGCCGACTACGACGCCGTGCGGCGGGCGATCGAGCCTGGACCCGCGTAAGCTTCATGGTAGACCCCTCTGCGGGCTCATGTACGACTGGAACACAGCCAAAGTGCCGAACTGGCGCGGCGCCCACCCGGTCAAGGTGGTGGACGAGTCGCTCCGCGACGGCCTCCAGAGCGCGACCGCCATCGATCCTCCGGTGGAGGCGAAGCTCGAGCTGCTCGAGCTGATGCGCGCGGTAGGGGTGGACGTGGTGAGCGTCGGCCTCCCCGCCGCCAGCACACGGTCGCTCGAGCAGGCCGTGACCATGGCCAACCACATCCGCGACGCCAAGCTCGGGCTCGTGCCCACCGGCGCCGCGCGCACGGTGGTGAGCGACGTGCTGGGAGTGGCGGAGGTGGCGCAGAGGAGCGGCACCACGGTGGAGGTGTACGCCTTCATCGGCTCCTCGCCGATCCGCCACTTCGCCGAGAGCTGGGACATCGGCTTCCTGTTGAAGCACGTCGCAGCGTCGGCGGAGGCGGCCCGGAGAGAGGGCGTGCCCTACTGCCTCGTCACCGAAGACACGACGCGCGCGCGCCCCGAGGTGCTCGAGCAGCTGTTCATATGCGCCCTCGACCATGGCGCCGCGCGCTTGTGCCTCTGCGACACCGTCGGCCACGCCACGCCCGATGGCGTCGCACGCCTCGTCAAGTTTACCAAGGACATCCTCATCGCCACCGGAAACGAGGGCCGTGTCGGCCTCGACTGGCACGCTCACAACGACCGCGGCCTCGCGCTCCAGACCGCGCTTTGGGCGGCCGAGGTGGGGGTGGAGCGCGTGCACGGCACCGCCCTCGGCATCGGCGAGCGGGTGGGCAACGTGCCGATGGAGCTGTTGGTGCTGAACCTGGGGTTGCTCGGCAGCCGAGGGGTGCCGGAGCGCGCCGCGCTGAGGGCGTATTGCGAGAAGGCCGCGTCGGCGATGCAGCTCGGCGCGTTGCCCGACACCCACCCCCTGTTCGGACGCGCCGCGCGCGAGCGCGAGGAGGCCAGCCCAAAGGAGCCCAAGCCGCGAGCTCCGCGCTCGGTCGCTCCCAGAGAAGCGACGCCGAAGACGCCACCCGCCCAGCTCGCCCCGCTCTCGCTGCGCGTCAACGGCGACGCGGTGACGCTCGCCGTGCGCGGCAACCGAACGCTCCTCGAGGTGTTGCGCGGCGAGCTCGATCTTTTCGGCACCAAACAGGGCTGCGACAAGGGCGACTGCGGTGCCTGCACCGTGCGCATCGACGGCGAGCCACACCTGAGCTGCCTCACCCTCGCCCTCGGCTGTGAAGGACGCTCGATCGAGACGGTGGAGGCGCTCCCCGGCGCCGAAGATCTGCACCCCCTCCTCGACGCGTTCGACCGCACTGGCGCGGCCCAGTGCGGCTTCTGCACGCCCGGCTTCCTGATCACCGCGTGGTCGCTGCTCGACCGAAACAAGAACCCGAGCCGCGACACCATCAAGCAGGCGATCAGCGGCAACCTGTGCCGCTGCACCGGCTACAAGTCGATCGTCGACGCAGTGGAGCTCGCGGCCAAGATGATGCGCGGAGAGGAGCCGCGGATGGCGGGGATGCCCGGCCGCGATCACCTCCCCGCCCCCATCGACAACCCCGACGTGAAGAGGTCGCCATGAGCCGAAGAGCGAGCGACTCCGCCGTTGTGGGTGGCGGGCGCGCGCGCCCACCCGCCGTGGAGCGACACGGCGACGTGCTGCGGCGCCTTGGCGGCGTGCGCTACACCGACGACATCAAGCTCCCGGGCATGTTGTTCGGCAAGATCCTCCGCTGCCCCCACCCCCACGCACGCATCAAGAGCATCGACGCAAGCGAAGCGCTCGCCATGGAGGGGGTGCGCGCGGTGGTGACCGGGAAGGACATGCCGATCCGATTCGGCATCATCCCATGGACCCCAGACGAGTACCCACTGGCCCTCGACGTCGCCCGTTTCGTGGGCGATGGGGTGGCCGCCGTCGCCGCCGTCGACGAGTGGACCGCCTTCGAGGCCACCAAGCGGATCCGCGTCGCGTACGAGGTGCTCCCGCACGTGCAGAGCCCCCACGACGCGCTGGCACGACCCGAGGTGGGCCTCGGAAAGCGCGGCACGGACAACATCAGCAAGGTGGTCGAGCTCGAGTTCGGGGACGTGGACAAGAACCTCGCCGAGAGCGACGTGGTGACCGAGGGCCGGTACTACTTCGAAGGCACCGCCCACGCCCCCATCGAGATGCACTGCGCCATCGGTCAGGTGGACACCGAGGGGCTGCTCACGGTGTGGTCCGCGACGCAGGTCCCGCACTACCTCCACCGCGAGCTCTCGCGCGTGCTGCAGATCTCGCCGGCTCGCATCCGCGTGATCCAGCCCCCGGTGGGGGCCGCCTTCGGTGGGAAGAGCGAGCCGTTCGATCTGGAGTTCTGCGTGGCCAAGCTGGCCATGAAGACGGGGCGCCCGGTGAAGATCCTCTACACCCGGGAGGAGGAGTTCTACGCCCATCGCGGACGTCACCCGATGCACATGCACTTTCGGGTGGGCGCCAACCGCGACGGCAAGCTCACCGCCGTCGACGCCAAGACGCTGATCGACGGCGGCGCGTACTCCTCGTTCGGCCTGGTGACCACCTACTACTCCGGTCAGCTCCTGACCGTGCCGGTGTTCCCCCCCGCCTATCGCTTCCACTCCACCCGAGTGTTCACCAACAAGCCCCCGTGCGGTCCCAAGCGGGGCCACGGCTCGGTTCAGCCGCGCTTCGCGTTCGAAGTGTCCCTCGACAAGCTGGCGGTAGAGCTCGACATCGACCCCATCGAGCTGCGCCGCCGAAACATGGTGACCCCGAACAGCGAGACCATCAACGGGATGCGGATCACGAGCTGCGGGATCGCCGAGTGCCTCGACGCAGTGGAGGAGGCCAGCGGCTGGAGAGCGCGCCGCGGGCGGCTCCCCTTCGGACGCGGGTTGGGCGTCGCGGCGAGCGCTTACATCAGCGGCACGAACTACCCCATCTACCCCAACAAGATGCCGCAGAGCGCGGTGCAGCTGAAGGTGGACAGGTCCGGTCGGGTCACGATCTTCAGCGGCCAGAGCGAGATCGGGCAAGGCTGCGATCAGCTGCTGCGTGTGATCGTCGCCGACGAGCTCGGCCTCGACTATGGGGCGGTGCGGGTGGTGAGCGGCGACACCGATCTCGCGCCCGTCGATCTCGGCGCCTACTCGTCGCGAGGGGCCTTCATGAACGGCAACGCGGCGCTGATGGCCGCCCGCGAGGTGAAGCAGCGCCTGCGCGAGGCGGTCGCCGAGCAGCTCGGCTGCTCGCTCAAGCACGTGCTCGTCACCCGGGGCGCCCTCTGCCACATCGACGACCCGACACAGTCGGTCGACGTCACGACCGCCATTCAGCTCGCGGAGGCGAAGTTCGGCACCTTGGGGGCCGTCGGCCACTACAACACGCCGCAGCTCGGGGGCGACTACCGCGGCGGCACCATCGGCGCGTCTCCGGCCTACTCGTTCACCGCCCACGTCGCCGAAGTGGAGGTGGACACCGACACCGGCGAGGTGCGCATCGTGAAGATCTGGGTGGCTCACGACTGCGGCAAGGCGATCTGTCCGGTGATCGTGCGCGGGCAGATGGAGGGCAGCGCCTACATGGGGGCCGCAGAGGCCGTGCTCGAAGAACACGTGATCCGACCCGACGGGTTGCACATGGGGCCGAGTCTGCTCGACTATCGCATCCCCACGAGCCTGGACGTGGGCGACTTCGACGCGCTCATCGTGGAGTCGGTCGATCCCGAAGGGCCGCTCGGGGCGAAGGAGGCCGGCGAGGGACCGCTGCACCCATCGATCCCAGCCATCGCGAACGCGATCTACGACGCGGTGGGGATTCGGCTCGACACGCTGCCGTTCACCCCCGCGCGCGTGCTCGCCGCGCTGCGCGAGACCGCTGCCAGCAAGGAGAAGTCGGACGCGGCCCAGTGACCCACGTCGCGGCGCACCCACGGACGACGAGCCATGCTTCCCCTCCCCCTGTTTCAACACCACACCCCGCGCTCCATCGACGAGGCGGTGGGGCTGCTCGGTGACCTCGGCCCCGGCGCCCGCGTGATCGCCGGCGGCACGGATCTGCTCCCGAACATGAAGCACGGCCTCGTGGAGCCTCACCACCTGGTCTCGCTCGGCGCCATCGCCGAGCTCCGTGGCATCCACAGCGAGGACGGCTTCATCGTGATCGGGGCCATGACCAGCCTCGAGGACGTGGCCCAGAGCTCGCGCGTTCGTGCCGCAGCCCGCGCGCTCGCCGACGCGGCCGGCGCGGTCGGCGGCCCCCACCACCGACGGATGGGGACGCTCGGCGGCAACGTCTGCCTCGACACGCGCTGCGTGTACTACAACCAGACCTACTTCTGGCGCGCGGCGCTCGGCTTCTGTCTGAAGAAGGACGGCACCGCGTGCCACGTGGTGAGCTCGGGGAAGAACTGCGTCGCCGCCGCTTCGAACGACACCGCCCCCGCCCTCATGGTGATCGACGCAGAGATCGTGCTGCACGGGCCCTCGGGCCAGCGCACCCTCTCCGCCAACGAGTTCTACACCGCGGACGGCATCTACAACACCGTGAAGCGTCCCGACGAGCTGGTCACCTTCGTGCGCGTGCCGGAGCGACCGGGGCGGCGTTCGGCGTTCGAGAAGCTTCGACGCCGTGGCGCCATCGACTTCCCCCTCCTCAACTGCGCAGCGCGGATCGATCGCGGCGAGGACGGCTCGGTGACCGGCGGGGATCTGGTGGTGTCGACCCTCGCCGCGCGCCCGAAGCGCATCAAGGCGGCCGCGCGCGCCGGTGGGCCGCTCGACGACGCGACGATCGGGGCGCTCGCGGAGGCGGCGTACAAGCAGTGTCGGCCGCTCACGAACCTCAACGACGACCCCGAGTGGCGCCGCGAAATGGTGCGCGTGGTCGCCAAGCGCGCGCTCGAAGCGCTGCGCTGAGCGCGCCGTCACGACCGGTGCGCGTCCGACCTCGGCGTCGCTGGGTTGGCCCCCTCGCGGCGCTGGTGCGCTCGCTGGCGGGGAACCGAGCGCTGCTTGGCGCGCAGGTTCGCCACCGTTCAGCAAGACGCCGCCTTGACGTAGGCGTGCGGGGGCAGGCACCCGAGCTCGACCACGTCGGGCATGATGTGGCGCTGCAGGCGGCGCAGCAGCGAGAAGGCCGCCCCCACCGTGAGGTGCCCCTCCTGCGCGAGCCAGGTGACGAAGGCGATGAGGGTGACGGCCGCGGTCTCGACGCCGCCGTCTCCGGGGACGAAGGGCATGCGGGGGAAGTAGCTCTCGGGCTCGAAGAGCTCCCAGCACGGAGCGCCGTCGCTCTCGACCCACACGTGCTCGGCTGCGCTGCGAACCACGAAGCGACACCACGAGCTCGGCTCTTCGCCGGTGCGCGCGGCGAAGGCTGCCAACAAGCTCTCGGTGGTGTCGATCCAGGCGGCGCCGCGCGGGTCGTCCATCGGATCGGTCGCGTCGTCGACGAGGTGCCCGGCGGGGTGGCCGGCGGGGTGGCCGGTGGGGAGGGCGAGGGCGAGGCTGAGGAGGTTGGTCATGGATGGCTCCGGCTTTGTCGTCTCCGACGGTGTGGGTCGAGGGCTTGTGGGCGTGATGGGGTGGGCGCCCCGCTTCGCAGCTGAGCGGCGCAGAGGGGCGGAGAGGCGCTGCCGCTTCCACCCCCAACGTCGCGGCAAACCCGATTCGATTGCCTCCTCTTGGAAAAAAAAGTGATCCCTGCGGCCGCGCGGTAACCGGCCAGCGTCGAGCTGGCGCCCGCTCGGGGGCTCGAAGAGGGCCGTTCACGGCGGGAAGGGGAAGAGCCGCGCTCGACCACGCACCCGAGAGCGCCTACGATGGCACCCGATGTCGAGGCGCGACGACATGCAGACCGTCAAGCGACGTGTGCCGGTCGCCGCGAACGCGGGCCCAACAGCCGCGACGTCCACCGCGAGCGACGTGGCCGCTGCCGCTGAGGACGGGGATGTCGGTGACGATGACCGCCCTCCCGACAGCCACGGCCCGGGGCTCCCTCCGCTCGAGGCCCGGCCCGAGCTCGGCCGCTACCAGCTCCTCTTCGAGCTCGCCCGCGGGGGGATGGGCACCGTCCACGCGGCGCGCCTCCGCGGCGCCCACGGCTTCGACCGCCTCGTGGCGATCAAGCAGCTGAAGGCCGAAGGTTCGGCGCCCGAGCACCTCGAGGCGTTCCTCGCCGAGGCGCGCATCACCGCTCGGCTCAACCACCCCAACGTCGTCCAGACCCTCGAGCTCGGTGAGCACGAAGGCCGGCCCTTCATCGTGATGGAGCTCATCCGAGGCGTGTCCCTCGCGCGGCTCCTGCGTCGCATCCAACGTGCCGGTGACCAGCTCCCCACCGCCGTCGCGGTGTGGGTGGTGTCGAGAGTCGCAGCCGGTCTGCACGCGGCCCACGAGCGAGCGCTCATCCACCGCGACGTCTCACCCGAGAACATCCTCCTCTCGTTCGAAGGGGGGGTGTACGTGGCCGACTTCGGCGTGGCCAAGCTCACCGAGACGGAGCGACAGACGGTGAGCGGCGTGGTGAAGGGGAAGTTCGCCTACATGTCGCCCGAGCAGACCGAGGCCCGCGTGCTCGATCGCCGCTCGGACGTGTTCGCGCTCGGCATCGTGCTCCACGAGGCCCTCACCGGCGCGCGCCTGTTCGCCGCCGACTCCATGGCCGCCACCATCCGCCGCATCTGGGCGCTCACCCCGCCCGATCCACGGGACGGGCGCGACGACGTGCCCGAGGAGCTCGTGCACGTCGCGATGCGGTGCCTCGAGAAGGCGCCCGAAGATCGCTACGACTCGGCGGACGAGGTGGCCTCCGCGCTGCGCCGCGTGCTGCGCGCGATGGGCGCGATGCTCGACGAGAGCGACGTCTCCGAGCTCATTGTTCGGTACTTCCCGAACGAGCAGGCGGCGCTCGACCAGCGTATTCGAGACGCCACCCTTGCTCTCGACGAGCGCGGCCCGGCCCCGCCTCTCGACGCCCACGCGCGCCCCCTCGAGGTGTCGCCGGCCCACCGCGCGCTCTCCACCGGCGAACAGACGCACGAGGGCTCGGTCACCGCCAGCATCACCACCGGGCCGCCGCTCGCCCCCATCGCCTCGCGGGGACTCACCGGCGCGCTCGTGGCGGTCGCGCTGGCCGCCATCGCGGGCGGGCTGTGGCTCTCTCGACAGACCGCTCCCCAGGCCCAGCCCGAGGGGACGGCGTCTCCCGTCGCCCCGGTGCCACCGTCGAGCGCCGCCTCGTCCCCGTCGCCGACCGACCGCGCGCAGGGTGTCGCGCCGAGCGCCACCGCCAGCGGGGCGCTTCCGGGGGCCGCGGCCAGCGCCGCTGCCACGGAGGAGCCTCCGAGCGCCGCTTCGAGCGGCTCAACGAGCGCCGCGCCGGCCTTCCGACCGCCGGCGGAGCCCCTGCCCCCCCGCGCGCCACGACCCTCGTCTTCCCCCGCTCCGCCTTCCCCGTCCCCCGCGCCGCCCCCCACCCGCGGCAAGCCCATCGACATCTTCGACAACTGACCGCTGAGGCCGCGCGAGCTCTCTCCGTCTTCCGCGCCGCCGCGTTCTGTTAAGCTCGTTGCATGTCGACGTTTGCGGGGTGGACCGCCCTCCTCGGCTTGCTCGTGTGCGGGGGCTGCGCCCTCCTCGACAGTGGGTGTCCCTGTGGCTCGGATCCGAGCGACCCGCTCGCCGAGCACGATCTCGCGTTCGCGGGCGACCACGTCGTCGACGATCAGTGCGTGTGCCGCTGCGGCGACCGCGAGCCCGAGGCGTTTCCGAAGCGCGGGAGCTGCGAGGAGCACGAGACCGCTTGTGAGGAGCCCGAAGGCACCCCGCGGCGGTACACCTGCCACTGAGGACCTCACCGGAGTTGCTCGGGGCGGTCCCCGACGCCGCGACGAGCGCGGGCTCCGAGCCGGGCGGCGCGCCGCGGGGGGTGCGTGATCGCGCGGGCCGTCGAGAGCCGCCGTCCGGCGCCGCTCAGGGGGCGAGCCAGAAGGGGATCACGCAGTCGATCTCGAGCAAGGTGTGGCCGCGCTGATCGAGGAACGGCAAGAGGATCGCGAGCGTGGGGCGCTCGGCGGCGCTCGACCACCGGAGCGGCGTGGCCTTGCTCTCGGCGTCGATGAGCTCGTCGTAGAGCACGTGCTCGACGAAGCCGTCCGCCGACGCGGCAGGGAGCAGCGCCCCGCGGAGAAACGTGAGCGACTCACCGCCGAGCGCGGGATCGCCGCCGTAGATCTGGAGCGTCATCGTGGTGAGGGCCCGCATCCGCACGTAGAGGCCGAGCCTCCCGGCTGCCGGGAGAGCGCGATCGATCCGCAGGAGGGGGACGACGAAGTCTTCGAGATCCTGAACCCCATCGCCGGCGAGGGTGGCCCCGAAGGTGGGGCCCTTGCCGTCGCAGGTGCTCAGGCACGAGAGGCAGCCGCAGGTGCAGGCATAGCCCGGCGGGAGCAGACCGTGATCGCCGGCGTCGTCGGCGGTGAGTCGCTCACACCGGGCGGCGTCGCCAGCCACGCCGGTCACCAACGCCGGACAGCTGTCCGCCGGGAAACAGGCGGCCTCCGGCTCCGGACACTCGTCGGGCGCGCAAGCGCAGCTCGTCCGCTCTCCCGCCATGCACGCGTGCTGCTGAGGCGGGAAGCACCCCGCGAGCGGCGGGCGAATCGTGGCGCAGTCGCCCGCCGGCACCTGCGCATCCGGCGGGCAGGCGAGCGGCGCGGGCAGGTCGTCGAGACAACCCACCGCCGTCGCCCCCACGATCAGAAGGAGCCACCGAGCCAACACGATGCGCCTCCCGAGCGCGGCCCTACCCCAAGCTCGGTCCCCGGCGTCGGCGACCAGGCCGCCACCCGCGCCGCCCCCACCACCGCCACCACCCCGGTGAGCAGGCCGAGTCCGGCCGGCAGAAGATACGAGAGCTCGTAGGCCAGGCGGCGATCCTCGAAGGTGTCGCGCGCCTCCCCGTAGGTCGTGTGTCCCGGACCCAAGGCGTCGGCCCGATCACGCGCGTCGGAGGCTCGCGCGAAGAGGGCGCCGGGGAGCGCAAACGAGGCGGCGGTGAGCCCTACCCCCACGAGCACCCAGACGGTGGGGAACGTGGGTGGCTCCTCCACGATGAGGACCGGCGGTGGCGGGAGGGGTGACGGCGGCGTCGGCGCCGGCGGCGCGAGCGGCGCGGTGCTCACGGCGATCGCCCGGCCGGCGGCGACCTCGATGGCGTGAGCGCGCACGCTGCCATCGTCGGCGACGACCTCGACGGTATGGCGCCCCGGCGTGACGAAGGCGGTGAAGCCCACGTCGCGGAGCTCGCCGCCGTCGATGCGCACCTTCACCCCCGGCGCCGCCGCGAGCTCGATGCGCCCGTGCGACGCACGGATGGCAGCGACCCGCGCGCGCGCGTCTTCGTCGAGCACGGCGAGCTCGTCGGGCACCGTGGCGAGGGCCTGGATGCGCGTCACGAACGCGTCGAAGCGCTCGACGGCGAGCGTCGGCTGGCCGATCGCGGCGTACGAGAGCCCAAGGTTGTAGTTGGCCCGCCACGCCTTGTCGGGCCCCACTTGCACGAGGAGCGCCTCCCAGATCGCGGCCGCCTCCGCCGGTCGTCCCTGGTTGAACAGGGCCTCGGCCCGCGCGTGCTCGGCCCGGGGATCGGGTTCGTCGGCCCTCGCCGTCGGCAGCGCGGTGACGGAGAGCGCAACCGTCAGGGAGAGCGCCCCCCACCCGGCCCGCGGCCCCCTAGCGGCCTTCCGACTGATCTGGCTCGTCGTCATCACGCAGCTCGCGCAGCATACGGTAGAGGCTCGCCCGCGGTAAGCCGAGACGCTCCGCAGCGGTCGACACCGAGCCTCCCGCCCTCTCGACGGCGCGCGGGAGCGCGCGCCGATGAAACTCGGCCACGATCTCCTTCTTCGCCTCGTGGTAGGGCAGGCCGTCGAGCGCCGCGAACGGATCGGGCCCGACGAGAGCCTCGGCCGAGGACACGTGACCGCCGGGGAACAGGAGCCTGGCGTCGGCGCGGTTGAAGGTCGCGAAGCGCTCCACCACGTTGCGCAGCTCGCGCGCGTTGCCCGGCCACGGATACGACGTGAGGAGAGCGGCGAGATCCTCGGGGATCCGCGCCTTGTCGTCACCGGCGGCGGCGACCAGAAATCGCTCGGCGAGAGGGATCACGTCTTCGGGACGGTCGCCGAGGCGCGGCAGGCGGACATGGACCACGGCGAGCCGATAGAAGAGGTCCTCGCGAAACTCTCCCCGTCGCACCATCTCGCGCAGGCGGCGGTTGGTCGCAGCCACCACCCGCACGTCCACCCGGGTTGGCTGCGCGCCTCCCACCCGGCGAAACGAGCGGCTCTCCAGCGCCCGCAGGAGCTTGGGTTGCGCCTCGAGCGGGAGCTCACCCACCTCGTCGAGGAACAGCGTGCCACCGTTGGCCTGCTCGAACGCGCCGGCCCGCCCTTGGTGGGCGCCGGTGAACGCCCCCCGCTCGTGGCCGAACAGCTCGCTCTCCACCAGCCCCTCGGGGATGGCCCCGCAGTCCACCACCACGAAGGGACCCCGCTGCCGCCGGCTCTCCTCGTGCAGCGCGGTCGCGAGCACGTCCTTGCCGGTGCCCGAGTCGCCCTCGAGCAGCACCGTCACGTCGCTCTGGGCCGCCTGCTCCAGCAGCGCGAACACGTGGCGCATCGCCCCGCTGTGCGCGATCGCGTCCCCGAAGCGCCGCCGCGGCGACACCGTCACGTCGAGCGGCTCCGCGGAGAGCCGCACCGACAGCGAGCTGTCGCCCAGCCCCAGCACGGCGTCGCTCGTGAGCAGCACGTCCCGCACCCATGCTCCATGGAGGAGGGTCCCGTTGGTGCTGTTCTGATCGATCACCCGCACCCCCAGCTCTTCGGCGGTGAGCTCGAGGTGCCGGCGGCTCACGAGCGGGTCCGACAGCTGCAGATCGCAGCTCTTGCCCGAGCCGACCACTACCCCCGTCGCTCCGATCTCGACGCTGACCCCCTCCTCGGCGCCCGAGATCACCTCGATGGTGGCTCCAGTGAGGCGCAGGCGATGGATGTCGCCCAGGGAGGCCTTGCGCGTCACGCCGCCGGGATCGGCCATGGCGACATCGTAGTCGTTCGGTCGCCCCGCGCGAAGCGACTCCCGCGGGCGACGCTCCGCCGGGCACCGGCGACGTCGCCCTCCACCCGCGCGCCCCAAGCCCACCGCGTAGGAAGGCGCGCCGCCTCAGTCGTCGAAGTTCGCGCCGAGGCAGGCGCGGAGCTGGGAGCAGCTGTGGCCCTTCGCCTCACAGCCCCTCCACGCCTCGGGTTGGTTCTTGCAGCGGTCCATGCAGCGGCGGTCGGGTGGGGGGGCGCGCTCGCCGAGCACCTGCTCGGAGCTCTTGTGCTTGTCCTCTTTGCACTGAGAGACCCGCTTGCAAGCAGCGGTACAGGCGTCGTCCCGACACGCCGCCGAGGACGCGCAAAGCCATAGAAGGACGCACGCGGTGCGCAGGCAAAGCACCATGGGGCCATCTTACACGTCACCTCGCCCGCGCACCGAGCGCCGCGCACCGGTCGCCGGCGCACCGGCCGCCCCCCCCTGGACGGGCCGCCCAGCCCGCGCTGCTCGCAGACCTTGTCGCCCGGGCGTTCCGAGGTCAGTCCATGGTCGTGTTCTCCCCCCAAGGCCCGTCGTTCTGGGAGCTGTGCCGCCAGGCGCTGTCGTCCACCGCGCGCGGCTACGACCTGCTCGCGCCCAAGTTCGAGCACACCCCGTTCCGCACCCCGGACGCGGTGATCGACGCGGTGCTCGCCCACGTCGAGGGCCCGCTCGAGGCCGGGCTCGATCTCTGCTGCGGCAGCGGCGCCGCCCTCGGCCCGCTCCGGACGCGCTGCCGGAGGGTGGTGGGTGTCGACTTCTCCCCCGGCATGCTCGCGGAGGCGCGCCGTCGTCACGGCCACAGCGTGGAGCTCGTGGCGGCGGATGTGCTCGAGCTCGGCGAAGAGAGCGCGTTCGACGTGGTCACCTGCTTCGGCGCCTTCGGGCACATCCGACCACGCGACGAGCCGAGGTTCGTTTCGCGCATCCACCGCGCTCTCCGCCCCGGCGGCCGCTTCGTTTTCGCGAGCGCCCCCATGCCTCCCACGCTCTCGCTCGCCCATCTCCTCGGCCGCGGCTTCAACGCGGCCATGCACGTGCGGAACGCGCTCCTCCGGCCCCCCTTCGTGATGTACTACCTCACGTTCATGCTCCCCGCCTGCGTGACGCTCCTCGAGCGCCACGGCTTCGACGTCGCGGTCCACCCCGCGGGGCTCGCGCCGCCCGCGAGCGGGCTCGTGGTCGTGGTCGCCACCAAACGCTGACCACGCCGCGATGCCCTTGCGCTTCAGCGCGGGCCGATGACGCGGGTGAGCCGCACCAGGTTCTCGAGCACGTGGGGGACACGCCGCCACAGCCGCACCGAGGGTGGCCGACGCTCCGAGAGCTCCACCGGCACCTCGCGCACCCGCAACCCCTCGCGATGGGCGCGGATCACCAGCTCCGACGCGAACACGTCGCGGTCGACGACGCAGCGCGCCACCACCTCGCGGAGCGCGTCGGCGCGGAAGGCCTTGAGACCGTGGGTGTCGGTCCCGGGGAAGCCCAGCACCCACCGGAGCAGGGCGCTGTAGACGAGGCTCGCCGCGTGGCGTGACAGCGGGCGTCGGTCGCGCGACCCCGGCATGAGCTTGCTGCCGATGACCATGTCGGCCGTGCCCGCACGCAACACCGCGAGGGCCCGCGCCGCGAAGTCGAGATCGCAGAGATCGATCTCCTCGCAGAGCACGAAGCGACCGCGCGCACGCACGATCCCCTCCTTCAGCGCGCGACCGTAGTTGGGCGTGGGCACCGAAAACCAGCGCACGGTGGCGAGCTCCGCGGCGAGGCAGGCCGCAACCTCCGCCGTCGCGTCGGTGGAGCCGTTCTCGGCCAGCCAGATCTCGTGATCTGCGACGAAGGCCCCGAGCCCGCGCGTGAGCGCTTCCACCGCCTGCCGCAAGACCGCCACCTCGTTGTGTACCGGAATCACCACCGAGAGCTCGCAGCGAGCCCCGGGCTCCGCCGGCCTTGGCGCGCGGGCGGTCACGCCTCTCGTTCCCGCTCCGCGAGCGCGGTCTCTGCGGCGTCGAAACCGAACGCGAGCGCGTCGCCCATCGAAGAGTAGTTCCAGCCGCCGTAGCGCCCCGTGCTCTCGATCCCCTTCTCTGCGAGGAACGGCATGATCACCGCGAGCGCAGGCTGATGATGCCGATCGAAGACGACGTAGGCTGGATCGATCTTGCGCACGCGGGCGAACACGATCGTCTCTCTCGTCCGGATCACTCCCATCTGTACGAGCGCGTCGGCCACGCGCGGCAGCAACCCCCCGAGCTCCGGCTCGCCCCGGTCGCAGAGCTCCACGTAGAGGCTCGCCTTGCCCGGCGGCGCCATGAAGCGCGAGAAGTGCGAGTAACAGCCCACGCGATAGAAGGGGTAGCGCTCCTCGGGCACGTAGATCCAGTGGTAGGGCGTCTCGCACGGCCCACGCAGCGCCAGATCGAGGTAGTAGAGGTGGTTGTGGCGCAGCCGGCTCGCCGCCACCCGCACCGGCTCCGGCGCGTCGCGGAGCAGCCCCACCAGATCCGGCAACGGGATGGTGCTCACGAGCCTCCGATACGGCACCTCCTCGTCGCGCAGCACCACCCGCTGCGCCTCGGCGTCGATGGCTACCGGCGCGCGACCGTGCTCGATGTCGAGGTCGGCGGCCATCGCCGTCGCGAGCTGTCCGATCCCACGGCGTGGATACACGAAGCGCGCGTTGTACCCGAGCTCCTCCCGGCGCAGCCCCACCGCGCCCGCGATCACGTCCTCGAGCCGCGGCCGCGGCACGAACCGCTCACACCAGGCGGCCGTGATCTCGCTCGGCGGCACGCCCCACACGCGGGTGTTGTACGGGATCATGAAGTGACGGCTGAACCCCTCGCCAAAGTGGGCCAGGCAGTAGGCCTCGAAGTCGTCCACCGGGCCCGGCGTCCGCTGCGCGGCCTCGATGAAACCCATCACGCACGCGTAGGCCACCTCGGGCGGGAGGCCGTAGGTGTTCGCCTGGAACGGATAGCGCGTGTACACGCCATGCGACCAGATCGCGCTCCGCCGCTCGATCACCTCGTGCTCGTCCCCGAGGAAGCGGAGCGCGCGCTCGCGCACCCCGTCGTCGGCGAGGTGCAAGAGGTGGCCGGTGCGATCGAACCGGTAGCCCTGCTCCTCGACGGTGCGCGCCAGCCCCCCTGGGTGCGGGCTGCGCTCCAGGATCCGGTGCGGCGCCCCGGCTTCGCGCAGGCGTTGTCCTGCGGCGAGACCGGTGAGGCCCGCGCCGAGCACCACCACCGGCCGTTCGCGCCGCACCGAGGTGCGGGGGATGCTGCGTCGCGCTCCGCTCATCGAGAGGGCCACCCTTAGCGCGAACGTAGGCTGGCGTGATCGCCCGCAATCGATTAGTTTGCGTAGCCCCGGAGCGCTTGGCATCGAACACTTGGGTCACCCTCACGAGGGCACCCGACACGAGGGCACCCGACACGAGGGCACCCAACACGAGGACACCCGCCACTCGCCTCCCCGACTCGGCATCAGCACCCTCGTTCTCCGCCGCTCGGCGCTTCGAACCGCCCCTTCCCCCTCACCGTGGAGCGACGCCCGCAGGTACCATGAGCAACGGTCGCAGAGAATCCATCCAAATCGCCGGACGTGTCCTTTGGCTCACCGAGGACGCCGAGCTGCTCGCGCGGCAGCTCGCCGGCGAAGACCTCGCCGCACGCCCAGAGCCCGAGGCGCTCATCGACAACATCTCCACCGACGAGATCACGCCCGGCTGGGTTTGCTACTACTACGACGAGACCCTCGCCCGTTACTGCATGGTGGGCCTGCGCGGTGGCACCGTCGAGCGTGACGGCATCAAGGGTGGCGGCTTCGGGGTGATCGTGAGCGGACGGTCCAAGGGCTGCGGCAGCTCGCGCGAGACGGCGCCTTACTCGGAGCGCGAGGCCGGCATCCAGCTCGTGGTCGCCCGCAGCATCGAGAAGATCTATCAGCAGAACTGCCAGAACATCGGCCTCCTCACCACCACCGACTTCGGGATCCTCGACCGACTCGAGCGCGGCGAACGGATCCCGATCGCAGAGTTTCAGAAGGGTCTCGATCAGATCAGCGCCGACGTCGTCGCCTATGGCGGCCTGTTCAACTACAACAAGGCGCGCCTCGCCGGCGAGGTCTCCCCTCCCGCCATCACCACCCCCGCGCGTCCCATGACGCTCGCGGAGAAGATCATCGCGGCGAACGCGATCGTGAACGCGGCCGAGGATCGGATCGGCGTGACCGCGGTGACCCCCGGCGACTCCCTCTTCGTGCGCGCCAACGTGCGCTTCTCCCACGAGTACGTGACGCCCATGGCCGAGTCGCTCTTCGTGGCCGCGCTCGGAAAAGACGCCGAGGTCGTCGAGCCCGAGACCGTGTTCGCGTTTCGCGATCACCTCACCTTCCTCGATCGTGTGATGCCGCAGAAGCACGTGGAGATGGGCCTCAAAGAGCAGGCGTCGAAGCTCAAGGTGGTGCAGGAGGGCTTCGCCCGGCGCCACGACGTGAAGCTGTTCGGCGAGGTGGAGCGCGACGGCAAGACCGTGGGCTCCGAGGCCATCTGTCACAACAAGGTGATCGAGGAGCTCGCCCTGCCCGGCGACGTGGTGCTCGGCACCGACTCCCACACCTGCATGGCCGGCTCACTCGGCTGCTTCGCCTTCGGCGTTGGCTCCACCGACATGGCCAACGCATGGTTCACCCGTGACGTGAGGCTCGCGGTGCCAGAGTCGGTGCGCTTCGTGCTCGGCGGCGCGCTGAAGCCTGGCGTGACGGCCAAGGACGTGATGCTCCACCTCCTCTCCCAGCCGTTCTGGCGCAGCGGCGAGGGCATCGGAAAGGTCCTCGAGTTCTGCGGTCCTGGCGTCACCACCATGTCGCTCGACGAGCGCTCCACCCTCACCAACATGGCGGTGGAGGCTGGCGGCTTCACCGGCATCATCGAGGCCGACGAGACCGTGGTCGCCTATCTCGTGGCGCAACGCGGCCTCGACGCCGAGGCCGTGCGCCGCCGCATCGTGAAGGCGGATCCGGGAGCCACCTACGCACACACCTTCGAGATCGATCTCGGCGCCATCGAGCCGATGGTGGCCACCCCCGGTGATCCTCGCAACGGCATCGCCCTCCGCGATCTCGAAGCGAAGCACGGCGAGGTGAAGATCCAGATCGCCTATGGCGGCTCCTGCACCGGGGGCAAAAAGGCCGACATGGACATGTACGCGTCGGTCCTCGGGCGCGCGCTCGCCCAGGGGAAAACGTTGGCCGACGGCGTGCAGCTCTACATCCAGTTCGGCTCGCAGCAGATCCGCGACTACGCCATCGAGAAGGGCTACGTCGACACCTTCGAGAAGATGGGCGTCGAGCTCGTCGATCCGTCGTGCGGCGCGTGCATCAAGGCAGGGCCCGGCGTCTCCTTCGAAGCGCACGAGGTGACGGTGAGCGCCATCAACCGCAACTTCCCGGGGCGGAGCGGTCCGGGCCAGGTGTACCTCGCGAGCCCCCTGGTGGTAGCCGCGAGCGCCATCGCCGGTCGTATCGCCTCTCCAGAGGCCGTGCTGGGCCCGGGCTGAGAAGGACGCGGCTCACGTGCGCACGTTCGTCCTCGGCGATCTCCACCTCACCCGCCACACGCCGCCTGCCGTGGCCGCAGACTTCTGCGCCCTCCTCGAGACCCACCCCGGCTCGCGGGTGGTGGTCGCCGGCGATTTCTTCGACCTGATGACCGACGCGCCGCACGCGGAGCGGCGCGAGGCCATCGACGGTGTGCTCACGCGCCACCCGCGCCTGAGGAGCGCGATCGGCGAGCACGTCGATCGCGGCGGGCAGCTGCTGTTGCTCGGCGGCAACCACGACGCCGACCTCGGCCAGGGGGACGTCCGGCCCACGCTCCTCGAGCTCATCGGCTCGAGCCCGGAGGGCCGCGACCGGCTCCAGAGCTGCCCGTGGTTCCTCCGCGAAGGCGGGCTCCACATCGAGCACGGCCATTTCTACGACCCGGACAACGCACCCGCGCACCCGCTGATCGTGGGCGAGCACAGCCTCGGCGTGCACTTCAGCGCCGAGTTCATCCACCCTACCCAAGCGCATCGTTACCTCCTCGCCAACGATCAGACGCCGCTCATGCTGCTCCTCGCCGCCTTCCGCTGGTATGGCCCACGCGGCCCCTACGTGGTGTATCGCTACTTCCACGCCGCGTTCAAGGCCCTCGCCAAGAGCGGCCCGTTCTACCGCGGGGCGCCGGAGCGTTCGGCGGGCGTGGAGCGACACGCCGACTTCGCCGCCGCCGCTGGCGTTCCCGCTGCCATGATCGACGACGTCCTCGCGCTCGGCGCCCGCTCGACGCTCGAAGACTTCGCGAGCACCTTCGCCCGCCTCTACCTCGACCGCGCGTTCGCCACCCTCGCCGGCGGCGCCGGCGCCGTCACCCTCGCCGCCGGCCATCCGCGCGCGGGGAGCGCGCTGCTCGGCGTGAGCTCGATGCTCCTCGTGTTGAGCTGGCTGAGCGGACACAACCGCTACCGAGGCAAGGTGGTCGACCACCTGGATCGGGCGGCGCAGCGCATTCGCGAGGCCACCGACGCCAAGCTCGTGGTGTTCGGGCACACCCACCAGGAGGCGCTCGCCGAGGGCTACGCCAACACCGGCACCTTCGCGTTCTCTCGCGACACGCCAGGACGTCCCTACCTCGAGGTGCGCCTCGACCACGGCCGTCCGGTCGCCGAGCGCCACTACCAGGTGAGCGCCGCCCGCTGAAGGTGGGCCGCGGCCTCGCCGCTCGCCGCGCGCACCGCCGCCCTCCATGCCGCCAGCGTCTCCGGCACGCCGGCCCCGATCCGAGCGAGGAGCGCCGCCGAGAACGCGTCACCCGCGCCGATGCTCCACGTGGCCACCCGCCTCGGCACCGCCACCCGGGACACCCCGGTCGGCGACACCACCGTCACCGGGCGGGGACCACGGGTGACGAGGAGCGTCGCGCCCGGGTGCATCCCGAGCGCCGCCGGCTCCGGCCCAACCCCGAGCACCCGCAGATCGTCCTCGCTCGCCTTCACCCACGTGGCCAAGCCGAGCAGCGCGCGGAGCCGTGGAAGCCGCGCTCCTCGGGCCACCGCTCGCCACGCCCGCGGCCGCGCGTTGAGATCCACGCTCACCACGGCACCGCGGCCCGAGGCCCGCGCGGCGAGCCCTCCCACCGCGGCGAGCTCGTCTGGACTCAACGCCGCCACGTGCAAGGCGGCGCCCCTGAGCGAGCCGCGGCGCCACGGCGCCGGCAGCACCGGTCGAGACGGCCAGCGGACGCTGGGTCGATAGCTGAAGAAGCGTTGGCTCCCGTCGCGCTGCGGCGCCACGAACACCACGCCGGTTTGTCCGGGCCTCAGCGCGACGGCGCTCACGTCGACGACCTCCGCGGCGAGGGCCTGGACGAGGCCGCGCCCGAACGCGTCACGACCCACCACCCCCGCCACCGCGACCTCGAGACCGCGCGCCCGGAGGCCGCACGCCACGTTGGCCGCGGCGCCGCCGAGCGTGCGCGAGAAGCGGCGGGCGGTCTCGAGCTCCGCGTCGGCGTGCAGATCCCACAACAGCTCGCCGATCACGCAGTAGGTGGGCCTCACGTCGCGTCGCCCCGCCCGTGCACCTCGAGCGCCTGCTCGATGAGGGTCATCGCCGACTCGCTCGCCCCGGGCACGTCGGCGCCGGCCAGGGCCGCGATCATCGCGCGCCGCTGGCGCGACGCCACCCAGAAGCCGAACCCACCGCAGGATCGGCACACCACGCCCCCAGCCGCCACATCCACCGTGGTCCGCGCGTTCTCCGGACAGTCGCGGCCGCAGCGCACGCAGCGCACCAGATCGAGCCCCCAGCCGAGCGCGACCAGCATGCGCAGCCCTGCCCCCGCGAGCACCGGCTCCACCGGCAGCTCTGGCGGCAGCACGTCGAGCCGGTCGAACAAAACGTTCACCTCGCGCCAGAGGCGCGGCTCGGGAGTGCGCTGCGGCGCCGCCCGTCGCAACCAGCGGAGGGCTCGCCCCGCCGCCTCGAGGGTGCTCAACCGGGAGGTGAGGCCGATGCGGGGGTGCACCACCACGGTCTCGGTGAGCCGTCCGAGCTCTCGGTGGGGCGCGAGCTCGAGGCTCACCCCCAGCACGTGCATGGGCTCGAGCGACGCAAAGCGCCGGGTCGACTTTCGCGCCCCGCGCGCGATGGCGGCGACGCTGCCCGCCTGCTCGGTGAAGAAGTGGACGATGTCATCCGATTCTCCATAGGGCACCCGCCGCACGACCAGCGCGTGACTCTTGAGGCGCTCGGTCGCGAGCCGCGAGCTCATCGGCGCGCGCGTTTTGCGCTCAGGCCCGCCACGCCAACAGGGGCGCCCCTCGCTCGAGGGCTCCGCCGGGCGCCGGCCCGATCGTCGAGGAGAGCTCCTGGGGGCGATCGTGGCCGCGGGGCCGCATGACGATGCTGAGCGCCACCGTGAAGAGCACGAGCAAGACCACAAAGGCGATGGCGACCCCGAACCGCCGGGAGCCGCTTCGGGTCACGGGGGTGGCCATAGGGAGGGGCTCCACCGAGACCACCCGCCGCGCCGCGGTGTAGCGGGCCAGCACCTCGTCGGGCGACAACCCCACCGCGCCCGCGTAAGCCTTGAGGAATCCGCGGGTAAACACCTCCCCTGGGAGGTCGTCGAAGTGATCGGCTTCGATGCGCTCGATGGCTTGCGTCGGGATGCGGGTGGCGCGGGCGATTTCCCCCACGCTGATCGCCTTCCGCTCCCGCGTGCGCCGCAGGAACGTCCCGATCGACTCCGTCCGAAGCTGAGTCATGAACGGGCACGTTGAACCACGGCGACGCCCCGTCGGCAAGGGCGTTTTCGCAGCGCGGCACGTCCGAGCCGGCCCGCGTTACCTACACAGACCCACAAACACGCGGAATGTGACCACTAGCGAGAGCGCGAGCACCAACGCAGAAGACGCGGAAATAAAGCCATACCCAAGAAAGTATCGAAGGGGATCGGTGCTCGCGCCCCGACCCGTCGCCGAGGCGCGCACGCGGGGCACCTCACGGCGCCACCACGAGGCGCTTCGCGCACTGCTGGCCGATGTCGGTGTTGGCCGCGAGGTCGCGACACGTCTCGAGGTCGTCGCGCATCTCGGCCTGGAGCCGGAGCCTCGCGAGCACCCGCGCCCGCGCCCAATAGGCCGCCTGCAGTCGGGCGCAGTCGCCCTCCTCGATGCTGACCGCGCGGGTCAGGGCCTGTCGCGCCGCGGCGTGCTCGTTCTTCTTCTCGTAGGCGAGGCCCAGCCGGTAGAAGCCGACGCAGAAGTTGGGCTGCGACGCCACCGCTCGCTTGAGCGCGTCGATCGCCTGATCCGGCTGGCCGGCCTCGAGGTAGGCCCAGCCGAGGTTCCCCCACGCCTTCTCGGGCGAGCGATACAACATGTCCTCCGCGAGCGGCTTGAGGACCTCGATCGCGGCGGCTGGCTGGTCGCGGTGGACCAACACCACCCCGAGGGCGTTCTTGGCGTCGCGCATGTCGGGCTCGGCCTCGAGCGACAGCCTCAGGAAACGCTCGGCCTCGTCGTAGCGGCAGTCTGGGCTCTGCTCGTCGGAGGCGCAGAACACCAGCATGATCATCGCCCCGAGGTACGAGGCCTCCGCGTTGTTCTCGTCGTGCTCGAGCGCCTTCTCCACATGGGCCAGCGCCTCGCGGTAGCGCTGCTTGTGAAACGCGTCGTTGGCGAGGCCATACTCGGCCTGGGCGACCTTCGCGTCCTCGGGGCTGGCGCCCGCGCATCCAGCGGCGCCGATACTGAGGCACATCAGCAAGCCGGTCACCGCGTACTCCACCGCCGACACTTTGGGACGCTTCATCGCCAGGACCCATGCCCGACCCCGCGCCGGCGGGCCAAGTTTTTTCCCGTCCGCGCCCGTGCGGGCCGGTGCCGCGGGGGCGAGCCTCAACGAAGCTCTTGGAGGCGCCGCTCGGTGTCGCGGTACCCGGGAGACACGTCGTCGACGGCCTGGAACGCGCGCTTCGCGTCGGCGCGTTTGTTGGCGGCGAGGCACGCGAGGCCGAGTCGATAAAACACCTCGATGTTTCCGAGGTCACACTCGCTGCCGCCGATCAGGGCCACCAGCTCGGCGATCCCCGGGCCCGCCTTGGCCGCCTCGAGCTCGAGGTCGAGCTCCGCTCCGCCGGCGGCGCCGTGGTCGAGCGGCGCGGGGGCTGGCTCGCTCGGCGCGTCGCGGCGCTCATCCATCTCCACCAGCATCTGCCGCGCCTCCTCGTCGGTCGGCACCGCCGCCAGGAGCTGCTTCAGCGTCGTGATGGCCGCGTCCACGTTCCCGAAGTGGTGCTGAAGGAGCGCGAGCCGACGGTAGAGCTCGGCGCTGTCGGGCCCCATCTTGCGGCCCTTCTGAGCGATCCGGAGCATGTTGTACGCCACCCGCGGCGAGAGCGCCTGGATGCGGTCGGCGTACACCTCGGGTCGACGCGCCGTCTTGGCGAAGGTCGCGAACTGCTCCGCCGCGTTCTCCTTGTCGCCCGCTTGCTCGAAGAGCTCGGCCGCGCGCATGTGGTCCTTCTTCTCGATCGCCGCGTCGATCTCCTTCTGGAGCTGTTTGCCGATCTGAATCACCCGCTCGTCGTCGCCAGTGGGGCGATCGTCGCGCGTGCCAGCGAGCTTGCGTGCCCGATCCTTGTTTCCCGCGCGCTCCCACATGCGGACGGCGCTCTCCACGTCCCCCGCCTTCTCGTACAGCTCCGCCGCCATCTCGAACTTCTCCGCCCGCTTCGCGCAGTGGGCCGCGTTCCCTGGCTGCCCCGCTTTGAGATAGAGCTGCGCGGCCTTGTCCCAGAGCGTGAGCCGCATCGCCAGCCGCGCCGCCTCGTCGAGGTGGTCGGCAGCGATCAGGCTCTCGAGCGCGGCGAGGTCGTGCTTCGACGCCCCCGTCTCGCCCTTGGGCGCGGGGGTCTCGGCGGCGTCCCCCACCCGCAGCGAGCTGATCGACGCGAGGAGCCCGCGCTTCTCGGGGACCTCGGCGCCCTTCTTCGTGGGCTTCTCCTTCTCCTTCGGGGCGGGTGGCCGCGCCCGCGGCCCTTTGGCCGGGGCGTCCTTCTTGGCTCCCGCCGGCGCGTTCTTCCTGCGCTGGAGCACCAGAAAGCCGAGGGCGGCCACGATGAACACGACGCCCCCACCGATGATCGTCAGAAACTCCGCGTCCACGCTGGCGCAGCTTAGCCCCTCGCCCCGCAAGTTCGTAGCCGTATCGAGCGCCCGCTGGGCGTGCGTGCGCGAGTGCGCTCTTCGTCGACCGCGTCACCCATCGGTGGCGCGGAGCTGCCACACCGCGGTGAGGGCGCCGATGAGCTGCGCCAGGGGCGCGAACTCTGCCGGGAGCAGGCCCGCCGCCACCACCGCCGCGCCGAGCGCCGCCGGCACCAACACCAGCGCGAGCACGGTGGTCGCGAGGCGTCGTGTCTGGTGGGCGAGGGCGAGCGCGATCGCCGCGTCCCGGACGTCGTCGGACACCAACGAGACGCTGAACCGGTCACGCTCCCGTCCCGCGTTGGCGACCGCCACCGAGGCGTCGGCGGCCTCGAGCGCGACATCGTCGTGGGGGGAGTGACCGAGCACCGCCACCACCGCGCCGGTGTCCCGGATTCGCTGGATCGCGGCGGCCCGCTCCTCGTCCACCACCTCGGGTCGTAGGTGGTCGATGTCGAGCGCCCGCCCGAGCGCCTCGCACGTCTGCCTGGCGTCCGCCGACATCAAGACCGGCTCGATCTTGGCGTCCAACAGGTGCTGCACCGCCGCCCGCGCCCCGGCGCGGAGCCCATCCTTGAGGGCCAAGAGCCCGATGACCCGCCCCGCCTTGGCCACCAACATCACCGTGCGCCCGGCCGTCTCGAGCTCGTAGATCTTTTGCTCCGCGACGGCCACCGAGGTGTGCCGTTCGAGGAGGAGGTTCTTGGTGCCGACGCAGAGCTCTTCGCCGGTGGCCGCCACCGCGGTGACGCCCCGCCCCTCGAACGACCTCAGGTTGCGCACCGGCTGCGGCATCAACCCGCGGTCGGCAGCCGCTCGCCGCACCGCGATCGCGGCCGGATCGCGCTCGGCCGACAGCGCCCCCGCGGCGAGGGCCAAGACCTCGTCGTCGGCCGGGCGCTCCCCGGGCTGGAACACCTCGATCTCCACCAGCTCGGGCTCACCTCGAAGCAGGGTCCCCCGCGCGCAGAACACCGCCGCCGTCACCCGCGCGCACGCGTCCCACGCCTTGGCGTCGTTGTAGATCACCCCTCGACCGAGGGCGGTCGACACCCCCCTCGCGACCGCCAGCGACGCGAGCGACGCCACCGCGAGGTTGCCGACCGCGGCGTACACGGCGACCACCACCATCGCCACGTCGAGCGCGCGATACCCGAGCAAGACCACCCCCACCCCGAGCAGCAACGCGAACAGAGGGGCCGCTTGCTCGGCGATCCGCCTGCCGCTCTTCGGCACCAGCGCGTGGATGTCGGCGCGCCGCTCGCGACAAAGCACTGGCCGCGCGAGGGCTCGGTCCTCGCCAGCCCACGTGCACCGACCTCGAAGATGCCCGTGGGTGACACGACTGCCGGCCACCACCACGTCGCCCGCGCGGCGCTTCACCCGGGTGGCCGCCCCCACCCACGGCAGCACCTCCACCTCCCCGCTCTGGATCTCCAGATCCACGGGCACGCTGTCGCCCGCCTCCACCACGACCTGATCCCCGGGCGCGAGATCGAACACCAGCTCCTTGTGAGCGATGGACGTCGGCTCCCCCGAGATCCGCCACCCCGGCACGTCGAGGCGCTGCGCGATCCAGCGCCGGGCCACCTCCACCGGCGCGGCCGCGGCGCCCACGAGCCACACGTTCATCGCGGCCACGGTGAGCACCGTGCCCCCCACGAACGCCGCCCGATCGAGCTGTGCGGCGGAACCCGCGAGCACCGCCCACACCGCCACCACCGTCGCGAGCAGCGGGGCGATGAACACGATCGGCCGCCGCCCCAAGGCCGGCTCCGGCCGCATCGTGAGGGCCCGCCCCATCAAGGCCGCGGTCCCGACGCCGATGAGGAGGGTCCGCGACAAGCGCAACAGGCGCGTCGACTCACCGAGCTCGAGCGCCATCGCCAGGCCCCCCGCGATGAGGCTCAGGGCCACGAGCACGAAGCCGAGCTCGCGACGCTCGAGGGGCATCTCCGGGGGTCCCTCGTTCATCACCGGTTCCACCACCGGCTCGATCAGATCGCCGTGATCGTCCACCCTCACCGCGGGGGGCACGTAGTCCTCGAGGGTGGTCGCCGGCGCTGGCTGCACCGGCGGCAGCACCGCATCGAAGCGATCTGGCGGCGGCGCCGCGCGCTCCTCCACGTCGTCTCGTTCGGGCTCTCCCGCGAAGCGGGCCCGACAGCGCGCGCGGCTGCAGAAGAAGTGGAAGCGCGCGTTGAAGATCGCCACGTGGCCCGCGCGCAGCGGATCGAGCACCGCCCCGCAGCCCGAGCAAGGCACCTGTCCCCCCCGCGGGCCCGCGGGGCGGCTCTCGCCACGCGCCGCCTCCGTGGTCACCGGTCAGCGCTCCGCGCGCGTCAAGGCGCGGTCGATGAGCTCCACGGCGGTGTCGATTTCGCCCTCGGTGACGACCAGAGGTGGCGTGAACCGCACCGCCGAAGGACCGGCGGCGGTGACCAACAGGCCCTCCTCGCTGGCCACGGGGAGCAGATCCCGCGCTTGGATCGCGTCGGTGAGGGTGATGGCGCGGAGCAGGCCCTGGCCGCGCTCCCCGGTGCAGAGCGCAGGGTGTCGCGCTGCCACCTCGGCGAGCCCGGCGCCGAGGCGCGCTCCCTTGCGGGCGGCCGCCTCCACGAGGCCCTCCTCCGCGAGCACCCGCAACACCGTGCGGGCCGCCGCCGACGCCAGCGGGTTGCCCCCGAAGGTCGACCCATGCGCCCCCGGAGGCAGCCCGTTCGCGAGCGCCTCTCGCACGAGGAGCGCCCCGATCGGCACCCCGCCGCCGAGCCCCTTGGCGAGCGTGATCGCGTCGGCCTGCACCCCGCTGTGCTCGAGCCCGAGGAACTTGCCGGTGCGCCCGAGCCCGGTCTGGATCTCGTCCACCGCGAGCAGCGCCCCGTGCCGGTCGCAGAGCGCCCGCAGGCCCTCGAGGAAGCCCAAAGGGGCCGGCAGCACCCCGCCCTCGCCCTGGAGCGGCTCCACCACGATCGCCGCGACGTCGTCCGCCATCCGCGCCTCTACCGCCTCGAGATCGCCGAACGGCACGTGCTCGACACCTGCCAGCGGCTCGCCGAAGCCCACCCGGTAGGCCTCGGTGCCGGTGAGCGCGAGGGCCCCCATCGTCCGTCCGTGAAAACCTCGGTCGAACGCGATCACCCGCACCCGGGGCCGGCCCGCTTCGTGGAACCAGCGCCGGACCAGCTTGAGGAGGGCCTCGTTGGCCTCCGTGCCCGAGTTGCAGAAGAACGCTCGGTCGAAGCCTGTGCGGCCACAGAGCTCCTCCGCCAGCCGCACGTTCTCTTCGTTGAAGAAGTAATTCGAGACCTGGAGCACCCGCGCCGCCTGCTCCCCGATGGCACGGGTGAGCGCCGGGTGGGCGTGGCCGAGACAGCACACGGCCACCCCCGCGCAGAAGTCGAGATACCGCCGCCCTTGGCTGTCGAACAGCTCGCTCCCCTGCCCGTGGGTGAACACGATGGGGGCGGGACGGTAGTTTCCGAGCAGGTGCCGGTGGGCCGCGTCGAGCAGCTCCGCGGTGGGCCGAGGCGCGTGTGGCTTGGCTTCCATGGCCATGCGATCTACGCCCAGCTTGGAACCGAGGCAATGAACGACACCACCAGCGACAACGACGCCCACGCCACCGAGTCGAGCGCCGAGGAGGCTCACGCCAACGAGGCCCACGCCAGCGAGCAGCCAGGCACCGCTGGCGACACCCAAGCCAAGGAGGCCGGGGAGGGCCCCGGAGAGGGCCCCGGGGCGGAGGCCCAACAGGAGGCGCCCCCTCCCGAGCCCACCCCCGAGGAGCGCCTCGCCACCGCGAAGGCGGAGACCAAGGCGATGAAGGAGAAGATGCTCCGCATCGCCGCCGACTTCGAGAACTACCGGCGCCGCTCCTCCAAGGAGGTGGACGACGCTCACGCGCGCGGCCGTCAGAACACCGTGAAGGAGCTCCTGCCCGTGTTCGACAACCTCGAGCGCGCCACCGGCCACGCCGACGAGAACACCGACGCCAAGAGCATCATTGACGGTCTGCGCATGGTGCACCGCCAGTTCCTGGACGTGCTCGGCAAGCTCGGCGTCACCCGCGTCGACGCGGTCGGACAGGGTTTCGACCCCAACGTCCACGAGTCGATCCAATACGAGCACAGCGACACCTTCGAGGCCGGCATCGTGATGGCCGAGCTGCAGCCCGGCTACCGCCACAACGAGATGCTCATCCGCCCTGCGCTGGTGGTGGTCTCGCGCGGCCCTGCCCCTGCCGCAGAGGCCGCGCCGGAGGGCGCCGCCGAGACGGAGGCGACCGGCGAGACCGCCTCCGAGCCGAGCGGGGCCGACCCAGAGGAGCAGGCGGGGGCAGAGGATGAGGGCGACCAGGCGCGCTGAAGCGGAGGCCGGCCGCCTCCCCCGAGGTCACCGCGACGGTCGGCGCGAGGCCGGCTGCGCATCACGAACTGCAACCACTCACAGCGGCCGCTTGCGCCACCCTAGAGGTGCCGGGCTAGAATGCGGGCGCGCGACCGCTTAGGGTCGGCGAGAGCGGCTTTCCATGAGCAAGACCATCGGTATCGATCTCGGCACCACCAACTCCTGCGTCGCAGTCCTCGAAGGTGCCGGTGCAGCTTCTGCCAACGCCGTGCGCGTGATCCCCAACACGGAGGGCGCGCGCACCACCCCCTCCGTCGTCGCGTTTCCGCCGAGCGGCGAACGGCTGGTGGGCCAAGTCGCGCGCCGTCAGGGAGCCACCAACCCCCACGACACCATCTACGCCGTCAAACGCCTGATGGGCCGGAAGTTCGACGACCCCGAGGTGCAGCAGCAAATGCAGCTCGTGCCGTTCAACATCGTGCGCGCGAAGAACGGCGACGCGTGGGTCGAGGCGCAGGGCCGCAAGATGTCGCCCCAAGAGGTGTCGGCCATCATCCTGTCTCAGATGAAGCAGGTCGCGGAGAGCTACCTCGGCGAGGCGGTCACCGACGCGGTGATCACCGTGCCCGCGTACTTCGACGACGCCCAGCGGCAGGCCACCAAAGACGCCGGGGTCATCGCCGGGCTCGACGTCAAGCGCATCATCAACGAGCCGACGGCGGCCGCCCTCGCCTACGGCCTCGATCGCCAGGACGCCCAGACGGTGGCCGTCTACGATCTCGGCGGTGGCACGTTCGATATCTCGATCCTGCGCATCGACAACGGCGTGTTCAGCGTGCGCTCCACGCGGGGCGACACCCACCTCGGCGGGGAAGACTTCGATCAGCGCCTGGTCGAGACCTTCATCGAGGAGTTTCGTGCGAAGCACAACGTGGAGCTCGTGCAAGACAAGGCCGCCCTCCAGCGCCTCAAGGAGGCGGCCGAGAAGGCCAAGAAGGAGCTCAGCAGCTCGCTCGAGACGGACATCAACCTCCCCTTCATCGCCATCGGCGCGGATCGCAACCCGCTCCACTTCGAGCGCAGCATCAAGCGCAACGAGTTCGAGATGTTGGTGGGGGACCTCGTCGACCGCACCATCGACGAGTGCAACCGCGCGCTCAGCGACGCAGGCCTCAAGACCGCCGACATCGACGCGGTGGTGTTGGTGGGAGGCATGACCCGCATGCCCGCCGTGCAGACCGCGGTGGAGGAGTTCTTCGGCAAGCAGGCCAACCGCGACGTCAACCCCGATGAGGTGGTGGCGGTGGGCGCCACCATCCAAGGTGCGGCCCTCACCGGCGAGGTGGACGACGTGCTGCTGCTCGACGTCACGCCGCTGTCGATCGGCGTCGAGACCGGCGGGGGCGTGATGACGGTGCTCATCCCGCGCAACACCACCATCCCCACCGAGTCGAGCGAGATCTTCACGACCAGCGTCGACAACCAGAACTTCGTCCCCATCCACGTGCTGCAGGGCGAGCGACCGATGGCCGCCGACAACCGCAGCCTCGCGGAGTTCGAGCTCACCGGGATCCCCCCCGCCCCGCGCGGCGTCCCCAAGATCCAGGTGACGTTCTACATCGACGCCAACGGCATCCTCCACGTGGAGGCCACCGATCTCGGCACGGGCATGACCACGGAGGTGAGCATCACCCCCCACAGCGGCCTCAACGACGACGAGATCCGCCGCATCGTGGAGGACGCGCAAGCCCACGCCGACGCCGACGAGCTGCGCACCGGTCTCGCCGAGCTCCGCAACCAGGCCGAGACGCTCGTCTACACCACCGAGCAGGCCCTCGAAGGCTACGCCGATCTCATCTTGCCCGAGCTCCTCGAAGAGGTGCAGCGAGACTGTGATGTGCTTCGCGAGCTCTTGGACGCCCGCTCGGACGACTTCGAGGCGCTTCGTGCCGCATACTCGACACTGGAGGGGGCGGCGTTTCGCATCGCGGAGTCGATGTACGATGAGTAGCCGCGAACGCGATGGTTGAGGGCGCCTCCGAGGCTGGTGAGACCTTCGGTCGCTATCGATTGCTCGAGCGCATCGGCCGCGGCGGCATGGCCGACGTGTTCAAGGCCAAGAGCTTCGGGGTGGAGGGCTTCGAGAAGGTCCTCGTCATCAAGCGCATCCTGCCCGAGCTCGCGGTCCACCCGCAGTTCGTGGACATGTTCGTGCTCGAGGCCAAGCTCGCGGTGCGCCTCAGCCACGCCAACATCGTCCAGGTGTTCGACCTCGGCCGGATCGAGCCGAGAGACGCCCCACCGAGCTACTTCATCGCGATGGAGTACGTCCCGGGGGTCGATCTCGCGACGCTCCTCGCCCACGCCCGCGCCGAGGACACCAAGGTCCCCATCGAGCTCTGCGTCTTCGTAGCCATCGAGGTCGCGAAGGCGCTCGACCACGCCCATCGCCGCACCGACGAAGACGGCACCCCCCTGCACATCGTCCACCGCGACATCTCCCCCCAGAACATCCTGCTCTCGTGGGACGGAGACGTGAAGGTCACCGACTTCGGCATCGCCAAGGCCGCCGACACCATCCCTCACGAGGAGCTCGACGACGCCGATCTCTCCGCCACGCGTGCCACCGGGAAGATCGCGTTCATGAGCCCGGAGCAGTCGCGGAGCGAGGTGACCGACGCGCGCAGCGACCTGTTCTCGCTCGGCGCCGTGCTCTTCGAGATGCTCACGGGGGCCAACCCGTTCAAGGCCCCGACCGTCAGCGAGACGGTCCGCCGCATCCAGGCCGGCGAGTATCCCCCCATCGCCCTCTCGCGCACCGACGTCCCCTCGGATCTCGTCCGAATCGTCGATCAGCTCCTCGCCGCGAGGCCCGACGACCGTCAAGCGACCGCGCACGACGTGGCCGAGCAGCTCATCGCCTACGGCTACACCCACCGCAGCCGCTTCGACAGCGCCGATCTCGCGGCCGCCCTCGCCCGCCTCAATCCCGCCGGGCACGGGGCCCGGGACGCGAACGAGCTCGAGCCGGCGAGCGTCTTCGACGAGCCGTCGGCCGAGCTCGACAAGACCCCCGTCGAGGTGCCCCAAGGCTCCGCGCCGCCGCCCCCCCCGAGCTATCCAGAGAGCGGCGAGCGCCGCGAGGTCACGGTGCTCGTGGTGATGCTCGGTCGTGACGAGGGCGAGCGCGAGCGGCGCGACCAGTATCGCCGGGTGCGCGACGTGCTCGACCGCTTCGGAGCCTGGATCGAGGAGAAGAACTCGACGCAGATCGTCGCCATCTTCGGGCTCGGTGACACCGACGGGCGCGACGCCGAGGCCGCGGTGCGGGCCGCGCTGGTGTTGGTGCGCCAGCGTCGCTTGGAGGGGGCGCCCTCCGCCGGGGTGCACTCCGGTCCGATCTCCGTGGACGACGGCGGTATCCCCGTCCACGACGAACGCCTCGCCAACCTCTTCAGCGTGGCGCAGACGCTCGCCCGCGCCACCGAGGGACAGGTCGCGCTCTCCCCCGTCACCGGCCGGCTCGTGCGACGAAGCTTCGTCACCGAGCGGCTCCCCGAGTCGGGCCGAGCCGCCACCGACGGCGGCCTCGTGGTGCGACGACCGCTCGCCTCCGAGGGGGCGCGCTCACGGTTCGTCGGCAGAACCGACGAGCTGAAGCGGCTCGGGAAGATCCTCGGTCTCGCCACCCGCAAACAGCCGCAGCTCGTCGTGGTGCGGGGCGAGACCGGCATCGGGAAGAGCCGCCTGTTAAGCGAGGCCAAGCGCCGCCTCGAGCGCGGTCAGTTCAACGTGGCGTTCTACGCCACGAGCTGCCCCGCCAACGGCGCGAGCGTGCCGTGGAGCGGCCTCCGCGCGCTCCTTCACGTGCTGTGCGGCACCCAAGAAGACGACACCCCGCAGCGGATCCTCGAGGTGCGACCCCGCTTGCGGGCGCTCGGCCTCCGCGACGACCAAGCGGCGGCGGTGTTGAACCTCCTCGGTGTGGCCCAGAAGATGCCGGAGGCCGAGATTCAGGCCCTGCTCCGAGCCGCCTTCGACCGGATGGTGATCGGCTTGTGCCGCGACCGGCTCCACTGTTTCGCGTGGGATGACGCGCAAGCCATCGATCGCGAGACCCTCGAGGCGCTCCTCCGCATCACCCGACGCCATCGCGGCACGGCCCTCCCCAACCGAAAGCAGAACCCGCGAGGCCTCCGAGCGGTGTTCATCCTCGCCCAACGAGGCGAGCCGCCTCCCGCGCTCCACAAGCGGCAGGACGTGCACGTCGTCGCGCTCGACCAGCTCACCGAGCGCGACACGGCCAAGCTCCTCGCCCTCCAGCTCGGGGCGCGCGCCATCCCGCCCCCGCTCCTCGAGCACGTGCGGAGCTGTGCCGGCGGCCACCCGCTCTTCATCGAGGAGCTGCTGCGCGAGCTCTGCGACAGCGGCGTGGTCCAGGTGCTGAACGGCAACGTGAGCATGCAGGCCGAGATGCGGGCGTCGGCGCCCCGCACGCTGCGCACCCTCATCGCCGATCGCGTCAGCCGACTCCCCCAGCGCGAGCGCCGGGTGCTCCAAGGGCTCGCGATCCTCGGGGAGCCTGCGTTCACCACCGTGCTCTCCAACGTGCTCGACACCTCGCTCCCGCACCTCGACCGCCACCTCTCGAGCCTCGAGCACAAGGATCTGGTGCGGCGCACGGGGCCCACTCAGGTGCGCTTCGCGTCGCCTCTCTACCAAGAGATCGTGGTGGACGCGATGAACCCCACGTCGCTTCAGGAGCTCCATCAGCGGGCCGCCGACACCTACGCCGGCTTGCAGCTGCCAGGGGCCGGCGAGGCCGCCGAGCGGATCGCCGACCACCTCCTCGGCGCAGGCGAGCGCAGCCGCTCGGTGGAGTACTTCTGGCGGAGCGCCGAGGAGAAGCTCAACGCAGATCAGCTCGAAGCGGCGCTGCGGGCGATGATGCGAGGGCTCTCCATCGCCGACCCGGAGGCGCGCGAGCCGTCTCAGCTCACCGAGTGGCTGGGAAAGGTGGCGGCGGCCGTCACGCAGGTGCGCAAGGCGGCCGGTCTGCGCGACGTGATAGCTCCCATCGTGCGCGCGGTCGACAGTCGTGGCACCGCACGCGAGCGGATGATGGCGCACATCCACGCCGCCCGCGCGCTCGGCTCCATCAATTTGTTCGAGGAGGCCTTCGCCGAGCTCGACGCCGCGAGCGCGGAGGGGGCGAGCGTCGAGGGGGCGAGCCTCGAGGAGTCGCTGCAACGCGAGCTCCTCACCGCGGAGGCGGAGATCGCGGCCCGCCAAGGACTGTTCCGACGGAGCATCGAAGCCGGCGACAAGCTCGAGAAGCTCGGCCTCATCGAGGACGACGTGGAGGCGCTGATGACGTTGTCGCTCGCCCGCGCCATGACCGGCGACGGGGACAGCGCCCTCGCCATCCTCGAGAAGGTGAACCAGCTCGGCGAGCCTCGGGACGCGATCGAGGCCGTCGTGCGCCAGAAGCATCGCGCCCTCATCTTCTTCAACAAGCGTGACTTCGACGCCGCGGCCCGCGAAGGCACCGAGCTCGCGTCGCTCGCGCGCGCGGCCGGTCTCCGCTTCGACACCGCCGCCGCGCTGCACAACCTCGGCGACATCTACGACCGGCTCGGAGATCACCCCCGCGCCTACGCGGCTTTCGTGGAGTCGATCGAGCTCACCCGGCTCCTCGAGCACGACCGCCTCACCAACCTCAACCAGATGCACCTGTGCTTGCTCGACGGGCTGCGAAGCCCGGAGGGGGCGGAGGAGCGGATCAAGGCGCTGATTCGTCACGCCGATGGCCACGGCTACCTGTGGGACGTGCTCGAAGGCCGCTACCTGCTCGCCCGCCTCGCTGCGGCCCACGGCGATCACGAGCAGGCGCGACGGCAGCTCGGGCATGTGATGGAGATGGCCACCGGCTACGGCCACAAGCTGATCCACACCGACGCCGAGGAGCTGCTGCGCGACCTGAAAGGCGACTCGCACCACCCCCCCTGAGTCGTCTGCGGGGCGAGGCCCGACGCCCTCTCGGCCCGCGGCCCGCGCGCGTCAGAACACGGCGAAAATGATCCGGAGGGCAGGCACCAGGGCCAGAGCCCACACCGCCACCGCCACCGCGATGAGCAGCGCCATGCGCAACACGAGGCCGATCCAGAAGCCGGGGCGCGCGGTGATGGCGGTCGGAACGTGCATCATCCGGTCGCAGACCAGCACCTCTCCCATCCGGCGGACGTGGGCGAGAACGCGCGCCTGCCCAAACCGCAACAGCTCCGAGCGTGCACGCGTGACGAGCTGGGCCGCGATCTTCAGCGGCAAGGCCGCCCCGCCGCTCGTGAGCCCGACGTGTCCCCCTTCCCGCTCGGTGAGCGCAGCCTCCACCCAGGCGTCGCCAAACCCCGCCTCGACGTCGGCGACGGTCTTCCGGGGCGGGAGCTCGTAGGGCGGCTCGACGGTGGGCACCAGCGGCAACACGAGGCCCTTGCCGCGGCCCCCGAGGCCGATGCCCGCGCCGCCGTAGAGGCCCACGCAGAGCTGCCCAGCCGCGAACAGGCCGATCCCGAGCTGCCCCGCTGCGACCACCCCCCGCGCCACCTGCCCGATCGCGACGACGCCGGTCGCGACCTGCCCAACCGCGATGACGCCGGTGGCAAACTGCCCAAACGCAAAGAAGCCCGGCTCGTCGCCGACTGAGAACAGAAGCATCGAACCTCGTGCCTTCGAGAACCACTTACTCTATCTTCGGCGCGGCATGTATCGCCAGCCTCACGGGCGTGAGCCCTCGACGCGGGTGCCCATCTGCACGGCCTGCGGCGTCATCGCCCCGAGCCAGCTGTCCTCGTGCCCGATGTGCGGCAAGCGATACCCCCACCCGCGCGCCCAGAGCCCCGACGACGACCTCATCTGGGTCGCGGTCCGCGCCAGCTTCCAGTGCCGCTCCTGTCACTTCTTGTCTCCCCTCGACGAGCTCGACATCGACGGGAGCGTGGAGTGCGCTCAGTGCGGCATCCATCAGCGCTTCGACGTGGGCGCATGGCAGGGCGCGCTCGGCTTCGCACACGGCGTGGGCGACCTCGCCTTCCCTCCCCCCGAGGGTCGGCACCCCAGCCCCTACGTGTGGATCGGGAGCGACAACCCCCACATTCGCGTCGGCTACACCGAGGTGTTCGACGAGCACCGGCAGAGCAGCACCGCGATGGTCCAGGGGATGACGGTGCACCGCTCGCTCTTCATTCAGGCCTGCCCGGGCTACCCGGTGTGCGCCAAGTGTGAGGGGCCGATGCGCGTATCGCTGAAGGGCGACCGCACCAACACCCGCTGCGACACGTGCGGCGAGCAGGCCTCCTACAAGCTGCCACCGCTCGCCGAGCAGTATCAGAGCTCCCTCGCCGCGGTGGTGGCGATGGCGCACCGCATGGACAAGCCGCTGGCGCTCCTCGACACGCACGGGGGCACCACCACGCTGAAATGTGGCCAGTGCGGCGGGGATCTGCCGGTCACCAAAGACCGGGTGGTGGAGTGCGGCTACTGCAACGCGACCAACCTCGTGCCCCCCCGCGGCCGGGCCCGGTCGACGGGCGAGACCATCAAGCCCGAGGTGTGGTGGATGGCGTTCCGCGGGCCGTCCGCGCTGCGACGAGTGGCCGAGGCGCCCCCCGCCGCGACCGGCGGCATCGTCAAGTACGTGGGAGGAGAGACCCACCTCGAGCAGGCCCCCAAGAAGAAGACGCTCAACCTGAGGCAGCTCCTCGTGAGCCTCGTCCTCCCCTCGATCGCGTTGGTGGTTGGCTACTTCATCGTGCAGGCCTTTCGCCTCCACGAGCTCCCATTCTGACCGCCGCTCCTGCGGTCGCCTACCCAAGCGACGCTGGGGCGCGCATAATCAAGACATCGGGTGTCCGCTCGTGCCCCCGACGATCGATCATGTACGAACCCAAGGTTGTCTTCGCGACCGACTTGACGGGGGACGTCGGCGCTGGGCTGCGGCTCGCGACGCGGCTCGCCGCCGAGCGGGCGGCGACCCTCGTCGTGCTCCACGTGATCCATCTCGACGCGAGCGACGACGAGGCCATGCTCCACAACGCGCTCGATCACGTGGGGGGTCGGTCCGAGCGCAGGTTGGCGCGCCTCATTCCCCCCGATCCATCGGTCCCATTTCTGCACGCGCTCGAGGCTGGCGAGCCCGAGGCTTGCATCGCCGCCTACGTGGCACGCGAGCGCGTGGAGCTGTTGGTGATGGAGGCGCCGCGACGCTCCATCTTCGCGCGCGCCTTCGGGCGCAGCCTCGTCGAGCGCCTCATCGATCGGGTGTCGTGCCCGCTGGTCGCCTACCGTCCCGACAACGCGCCGCGCGGCGAGCCCGCCTTCGGCCCCCCTTTGCCCCTCGGCGCCACCGTCCCCGCCGACGCGTTGACCACCGTCCTCAACGCCCGGGTGGACGCGCTGCTCAGCTGGATTCGCCTCCGCCGCGAGGCGGTGCTCGACGTCGCCGGGGGCCGCTCGGTGCGGGACGGGATCGCGAGCTTGGTGCGCGCCAAGCCCCACGGGGCGGCGCGGAGCTTTGCCCCTCGCATCCGTGAGCTGCTCGAGTTCGAGCTCCGCGAGCACCAGCGCGCGCTCGGCGCGGTCGGCGTCGAGGTCGCGACCGCGGACGGACAGCCGCTCTTGCAGCTCGGGCTGACGGCCCGTCGCGACGGCTCCTACGCGCGTTTTCTCGAACGCCTCGGGCGCGACGGCGCCGCCGTGTCGGTGCCCCTCGACGCCTCCAGCGACCTACCCTCTGCCCCCTGCGTGGTTGTCACCGGCGCCATGGTGCCGCTCCACGACCTGGCGGTGCAGCTGCTCTTCACGTTGGACGCCCGCCGCGACTTCCTGCGCATCCTGGCTCAACCCGGCCCCGTCGCCTCCGCGGAGACCTACGCCTTCGACAACGACGGCGTCATGCTGTCCAACAGCCGCTTCCCCGACCAGCTCCGGCGCGTCGGCCTCCTACCCCCCGAGCCCGGCGTCCAGACCCCGCGGCGCATTCGCGTCTGCGATCCGGGCACGAACCTCCTCGAAGGAGCGGTGGGTCCCCTCCCCCGCTGTCCGCTCACGCGGATGGCCGCCGACGCCACCGCCGGCCACGACGGCTTCGACTTCACGGGGTATCGCGACTACCGCGGGGTGGAGGTCGTCGGCGCCTGGCGGTGGCTCCCGGAGCACGGCTTCGGCGTCGCCGCAGAGATGGATCGGCTCGCTGCCACGTAGCCCTGCCCGAGGAGCCCGGAGCTCTCGCGAAGCGCGCTTGGGCGTTGGGGCGAGAAGCGCAACGCGGTGGGAGGGGGGCGCCGCGCGCAGCGTGGGGGGAGGGGGCGGCAGCACCCTCCAGCAAACTCAAGACCTGACCGGAAGAGGCGGAGTGGCGGGTCGGTGGGTCGCTTCAGG
>CAYOAL010000090.1:0-745 GCA_964401935.1 uncultured Polyangiaceae bacterium
CCGCCCGCCGTCGCAAGGCCCCCCTTCGGGCGGCACCGCGCGGCGCGTGACCGAGCGGCCCGCCCTACCGGCCGGGTTGCCTGCCGACACCGAGCGCCCGTCGAGCCCGCAGCTGCCGGAGCTCGACCGTCTCCGGCGCGCGCTCGAGCGGGCCGAGGAGCGACAGCGTGCGCTCGCCCGACAGCTCGAGACGGCCCAACAGGATTTGGCGGCCACGGAGCAGAAGCGTCGCGAGACCCGTTTGTCGCTCGACGAGCTGCGCGGTCAACACGACAAGCTCGATCGCCAACACGACTCCCTCCGCTCCCTCGTGGCGGTACGGGCCGAGCGGATCCGTGAGCTCGAGCGCACCGTCGAGGAGCGCAACGCCGAGCTCCGCGCTCTGCGCGCCGAACAGGAGCGGGCAGCGGCGGTCCACGCGGCCGAGCTCGCCACGCTGAGGCAGACGATGGCGGCAGAGAAGCAGCGCGCTCTCGAGCTGCTCGAGGCGAGCGTGGAGGAGCAAGCGCGCCTCCGCGGGCGCGCTGCGGTCGCGGACGACCTCCGACGGATCAAGGGGATCGGCCCGAAGTTCGAGAGCGCGCTGCACGCGCTCGGGGTCACCCGATACGCGCAGATCGCGGGGTGGACCGACGCAGATCTCGAGCTCTACGCGGAGAAGCTCGGGACGCACGCGAAGCGACTCCGGCACGCCGGCTGGATCGAGAGCGCGCGCGCGCTCGCCGGCGCCCCGGCCGACACCGGC
>CAYOAL010000090.1:845-39302 GCA_964401935.1 uncultured Polyangiaceae bacterium
AGCCAGCCCAAGCCCCTCGAGGGTGCAGCCGAGCGCGACGCCCCCCCCGACGACGTCCCGGCCGACACCGGCAGCCAGCCCAAGCCCCTCGAGGGTGCAGCCGAGCGCGACGCCCCCCCCGACGACGCCGACACGGAGGCGTCGTGGTGACGGCGTCGTGGCGACGGCGTCGTGGTGACGGCGTCGTGGTGACGGCGTCGTGGTGACGGCGTCGTGGTGAACAACGTGGGAACGCGCGCCGTGTGAGGGCCCGCCGCGGGCGCCGCGCCGAGCCGCGGTGGACGAACCGACGCGCGCGCATCGACGTGGGCCGATCGACGCTCGACCGATCGTTGGCGGCGAACTGGCCGTTCCGAGGTACCATCGGCATGGTGCGAGCTGCCTCATCTCTTTGCTTGGTCTCTCTGGTGTTGATCGTAGGCTACGGGTGTCAGGACGACCCCGATGGCACGAGCGGGCGCGGCGGCTCCGGTCCGGGCAGCGGTCCCGGCGTGGGCGGGAGCGGCAACGGCGGGAGCGGCGGTCAGAGCACGGTCGGCGCGGGGACGCTCATCCTCGCCGGCACCGTGATCACGCCGAGCGACACCTTCGAGGGCGAGGTGCAGATCGACGCCGATCGCATCGTCTGCGTGGGCGCGGGCACGACGTGCTCGGACGCGGCCCCCGCCGCCGACGTGATCGAGACCGGCGGCGTCATCTCGCCGGGCCTCATCGACACGCACAACCACATCCTGTTCGACATCTTCAACGACGACGACTGGGTGCCCAACCTGCCCACGAGCTGCGGCTCGGTCGCCGACTGCCAGGCAGGCTCGTCGTACTGCAACAACGACAGGTGCGCCTGCGTCGGCGGCACGTGCAAATACAACAACCACGACCACTGGCCGAACGAGGTCGAGTACGCCTACATGCTCGACTACAAGCAGTGCCTCGAGGACGCGAGCCAGGGCAAACCGATCTGGTGCCCTCGCCACTACGACGGTGCCGGCAACCTGAAGTGCGAGATGAACAAGTGGGGCGAGATGAAGGGCCTCATCGCGGGCACCACCTCCATCGTCGGACTCCCCGGCAACTCGTCCAAGTGCTTCGGCTCCATCGCGCGGTCGATCGACGTGCCCCAGAACGACCTCGAGGAGGACAAGGTGCAGACCTCGGCGTTGTTCCCCCCGAACGCCGACTCGGCCTCGGGCGCGTGCCAGAACTTCACCAGCGGGAGCACGGACGCCTACCTCATCCACGTCGGCGAGGGCACCGACGACAACGCCAGAGAAGAGTTCGGTGAGCTCTTCACCGTCACCACACCGGCGGGCTGCCTCTACGCGCCACAGACCACGATCACCCACGGGACCGCGTTCGGCCCCAGCGAGTTTTCGCAGATGGCGGCGGCGGGCATGAAGCTCACGTGGTCGCCGGCGTCCAACCTCGCCCTCTACGGCGCGACCACCGACATCCCCGCTGCGCTCGACGCGGGTCTGTTGATCTCGCTCGCCCCCGACTGGTCGATGGGGGGGAGCCAGAACCTCCTCGACGAGCTCCGCGTGGCCGACGCCTGGGACAACGCCCACTGGGGCAACCGGCTCACGCCGAAGATGCTCGTGGAGATGGTCACCGTGAACGCCGCCACGGTGCTCGGCCTCGCCGACACGCTCGGCCAGCTCTCGGTGGGCTTCAAAGCCGACATCGCCGTCTTCGCGTCCCTCGATCCCGATCCCTATCGCTCGATCACCCTCGCCACCCCGGCCGACGTGCGGCTGGTGATGGTGGACGGCATCGTGCTCTTCAGCGATCCCGACGTGCAAGAGATCGAGCCCTCGCTCAACGAGTGCGAGCCGGTCTCGATCTGTGGCAGCAGCAAGCTGTTGTGCGTGGGCGAGCCCGGCGAGCAAGACCTGCTCGATCAGACCTTCACCGAGATCGAGACCGCGCTCGAAGACGCGCTGCTCGATCTCGACACCATCCCATCGCTCCCCGACGCCGCCTGCAACAACAGCTGCGGGCCCAACGAGTCGTGTTACGAGCGCACCGTGCACGAGATCGTGAGCGAGAGCTTCTGCCCCAGCGCCTGCCTCGTGGACGAGGCGTGTTTCCGCGTCGCCATGAGCGGCAACAACCAGTACCAGTGCCGCACCGTCAACGCCTGCGCACCGACCAAGCAGAAGAGCCTCGCCCCGCTCGCCCCCCTCGTCGCCTGCGACTGACGCGCGATCCGAGCTCCGGCCTCGGCGCGCCGCGGGCGGCGGGCCGCGTTGGGAGCACCCGCTGCTCCGCCGCGGCTCGGCGCTCGAGCTTGCCCGAGCCTCAGCTCGACAGCTTCACGTCGAGGCTGAGCTTGCCGGGACCCGCCACGAGGAGCGCGATGGCCGCTGTCGCGTATCCAAGCGCGAGCTCTTTCTTGGTGAACGGATCGGCACCGTGGATCACGAAGGCAGCGACGAGCATCGTCACCGCCACCGAGACCGCGGCCGGACGCGTGAGCAGGCCCACCGCGAGCAAGAGGCCACCGACCAGCTCGCTGGCCGCCGCACCGACCGCAAACGCGCTCGGCACCGGGAACCCCTGCTTCGCGACGTTGGCCACGAAACGGTCGAACCCCATCGCCTTCGGCCAGCCGTGGTTCAGCGCGAGCGACAGACCAAACCACAGGCGCAGGAGCAAGAGGCCCCAGGCGGCGCTGCCGTCCGTCGTGCGAGCGAGTCGTTTCAAGCGGGACATGGGGATGAGCTAACGGCACCACGCCCCGTTGGCAACCGAAGCTGGACCCGCGGCTTCGACGCGCCCAAGGAGCCGCGTCCGCGGTGGCGACGGGAGGGTGTAGCCGCGACACCTACCACGTCGTTCCTCTGCCCCTGAACGAGGCTGCCCCCACTGGATCACGCGTCGACCCGCCGGACGCTCCGTCGCGCGTGAGCACGATCACGACGTCGCGAGCACTTGCGACGGCCGGGGCCCCTGGAACGGTCGTTGCTATCTCCGTGCTGGGCACCGTCGCGCGCCAGTCGGCGCGCCCGACGTCACCCCATCGTGGACTGCGACGCAGTGATCCCCGAAACGCGAGCCCCGCTCTCGACGGTCGACATCTCCGAGGACACGCCGCTCCCGCCGTCGAGCGCGACACCGTTCCGAACGCCGGCGGCGGTGCTCGATCCCGCCACGCTCGCGGAGGCCATCCGCCCCAACCCGACGCCGCTCGCCGGCGATGGCGCGCGGCGCTACGAGCGACCGCTCCTCGAGAGCATCGCCGACACGGAGCAGCCCCCCCGCCTCCGGCTCTTGCCTCGCGCGGCGACGTCGACCGAGGCGCCGGCCTCCGGGGTGCGTACCGGCGAGACCTGGTGGACCCGGACGTCGGGCGTTCGGCCCATCGCCCGCCGGCCGGTGGGAGCGACCGCGTTCGCGCCAGCCGCCGAGGCGCTCTCCGACGATCTCCACGGGGGTGAGCTCGCCCGCGCGCGCGCGCTCGCCGCCGTGGTGACCGGCGCCGCCATCGCGGGCGCGGTGCTGCTGCAGCTCGTGGCGCCCACCTACGACCCGCTCCACGTGGCGACCACCGCGGTGGTGGTGGCCGCGCTCGGCTCTGCGCTGTTTCTGCTGGTGGTGGCCGCGCTCTACGACGCGGTGTCACGGCGCGTCCATGTCGCGCTCGGCGTCGTCAGCGCGGCGGCGCTGCTCAGCGTGATGGCGCACGGCGGTCCCGCGTCCCCGGTCGCGCTCTTGCTCGCGGCGCTGATCCACCACCACGCGGCGACACCCCGCCCCCGCCACGCTCTCGGCATCACGCTCTTGGCCAGCCTCGGCTGCGCGGCGGTGGGAGGGCTCATCGGGCGGGGCGCCATCGTCCCTGGCGGCCCCTTCGCCCTCGCTCCCGCCACGAGCCTCGCCTGGGCCCTGTGCCTCGCCGCCTTCATCGGGGTCACGGGCGTGAGCCGCCATCGACACGCCCTCCGCGCCGCTCACGCCGCGCAGCGCAGTCACGCCCGCGTGGGGCGCCGCGAGGCCCTGCTCGACGAGGCCTACGCCGCCCTCGCGCACGTCGAGCGACCCCGCGAGGGACGTCGTTCGGGAACGCTCGTCGGCCGCTTCTCGGTCGGTCGCCTGCTCGCAGAGAGCCCGCGGGCCGAGGTGTACGAAGGCCGCGCCGCGGACGGGAGCTGGGCCGCCCTCAAGCTCTTTCGTCCCGAGCTCGATCGCCGCGAGGCGATGACCATGGTCGAGCGCGCGGCGAGCGCGTCCGTCCTCGGCGCCGGCATCGCCCGCCTGCTCGACTACGGCGCCCTCGCCGACGGCACCTTCTTCCTCGCCAGCGAGCTCCTCGGCGGCCCCAACCTCGCCCGGCAGCTGCGGGAGCCGTGGGGCATCACCAACACCGAGAGCCTCATCCTGCTCGGCGAGCTTGCCGAAGCCCTCGAGCGTGTCCACGGCGGCAAGCTCGCCCACGGCAACATCAAGCCGGAGAACATCGTGCGCGATGGCGCGGGCCGCTGGCGTCTCACCGACTTCGGCGTCCCCGCCGCGCCCTCCCGACACGCAATCCCGACGCCGCGCTATGCGGCCCCCGAACCGGCGCTCTCCCCGAGCGACCCCAAGAACGACGTCTTCGCGCTCGCCGCCGTCGCCTATCGACTCATCCTGCGCTGCCCACCCCTGTGCAGCTCGGGTCCGCTCGACGAGAGCGCTCTCTCCCGACCGGTGCGGCCGAGCGCGCTCGCGCCGGTGCACCGCGACGTGGACGCGGTGTTCGCCTTGGGCTTGGCCACCGATCCGCACCAGCGCCTCGACTCCGCAGCGTCGTTCGTGGACCTCCTCCGTCTCGCCCTCGACGGCCGCCTCCCCGACCACCAGCGCGCACGCGCGGCAGCGCTCCTCGACGCCGAGCCCTGGGCCGAGCCCGCTCCCCTCGCCACGTGACGCGACCTCCCACTCGGTCGCCTCCCGCGCGATCGGCGGCCGCTGCGCGCGAGACACTCAGCGCGAGAGCATCCACATCAGCAGGCCGCCGACGAGCGCCACGGTCATCACCACCATGAGCGGCATGATGGCGCGACGCTCGACGGCCTCGTCGCGCTCGCGCCGCTCGCTGTAGGCAACCCCCAGGAAGGCCGCGATGCGCCGCGCCGTACGCTGGGCCGCCGCCTTCTTGTCCTTGAAGAGCAAGTGTGGCCCGAGAAACACGAAGCCCGCCTGCCAAGACTCCCCGTCCTTCGGGGTCATGCTGCGCTCCTCGAGCACGATCCGGTGGCCTCCCACCTCCCACGTGCGGCGCACGGGGATGACGATCGAGTCCCAGCGCGTGATCCGCCGTTTCTCGCGATCGACGACCAGCCCGCTGCGATGCAACAACAACAAACCAGGGACACCGAACACCGCCACCATGATCCCGATCCCACGGTGGAGGCCTTCGCGCGCCACGACCACCCCGACGATCGCCGCGAGCGCCACCATCCACGCGATCCCGAGCTTCCAGGTCCCCTTCGGATGCGTGGTCTCGAACGACCACCGCGCCCCCTCCGGCACCCCATCCACCTTGGGCACCTTCGCCTCGGCGCGACGCGTGCTCTTCGCTCGCTTGCCCCGCGGAGGCTGCCGCTCGGCCGCGTCGCGGCGCGCGAGCGCCGCTTCGAGCTCGGCGATTCGTGCCGCCTTGTCTTCGACGTCCTCCTCGAGCGCGTCGATGCGCAGTCGGTCCGCGTCGCGTGGATTGCGAAAGCCCATGACCGCCCGCCATGGTGCCGCTCTCTCCCGCCCGCCGCCAAGCGGATTCATGCGCTCGCACGGCCGACGGACCGCTTCGACGCGGCCACCACGGTGGGCTGGCTCTGCGTCGCGAGCAGCGGGTGCTAAGGCGGATCGAGCACGGTCGCGAGGGCGGCAGCGACCGCCGCGTAGTGCTCGACGGTGAGGGTCTCGCCTCGCACCGAGAGATCGACGCCGGCCCGGGCCGCGGCCGCCGCCACCACGTCGTCGGGCCCCACCGACCGCCACGCGTTGCGGAGCTTCTTGCGACGGGCGGCGAACGCCGCCTGCACCAACGCGCGGAACAACGGGGTCTCCTCCGCCCGCGCCGCGGGGGTCATCACCACCACCGCCGAGCCCACGTTCGGTCGCGGCACGAACGCCCCCGCCGACACGTCGATCGCGCGCTCGACCGTGAAGCGGGCCTGGGTGAACACGGTCAGCGCGCCGTAGTCTTTGCTCGCAGGCGCGGCGACGAGCCGCTCCGCGACCTCCCGCTGCACCATCAACACCGCGCGCGCGATGTGCTGCGCGTGCTCTCCCACCCGCCGCAGGAGCCGCCCCGTGAGCTGATAGGGGAGATTGCCGGCGATGGCCCGCGGCACCGGTGCGCCCTCCCACAGCGCCTCCCAGTCGGCGCGGACCGCGTCCCCCTCCACCACCTCGAGCCCCTCGGAGGCCGCGAGCCGCTCGCGCAGGATGGGCACGAGGTCGCGATCGCGCTCGATGGCGATCACGCGCTCCGAGCGCTCGAGGAGCGGCGCGGTGAGGGCTCCGAGGCCGGCCCCGATCTCGAGCACGGTGCGAACGCCCCCGAGGGTGGCGAGCTCCGCGATCCGACCGCACAGCGCCGCATCCTGGAGGAAGTTCTGCCCGAACGACTTCTTCGGGCTGAGCCCATGCTCACGCAGCAGCTTCACGCTCGAGACCATGGCGCGCTCAGGCCACCGCCTCATCGGTCTCGTCCACGTCGGTGGACGGGGCCGCCTTCGCTCCGCGGCTCGTGCGCGTGGCGCGTACCACGGCCACTCCCAGGCGTCGGAGGGCCTGCTCGCCCTTCTTGTTGGCGATCGCGGCACGCATCACCACCGTGCGCTCGATCACGCCGAGCAGCGGTGACGAGGGGAGCTCCAACGCCGCCCCCTCCACGTCGACCTGCGGCTCGGGCACGACCACGGTGTCGAGGGCGGTGGCCACCGGCGGGGTGGACCACCGCAAGGTGACCCCGCGGGCGCGCACCTTGCGAATCGCCTTCTCGAGCTCCGCGAGCGCACCCTCGCTCGGCGGCGGCGCCACCACGTGGATGATGCTCACCTGCGCCCCCCGCTTGTTGCGGCGCGTCTGCGAGAGCTCGAAGAGCACGGTGGCGAGCGTCCCCGTCGTGCGAGGGCGGTCGGGCTCGAGCCGCGGCGGAACGAACATGCCGAAGCAGGCCGCGTAGTGACGTAAGCGCGCGTCGCGCTGGTTTCTGCCCTGGGGGACCGCTCGCGCGAAGGGAGCGTGGCCGAGCATACCCGACGCGCGCTTCACGAGCTTGTCGATGCGGTTGTGGCGCAGGTCGGACACCGCGCGCGGATCGAGCGGTCGCAGATGCTCGGTCACCTGCACCGCCACGTCCGACTCGTCCCAGCCGGAGCGGTCGGCGTCGAGCGCGCCGGTGTGCTCCATCAGCGCCGCCGAGAGCTTGCTCCCCTGCGCTCGGCCTCGGTCGGGCGCGATGCGCGTGAGCTCTCGTGCGCCGATCACGCTGAGCCCGACCAGATCACCCCGCTCGAGGTGGTGCATCGCGATGGTGGAGGCGACGTCGAGCGCGCGGTCGAGCGGCGCTCCTCCCATCGGCCCCGACCAGAGCTCGACGGAGGCGTCCACCACCATCATCACCACGTCGCGCTCCTCGCGCTCGAACTCCTTCACCACCAGGCGCCCGCGTTTGGCGCTCGCTTTCCAGGCGATGCGACGGAACGAGTCTCCCGGCATCAGCTCCCGGAGCTCGAAGATTTCGGTACCGTCACCGCGCTGGCGCCCCGAGCGGCCGGCGTGGGCGAGGGTCTTGCTGCGACCTCCGCGAGGCAGCGTGACGAGACCGGCCAGGGCCCGCGGCGCGACCTCGATGCCGAACGGGTTGGCGAAGGTGAGCGGCACCTCGAAGAGGCCCGGCGCCCCCCGCACCTCGAGCGCGAGGCCGTAGATGCCGTGATAGCCCACCCTCAGCGCCCGCACGTGAATGTCGAGCTTCACCGAGCCGGTCGCGTGCACCTCCCCCGCGAGCGGCTCGACCCACGTCTGAAGCGCGGGCGAGGCCACCACCCGCAGCTTGTCGTAGCGCGCCGAGAGCGTGTCACGGTTCCGCACCTCGGCGCGGAGGGTCACCACCCCACCGGGCCGCGTCTTCTTCACGCGCTCGGTGCCCGTCCACAACATCTCGAAGCCAGCGGCCCGGATGCGCATCACCGACACCAGCGTCACCGCCCGCGCCAAGGCGATGGCGACGAGGAGCGCCCCGCCCCACGCCACCACCACCGCCTCTCGCATGGCGATCCCCGCGGCGAAGACGACCACGCCGGCGATGGCCAGGTGAGCGGCGGTACGCGTGGGGTAGATGCTCACGGACCGACTACACCGGCCGAATGGCCTTGCGGTAGCTCACGCGGCCCAGCGCGGAGCGGATCACCTCGACACGCATCGAGGCGTCGTCGTCGACCTCGTCGCTCAGCACCAACCGGTGGGCCAGCACCGACGGCGCGTAGTCGCGCACGTCGTCGGGCGTGGCGTACCCACGCCCAGCCAAGATCGCGGCCGCCTTGGCCACCTGGATGAGCTGCAGCGTGGCGCGGGGGGAGGCGCCGAGCAACACGCGCGGATCGCTCCGAGTGAACTCGGTGAGCGACACCGCATACTCGTAGAGGTCGCGCTCGACGTGCACGTTGCGCGCGAGGTCTTGCAGCGAGATGGCGGCCTGCGCATCGAGGATGGCGCTCGCCGTCCTCGGGGCCACGTGGTGGGCCATGAGCATCGCGATCTCGTCCTCGCGTTTGGGGTAGCCCATGTCGAGGTGGATGAGGAAGCGATCGATCTGGGCCTCGGGCAGCGGATAGGTGCCTTCGAGATCGATCGGGTTCTGCGTCGCAACCACCATGAAGGGGCGCGGCAAACGGAAGCCGTCTCCCTCCACCGTCACCGTCTGCTCCTGCATGGCCTCGAGCAGCGCCGCCTGCGTCTTGGGCGGGGCCCGGTTGATCTCATCGGCGAGGACGAGGTTGGCGAAGATTGGGCCCTGCCGAAAGGAGAACGTGCCCTCCTGCGGCTGGAGCACGTAGGTGCCCGTGATGTCGGCGGGCAACAGATCGGGGGTGAACTGGATGCGCCGCACCGTCGCCCCGAGCGCCGCCGCGAAGGCCTTGGCCAGCGTGGTCTTCGCCACCCCCGGCACACCCTCGAGCAACACGTGGCCGCCCGCGATGAGCGCGACCAGCAGCTGGTCGACCACGAGCGTGGGCCCGATGTACACACCCGTGACTTCACGGCGCACGGCATCGAGCCGATCCTTCGCCGCGGCGATCTTGTCCACGAGCTCGGCCTGCTGCGTCACGGGTCGCATCCTAGCCTGGTGTCTCGACCACACCTAACGGTTTCATGGGGTCGCATCGTCATGGTGAGGCCGCCCGGAGGCGGGCAGCGTCGGCGCGGGCAGGCAACCATCAGCGAAACGTCGGCGGCCACGGGATGTCGGCCCCCGCCACCTCGAGCAGCCGCTCGGTCACTCCCGCTGCGCGCCGCACCTCGTCCTCCGAGACCCGGGCCGACGTGCCCGTGACCACCGCGGTCTCCGCGTCGCGCATGCTCGTCAAGACCGCGCTGGCTTCCTGGTCGAGCTCGCTCGACAGCCCCACCTCGTCGCGCAGTCGCTGCACGAGCTGCGACGGCGACAGGTGCTCCGACAACCCGAAGTGATGCGCGAGCGACTCGGTGAGCGCGCTCCTCACCTCCAAGAGGGCGAGGGCCGGAGGCGAGACGTTGGAGCTGAGCACCGCCACCCGCCCCGCGACGCCTCCCTGCGCCACGAGCGGCACGGCGCGGGCGAAACGCGGCAAGCGGCTCTTGTACAGGCGCACGAGCGACCGCAGCACCCACCACGCGATGAAGAGCGCGGCCAGGGCCGCCGCGATCACGTGCAGCCACCACGGGAAGCCCTTGTCGCGCAGCTCCTCGAAGCCGTCGAGGATCGCGTCGATCTTGCGATCGATGCTCTTGCGCAGCGGGGTCACGCCCCCGAAGCTGTTCTGCTCGCCGAAGTCGTTGGCCAGGATGAAGAGGCGGCCGTGGCGCGGCTCGGTGGCGTCCCCGTCGGCGAGATACACCACCAGCCCCTTCGCGAACGCGCGGTTGCCCGGGTAGCGGAGCATCATGTTGATGAACGCCGACGGATCCCCCATCGCGAACAGCCGCCCCTTCTTCTTGTCGCCTTCGATCTGACCGGCGACCGCCACCGGGACGGCGGCCTCCCCCTGCACCCGCACCTCGAGCACCGGGGTGAGGTTCGGGTGACGTAGGCCGGTGCCGTGGTTGAGGATCACCTGCTTCACGTCGGCGACGGTGGGATGCAGGCCGAGCACCTCGCCGTCGGAGGCGTCGAGGGCGGGGGTGGCGATCGGCAGCGACGGCTTGCCGCGGAGGAAGGCCGCCGGACTGTCGGGGAGGGTGCGGCGCTTGATCTTGAAGTGCGCCAGGATTTTGTCGCCACGGCCCCAGTCGTCGAGGATGGCCATCCGGCCCCCGGCCTTCATGAACGCGGCCGACTCCTCCGCGTCCATCGGGTTCGTCGGGTGGAGCACGAGGATGCCGTCGCTGGCCTTCACGTCCTCCCAGTCGATCGTGGAGAGCACGATCACCCGATCCGCGCCGAGCTCGTCACGCGCCAGCTGCAACAGGTCGGAGCAGCCCTCCCAGGAGGTGTCGGCGAGCTCGAACGCCTCGGCTTGCACGGCACGCGCCGGGGCGAGCACGACGAGGACCGCGAAGAGCACGATGGCGAGACGAGCCACCCGTCGAGCGTGACGGTGTCCTCCGGCCGGTTCAAGCGCCAAGATATCTTTGTGCGGAGGCCTCACCCATGTCGGCTGGCCCCAGATGCAAGGGGTTGACCAGATCTGCAGCGTTGCTACGTTGTTTCCATAGAGCATTCACCCGCCGACAAATCGCTCCTAACCCCGCACTTTTCTTGAAGTCGGGGCCAAGAGCTGCTCCGATCAGGAGAACCCGGATGCTACCCTCGTTCATCATTGAGCAAATCAGGCAGCGCGAAGAGAAGCAGCGCCACGAGCGGGAGAACAGCCGCCCTCGTGTTCAGCTTCCCATCGAGCAACGCCCAGCTCGCCCCGATGACGCCATCGCCGATGACGACCCCGATCGCGGAGTGGTCATCGTCGATCTCATGAGCTGACACGCGCCCCGAATGCCGGCCCCCCCCGGCGAAACACATTCTGCCGAATGTGGCGCGTTCTGCTTCTCTCGAATCCGGCCTCCGTCCCCCTGGTTCCCCCTCGTCGCGCCCCGGCCCGCGCCCCTTCCCGTCCACACCCACGCGCCGCCAGCCGACGAGCCACCCGCCGCGAGGAGCGGGAGCGCGACGGGCTTCGTCCGCGCGAGACGAGAGCTTTCCAGCGGGGGCGCCCCCCACGTGATCCCCGCCCTCCTTCGTGCTTCGGCTTTCTCCTCTTCGCCAGTCGGTGTAGTAGGGGTCCCGCTTTGACGCCCTTCCGCAGACCCGCCCTCGCCTTGACCGTGGCCCTGACCACGGCGACCGCCGGCTGCTTCACCGATGCAGATGGACGTCAGCCCGATCCGAACCGGCTGTACTTCCCCACCGGCTTGCTGACGAGCCCCGGTGGCACCACCCTGTACGTCGCCAACTCCGACTTCGACCTCGGCTTCGCCGGCGGCTCGGTGCAGGCCCTCGATCTGCGCGCGATCCGCGCCGACACGAGCGTGATCGTGGAGGCCATCGCGGCGGGCGATGGGGTGGGCGCCGCCTGCCGCGCCGCCGGACGCGGCGACAACCCCGACACCTGGCTCAACCCCGGGCCGTGCAGCGCGTTCCCCGTCGAGCCCTACATTCGCAACGCGGCCTTCATCGGCGCGTTCGCGTCTGGCCTCGTGTTGGTGCACGACCCCGAGGGAGAGGGCGCGCGTCTGTTCACGCCCGTACGCGGCGACCCCTCCATCACCTATTTCGAGGTGGAAGACGACCGCGACGCCGACCCTGGCTTCTCGCCCTCGTTCGCGCTCGGCTGCGAGCAACGGGACGACCGCTTCTGCAGCGAGGCGCATCGCCTCGGCCGCGACCCCGAGCGGACCCTCCGCGGGCTCCAGCTCCCCGCGGACCCGGTGGGCATCGCCGCCACCCCCGACGGCACGGCGCTGGTCGCCGCCCACCAGACGCAGCGAGCGGCGAGCCTCGTGATGAACCCCTGGGGCGGGCGTCCCGAGCTGTCGTTCTTCCTCTCCAACCTGTCCGAAGGCCCCACCGAGGTCGTGCGCATCCCCGAGCCCGCGTTCGTCGCGGGGGCGCGCGCGGCGGCCGCGAGCGGAGGGCATGGCTTCGTGTACCGCAGCGGCTTTGCGGTCACCTTCCGCTCGAGCCCCGAGCTCAACCTGTTGCGCTTCGTGTCCGACAGCGGCGCGGTGCCACCCCGGCCGTTCATCATCCGCGACGCGGCGATCCCGATCACCACCAACGCCTCGGCCTTCGACTCTCGGGGCCTCGCCGCGGTGCCCACCGCGCGCCAGGCGTGCGAGGCCGCGTGCGGCGGGGTGACCGACGCCCTCGCCTGCAACGTGGCCTGCGCCGAAGACGTCCCCATCCCCATCTTCATGGCCAACCGGAACCCCGCGAGCCTGCTCATCGGACGCATCGAGACGGTGGTCAACCGCCAGACGGTGGGCGGTGAGGAGGTGATCACCAGCGCGACCGAGACGGCCTTCTTCTACGACTCGGTGCCGCTCAACTTCGGCCCATCGCGCGTGGAGGTGGGTCCGGTGATCAACGCCGCTGGCGCGCACGAGCTGCGCGTGTTCGCGGTGTGCTTCGACGCGCGCACGGTGTTCGTGTTCGACCCGTACCAGCTGCGGATGGAGGCGGTGATCCGCACCGGTCGCGGCCCCCACGACGTGTCCTTCGACGCGGGCGTGGGCGAGGACGGTGAGCGCTACGCCTTCCTGCATGTCGGTCACTTCACCGACTCTTACATCGGCATCGTGGATCTCGACATGCGCCGCGCCCTCACCTTTGGACAGATGTTCGCCACCGTCGGTCAGCCGACGCCGCCCCAGGAGTCGCGGTGAAGCCGACGCGCCAACTCGTCGGCGTCGCGCTGGGTCTGCTCGGTGCGGCCTGCACCGACTCGCCGGTGTCGGCCCCGCTGCGCGCGTTGCAGAGCTCGGGCCCGGTGTCTTTCGTGTGCCTCGACGCGCCGGGCGCGACCCCGACGAGCTTGCCCCTCGACGCGTGCCCCACCGGACGCACCGGCGCGATCGACGACTATTCCATCCCTCACCTCTACGCGCTGATCACCCAGCCGAACAGCGCCGAGGTGGCAGTGGTGGATCTCACCACCGACAACAACGCGGTGCTCGATCAGGATCCGAACGTGCCCGGCGCCAACTTCCTCCCGGTGGGGGCGCTCCCGAGCGACATCGTCTCCACGCCGGGCGGCATGGCGAGCTTCGTCACCGCGCGCGAGGCGCGCTACGAGGGCATCTACGCGCTGCCGTCCGACATGATCCGCGGCGGCGCGCCGCGCCTCACCTCGTGGCCCGCGTGCGCGCTCCCGGCGGCTCCGGGGGAGATCGAGCTCGTGCTCGACGCCGCCGACGACGATGGCAACGTGCGCCCCTCCTGCGACGCGGGCTACGGCGACGCCGAGCCGGACACGGCGCGCTGCGAGGGCGAGCTCCACTGTCATGGCGATCTGAGCCTCGACGCGCTCGCGGCGGGGAAGCCCGGCCGCTACAAGCTCTTGGTCACCCTCCCCAGCGAGGGCGGCATCGCCATCGTCGACGCCCAGTCGGTGCTCGACGGCGAGCCCGGGGAGCGCCCCGCTTGTGTCATCGAGCGCTGGGTGCCGCTCGAGGTGAAGATCCCCGGCCTCCCCCCTCCCCCCGAGCCACCCCCCAACGACGCGTGCGTGCCCATCACGAGCGGTGGAGATCTGGGAGCGACCGCCTTCCAGGCGGTCCCCGCCGGCATCACCCTCGATCAGAGGCGCGCTTACATCGCCGACGTGGGTGCGCCGGTGATTCATCGGATCGATCTGCCCACCCCTTGCGAGCCGCGCGAGCTCTCGCCGCTCGTCACGCGCGCCGCCGAGGATCCGCTGCGGCCGGTGTTCACCAGCCGCGTGGCCCTCAGCCCGCTCACGCTCGATCTGAAGCGCTTCCTCTACGCGATCGATCAGATCGACGGCAGCATCATGGTGTACGACGTGTCGGACGACGCCGACTCCTCGTACCCGCTCGAGCGGACGAACGCGGTGTGGAACCCGTTCCAGCCCACCGACCGCATCCGCTTCGGCGCGCCCCCGCGCGACATCGTGATCGTGCAGCACCAGAACGACGAGACGAACGACACCACCGGCGCGACGCAGCCGGTGCGGTGCGATCCGGATCCCGACGCCACCGGGCCGGGCACCGACTACCGCACCTCGACCGGCTACGATCGCGGAGCCGGCCCCCGCAAGCTGCGTGGTCTCTTCGCCTTCGCGGTGCTCGAGAGCGGCGACATCGTCGTGATCGACGTGGACGACTACGACGGGGCCTGTCGCGGGCCGACCGCCCAGTCTTCCGTGCGCGGCTGTGAGGAGCCCTTCGCCGAAGAGCTCGAGAGCACCGATGAGTTCTCGTGTCAGATCGTCGCTCCCCACCAGCCACGCTCGAGCAGCTACCTCCTGCAGGCCGACGGCATTGCCGACAACGAGCCAGGCCTCGTGCAGTTCCCCATCCTGTTCGACGCGGACGGGGCGGTGCTGCAGCTCGGCGCAGGGTCGGGACAGGGGGGCGCCAGCGCCGAGGGTCCCCCCCGTATGCGCGCTGTCACCGACGCCGATCACATCGTGGTGGGCTCCGATCGCAAGGCCCTCGACGCGGCCGGCCTGCCTGGCGACACGAGCGAGCACGTGCTGGCGATGAACCTCGAGGACCCGCGCGCGCACATCCTCGATCAGAGCTGGACGGTCACCTACGAAGGTGCGATCCCCGGCTTCGCGGGTCGCTTCGCCGAGCTCGTAGGCACCGCGAGCGGCTTCGAGCTCCGCGACGCGGGGAGCTCGTTCTGCACCCGCGGGGTGCGGAGCAGGAACGCGATCGAGGCCACGCTGCTCGCGGAGGGCCTGTCCACCGGCGACGCCGCGTCACGGGCGAACCGCGAGGCCGACTTCGTGCAGATCTTCTCCGAGTCGCCGGTGGAGACCGATCCTTACTGGTCGGGGCAGAACGAGTGCACGTTCCTCGCGTGCAACACCACCTACGGCACGCGTGAGACCCCGACCGTCGCCCGCGATCTCCGCGTCGTCGAGGCCACCGAGGACCAGCTCATGTTGGTTCCGCGCAACACACCGGCTGCCGGCGCGCCCGAGCTACAGTGCTGTTATCCAGGGGTGGTGGAGTTTCGCGTGCGCGGCGGCGAGCAGTGGATCGTGCTCGGGTCGGAGGTGGGCTTGTTGCACAACATGACGGTGGCCGACGACGGGACCTGTCGCCCCTCGTGCGATCCGAACCTGGCGCGGCTCAACGGGCGCGCGCTGTCGACGCCGGCCGACACCGTGGTGGCGCCGGGAGACCCAGGGGCGTTCACGAATCCATTCTTCCGCTTCGGGATCAACGCCAACGCGCCCCGCCGCAACATGCGCTTCGAGCTCGCCACCCAGAGCGCGTTCCAGCCCCTCACGATGACCGTGGTGCGCAACGATCCCGACGTGCAGCCCATGAGCATTCGGCTGCTCCCGCCCACCGGTGAGCTGGTGGTGAGCGACGGCTCTCTCGAAGGGATCACCTTGTTGGATCTGAACAGCTTGGTCATAACCCGTCAGTACAACTGACCCGACAGCTCACGAGCCCGCCCCCCGGCGGGCGTGGAGGCGATGTTTCGTCCGGGGCACAAGAAGCTCACTCCAGTGATGGAGCAGTATCGCGACGCCAAAGCGGCGTACCCCGACGCGATCTTGTTCTTCCGCCTCGGTGACTTCTACGAGATGTTCAACGAGGACGCGGAGATCGCGGCCCGCGAGCTCTCGCTCACGCTCACCAGCCGCGACAAGGGCTCGGCGGATCCGGTGCCGATGGCGGGCGTGCCGTACCACAGCGCCCACAACTATCTGGCGAAGCTGATCGCGCGCGGACACAAGGTGGCCATCTGCGAGCAGATGGGCGACCCGTCGAAGCTCAAGGGTATCGTGCCGCGCAAAGTGGTGCGGGTGCTCACCCCCGGTCTGCTCACCGACAGCGATCAGCTCGACGCCGAGCGCAACAACTTCCTCTGCGCCCTCGAGGGCGCAGAGGGTGGCTACGGCCTCGCGCTGCTCGATCTCTCGACCGGGGATCTGCTCGCGTGCACCCTCGACTCCCCCGCGGTGTTGCTCGCCGAGGTGGCGCGGGCCGAGCCCGCCGAGATCCTCCTGCCCGCCTCCCTCGCCGAGCTCGGTCCCGCCCTCCGGCAGGCGTCCACGCGGAGCGCGCTGCGCGAGGACGAGCCGCTCGAGACCGCCCTCGTGCCCACGCTGCTCGACACCGGCGTCGAGGTGCCGCTCTACGCGGACGCGGTCGGAGAGCACGGCCCGGCTGCCCTCGCGGCGGTGGCCCGCGCCCTCCGCTTCGCGGGGCGCTATCTGCCAGAGCGGAGCCTCCCCGTGCGCCGGATCGCCCACCACGATCCGAGCGCGGTGATGCAGATCGACGAGACGGCGCAGCAACACCTCGAGCTCCTGCGCGGCGCGGGCGGAACCAAGAGCGGCTCGCTCCTGTCGGTGATCGACGCCACCGTCACGTCCGGCGGGGCGCGCCTGCTGCGCCGGCAGCTCACCGCGCCGCTGCTCGACGTTGGGTCCATCCGGCGTCGCCTCGACGCGGTGGAGCTGTTCGTGCAAAACCCCCGGGCGCGGGACGAGCTGCGGCGGGCGCTCGCGCGCATCGGTGACATCGAGCGGCTGGCGGTGCGAGCGAGTCTGCTCGAGGTGACGCCCCGGGAGCTCCGGAGCCTCCACGACAGCCTCGTCGCGGTGCCCGAGGCCCGCGCGGTGATCGCCGCGATCGTGGGCACGATGGACGCAGAGGCCTTCTCCGCGCTCGACCTCGACGTGGACACCGAGCCCGAGCTCTGCGAGCTCCTCGGCCGCGCGCTGGTCGCCGAGCCCCCGGCCCACGCACGCGACGGGGGCATGATCGCGCGCGGCTACGACGCGGAGCTCGACGAGATCGGGCGGCTCAAAGACGGCGGCAACCAGCTCATCAGCGCGCTCGAAGCGCGCCTCCGCCGCGAGACCGGGATCGCGTCGCTGAAGGTGAAGTTCACGCGCGCCTTTGGCTGGTACATCGAGGTGACCAAGGCCCACCTCGACAAGGTCCCCGACGGGTGGAAACGGCGGCAGACGCTCACCGGGGCCGAGCGCTACCTCGACGACGACCTCTCCGACCTCGCCGACAAGCTCACCAGCGCCGAGGAGCGCTACCACGAGCGGGAGATGGTGCTCTTCGCCGCGCTCGTGGAGCGCGCGGCCCGCGCGGCGGGCGCCCTCCACACCTTGGCCCGCGCGGTAGCGCAGTGGGACGTGTCGTCCGCGCTCGCGCACACCGCCCACGTCCACGACTACACACGCCCCGCCATCGACGAAGGTGAGGTGCTGTCGCTCGGGGACGCGCGCCACCCGGTGGTGGAGCGCTTCGTGGCCCGCGGCACCTTCGTGCCCAACGACACGCTGCTCGACCTCGGCGGAGAGCACCTGTGGATCATCACCGGTCCCAACATGGCCGGGAAGTCGACGCTCATGCGTCAGGTGGCGATCAACGTCATCCTCGCCCAGCTCGGGAGCTTCGTGCCCGCGCGAGAGGCGCGGGTGGGGGTGGTGGATCGGGTGCTGTCGCGCGTTGGGGCGAGCGACAACCTCGCCCGCGGCGAGTCGACCTTCATGGTCGAGATGCGGGAGACCGCGTCGATCCTGAGGCACGCGACCCGCCGCTCGTTGGTGATCCTCGACGAGATCGGGCGCGGAACCAGCACCTACGACGGTCTCGCCATCGCCTGGGCGGTGGCGGAGCACCTCGCCACCGCGATCCGCTGTCGCGCGCTCTTCGCCACCCACTATCACCAGCTCACCGAGCTCGGTGAGCTCCACAGCGGGGTAGCCAACTACTCGGTGAGCGCGCGCGAGCACCAGGGTGACATCGTGTTCCTCCACCGCCTCACCGAAGGCGCGGTGAGCAGGAGCTACGGGATCGCGGTGGCGCGACTCGCTGGCTTGCCCGAGTCGGTGCTGAGCCGGGCGGCAGCGGTGCTCGGCGCCCTCGAGAGCGAGGTGCCCATCGCCGGTGGGCCGGGTCAGCTCGCGGCGCGGCCCGAGCCCCAGCTGGATCTGTTCGCGCGACCGAAGCTCCCCGTGTGCAGCGAGGAGGAGAAGGCCGTGCTCGAGCAGCTCAAGAACCTCGATCCCAACCGCCTCACCCCCCTCGAGGCGCTCTCGCTCCTCGACCGCCTCGCCGGCTTGGTCAAGGGCGACGCGGCGTCCTAGGACACGGGTCGTTGACCCGGCTCAGACCGCGACGGGGCCGCCAAAGAGACCGAACCATCGCAAGAGCCAGATCGCGGTGAGCGCGGTCATGCTCACGACGAGGAGCGGCCCTGCCCCCCAGCGATCGGCGTCGACGTTGCCGTGACGCACGTAGCGATACGCCGCGTACACGAAGGCTGCGCCGAGCAGCGGGCACAGCAGCACCGCGAGCGGGTTGATCGCGGTCGCGCCCGCGACATCGCCTACCGCGAGGGCCAGCGTGGCTCGGGTGAGCCCACAGCCGGGGCACGGCAGGCGCAAGAGCGCCGCCGTGGGACACACCGGCACCGCGAACACGACGCCGAGGACGAGGGGCGCGAGCAGCATGCCGAGCCTCGAGGCACGCGCGGCGGGCGTGCTCGCTCCGAAGAACCAGCGCCGTGCCCGCCGCTCCCACGCTCCCTGATCCACCCGCATCGGACAGCCCACGACCGGCGCGCGCGGCCCGTCGCGGCGAGCTCCGCCCCGCTCGAGCGGAGCTCACGCCGAGGGGTCACGCTCGAGCGCGCGCGCTCAGCCGGTCCAGTTCGGATCGGCCACCTCGTTCAGATCGGACGCGAGGGCCCAACCCGGCACCAGCCAGTACAAGAAGAAGCTCTTCGCCGGACGCTGCGCGCCGGCCATCTGCTTGGCCTTGGTGACCTGCTCGGGGAGCTTCAACAGGATCCAGATGATGTTGTAACAAGGGATGAGCCACCCGAAGACGAAGAAGTTCGGATCCTGGGTGTAGTCCTTGAGCTCCTTGACCATGCCGTACCAGACGATCAGGCCGTAGAGCGGGATGAACATCATGAGCAGGGTCATGACCGGGTTGCGGATCTGGGGCTTGGCACCGGCGCCGCCGCCGGCGAGGGGGTTGCCCGCGCCAGCCTGCGCCATGGCCCCACCCATCTGCGCGCCGAACGCACCGAGCGCCCCACCGCTGGGCTGGCCCACCGGCGCGCCGAAGCCCGCCGCCGCCGCCTGCCCGCCGGGCGGTCCGCCCGGAGCGCCAGGATAGCCCCCACCGGGAGGGGGGCCGCCCATGCCGCCGGGAGGGGGGCCGCCCATGCCGCCGGGGGGCGGGCCGCCCATGCCGCCGGGAGGCGGGCCGCCCATGCCGCCGGGCGGTGGACCCCCGAAGCCGCCGCCAGGAGGACCACCGGGAGGTGGGCCGCCCATGCCGCCGGGAGGCGGACCGCCGAAGCCGCCGCCGGGCGGAGGCCCGCCGAAAGCGCCGCCGGGAGGACCCCCAGGGGGAGGGCCGCCCTGAGGCGCACCGCCCTGCGGAGGTCCGCCGAAGGCGCCGCCGGGAGGACCCCCGGGGGGTGGACCGCCGAAGCCGCCGCCCGGAGGTCCGCCGGGGGCGAGCCCTGGCACCTGATCGATGGCCACGGTCGCGCCAAGGCCACCGTCGTGGGGAGCACCGCCGGGAGCGCCGGGAGGCTGTTGCCCCATCAGCATCGTTCCCTTGAACTTGGGCTGCGCGGGCCCGGAGAGGTTGAAGCCGCACTTCGTGCAGGTGGCGGCCGTATCGGGATTTTGGGTCCCACAGTTCGGACAGAACACGTAACCTCCGCTGGCTCTCGTCGGCGGTGGCTCAACCATCGAGCCGAACACCGCGAGTCGAGGCCGCAGCGTAGTGGAATCGGCGTCGGATTCTCAAGGGAAAGCACCGGGAAATCGTCGGCGCGATGGAGCCCTCATCACCGCGGTCGACAGCCGCCTTGACACTGACGCTCGACGGTTACTAGCGTCCCCCCGGTTTTTGGCTCGGGTGCCTCAAACCGCTGAAATCGCGAGAGCGGCGTGCTGCCCTCGCCCCGCGTGGCTGACCCACCCACGAATCCCTGAAGGGGAGCTCATGTCGTTCACGTTGAGCGAAGAACGCTCGCAAGAGCTCGAGAGAATCCTCGCTCGTTATCCCAACAAGATGGCGGCCTGCCTACCCGTGCTTCACCTCGTCCAGGACGAGCACCGCTGGCTCTCCGAGGCCGCGATTCAGTGGGTCGCCGAGACGCTCGAGCTGTCGGCTGCGCACGTGTTCGGCGTCGCCACCTTCTACTCGCTGTTCAACACCAAGCCGGTCGGCAAGCACCAGGTGTGGGTGTGTCGCACGCTCAGCTGCGCGCTCAACGGAGCCGACGGCATCCTCGCCCACTGCGAGAAGCGCCTCGGCATCCACCCCGGCGAGACCACCCCGGACGGCGCCGTCACGCTGTGGACGGCCGAGTGTCTGGCCTCCTGCGGCTCGGGCCCGATGATGCAGATCGACCGCGAGTACCACGAGAACCTCACGCCCGCGAAGGTCGACGTCCTGCTCGACCGGCTCAGGAGCTGAAGGGAGCTCGACCATGCTGAAACGCACCGAGTACTTGACCAAGCGCTACGGGATCCCCGACGGCTACGAGCTCTCGCACTACGAGAAGGACGGCGGCTACGGAGAAGCGCGCCGCGCCATGCGCATGAGCCGCGAGGAGATCGTGGAGGAGGCCAAGAAGGCCAACCTCCGCGGTCGCGGCGGCGCCGGCTTCCCGATGGGCATCAAGTGGAGCTTCATGCCCCCGAAGGGCGACAAGCCCCACTACCTGGTGGTGAACGCCGACGAGGGCGAGCCGGGCACGTTCAAGGACCGCACGCTCATGGAGCGGGATCCACACTCCACCGTCGAGGGCTGCATCATCGCGTGCCGGGCGATGGATGCCCACGCGGCCTACATCTACGTGCGCGACGAGCTGCACCTTTCGAAGGCGCGCTTGTGGCGAGCCATCGAACAGGCCCACGAGAAAGGCTACCTCGGCAAGCGCCCCTTCGGCGTCGACTACCCGGTGCAGGTGTACGTGCACAGCGGCGCCGGCGCCTACATCTGTGGCGAAGAGACGGCCCTGTTGAACTCGCTCGAAGGCAAACGTGGCGAGCCCCGCCTCAAGCCTCCCTTCCCCGCCCAAGCGGGCGCGTTCGGCATGCCCACCACGGTGAACAACCTCGAGAGCATCGCCGCCGTGCCCACGCTCATGCGCCTCGGGGGAGACGCGTTCTCCGAGCTCTCGGCGCTGCACGGCCAACGCGACGGCGGCTGCCGGCTGTTCGGCGTGTCCGGTCACGTCCACACGCCGGGGGTGTTCGAGTGCGCGGTGGGCCTCACCCTGCGCGAGCTCATCGACGACCTCGGCGGCGGCGTGAAGGGCGGCGCGCTCCTCGGGGTGATCCCCGGCGGGAGCTCGACGCCCATCCTGCGCCCCGACGAGACCGTCGACGCCCCCGGCGAGAGCCACCCCCTCCACGCGTGGCACGGCAAGAGCGTCCTCGACGTCCCGATGGGGGTGGACACCATGAAGGGCCTCGGCACCATGCTCGGCACCTGCTGCGCCATCGTGCTCTCGGAGCAAGCCTGCCCGGTGCTCGCGATGCACAACCTCATGCGCTTCTATCGCCACGAGAGCTGCGGGCAGTGCACGCCCTGTCGCGAAGGGAGCGGCTGGATCGAGCGGATCCTCGACCGCATCGTCGCCGGCGAAGGGACGATGGAGGAGCTCGATCGACTCCACGAGATCGCCAACAACATCATGGGCAACACCATCTGTGCGTTCGGCGAGGGCACCGCGATGCCCGCCCTCGGCTTCCTTCGCAAGTTCCGACCTCAGTTCGAGGAGTTCGTCCGCACCAAGGGAAGATCGTCGACCCGACGCCTCACCCTCTCGTGACCCCACCATGAAGACCCTCGAGTACGCATTCTTCGCGCTGTCCGCCCTGCTCACGCTCGGCGGCGGCATCATCACGGTGGGCTCGCGTCGCCCGATCCGGAGCGCCATGGGCCTGCTCACCGCCATCCTCGGCGTGTGTGGCTGCTACCTGCTGCTCGCCGCCGAGTTCCTCGCCACGATCCAGCTCATCGTCTACGCCGGCGCGGTCGTCATCCTGTTCATCTTCGTGGTGATGCTCCTCGGCTCGGCGGCCACCACGGCCCCCGACGCCAAGAGCGCGGTGCCCCGCTACGTGGGCGCCGGCGTGTTCCTCGTGTCGTCGATCGCCGCCGCCGCCCTCGTGGTGAGCGCGGCCACCGAAGGCCAGCAAGCGGCCGCCGTGCCCGACACCTTCGGCACCATCGAGGTGCTGGGCCGCGAGATCTTCACCGAAAAGGTGGTCCCGTTCGAGCTCACCGGAGCGCTGTTGTTGGTCGCGGTGGTGGGCGCGCTCGCCCTCGCCCGCGGGAAGCAGCCCGACCCGACCAAGACGAAAGGGGCCCCCTCGTGATCGTCCCCCCCAACTATTACCTCATGCTCGCCGCGGCGCTCTTCGCCACCGGCGCGGTGGGCTTTCTCCTGCGCAGGAATCTCTTGGTCCTCTTGATGAGCATCGAGCTCATGCTCAACGCAGTGAACCTCACCTTCGTCACCTTCAACCGCATCCACGGTGGCGACCACGGCGGACAGGTGATGGCCTTCTTCATCATCGCCATCGCTGCCGCCGAAGCGGCGGTGGGCCTCGCCATCGTGCTCGCCTTCTTCCGCTTGCGTTCGAGCGTGCGCTCGGACGAGGCGACCACTTTGAAGAACTGAACCCCCGATGGAAGGACTACTTCAACGGTTCCCGGTCGACGACTTCGCCTTGCTCGGGCTCATCCTGTTTTTGCCCTTGCTCGGCGCCTTCGTGAACGGCGTGTTCGGCAAGCGACTCGGCAAGGACGGCGTGCGGACGATGGCGCTCGCCGTGATGGCGCTCGCGTTCCTCGGCAGCGTCGCCACCTTCCTCGTGGTCACACAGGTCCACACCGCCGAGCACGAGATCTCGCGCCTGTCGTGGACCGCCTGGGAGTGGTTCAGCGTCACCGGCCCCTTGCGCCGTCAGGTGGTGCTGGACGTGGCGTTCAGCGTCGATCCGCTCACCGCCACCATGATGCTCGTGGTGACCGGCGTCGGCTTCTTGATCCACCTCTACTCCACGGCCTACATGGCCAAGGACCCGGGCTTCTATCGCTTCTTCGCCTACCTGAACCTGTTCATCTTCTCGATGCTGGTTCTGATCATGGGCGACAACCTCGCCGTGCTCTTCGTGGGCTGGGAGGGCGTGGGCCTCTGCAGCTACCTCCTCATCGGCTTCTGGTTCACCGACGCGCAGAAGGCGGCGGCGGGCAAGAAGGCGTTCATCGTGAACCGCATCGGCGACTTCGGCCTGCTGCTCGCGATGGCGATGCTGATTTACTACGCCGGCACGCTGAGCTGGGAGGGGCTGTCGTCGCTCGCCGCGGGCCTCGGCGCGACGGTGCAGGTGTGGCCGATCGGTAACCTTCAGGCCTCGGCCCTCCCCACCTGGCTCGCCAACGCCCTCACCCCCGACGAGCCGGTGCGGATGTCGGTCGCGACCCTGGTGGGGCTCGCCTTGTTCCTCGGCTGCATGGGCAAGTCGGCGCAGATCCCCCTCTACGTCTGGCTCCCCGACGCGATGGCCGGCCCGACGCCGGTGTCGGCGCTCATCCACGCGGCCACGATGGTCACCGCCGGCGTGTACCTCGTGGCCCGCACGAGCTTCATCTTCGTGCAGTCGCCGGCGGCGATGGCCGTGGTCGCGGGCACCGGCGCGCTCACCGCCCTGCTCGCGGCGAGCATCGCCTTCGCCCAGACCGATCTCAAGAAGGTGCTCGCCTACTCCACCGTGAGCCAGCTCGGCTTCATGTTCATCGGGGTGGGCGTGGGTGCCTTCGGCCCTGGCTTCTTCCACGTGATCACCCACGCCTTCTTCAAGGGCTGTCTGTTCCTCTGTGCGGGGAGCGTGATCCACGCGATGCACGAGCGCATCCACGACGAGGCCGGCTCGCAGGACATGCGGAACATGGGGGGCCTGCGCAAGTACATGCCCTACACCCACGCCACGTTCCTCATCTCGTGTCTGGCCATCGCCGGCTGCCCGCCGCTCTCCGGCTTCTGGAGCAAGGACGAGATCCTCTTCAAGGCCTTCACCTCGACCACCACCATGAGCGCGGCGAGCGGGTTGTGGGTGCCTTGGCCGTGGTTCGGCAAGGCGATCTACGCGATGGGCTTCGTGGCCGCGATCGGCACCGCCTTCTACATGTTCCGGGCCTACTTCCTCACCTTCCACGGCGAGTTCCGGGGCTGGAAGATCGATCCTGCCTTCAAGCCGCCCAAGCGCAAGAAGCATCACCACGACGACCACGAGGACACGAAGACGAAGGTGGGGCCCGTGCCTCACGAGTCGCCGCTCGCCATGACGGTGCCTCTCATGGTGCTCGCGGGCCTCGCGCTCACCGCCGGCTTCCTCATGGCCGAGCCCATCCACGTGGCCCCGCTCCATCACTTCTGGGAGCCGGTGTTCGCGCAGGCCTCGCGCCTCGTCGGCGCCGTCGAGGGCGCAGACGCCATGCTCGTGCCGTTGCTCGGAGCGGGCGTGTTCGCGTTCGCAGCGGGCACTGGCGGCGCCTACTACGTGTACGTGGTGGCCAAGGGCGCGCCGGCCGCGGCCTTCGTCAAAGCCACCGGCCCACTTCACCGGTGGGTGTTGAACAAGTGGTACGTCGACGAGCTCTACGACGCGGTGGTCGTGGGCATGATCGACTCGATGGGCGACACCGCGGCGCAGTTCGATCGCTGGGTGATCGACGGCGTCATCGCCAAGCTCACCGGTTGGGTGGCCAAGGTGTTCGGCGCCGCGCTCGCGGTGGTGCAGAGCGGGCGGGTGCAGGTGTACGCGGCGGGGATGGTGCTCGGCACCGCCGCCATCGGCTGGTTCCTCTTCACCCCCCAGGCCAACGCCAAGGTGGAAGACGCGACGCTGCGCCGGACGGGCGACGTGGTCCTCACCGCGGCCCCGGGCTACGGCTACAAGTATCGCTTCTACGTGGAGGGGGCCGAGCCTCCGAGCGAGTTCACCAAAGAAGCGAAGTACAGCGTCACGCTCGAGCAGTGCGAGACCAAGACGATCCACCTCGAGGTGCAGAACATGCTCGGCCGCTCCGAGACCGAGTCGTTCACGCGCTGCCGTGAGGTGGTCCCCGGCTGCTGCCGCGCGGCGGGCACCGGCGGCATCCCGGCGCCGACCACCTCGGCGGTGCCGGGCGGGCCCCTCGCGCCGGGCACGTACGACGCCGAGGCGCTCAAGAACCTCCTGAAAGGTCGCCGCCCCCCACCCAACCAGCCGGCGCCCGGCGGAGGTGCCCAGTGAACACGTCGCTCCTGACTTTGTGGCCGGCTCTCTTCGCGGCCATCGTGGCCGCCCTCGTGCCGCGAGAGGCCTCGAGCGCCCGACGCGGTGGCTTCGCCGCGGTCACCTTCTTCCTCGTCGCGAGCGTGTTCTGGCTGTGGCCAAGCGCCGTGGCCCCCGCCGTCGCCGACGCCGAGGAGTGGCCCCACCTGCTCAACTTCCTCATCGGCGTGCCGATCGCGGGCGGCGTCGCGGTGATGTTCCTGCCCCGGCAGATGCTCTCGCTGGTGCGCGGCTTCACCTACGGGGTGATGGGGCTCACCTTCCTCGCCTCGCTCCTGCTGCTCGCGGTGCCGATGACCCCGGGCTGGCATTTCCACTACATCACCCCCTGGATCGAGAGCGCGGGCATCCGCTGGCACGTGGCCGTCGACGGGATCAGCGTGTGGATGGTGGTGCTCACCACGTTCACCACGCCGATCGCCGTCTTCGCGTCGTTCGGCTCGATCAAGGGCCGCATCAAGGAGCTGTGCGTGGCGTTCTTGGTGCTCGAGGGCGCGATGATCGGGGCGTTCGTCGCGCTCGATCTGTTCGTGTTCTACGTGTTCTGGGAGCTGATGCTGGTGCCGATGTTCCTCATGATCGGCATCTGGGGCGGCGCCGACAAGATCAAGGCCGCGGTGAAGTTCTTCATCTTCACCATGACCGGCTCGGTGCTGATGCTCGGAGCGATGGTGTTCATGGTGTGGACGCACCAGCGGATCACCGGCCAGTGGTCGTTCGACTACCTCGATCTGGTTCAGGTGATGTTGCCTCAGGAGGGCCCGCTCGGGACGTTCAGCACCCAGGCGTTGTGCTTCTGGGCCTTCTCGATCGCGTTCTTCATCAAGGTGCCGATGTTCCCCGTGCACACGTGGCTGCCCGACGCGCACGTGCAGGCCCCCACCGGCGGCTCGGTGATCCTGGCCGCGGTGATGCTGAAGCTCGGAACCTACGCCTACATGCGCTTCTCGATGGGGCTGTTTCCGGGCCAAGCGGCCACCTACGCCCCCACCCTCGCCGGCGTGGCCATCATGGGCGGCATCATCTACGGAGCGCTCTGTGCCTGGAAGCAGGGCGACGTGAAGCGCCTGGTCGCCTACTCGTCGGTGGCCCACCTCGGCTTCGTGATGCTCGGCCTCTTCGGCGCGAGCCCGAGCGGCATGAGCGGCGCCATCCTCGTGATGGTGAACCACGGCATCGCCACCGGCGCCCTCTTCATGTTGGTGGGCGTGATCTACGACCGCCGCCACACGCGCGAGATCTCGGAGTTCGGGGGGCTCGCCAAGGTGATGCCGGTGTACGCCACGCTGTTCATCATCGTGACGATGGCCTCGATCGGCGTGCCGGGAACGAACGGCTTCGTGGGCGAGTTCATGGTCATCGCCGGCACCTTCGTGTCCGAGCGCCTCAACCAGTTCAGCGGCGTGCAGACGGTGGGTGCCGCCTTCGGCGTGATCCTCGCCGCGGTATACATGCTGAGCGTGGTGCAGCGGATGTTCTTCGGCCCGCTCGACAACCCCAAGAACAAGAAGCTCACCGACATCACCACGCGGGAGGCGCTCGCGCTGTCGCCGCTCATCCTGATGATCTTCATCCTCGGCCTCTTCCCCCGCATCATCCTCGCCCCCATGGAGCCGGCCATCGCGGCGTTCCACGCGCAGTTCCGCGATGGCTTCGAGGAGGCCAAGAACATCGGCGGCGGCGAGGCGCGCCTCATCTCGCCCGATCTGTTCTCGGAGGGTTTCCTCGACAAGGCGCCGAGCACGCCTCCACCCACCTCCCCCACCGCCGATGAAGCGCAACAGGCCGCCCTCGACGCCGCCGGAGGTGCACCATGACCGACTCGGTGTTCATGGCCCTCGCGCCGATCCTGGTGGTGTCGCTCGGCGGCCTGCTCCTCATGCTCTCGGAGGTGGTGCGTCAAGACACGAGCGGGCCGTCCGCCGATCTCGCGACGGGGAGCTTCCTCGCCCTCATGGCCGGCGCGATCGTGTCCGTCTCGCTGTGGTTCGTCGGGCCGGAGCAGCTCACCGGCGCCGCCCTCGCGGCCCCCTACCTCATCGTCGATCGCTTCACGCTGTTCTTCAACTTCGTGCTTTGCCTCGGGGGTGCCCTCGCCGCGCTGCTCGCCGGCGGCTACCTGCCCGAGCACAAGCTCGACCGTGGGGAGTTTTACCCGCTCTTGGTCTTCTCCACGGTGGGGGCCATGGTGCTGGCTTCGGCGGGCGATCTGTTGAGCCTCTTCATCGGGCTCGAGACGATGTCGCTCGGAGTGTACGCGATGGTCGGCTTCCGACGCGGCTCGATGCGGAGCACCGAGGGAGCGGTGAAGTACTTCCTGCTCGGCTCCTTCGCGTCGGCGCTGCTGCTCTACGGCGGAGCCCTGGTGTACGGCGTCACCGGCAAGACGGATCTGGCCGGCATCGGCGCCACCATCCGCGCCGCGCTCGCGAGCGACGGCGGAGAGCTCAACTGGGCGATGCTCTTGCTCTCGATGGTGCTCATGCTCTCCGGCCTCGCGTTCAAGGTGAGCGCGGTGCCGTTCCACATGTGGACGCCCGACGCCTACGAGGGGGCCCCCACGCCAGCCACCACCTACATGGCGGTGGCGGTGAAGACGGCTGCCTTCGCGATGATGCTGCGCGTGCTCACCGGCGCCTTCGGCGATCCGGCGTCGATGTCGTGGGGGGCCGGGTGGCCGCCCATCCTCGCCACGCTGGCCGTGCTCACGATGACGGTGGCGAACCTCGTGGCCGGCCGCCAAGAGTCGGTGAAGCGCATGCTCGCCTACTCCAGCATCGCCCACGCCGGCTACGTGCTGGTGGGCGTGGTGGGGATGCTCGGGGAGGGCTCCGGCGCCCAGGCGAGCGTGATGTTCTATCTGCTCACGTACACCGTGGCCACCGCGGGCGCGTTCGGCGCCCTCATCCTCTGCGGCAGCCGCGGCAAGGAGGCCGTCAGCTACGAGGATCTGGCCGGGATCGGCAAACGGCACCCCGCCGCCGCCTTCGCCTTCTCGTTCTTTCTCCTGTCGCTCGCCGGCGTTCCCCCGACCGCGGGGTTCTTCGGCAAGCTGTACATCGTGCGGAGCAGCATCGGGGCTGGCTTGAACACGCTGGCCATCCTGCTGCTCCTCAACAGCGTGTTGGCGGCGTATTACTACCTGCGCGTGATGGTCTACATGTACATGCGCGAGCCCGCGCCCGGCGCACCGATCGCGGTGCCGATGAGGTCGGGCTACGTGGTCACCGCCCTCGTCCTCGCCGCCATCGGCGTGGTGATCTTGGGGATCTGGCCCACGAGCTGGCTCGAGTTCGCCACGAGCGCGGTGCTGGCGCTCCGGTGAGCCCCATGTCAGAGAAGGCCATGCGCCGCCACGTGCTCGCCGCGCTCGCTCTCCCCGCGTTCGCCCTCGCCGGCTGCGCCGACGACCCCCCTCCCCCACCAGTCTTCACCGCGACCGCGGCGACGAGCGCGAGCGCCGCGCCGTCCGCGAGCGCCAAGGTGGCCAAGCCCTGCGAGCCGCCGTTCGGCACCGTCAAGGGTGTCGTCCGCATCGTCGGAGACGAGCCCCCGGACACCCCCTTCTCCTATCCCAAAGGCTGCGAGGCAGCGGCCGGCACCTACGGCAAGCTCTTCCGGCGCGGCCTCGAGGGCCAGCTCGCCGACGCGGTGGTCACCGTGAGCGGCTACACGCCGTGCCGGGCGCCGGCCGCCGCGGAGAAGATCGAGATCACCATCAAAGAGTGCACCTTCAGCACCCGCACGGTGGTGCTCACCGACGGGCAATACCTCGAGGTGCGCAACAACGACCCGCTCGCGAGCTACCTCCCCCACCTCGATGGGGCGAGGTCGCCGGCCACCAACGTGGCCATTCCGCGCGGCGAGGCCATCAAGCTCTACACGCGGGGCCGCAATCGCTACTGGCTCCGCGACATGATGGGCAAAGACTTCATGGTCGCCCACGTGTTCCATCTGCCCTACGCCACGGCGAGAGTGACCTCGCTCGACGGTCGCTTCGAGATCACGGGGGTGCCGGTGGGTAAGGCCAAGCTCAGCGTGATGTTGCCGCAGACTCGCACGCTGCTCGCCAAGAACCTCTCCATCGACGTGAAAGAGGGCGACAACGTCCACGACGTCGAGCTCGTGTTCGACGCAGCCCGCGACACGCCGGTGGATGGCCACGGCGGCACCAAGCCCCGCGATCTCCCGCCGCCGACCGGCTCTGGGGCGCCGTCGGCGAGCCCGAGCGCCGCGCCGAGCCCGAGCGCCGCGCCGAGCCCGAGCGCCGCGCCGAGCCCGGCGCCACCGTAACAGAAGCCCCGTGAAGAGAGAGCGGCTCCCCACCGCGCGCCTCGGCCGCCTGGCGCGTGTGGCGGCCCTTGGCACCCGGGCTCACCCCGCCGCCGAAACCCTCGCGGCTCGCGGGCGCTGCGCCACGCCACGTCATCGAAGCTTCGGCGCGGGGACCTTCGGCGACGGCTCGTTGGGGGCCACGGGGGCGTCGGTCGGCCCATCTCCCTGGCCGCGGTCGCTCTCATAGATCGCGTCGAGCTCCTCGAACAACACATCCCGCTGGGCCTCGAGCGCGCCGAGCTTCGCGTCGTCTTCGTGCGGGACCGCACCGTCGCCACCGCCGGGGCGCACCTCGAGGAGCGCGGCGAGCACCGACGCCACGCTGCGCCCCTTGGTGCGGTACGCGAGCGAGAGCGAGAGCCCGTGGTCGGTGGTGCGCGCCGAGAGCGCCGCCCCACCGAGCGGCGCCGCCGCCCGCAGCGTGGCGTGGGTCGCGCGGCGCTTGCGCGCCTGGTGCAGCGCGGCGATCGCCGCCGCGTTGACGTTCAGCTCGGCGAGCTTCGCGGTGTAGGCCGGCGACGCCGTCACCTCCGGATCGTGCCAGGCGGGGCGCGAGAGCTCCTCGGTCGGCGCGGGCGCCTCGCCCCTCTGGAAGATCGCGCCGAGCAGCGCGCTAGCTTCCACGTAGGCGGAGAAGGCCTGCGGCCCCGATGCCACGAGCGGCCACGGCTGTGGCCCTTCTGGCGCCTTCTTGCGCGCGAGGCGACCCGCGAACGACGCGTCGCTCGCCACCACCAGGTAGCCCTTCTGGAGCTCTACGTGGAGCGGGCTCAAGCCCTCGACGGTCAACTTCCACTTGCGCGGACCGGCGGCGACGAGCGGCGAGCCCTCCTCCGCGCGCGCCGTGAACTCGGTGAGGAGCACGTCGAGGCGCTCGTCGTTGGCCACCCCGATGAGGCCGGCGAACCGCAGATCCGCGACGCTCTCCACCGCCGAGAGCCCTCCCTCGGGGGGGAGCACCGCGAGCCCCACCTCGCCGGTGAGGAGCGCGAAGAGATCGCGCTCCACGTCTGCGCCGACGAGGATGTTCGCCTCCTCCACCGGCGCCTCGAGGGCGCGGGCGAGCTTGGCCACGGAAGCCAGCTCGAGGTGGGCGCTGGCCATCAGCGCCGGCACCTCACCGAGGCCATAGATGAGCGGCAGCGGTCGCTCGCGCGTGGTGAGGAGCCTCGCGAGCAACGACTTGGGGGCCAGCTCGAGCTCTGCCTTCAGCGCGAAACCCGTCGGCGACACGTCGAGACCGAACCCTCCCCCACCGACCCCGCCAAAGAGCGAGCGCACACGCCGCGCGTAGGGGCCATCGGAGAGGCGTGCTCGCGCCTGCACGTAGCGCCGATCGATGGCGACGATCGCGTCCATCGACAAGCCGCGGCTCCGCGCCCCGGCGAGGGTCGCGCGGTGCAGCCGCTCCAGGTCTCTCTGGGCCTCCTCGGTGGAGGTTCCGGCCCAGCGCGGATCGAGGCCCGCCTGCTGGTAGAGCGCGGCGCGGGCATCGACGTAGCCGCGCAGCGGTTCGTTCGGAGCCACCGCGCGCATCGCCACGCGGAACGGGCGATGCGCGGCCAGCGACTCCTCCGGTTGCAGCTCCGCGAGGCTGCGCCCCACCCGCATCGCGTCGGTGCCCGAGACCACCATCCCCAGCGCGCCGAGGATCACGATGGCGAGGTCTCTTCGCCCCACCACCACGCCGTCGCGGGCGACATGGAGCGACATGCGCCGATTGCCAACCTTGCCGGTGGCGATCATGTACGCGAGGTTCTTGAAGCGCTCCTGGTTGGCGAGCGAAAAGAACACGACGACCCGCTCGTCCGCGGAGCGTTCGGCGAAGAGCGCGAAGCCCGCCTGGCCCTCCACGTCGATCCCGAGATCGGCGAGCGCCTCCGGGCTCGTGAGGTTGTAGCCCACCTCGCGGACGAGCGTGAACGCGAGCTCCTCGTAGCGCTTGCGAAGCCGCGCCATCCACTCGCCGCGCCCAGCCCGCGAGAGCAACGCAGAGAGGTTGTCGGTGACCGCGAAGAGCGGAACCGCGTGCGGCAGGTGCCGCGCGGCGGCGATCCGATCCGCTGGGTGCTCGCCGAGCTCGGTGTCTGGCGTCGCGGGCGCGGGCCCGTGTCCGGGGCAGCCGGCGAGCGCGAGGATCGACGCGAGCACCAGCGAGAGCGAGAGCTTCGAGAGCATCGCGGCGCAGCATAGCCCGGGGGTGAGAGCGCACGCGAGCCTCATGCGCCCGGCGAGGCGGCCGCGCGGGGTGCCGAAGGCGTGGTCACGGAGCGACGTCGAGCGCTCGCGCGACGACGTCGCCCGGCGCTCGCCAGCGCCGCTAGCGATGGAGGCCGCACTCCTTCTTGGTGGCCTCCTCCCACCACCAGCGCCCCTCGCGCTCGTGTTGGCCGGGGACGACGGGGCGGGTGCAGGGCGCGCAGCCGATGGAGACGAAGCCACGCTCGTGGAGCTCGTTGTACGGCACCTCGAACGCGCGGATGGCGTCCCACACCTCTCGGCTCGTCATCCCCGCGAGCGGGTTCACCTTGAACAGCTCGCCGCCGTCCTTCCCGCGGTGAGTGTCGAGCTGCACCTCCGGCACGTCGTTGCGGGTGCTCGGAGACTGATCGCGGCGCTGCCCAGTGATCCAGGCGCGCAGCGAGGCGAGCTGCCGCTTGAGGGGCTCCACCTTGCGGACGAAGCAGCACTCGGCGTGGCCATCCTCGTAGAACGAGAACATGCCCTTCTCGCGCACGAGCTGCTCCACCTTCTCGCGCTCGGGGAAGGCGTATTCGATGCGGAGACCGTAGTGCTTCTCCACCCGATCGAAGAAGCGGTAGGTCTCCGGATGGAGCCGCCCGGTGTCGAGGGAGAACACCCGAAAGGGGTGGCCGCTCTGCTTCGCGTATTCGAGGAGGAGCACGTCCTCGGCGCCGCTGAAGCTGATGGCCACCTCGTCGCCGAAGGTGGTCAGGGTCCGCGCGACGAGCTGGCCCGGGGAGGCGCCGGCGAGGGCCTCGCGCAGCTCTGCAAGGGTGGTCACGACGAAGCTCCGCGTTCAGGACAAGAGGTTCTTGGCGATGACGATGCGCTGGATCTGGCTCGTCCCCTCGTAGATCTGGAGCACCTTGGCGTCGCGCATCAGCTTCTCCACCGGATACTCCTTCACGTAGCCGTTCCCGCCGAACACCTGCACCGCGTCGATCGCGGTCTGCATCGCGGCGTCGGCGCCGTACGCCTTGGCGAAGCTCGACACCACCGGGTTTCGTACGCCGTTGTCGAGGTTCCACGCCGCCTTCTGGTACAGAAGACGCGTCGCCTCGGCGCGGATCGCCATCTCTGCGATCATCGCCTGCACGAGCTGGTGCTCCGCGATGGGGCGCCCAAACGTCTCGCGCTCCTTCGCGTAGGCCACCGACTCCTCGAGACAGCGCCGCATGAGGCCCGCCGCGAGGGCGCCGATGTCGGGCCGCGTCTGGTTGAAGGTCTCCATCGCCAGCTTGAAACCTTCGCCGGGCGGCGCGAGCAAGTTGGCCTTGGGCACCTTCACGCCCTCGAAGAACACCTGCGCGGTGTCGCTCGCCCGCTGGCCGAGCTTGTCTTCTTTCTTGCCGATGGAGAGGCCCTCGCTGTCGCGATCGACGATGAACGCGGCGATGCCTTTGTGCCTCAGCTCCGGGTTCTGGGTGGCGAACACCACGTAGAAGCGCGCGAAGCTCGCGTTGGTGATCCAGCACTTCTGGCCGTCGAGGACATACTCGTCGCCGTGCTGGGTGAAGGTGGTCTTGAGCCCGGCCACATCGCTCCCCGCGCCCGGCTCGGTGGTGCAGTAGCTGCACATCACCGGCTCGGAGGTGAGCAGGCCGAAGTACTTCTTCTTCTGCTCGTCGGTCCCCGCGAGCTTGATCGGGGTGAGGGCGAGCACGTTGGCGAGGAAGCTGGTGGTGATGCCGGTGCACGCCCACGCGAGCTCCTCGGTGATGAGCGCGTTCTCGAGCTCACCCATCCCCGCACCACCGTAGTCGGCCGGGCAGGTCACGTTGATGAGACCGAGCTCCCAGGCGGCCTCGAACACGTCGACGGGGAACTTCGAGTCGCCGTCGCACTTCGCGGCCACGGGTCGGATGCGCTCCTCGGCGAAGCGCCGCGCCATTTTCTGGAGCTCTCGGTGCTCCTCGGACAGCGAAAAGTCGAGCATGGGGGCCTTATAGCAGCTCGGAGCCCGGGGCTCTCGGCCACAACGAAGAGCGCGGCGAGGCAGGCCCCACGAAGGGGCCACGGCGACGCCCTCACTCCTTCATGCGCTGTTTGCGCTTCTCGTACTCGGCGCGCACGCTGCGCGCCCCGAGGCTGTAGCCAAGCACCAGGAACAAAAGGCCCACCATCGGGATGTAGATGAAGTGCTGCGGGGTCATGCCCCCGAGATCCATCACCCGCCTCCCTGGTCGCGCACCCGCTCGAGCTCCTCGGAGAGGCGATCGATGCGGTCGTCGAGCCGCTTCTGCTTGCGAATCGACATGTACACCAGCGCGAACACGATGAGCCAGATCGCGGCGTAGGCCTCGATGAGGAGGAGCTCTCCGCTCGTCGTCTCCCTCCCCCCTTGGTCGGGCTTGAACTCGGTGTCCCGCGCCTCGGGCGAATCGGGAGCGGGCTGGGCGCTCGTGGCCTGGGTTTGCGCGAGCGACACGAGGGCGGCCGGCGCTCCGAGAGTACAACTAGGTTCAAGCATGGCTGTTCGCTGACTCGTTCACGGCCCCCGTCACTCCCCTGCGATGCCGAGCTCGACGGCTTCCTGCTCGAGCGCGTCGACCCGGCTCTGGGCCACGTGAACGCGCATCCGGTGCCAGAGCAAGAGCGCGGTGAGGAACAAGAAGGCGACGCTCGCATAGCCGAAGGCGGCCTTCATGTCGGGGTGACCCAGGCCTCCACCGCCGCCGGTGATGACCCGCGGATGCTGCCCCCCCCACTTCTTCACCGAGTAGTGAATGATGGGGAGGTTTGCAGCGCCGAGGATGCCGAGGGCCGACGCGAACTTGCGCTCCGCCTCGCCACCGGCTGCGAAGCCGCGCAGCACGATGTAGGCCACGTAGATCAGGAAGCTCAGCAGCGCGGTGGTGAGCCGCGGATCCCAGGTCCAGGCCCGGCCCCAGGCCTTGATGGCCCACAGCGGGCCCGTGATGAGCCCCATCAGCCCCATGGCCACCGCCACGTCGGCGCCCGCACGCGCGAGCGCATCCCAGCCAACGGTGCCCTTCGCGAGGTAGCCCACCGAGCCCACGAAGCAGAGCAGCGCTCCGAGGTACATCCCGTACCAGCATGGCACGTGGAAGTAGAAAATCTTCTGGACGACCCCCATCGACTTCTCGACCGGAGTGGCGAGGAAGATGAACTGGAGGCTGCCCACGACGCTCACGGTGGTGGCGACGAGGAGCGCCACGAGCGTTCGGTCGCCCCAGGAACTGCTGCTTGCCCGCGTGCTCACGAGATTTCCCTGACGCTAGTGCGCCTGCCCCTCACCATCAACCATCGCGATCTCCGCCCATTCCGTCGCCCACGAATTCCCTCGCCCGCGACGACCGAGCGGGCCTTCAACCCCCGGGGGCGATCGCGTCCCAGCCGGTGGCCTGGGCGAGCTTGGCGAGGGCGAGGTTGTACTCCATCGTAGCGTTGAGGACGTTGTAGCGGTGCTGCGCGTAGGCCTTCGCCGGCTCCACGAGCTCCTTGTCCTCCATGGTCCCGATGTCGATGGCCTGCTTCACGGTGGAAAGCCACTGCTTGGCGTGGCGCTCCGCCTCCTGGTACGCGCCGAGGCGGGCGGCCCAGTCCTCCGCCTCCGCGTGGGCCTCCTCCACCTGCGCCGCCACCCCTCCGAGGGCCTTGCGGTCGAGCGCCATCATCTCCTGGAGCTGGGCCTGGGCCTGGGCGATGCGCGCGATCCCGGGGACGACGTCGAGCTGCCACTGGAACACCAGCGCCACCCCGAAGCTCACGAAGTTGGCGGGGTCGTTGGTGAACGGGTTGATCTGGTTGTCGACCTCCGGCGCCGCGCTGTAGCCCACGCCGAGGGCGAGGCCGAAGTCGGGGAACATGCCCGACCGACTGAGCCGGAGCTGCGCCTCCCGCGCCTGCACCCCCGCCTTGGCCATCTTCATGTCGGGGCGGTGGGTGCGGGCCGCGCGGAGGTACTTCGACACGTCGCCGAGCTGGTGAGCCGAGCGCTTGAGCGGCTCGTCGCGCAGGGTGAGGGCCGGCACTCCGGTGTAGAACCGCAGCCCCGCGTGGGTCACCTTCACGAACTTCTTCGCCTCGGACGCGCGCACCTTCAGCTCGGAGGCGAAGGTCATGAGCTTGAGCAGATCGATCGGATCCGCGTCGTCTTCGTCCACCCGCTTCTGGAGCTCCGCGATGGCGTCGTCGATCTCGCGCTGCGCGTCCTTCAACAAGAGCAGCCCGTCGCGCGCGAGCTGGAGCCCGAGGTAGGCCTTGCGCACGTCGAACCGGACGGCGTCGCGGGTGACCTCGACGCCGGCCTCGTTCACGTCGACGTTGGCCTCCGCCGCATCCCAGAGGTTGTCGATCTTGCCGAACGTCCAGAGCGGGACCACGCCGTTGATCCCGATGCGCCAGCCAACGCCGAGGTTGGTGGTGAGCGACTGATCCGTGTTCGGGCTGAAGACGTTGTTACCGAGCAGGGTGGGGGCGAGGGCCACCCCGCCGAGCGCGCGAAACTGCATGAACGGCGCCGAATAGGCCTCGACGAGCTGGGCGCGCACGTGCGCGAGCTTGGCCCGTGCCTGCAGGATGTTGGGGTGATTGCGATCGGCCAGCTGCAGGCACTGTCTGAGGTTGGCTCCGCGGCGCTTCTCCGGTTTGTCGTCGGCGCGAGCGAGCACCGTGGTGCACAGAACGGCCAGCGTCACCAAACTGAGGACGAGCTTTTGTCCGCGCATCGCGGCCGAAGGTAGCGCAGACCGTGGCCGTCAGCCACCAGGCCGCCACGTCTCACGGGTCGCTCTCGTCCGGCTCTCGGCCGGCTCTCGGCCGAGCCCGCGGCCGGCCGCGCTCCTCGCCGGCCCGGCCCTGCCGACGCCCGCCGTCGCTGGGCGTTGCCGCGCCGCGGGCCCCGCTCACGCTACCGCTGGACGGGGGTGTCGTTCCGATCGATCTGATCGCTCGTCGCACGCCCCACCTGCCCAGGCCGCCAACGCGGAAAATCGACGGATAGGACCGTCCCGCCCGGCGAGCGCTTGAGGCGCGTCCTGGGCTCGGTGTCTTGGCGGAGCATGATGCGCAGCTCTGCCGCGCCGTCGATCTGGAGCACCTGCACCGACGCGACCGGCGTGTTGAAGTGGGTGGTCGGGATGGCCAGGCGGTTCACCCGCTCGGGCACCGACACGCCCGCGAAGCGATAGGCGAGCATGAGCTGGTTCTTCTGCTCGCTCACCGGCACGTCCGCGCTCACCTCGAGGAACACGCGAGAGGTGCCGTCCTCGTTCATGGTGAAGCCGGGCAGCGTCGCGATAGGAACGGTGCTCCGGTTGTGTCCCTCGACCAAGCGCCCCTGCTCGAGATCGGCGCCCGGATCGTCGGTCGCTTCATCCGAGGAGGGCTCGCGCTCGGTCGGCGCGTCGTTCACGTTGACCGAAACGCTGCTCTTGCATGCCGAAAGCCCCAGCGTCAGCATGCCGAGGGCGAGACCCCACGACGACCCAATCCAGCGCACTGCCACGTGTGAATTACATCACGTGAGGCCGAGGAAGGCCAATCCGCGCCCGCTCTTTTGGCATGAACCCGACGGTTTGCTACTTTGTTCGAGCCCTTGATGACCACCACAACGGCGCGCCTCACCGCGACGGTGAACGCGCTCGGAGCGCGCCTGGATGAGTGATGACCCAGTGCACGGCGGCCCCGCGGACGGCGATCCAGACAGCGGGCCCGGCACCGACGACGACGCGGTCGCGGTGACGATGCCGATGCCGGCGGCGGAGCCGGCGGCCAGGCTCACCCCACCCCGCGCGGCCTCCGAAGATGCCCTGATCGAGCTGAACGCCCTCTTGGGACAGGGGACCCGCTACGCGGGCAAGCTCTGGTTCGAAGGGCGGGTCCGCATCGAGGGCCGGTTCGAGGGCGACGTCCGTGGCGGCGTGCTCGTGATCGGCGCCGGCGCCGATCTCGAGGGGACCATCGAGGTCGACGTCTGCATCGTGACCGGCGGGCGCGTGCAGGCGAACATCCGCGCGCGTGACGGCATCGAGCTTCCGGTCCCCGAATGCCGCCTGTCGCATACGGTCAAGCAGAGGATCCCGTGGATCGGAGGGAGGCCGTAACTGCAGAAGGCGCGCCAGGGCTTCACGGTGCAACGATGCATGCACGTCGGCGCGGCCGCGCACGATTCGTT
>CAYOAL010000090.1:39312-42363 GCA_964401935.1 uncultured Polyangiaceae bacterium
TCCGCGCGCGTGACGCCATCGAGCTCCACGCGCCGGCGGTGGTGGTGGGCGACCTTCACGCCCCCAACGTGTTCATCGACCGCGGCGTGCAGTTCGAAGGCAGCTGCAAGATGGCGCCCCTCGGCGACGAGGCGGAGGGGGGCGACGCCGGGCGTGCCGACCCCGCGCCGTTCGAGGCGACGCAGCCCCGCGACGAGCCACCGCGGAAGGCCTCACCGCTCCCCGAAGCGCCCGCCGCCAAGGCGTCCGTGCCCCACACCGAGGCCGCGGCCTCGCCGACGCCCCAGGGCGACGGCGACTGAGGCCACGTGCGCGCCGGGAGCGGGGCCCGACGACCCACCGCCGAGCTCGGCCGGTCACGGCGTCGTGGCGGGGTCCTGACAGCAGCGGAAGCCGATCTCGTAGAAGCGAAACTGCGGGGCGTGGCTGTCGTTGGTGCCGCGGCACCCGCTCCACGGCTTCGACCAATAGCCGCCCTTGAGCGACGAGGGGTGCGGCCACGCCGGCCGCGATGTGGCCACCCACTCCTCCACGTTGCCCACCATGTCCATCACCCCGAAGTGCGTCTTGCACGCCGGGAACGAGCCCGATGGCGCGCCCTGCCAGATGCGGGCGACCTCGCGGTCGCGCACCCGACGGTCGCCCGAGCTCACCTTCTCGATGCTGAAGGCCTTGTAGGGCTTGTCGTTGTTGCAGACGTCGCCGCGCCGCTCCCAACCCCACGGCCACGGCGTGTGCGCCGGGCCCTCGCATGCGAGCTCCCACTCGAACTCCGTGCACAGCCGCTTGCCCTTCCCTGCGCAGAGCTCCGAGGCCTCCACGAAGCTCGCCATCACCTGCGGGTTCTTCCCCTGCTGGTTGGGCCACTCGTACACGTCCATGCACGTGGCGATGGGCGTGTGGCGGGGCTCCATGGCCACGAGCCCGGGAAAGAAGGCCCAGCACTTGCCTTGTCGCACGTCGAGGCACACCCGCTCGAGCTGCTCGTGATGCACCCCGCGCACGAGGCGCATGTCGCTGGGGCAGCGGGGGGCCGGTGGTGACGGCGCGCTCGGCGCTCCTCGTTGCAGCTCGAGCGCGCCCCCTGGAGACCAGCCCGAGCCGAAGAGCAGAGTGCTGATGAGCACGCCGAACGGGGTCATGGTCACCCGTTGGTCGGATACACGTCGCTGCCGTCGTGGTGCAGCTGCCCCTCCACGCCCTTGGCGTGCTCGGGGAGCTCGGGGAGCTCGCTCGGCTGCACGTCGGGCGCCACCCAGTACACCTCCGGGGTGGCCCGGTAGCCCGAGAAGTACTGCCGCTTCTCGGTGCGACCGTCGAAGAACGTAATGGTGACGTGAGAGTGGACATCCATGCCGCGGGTGCCCTTCTGCTTCCGGAACGAGCGCCCCGGTTGCAGCCAGTCTTTCACGGTGATGCGGCGGACGTACTGCTCCACCCGCGAGACGCCGTAGACGTACTTCACGTCGGTGACCGCCTCCCCGCCGAGGATCTCGATGCGCAAGGTGCCTGGCTCCGGCTCGAAGGCGTGCACGACGAGGCTGAACGAGTAGGGGTTCTTGAGCTTGAGATCGACCGATGGGTAAGCGACCGTCGCGTCGAGGCCGAGGCGCGTGTAGTCGGAAGGCCGCGAGTGGCTCCTGCGCTCGACCACGGCCAGACCGCCGTAGAGCGCAGCGCCATGCAGCGTGCTCGACACCTGGCAGGTCCCGCCACCGATCCCTACCGTCAGCTCGTCGCCCACGATCTCGGGCGCCTGTTGAAAGCCGCGCTCGACGGTGCGCGGCCCCACCCGCTCGTTGAACGAGATCACCCGGCCGGGACCGATCACCACGCCGTTCAAGAGCTGCGCGGCGAGGCGCACGTTGGCGCTCCGCCCCGTCTTCCACACCGAAAACTTGGTGTCGAAGGTGGCGAGCACCTTGGTCACGTCGATGTCGTCGAGATCGTGCAGCGTCACCTTGGCGGTGACCGGCCGGGTCACGAGCAACAGCGGGTCCTCGGTGAGGAACGCTCGCTCGAGCTCGCTGGCGGTGGCCACCGGATCGAGCTCGCGGCCGGGCTCATCGGAGATCTTGGCGTGCCTCTCGAGATCGATTCGAGCGTCCACCGGGGCGCGGTAGAGCTCCTCCGCGAAGCGCTCCACGTAGCGCTCGGCCACCGTCCGATCGAGCTTGTAGGTGAGGGGAATGTCGAGCTCGCCGCGCCGCGCCGCCTCCGCCTCGCGAAAGCGCCGCACGAGCGAGCCCTGATGGCCCTTCGCCCGAGCCGCCCTCAGGGTGGTCTGCACGTCGATGCTCGCGCCGATGTCGCCGAGGGTGGCGTCGTGCTTGCCCGCGTCTCCCTCGAGCACGATGGGGCGAGCGCGGAAGGCAGCGTTGCGCTCCTCGAGCCAGGCGCGAAGATCGGAGTCGGGCGACACCTCGGTGCCGTCCACGCGCAAGCCCCGCAGCGTGGGCGAGGTGGGATAACGAGGCGCGACATAGGCCACGCCCCCCAGCCCGGCGAGGGTGCCGATCGCGACCGAGACGACGATGGTGTGCCAGCGCTTCACGTTGCGAGCCGGATCCTAACGAAAAGCGGGCGATGGATGCCACTCGTCTGCGAAGCCTGAACATCCGAGGAGGTATGAGCGGGCGGCATCGTCACCGGCACTACGCCCGGCGCTCCCTTCCCCTTCCCTCCCTCCGCCAGACGACGGCCGAGCGCCGCCAGACGACGGCCGAGCGCCGCCAGACGAAGGCCGAGCGCCGCCAGACGAAGGCCGAGCGCCGCCAGACGAAGGCCAAGCGCCGCCAGACGACGGCCAAGCGCCGCCAGACGATGACGGCCGAGCTCCGCCAGACGATGACGGCCGAGCTCCGAAAGACGAAGGCCAAGCTCCACCAAAAGACGAAGGCCGAGCTCCGCCAGACGAAGGCCGAGCTCCGAAAGACGAAGGCCGAGCTCCGAAAGACGAAGGCCGAGCTCCGAAAGACGACGGCCAAGCTCCACCGAAAGACGACGGCCAAGCTCCACCAAAAGACGACGGCCAAGCTCCACCAAAAGACG
>CAYOAL010000091.1:0-6001 GCA_964401935.1 uncultured Polyangiaceae bacterium
GAGAGGGAGAGGGAGAGGGAGAGGGAGAGGGAGAGGGAGAGGGAGAGGGAGAGGGAGAGGGAGAGGCGGCAAGAAAACGACGCGGTGTGGTGGTCACGAAGCGCCTATCATGGTGCACTGGCTGATGATGATGACACCCTGCTCCCGCTGCCGCCGCTTCATCCACGACACCGAGACGGTGTGCCCGTTCTGTGCCCGACGGGGCCGACTGGCCGGCGCGCTCATGGCGACTGCGGCCGCGCTCACCGCGTGCCAGGGCGCGACCCAGCCGCAGCCGGAGACGAGCCAGCCGCCGGTGGCGGAGGTGCCCGCCACGCCGACGGACGAGACGCCCGCCAACGTCGACGAACAAGCGGGCAATCCGGCCCCCACCCCGCCGGAGGCGCCCCCGGCGCCCGAGGTCGCCGAAGACGACGAAGACGTCCCGGCCGCGCTGGTGCCCGAGCCGACCCGTCCGCCGCGGGAGATGGTGGCCCGCTACGGCATCGCGCCGCGCCTGCCGCCCGCTCCACCCAAGAAGCCGTGAGGCCGAGGAAGCCGTGAGCGAGCTCGGCCCGCGCCCGCGCCATCTCCCCCTCGCCCCCGAGGCCCCGCCTGCGCGACGTCATCTGCCCCTCGCCGACAGCGCGCGCGCGATCGATCGCGCTTCGCGCCCGCGGTACGTGGTTTGGGAGCTCACGCTCCGCTGCGATCTCGCGTGCCGCCACTGTGGCTCCCGCGCCGGACGAGCGCGCCCTCACGAGCTGAGCACCGAGGAGGCGATCGACGTGGTCGGCCAGCTCGCGGCCATGGGCACCGCCGAGGTCACGCTCATCGGCGGCGAGGCCTACCTCCACGAGGGCTGGATCGAGGTGGCCCGCGCCATCCGCGCGCACGGCATCGGCTTGACCCTCGTCACCGGCGGGCGCGGCATCACGCGCGAGCGCGCGCGCGAGCTCTCGATCCTCGGGGCCGACGCGGTCGGCGTGAGCGTCGACGCGCTCGAGCCGCTGCACGACGCGCTCCGCGGAGTGGAGGGCGCCTATCGCTCCGCGGTGGACGCCATCCGCTTCTTCCGCGCCGAGGGCCTCCGAGTGAGCGTGAACACGCAGATCACGCGGCCCGCGCTGCGCCAGATCGAGCCTCTCCTCGAGCTCCTCTTCGACGAAGGCATCGCAGCGTGGCAGGTGTCGATGACGGTGCCCATGGGCCGCGCCGCCGACGAGCCGGACCTGTTGCTCGAGCCCTTTCAGGTGCTCGAGGTGCTCCCCCTCATCGCGCGGATCGAGCGCCGCGCCCGTGACCGCGGCGTCGACGTGACGCCGGGGAACGACATCGGCTACTTCGGACCCTACGAGGAGCAGCTGCGCGCCCGCATGACCGGCGGCCATCGCCTCGCCTGCGCCGCGGGCAAGCTCGGCATGGGCATCGAAGCAGACGGCTCCATCAAGGGCTGCCCCTCCCTGCCGTCGGCCGACTACGTGGGAGGCAACGTGCGCGATCACGCGCTCGAAGACATCTGGCAGCGGGCCTCGGCGCTCCGCTTCGCCCGCGATCGCACGCCTGCCGAGCTGTGGGGCTTCTGCGCGAGCTGCTACTACCGGGAAGCTTGCATGGGCGGCTGCTCGTGGACGGCCCACGTGCTCTTCGGCCGTCGCGGCAACAACCCCTACTGTCATCACCGCGCGCTCGAGCTGCTCGAGGACGGGCTGCGTGAGCGCATCCGGCAGGTGCAGGCCGCCCCCGGCGTGCCCTTCGACTACGGCCGCTTCGAGGCGACCGTCGAGCCGTGGCCGAAGGACGAGCTCGCGCGCGCGCTCGAGCTCGCGGCGACCGGCGAGGGTTTCCTCCTCACGACCACGTCGGCGGCGTGACGGGGGTTACCACGGGGTCCGTGGGCCGGCGCGGCCCGAGGGCGGACGCGGCGTCCGGCCGTAGGTGAAGCCTCCCTGCTGCTCGACGAAGAGCTTGTGCCGCGCGACGAGCTCCGGATCTTGGAACACGAAGATGAGCGCGACCCCCGCCACGAAGCCCCCCACGTGCGCCCAGAACGCCACACCACCGGTGCCGCCCCCCAGCGACGGCAGGCCCCCGAGCACCTGAAGCACGAACCAGTAGCCGAGCATCAAGTATGCGGGCACGCGGAAGGTGGTGACGAAGAACCCGAAGAACACCAAGAGGTGCACCGGCACCTTCGGGTAGAGCACCACATAGGCCCCCATCACCCCGCCGATGGCCCCCGATGCGCCCACCATCGGGATCGGGCTCCCCGGATCGGTGAGAATCTGGGCGCCAGCCGCGGCCAGCCCCGACAAGAGGTAGAAGGCCACGAAGCGGCCGCGCCCCATCGAGTCTTCCACGTTGTTCCCGAAGATCCAGAGGAACCACATGTTGCCGATGATGTGCATCCAACCCCCGTGCATGAACATCGACGTGACCAGGGTGTGCCACTGTGGCGTGTTGTCGAGCTGACAGGCGAGCCCCGGCGCGAGGGCGATCGCCTGGCCTGCCGCCTGGCCGGTGATCTCGCCCGGGATCACGCCGAGGGTGCACACGCTCGCGGCGAGCCCCGGCTCGGTGCCGGCGCGCTGCAACAGGAGCCAGGCCAACGCGTTGGCACCGATGAGCGCGATGGTGACCACCGGGGTGCGCAGCGTCGGGTTCTCGTCGCGGATGGGAAACACGGCAGAGAGACCATGACACGGCGCGGGGGCAACGTCAGGTGCGACGCAGCAGCGTGGCGTAAGCGATGGTCGCTCCGACGGCCGCGACGGCCCCTGCCCGAAAGAGCGTCGCGCCGCCGGCGCGTGCGAAGATCTCTCCTCCCAGCGTGTAGCCAAGGATCATCCCACCCGCCATCGCCACGTGGGCCAGCGCCTGGATCGAGGTGCGCAGCGCCTCCGAGGCGCGCGACTGCACGAAGCCGACCATGGCGAGGTACCACAGGCCGAAGGTCACCGCGTGGAGCGTCTGCACGGCGACGATGGCCACTCCGCTCGTCACCCACGAGAGCAGCGACCAGCGCACGATGGAGGTGAGCGCAGCGAAGACCAGGAGCTTGGGTCCGGCGACGCGCTCGATGACGGGGCGGATCGCGAACATGAGACCGATCTCGATGATCACCCCCACCGCCCACGCCATGCCCACGACACGGTCGCCGTAGCCGAGCGCCTTGAGGTGCAGACCGATGAAGGCGTCGTAGCTCCCGTGCCCGAAGTAGTAGAACACGCCACCGATGAACAAGCCGGTGAGGCCCTGCGCTCGCGCCTCCGCGATGGCGCGCAAGGCCACGCCCGTTTGCCGCGGCTGCCACGGGGCCCGCCGCTCGCGCGCGAGCACGGCGCCGACTCCGTAGGCGACCGCGGCGCCCCCGAACAACAGCTCGATGTGCTGCGAGCCGTCGAGCCAGCCAAACGCGATCACGGCCAACACGAAGCCGATCGAGCCCCATACCCGAATCCGAGCGAAGCCCGCTGCGTCGTCCCCGAGGGTGGCGTGAGCCGCCGCGTCGGCCATGGGGACGATCGGGCTGCGACAGACGCTGATCACCAACATCGCGGCGAGCGCCCCTCGCATCCCCCCGTCGGGGATCAACATCACCACCCCGACCGCGCAGCCGAGCGGGGCGAGGGCCATCAAGCGCCCTCGCACGCCGAAGGTGTCCGCGATGAAGGCCCACGCCGGCGGCGCCACCAGGTTGGCGCACGGGCCGAGCACGAGCACGATGCCCACCTCGCGCGTCGTGAGGCCACGCGCCGACAGCACCAGCGGCAGGAACGGCACCAAGGCCCCCAACGCAGCGAACACGACCGCGTAGTAAGCTGCCAGGCGAATCCGCGGCATGGGCTCCTTCGCTGGTCCCGCTCGCCTCTCTCTTCGCAGCTAGCTCGGGGCCGTCATCGGCGTCGCGAGGACGACCACGCCGTCGCCGTCGGCGTACACGTGCTGCCCCGGCGTGAACGTCACCCCCGCGAAGGAGACCGGCACCTCGCGCTGGCCCTCGCCGCGCTTGTCGCTCTTCTTCGGGTGGGCGGCGAGCGCCTTCACGCCCACTTCGAGCGTAGCGATGGCCGCGGTGTCGCGGATGCAGCCGAACACGATCAAGCCCGCCCAGCCGTTGTCGCGTGCGAGCGCGGCCAGCCGATCCCCGACCAGCGCACAGCGCAGCGAGCCACCGCCGTCCACGACGAGCACGCGGCCCTCACCGTCCTCCTCGAGGGCCTTGCGGACGAGCACGTTGTCCTCGAACACCTTCACCGTGGCGATGGGCCCCGAGAACGCGCGCTGGCCGCCGAAGTCGACCAACGCGGGAGCGGCCACCTGCGCGTCGGCGCGCGCGTCACAAATGTCTGCGGTCGCAAGCATCGCCGAGAGCGAAGCACGCCGCGAGGCCGCCGTCACGAGGGGAAACCGCTCACGGCGCCGGCTCGCGCAGGAAGCCCTGGCTCGGCCCGAGGTGACCGAGCCGACGGGCCTCGAGGCAACAGGGCGACCCAGGCTCCACGATGCGGCAGTCGGTCGGTCGCACCGAGTAGATCGAACAAGGGAAGCGCCCCTCGACCGAGACGTCGAGTGCCCCACAGCGCTCGCCGTCGTTTCGCATGAAGCGCATGAAAGGCGGCCGGTCCATGAGCACGGTCAGGCGACGCAGCGCGTCCGCGCCCAGGCGGCGCTCGTCTGGCTCGAGGAGGTGCACGGTGTGGGGCCCGTGGTGGCAGCAGCGCCCGCACGCCACACAGTCGTCGCCGTTCGGAGCCGGGGCGCCCTCGATCGGTTTCAGCCCCATCTCCCCTCCATGGCGTGGATCGGAGCGACGCTCCCACGCCTGCCCCCCTCGGCGGCGTGAGACGACCGCGCGGTTCGTCGACGGATCACCGCCGCATCATAGTCACCGCCGCGCCAGGGCAAAAGCTGCGCGGAGAATCGCAGCCAGGCGTGTCGAAGCTGCGAGAGACAGGCGGCCTCTGCTAGCGGCGGGGGGTGAACATCTCGAACGTGCGCGGACGCAGGGAGGCCGCCGCCGCGAGCTCAGGGGACGGGCGCGGGATGGGGAGGTTGGGGCTCGGCTTGCCGAAGCGGTTGATGGCGAAGACGAACTGGAAGATGAGACGGTTCCCATGCCGCGGTGGCTTGCCTTTGTGGAAGCCGAAGGTGTCGGCGGCGATGACGGTGCCCCGCGGCCCGGTGAGCTCGTGGAAGGCGTCGGGCGGGTAGTGGCGCGAGAGCTCCTCGTCGCTGAAGCGGCCGTCGCGGTGGAGCGCCTTGGGCTTGCGCCCCTGGGAGCCGGCCACGTAGGTGTGCGGCCCGGTGTCTGGGGTCACGTCCGTGAGATAGACGAAGAAATTGAGGAAACGGACGAGGTCCATGTCCATGTGAAAGAGCTGCGCCTCCTTGTTGGCGGGACCGCTCCGGGCGGCGGTGCTCCACCACATGGTCACGTGCTCGAGGACGGGCTCACAGCCGAGGTAGCGCTGGGCGAGATCGAGCCACAGGCCGTCGGCGAGGATGCGCTGCGCGGCGGACGTCTGCATGAGGGCGTCGCCGTCGACGATGTAGATCGCGTCCTCCCCGTCCTGCTCCTCGAACGGGCGCCTCGCGCCGAGGCGACCTTCGGTCCTGGGCGTGCAGGGGCACGTTCGAGCAGCGAGCAGGAGCTCGTCGGAGAGCGCGTCGGGGAGGCGCCGCGTGAACACGTGAAAGCCTCGGCGCTCGAGATCGGCGAGGCGCGCGTCCTGCTCGACGGGATCGTAGGGGCCGAGCAGCGTGGCCTCGAGCGCGAGCGGTCGTGGTGGATGAAGCACCCCGTAGAGCTCCCGCACGAGCTCGTTGAAGCGGGTGTCGGTACGCCACGTGAGCTGGCGCAAGAGAAACGCCGCGACCGGAGGGCGGTCGGGGGCGCGGAGACGCGACAGGTAGTGCATCAGCTTTCGGGTGGTGCCCAAGTTGCGTTCTCCTCCAAATCTCTCGTCACGGCGCGGGTTTCCACCGCACGCCGGGCGGCCGGGACAGGGCGGCGCAGGAC
>CAYOAL010000091.1:6101-29130 GCA_964401935.1 uncultured Polyangiaceae bacterium
GGGGCGGCGCAGGACGGGGCGGCGCAGGACGGGGCGGCGCAGGACGGGGCGGCGCAGGACGGGGCGGCGCGGCACAGGGCGGCGCGGCGGCTCGTGATGAGAGGGGTGATGAGAGGATGGTACCACGGGGGAAGCGCGCGCCCGTGGCCTTCCCCTCGGTAGCGCTGGGTCCCACCCTCGAAGCGTAGCGACTCGCTCGCCATCGGGCGGCGCCTTGGACGCATGTTGATTAATGTTGGGCTGGGGCATCTAATCCAGGCTGCACCCCCTCCCCCTCCTGCTCGGTCAGCCGGAGTTGGCCATGACCGTGTACGACGACGACACCAACAGGAACGCCCCGGAACGCGAGCGCGAGCTCGTGCGGCTGTGGGCGCTGCTCCGCGACACCGTGGAGCGCATCGCGACCATCACCGGCGACGTCGACGGGGTGATCGACGACCGTGGCACCTACCGCTCGCTCCTCGCCGCGCAGCGCTCCCTGCTCCGCACCGAGGCCGAACAGCGTGAGCATGCCGACACCTTCCGCGCCATCCTCGACGCCATCCCCGCGAACGTCGCGCTCCTGGACACGTCGGGCGAGATCGTGACGGTAAACGCGGCGTGGCAACGCTTTGCCTCCGAGAACGGGCTCCACATCGAGCCCGGAGCCTGGAAGGGCCAGAGCTACCTCGGCGTGTGCGAGGCCGCGCTCGGCGGCGAGGACGCGACCACGGGGCGCCGCGCGCTCGACGCCCTCGTCGCCGCGCTCGCTGGCGAGACGCCGGACCCCTGGGAGTACACCTGCCACGCGCCCAGGAAGGCGCGCTGGTTTCGGATGGTCGCCAGCCCCACCCAGTATCAGGGTCGGCGGGCCGCCGTCGTCATGCACGTCGAGGTGACCGAGCGCGTCCTCGCGGAGCAGCGACTGCGCGAGCGCGAGCAGCTCCTCCGCGCCGCACAGGCGCTCGCCGGGCTCGGCGCGTGGGAGGCGAACCTCGAGACCGCGGTGCTCACTTGGACGCCCGAGACCTGTCAGCTCTTCGGGGTCGACCCCGAGTCGTTCGGCGGGAGCATCGACGACTTCCTCGCGGTGGTGGTGCAGGACGACATCCCCAGCCTGATGGAGGCGATCCAGCGAGCCGACGCGGGCGGCGTGCTGGAGCTCGCCTATCGCATCCGGCGCCCGGACGGCGCCGTGCGTCACATGTGCGAGCGTGGCGTGGTGGAGTTCGACGACACCGGCACCGCCATCCGCCGCCACGGCATGGTGATGGACGTGACCGAGCAGCACGAGCGGGAGGTCGCCCTCGCCGAGAGCGAGCGTCGGTTCCGCGAGCTCGCCGCCCACGTGGAGGACGTGTTCTACAGCCGCGAGCCGGCGGACGGTCGCGTGCTCTACGTGAGCCCGAGCTACGAGCACATCTGGGGCCGGACGTGCGCGAGCCTCCTCGCCGATCCGCGCACACTGCTCGACTCCGTTCACCCCGAGGATCGCCCGAGGCGGCGGGAGGCGCTCTTGCGACTCGAGCGGGGGGAGTCGGCGGCGGTCGACTACCGCATCGTGCGCCCCGACGGCACGCTGCGATGGATCCACGATCGCGCCTACGCGGTGCGCTCCCCGGACGGCCGGATCGAGCGCGTCGTCGGGATCGCGCACGACGACACCGAGAAGCGGCACAGCCGCGCGCAGCTGCTCGAGCAAGCGGAGTTGCTCGACCACGCGAGCGACGCGATCATCGCCTGTGGGCCGGATCGACGGGTGCGCTACTTCAACCGGAGCGCGACCGCGATCTACGACTGGCCCCGCGAGGAGGCGCTCGGCCGGCCGCTCGGGGAGGTGGTGGGCGCCGATCCCGCCGAGACCGCGGAGGCCGAGCGCTGCCTCCTCGAGGACGGAGAGTGGTCGGGACGCCTCCGCCATCGCGCGAGGGACGGGTCGCTGCGGCTCATCCAGGCGCGTTGGACCCTCGTCGACGATGAAGCCCAGGGCTCGTCCAACCTCCTCGCGATCCACTCGGACGTCACCGAGCAGGCCCAGCTCGAGACCCAGATGCTCCGCGTCCAACGCCTCGAGAGCATCGGCACGCTCGCGGGAGGGATCGCTCACGACCTGAACAACATCTTGGCGCCCATCATGTTGTCGGTGGAGATGCTGAAGCAAGACGTCGTCACCGAGGAGGCGACCGAGGTGCTCCGGCAGCTCGAGGAGACCGCGCGGCGCGGCGCCGCGCTCGTGCGCCAGGTGCTCACCTTCGCGCGGGGAGGCGCCATGGAGAAGCGCGTGATGAGCCTCTCGCCGCTCGTGCGTGAGGTGACCGCCATCTGCCGCGACATCTTCCCGCGAGGGATCGCCATCCACAGCGCGCTCCCCGCCGACGTGTGGCCGGTGGAGGGTGACGCAAGCCGCCTCCATCAGGTGCTCATGAACCTTTGCGTCAACGCCCGTGACGCCATGGGAAGCGAGGGTGCGTTGACCGTCCGCCTGGAGAACAACGTGCTCGACGAGGGCTTCTCCGAGATGAACGTCGAGGCCCAGCCCGGCGCCTACGTGACGCTCACCGTGAGCGACACCGGGTGCGGGATCCCACCCCACATCCTCGACCGCATCTTCGAGCCCTTCTTCACCACCAAGGGAGACGAACAAGGCACCGGCCTCGGACTCTCGACGAGCTTCACCATCGTGCGCGACCATGGCGGCTTCATCGCCGTCGACAGCGAGCTGGGCCGGGGCTCGACGTTTCGGCTCTACCTTCCCGCCGCGACGTCGGCGGAGGCCGCCGAGGAGCTCGCCAACGAGCGCGGGGCCACCCCCGCGGGCCAGGGAGAGCTGGTGCTGCTGGTCGACGACGAGGCGAGCATCCGCGACGTGACGCGCCGTACGCTCGAGCGTTTTGGCTACCGCGTGCTCACCGCCGCCAACGGTGCGGAGGCGGTCGCCCTTTATGCCCAGCACCGCGAACGGATCGCGCTGGTGCTCACCGACATGAGCATGCCGGTGATGGACGGCCCCACGTTGATCGTCGCGCTCGCGGCCATCGATCCCGACCTGGTCGTCGTCGGCTCGAGCGGGCTCGATGACGACGACAAGATTCAACGCGCGGTCGGTGCCGGCGTGCAGCACTTCCTGCCCAAGCCCTACACCGCGACCACGCTGCTCTCGCTCCTTCGGAGGGTGCTCGGCGACCCGCCGCACCGCACCAGCTCGCCGCTGCCCCCCGCTGAGCAGCCGACGAAGGGGGGGGTGCGCCGGCGGAGATCGAGCCGCCCCGCCATGTCGCTAGCCCCCGCCGAGAACGGCCGCGGAGGGCCCACCTTGCTCGTCGTGGACGACGAGGCGGCCATCGTGCGGCTGCTCCGCCGCATCTTGACCTCGGCGGGCTACGAGGTGCTCGGCGCCATGAGCGGCAAGGAGGCGCTCGCGGCCCTCGAGACCGAGGGCGCGGCGATTCGCCTGGTGATCAGCGATCTCCAGATGGACGGCATGAGCGGGGTAACCCTCGCGCGACAGGCGAAGGAGCGCTGGCCCAAAGTTCCCTTCCTGTTCATGTCGGGCGACATGTGGAAGGGCGAGGAGCGCGACGCGCTCGAGCAGCTCGGCGACGTCATCGAGAAGCCGCTCTTCCCCGACACCCTGACGCAGACGATCCGCGCGATCCTCGAGCGGTAACCGAGGCCCGCCTGGCACGCGAACGAGGCTTGCCCGCGTCGCGGCGCGTGGGCATCATACGCCCGCCCAACCGAGCAGAGCCTTGTCCGATCGCACCGACCGCATCCCGCAGTTCCGTCGCTGGGCGTACAAGGGCGTCGTCAGGCACCTGTTCGACCAGCTGATGCTGGTGGAGTATGTGCGCCGGAGCTACATGCGCCTGCGTTACCTCACCCTCTCGCAGGGGGGGAGACGCATTCGAATCTACGGCGGACGGCACGAGGGCGTCACCGAGGGGACCGTGGCGCACAACCTCCGCGGCCTCGCGAACGACGTGGGCGTGGTGCGGTCGGATGGGCTGGTCAAGCCGCTCTCGGTGCTCGAGTGCCTTCCTCCCGACGCGAGGATCCTCTGCATCGGCCCCCGCTCCGAAGGCGAGCTCTACAACCTCGCCGCCAACGGGTTTCGGCTAGAGCACCTCCGCGGCCTCGATCTCATCAGCTACTCGCCGCGGATCGATCTCGGCGACATGCACGCGCTGCCCTATGCCGACGACACCTGGGACGCGGTGCTCGCGGGCTGGGTGATGCTCTACTCCGACGATCAGCCGCGCGCGGCGCGGGAGATGGTGCGGGTGTGCCACAACGGTGGGGTGATCGCGGTCGCGGTCGAGCACAACCCGAAGACCCGTGAAGAGATCGAGCGCGAGCTCGGTTACGCCCCCGGCTCGCGACAGCGCTTCGAGGGGGTCGACGATCTCCTCGCGCTGTTCGCGCCGCACGTCGAGCGCGTGTACTTCTCGCAGGAGCCCACCGCGCAGAACCGCGACCGCAAGGGCTCCATCGCCGCCATCTTCACGGTGCGCAAGTAGCCACGGGTGCTGCCGATGCGCCGGGCTTCTGCCGGCGCCCCATCCGTGGCACAAGGTTGGGGCCGCCATGCTGGAGGTTCGCAACGAGACTCTCTTCGAGGCCGCCATCGCTCCGTTTCAGGATCAGCACGGCTTCGATCACTGTGTGGTGGCGATCAAAGGCACGTTCACGCTCGCCGGTGCCGAGGCCGGCTCCGAGCCGAAGCCCAGCGCCGAGCCGGTGCCGCTCTGTCGCGGCGATGTGTTCTTCGGCGAGCCCGGTAAGTCGAGCACGCGCTTCGAGTCGGAGCTCGGCCCGAAGAAACCCGGCACCGACGTGATCCTCAACGCCCAGGCGCGCGCTCCGAGCGGCAAGGTGAAGCAGCTCGACGTGTCGCTCACCGTGGGGCGGCTGCACAAGACGGTGCGCGTGTTCGGCAACCGCGCCTACTTCCACTCGACCGGCGCGTGGCGGATCTCGGAGCCTGTCCCCTTCTCCGAGATGCCGCTCGTGTACGAACGAGCCTACGGGGGGGCGGACACGTCGGTGGGCACCGCCGGCGCCCACCCTTTCGACGACCGCAACGATCTCGGCGTGGGCTTCGTAGCCCCGCGGAGCGCGCGCGACCTCGACGGCTGCCCGCTCCCCAACCTCGAGGACCCTGCCCACCCGATCACCGGCCCCACGGATCGGCCGCCGGTCGCTGGCTTCGGCTTCCTCTCCCGACACTGGAGCCCGCGGGCGCGTCTGGCCGGCACCTACGACGACCGCTGGCGGCGCGAGCGCTGCCCGCTGCTCCCCGACGACTTCGATCTCCGCTTTCTGCACGGAGCCCCCGCCGAGCTGATCGCACAACGACCGCTCTTGGGAGGGGAGCCGGTGCACGTCGACGGCGTCGCACCGCGGCCCGTGCAGTTTGCGCTGCCCAGGCGCGATTTCGCGGTCGAGACCCTCATCCGCGGCGCCGAGAGCGACCACCGAGCCGCGCTCGACACCGTGGTGATCGAGCCCGACGAGCGACGGGTGATGCTCACGTGGCGCGCGATGATCCCGTGCGGGCGCGCGTTCCTCTCCATCGACTGGGTGCGGATTCGGGAGGTGGCGCCGTGAGCTCGCTCGGCGTGACCGCCGTCACCGCCCACTCGCCGGTGGGGCTCGACGTGGCGCAGACCTGCGCCGCCATCCGCGCCGGCGTCAGCGGCCTCCGCGAGCACCCCTACCACGATCTGGCGACCAAGGAGCCCGACTGGGATCCCGACGAGGAGCTCGTGGCGGCGCTCGTGCCCGACATCGATCCGTGGATGGATGCTCCGCAGCGCCTCCTCGAGCTCGCGCTCGGCGTCTTGCGTGACATCGTGCGCACCGCGGGGATGCGTCGGGCTCAGCTCGCGCGCACCGCGCTGTTGCTCGCGCTCCCTCAGAAGACCGACCCGGTGGTCGCGCACTGGGAGCTCGAGGCGTGGTTCGCCGAGCAGCTCTGCCGCCGGGCTGGGATCGCCGGCTTCGCGACGGTGCGACACAACCAGTCGGGCCACGTGGGGGTGCTCGAGCTCCTGGCCGAGGGCAAGGGCCTGCTCGCCACCCGGGGGATCGATCACTGCCTGGTGGTGGCCGCCGACTCCTACCACCACGAGGGGCGGCTCGAGCTCCTCGACCAGCGCTTCCGCCTGCGGTCTCACCGGAGCCCCGACGGCTTCATCCCCGGCGAGGCGGCGGTGGCGCTGCTGCTCGAGCTAGACAACCCCCTCCGCCCCGCGCTCGCCACCGTCACCGACGTGACCTTCGCCGACGAGCCCCGCGCCCTCGACGGCGACTACGCCTCGAGCGGTCGTGGCTTGCAGCACTGCATCGAGGCGCTGCGCGGCGACCAGCCCGCGCCGTGGGTGCTGTGCGATCTCAACGGGGAGAGCTACCGCGCGTTCGAGTGGGGCACGGTGCTCACCCGTCTGTCGAACGTGCTCGGGGGGGTGAACAAACTCGTGCACCCCGCCGACTGCATCGGCGACACGGGCGCGGCGAGCGGGGGCATCCTCCTCGCGTGCGTGGTGGAGGCGTGGCGGCGCGGCTATGCGCCCGCCCGCGAGGCGCTCGTCTTCACCGCTTCGGAGAGCGGGCGCCGTGCCGCCGCTCTGCTCCGCGCTCCCTCGTGAGGAACGATCATGGCAGCCACCGTCAACGTCAACACCCGGACCGTCGTTCACAAGTCATCGAACGGCGTGTCCATGGCCTTCCCCGACGTGTGCAAGACGCCGTCGCCGGGCGGACCCATTCCCATCCCCTATCCCAACGTCGCCATGTCGTCCGACACCTCGAAGGGCACCAAGAAGGTGAAGTGCGACGGCAACCCGGTGTGTGTAGACGGCAGCAACTTCAGCAAGTCGACCGGTGACGAGCCAGGCTCTGCGGGCGGGGTGGTGTCGAACACGTTCCGCAACAAGGCGGAGTTCGTGAACTACTCCTTCGACGTGAAGTTCGAGGGCAAGAACGTGTGCCGGCTCGGGGACATGATGCTCCACAACAAGGGCTCGGCGCCGAACACGCCCCCATTCCCCGAGGTGCAGCCGCCCACCATGGGCATGACGATGACCGAGGACGACGAGGACAACGACATCGTCATGATCGAGATCCTCTGACGGAGAGACCGATGGCCGACGAAGAGCAATGGGTCAACATCAAGAAGGAGGCGAAGTGGGTGGAGGACGAGGTGACCGCCGAGACGCGCCTGGGCCACCTCCACTTCGAGTGCGAGTTCAAGAACGCGAAGATCGCCAACTTCAAGGTGCGCGTGTTCCCGGTGGGGAGCCAGGTGGCGTACACGAAGAAGGAGAAGAAGCGGAACAAGAACTTCAAGCTGCGCTTCGAGAAGTTTCCGGCTCAAAACGGCGCCGGCAAGAAGATCAAGCTCCAGGAAGACGTCTCGCTGCCCGCTGCCGGCGGTAACCGCTTCAAGGTGCAGGCGAGCTACAAGGGCACCGTCGTCGAGTCTGCGAAGACGGTCGTGGCGAGGCGGCGGCTCTTCTACCAGAACACGGCGATGACCGGCCTCGCGCACGGCAACGTGGCCGACATGGAGAGCGAATACTGGGCGCCTCGGAACTACTGGATCAAGCTCAAGCAGAAGGCCTCGAACACGATGGCCATGGTGAAGTCGATCTACAACGACGACGGCACCGGGAACGGCAACCACGTCGACTTCCTCAAGGAGTGCAAGAAGGCGTGGCAGCTCCAAGGCCGCATGCCCTACGCGTACATGCTGGTGTGGGTGAACTACATCCCCGTGGGTGGCACCAAGCAGATCGATCAGTGGGTCGACGTGAACATCCCCAGCAAGCTGTGGTCGTGGGGCTGGAAGGGCCAGGCGTTCACCATCGACGTGGGCGAGTACCTCTTTTACGGCCTGGTCGACGCCCACGACACCGCCGGGCACTGGCTCGAGTCCGTCGACGTCTACTTCCGCGACCACGCCGGCGTCGACACCCGCATCAACATCCCCCGCGACCGAGTGAGCCCCACCGGCGGCCCCGACTTCACCTACGGGGGCCACAAACAGGTGAAGGTCGATCTCAGCGCCGCCGATCTCGCCGGTGTCCGCTATCGCTTCACCAAGAACGAAGGGAAGATGTTCTTCCGCCTCAAGCTGCGCACGGTGAAGGGCTGGGTGAACGGCTTCTCGTACAACGCGGTGAACGTCATCACCGTCTCGCACAAGGTAGAGTGGCGCGATCAGACCGCTCCGGTGCAGCAGTACACGCTCAACCACGAGTTCGGGCACAAGATCGGCATGGTGGCCGACGGTCTGGGCCGCGCCCCCGACAAACCCGCGCACCACTACACCGGTCAGAGCCACACCGGCGACCACTGCTCCAACGGCGCCACCTACAACGCGGCCACCGGGTTCTGGTCTGGAGCCCCCGTCTGCGTGATGTTCGGCGCCGACGGCGCGTGGGGCGGCACGCCGCCGAAGCTCAACTCGGCGCCCCCCACCTATTGCGGTGCCTGCGAGCCCGCCGTGCGCAAGCTCGACATCAGCGAAGGCATGCCCGGCTTCGCCAACACCCCCAACAACTTCTGAGTCGACGATGCCCAGCGACGCCGAGTTCGCCCAGATGAACGCGCCCACGTTCTCCCGCGTGAGCTGCTCCCCCGTGGTGGACGACGACTTCGACTTCCGCGGCATCCGCCTCGCGGCCCCCCAACGGGTGGAGTTCGACGACGGCACGCGCAGCCCGCTCAGCGGAGCGTTCGCCCACCTGGTGGTGTGCGGCGGCTTTCGGTTCGACGCCAACTACCTCGGCCTGCGCGAGCGTTTCCTCCCGCGGGTGGTGGTGGTGGCCACCGATCCCGCGCGACGCCGCGCCTTCGCGGGCACGCTGATGGGGGGCCCGAGCGAGCACGCGCCGCAAAACCCGCTCGACAAGCTCGACCTCTCGCCCGACGACTGGACGGGTCGCATCATCACCGAATTTTTCACCACCAACCTCGCCGAGATCATGAACCTCCCCGAGACGGAGGCCGACTACTACGTCCACGCCACCCTCGGCGGCTACGTGTCCAACGTCGTGCGCATCGCCGTGAGGGAGACACGATGAGCGCCACCACCCATCTGTCCCGACTCGACGTCACCCCACCGCCTCCCGGAGAGCCAGGGATCGTCATCACGCGTGCCCCCACCGCGCTCCCGCGCGACCTGATCGTGCACGGCACCTTCTATCTGAGCATGACCGATCTCGAAGAGCTCGGAACGACCCCGAGCCCGGCCCTCGCGCTCCTCGTGACCAATCACACGTTGTTCGCCGTGTACACGCCCTTCGCCGACTTCGTGGTGTTCGGCGACGACCTCCACGCCACCCAGGGGGGCGCCGTCGGCTATTTCAACATCGACGTGTTCGAGCTCCAGGGCGGCGTGCGCGGCGGCGACTACCACCTCTCGGTGTCCCTCGGTCGCCACGTCTCCAACGTTCTCCACGTCACGATCTAACGGCACTCGGTTCTCAGGCCGAGCGCAGAACGTCGCACATTCGCCGGCATCTGCCCCGGTCGTCCACGCCGAAGGGGTTGGGGCGCGTTCAGCGTGGGACGATGCGCAGGATGCTGTCCTTATCGGGGCCGCACTCGCCGCGACCGTCGCAGTTGCTGGTGGTGACGTAGAGGTGCCCGTCGGGGCCCATGAGCACGTCGCGGAGGCGCCCGTGGGTGCCGTCGAGATAAACCTCGTGCCCCCGCAGCGAGCGGTCGTCGTTGAGCATCACCCGATGGAGATGTCGGGCCCCGAGGCTGCCGATGAGCACGCTGCCCCGCCACGCGGTGATGGCGTCGCCGCGGTAGATGGCGGCGCCACCGGGCGGCACCGCCTTGCCGAACGTGAGCAGGGGCGTCACCAGTCCGTCGCCGCCCTCGCAGGCATACACGGTGGGCCAGCCGAGGTTGTCGCCAGCCCGCGCCACGCTCACCTCGTCGTGAGCCGAGCGACCGAGCTCCCCGCTCGGGCCATGATCGGTCACCAGCATCGAGCCATCGTCGAGCCAGTCGAACCCCTGGGTGTTGCGCAAGCCGAGCAGGTACACCGGCGAGCCGGGAGAGGGGTTGTCGGCCGGCACCGTGCCGTCGGGCGAGAGGCGCAACACCTTGCCAGCGAGGCTCTGGCGGTCCTGCGAGAGGTCGGGCTCGCGCGCGTCGCCGGTGCCGATGTAGAGCATGCCGTCCGGTCCGATCCGGAGGCGCCCGCCGTCGTGGTACTGAGCCGCGGGAATATCCGCGAGCACCACCCGCTCGAGGCTGGCGCTCGAAACGTCTTCGGCGAGGGTCCAGCGCTCCACGCGGTTGCCGCCCTCCGCGGTGAAGTAGAGGAAGAACGCGCGTGTGTCGGCGAAGTCGGGGGCGAGCGCGATGCCGAGCAGGCCCCCCTCCCCTCCCGGAGCCACCGGCACCTCGGCCACGGTGCGCAGCGCGGCGCCCTCCTCGACGAATCGAATGCGCCCCGGTCGCTCGGTCACGAGCATCCCGCCGCTCGGCAAGAAGGCGATCCCCCACGGCACCTCGAGGCCGCTCGCCACGACCTGCACCGAAATCGGGGTCGCGCCGCTCGGACCGAAACCTTCCTCCACGAGCGTGCAGTTCGGGTCGCGCGGCGGGGTCGCACCACAGCCGCCGCAGCCAGCAGACGCAAGCGCGAGCAGAGCAACATCGAGGCGCAAGCGCATCCCCATCCCCAAGCTGTGATGCCAGACGACCGCCCGGTCAAGACATCGAGTGGACGTGGGAGGGGGGAGGTGGTTCGGGTTGCCGCTCGTGGGTCTGGGGATTAGCTTGTCGCGTTCGAGGGGAACGCCAACGTGGACAAGCTTTCGATTGCTCGCTCGATCGTCAAAGGCATCGCGCTGATTGTGGGCTTGGTCGGCACGCTCATCACGTTGATGGCGACGGTGGGCCTGTTCGTCGCCAACGGCTGGGCGCGGCTCGGGGTGGCGCTCGTGGTGGCGGTGGCGGTGCCTGCCTTCGTCGCCGACCGCCTCCTCCCGAGCGACACCAAAGACGAGAAGGCCAAAGGCCTCACCTCCGACACGTTCGCGCTGTTCTGGATGGGGATCCCGCTGTTGTTCGGGGTCGTGGCCAACGCGGTGACGCGCCCCTGGCTCACCACCGAGGGCGATCGCTTGCGGGCGGCAAATCACGGGCTGCTCGCGTCGGCCGCGTACCTGCTCGCCGGCGTCGCGCCGGAGGGGGAGGTTGCCCCCGAGGCCACGACGCACGCGAGCGCAACGTCCACCGCCGCGACCAGCCCCTCCGACAGCGCTCCCCAACCCGCACCCCCCGCGCCGACCGCGACCTCGGCGCCGAGCGCCTCCTCCTCCGCCGCACCAAAGGGCCAACCCGACGAGCCCAAGAAGGACGACAAGCCGTCACCCGCCGAGTTGTTCAAGCGCTGGGCGCCGTCGGTGGTGACGATCCGCGTCGAAGGCCCAGGCGGGACGAGCGGTGGCACCGGCTTCCTCCTCGACGACAAGGGCACCATCGCCACCAACCACCACGTCATCGCGGAGGCCCAGACCGGGAAGATCAAGTTCATGAACGGCGCCACCTTCGAAGAGGTGTGGGTGCTCGCCGCCGATCCCGATGCCGATCTCGCGTTGTTGCGCGTCGATCTGTCCGTGCCCAAGGACGGCACGCCTCCCAAGGCCGAGGCCACGGTCCTCGCCGACTCCGACAAGATCGAGGTGGGCGAGGTCGCCATCTCGATCGGCAATCCCCTCGGCCTCGAGCACACGCTCACGACCGGCATCGTGTCGTCGCGACGCACGTACATGGGTAAGCAGTGGATTCAGATGTCGACCCCCATCTCCCCCGGCAACTCGGGCGGACCGGTGTTCAACGCCGACGGCGAGGTGATCGGAGTGAGCACCGCGGTGGTGGGAGGCTTTCTCGCGCAGAACCTCAACCTGGCCGTGCCCATCAACGTGCTGAAGGCGAAGATCAAGAGCGACTATCCGGGCAAGCGCAAGCTGGGTGAAGCCGGTGGCGCGTCGAGCTGGTGACGACATGCGACCGAACATCGTCTTCGTGACCCTCCTCCTCATGCTGGGCGGCCTCGCCGCCGGCGTGGCGCTGCGCGGTCGAGCCACCCATCAGGCTCCCCCGCTCCCCGCCGAGGCGAGCGCGAGCGCCCCCGAGGCGACGGCCAGCGCGGCCGCGAGCACCACCGCGAGCGGCCCCCCGCCCGCTACGAGCGCGGCCGCCCCCAAGGAGAAGAAGCTCTCGCTCGAGCGCCCGCTGCGCGTCGTGAGCCTCGGCTGGGAGCTCTTGGCGGCGGGCGTGATGGCCAACGACGGCGCCGATCCCGGCCCCGAGAGCACCTTCAAGAAGGCGAAGCTCGAGGTCTTCCTGCGCGGTAAGAACGACGCAGCCGAGGTGGAGCACGCGCTCGCCCGCGGCGGCAAAGACGACGGCGGCGCCGACATCGCGATCATGCCGCTGCCCCGCTTCGTCGCCTCTTACGAGCGGCTGAAGGCGCTCAACCCGGTCATCTTCTTCGTCGTGGGTTGGTCGGAGGGCGGTGAGGTGGTGCTCTCCACCAAGACGTCGTTTGGCGAGCTGCCCCCGCGAGACACCGTCGTCTTGCAGGCCGAGGCGGGCAGCGCCGCCGCCTTCGTCGGGTTGTTCGCGCTCGAGCTCGCCGGCACCGCGCCCGAGCGCGTCGAGCTCCGCGACGGCAAGGCCGACTGGATGGCGATGCCACGTCGTCAAGCCAAGTCGACCTCCGAGCAGGTGAAGGCGAACATGCTGCTGACGACCGGCGAGGCCTCCCGGCTCGTGCCCTACGTAGCCATCGCTCAGGCGGCGCTCATCGATCAACACGCCGACGTGCTCGAGGTTTGGGCTGGACAGTGGCTCGAGGGCAACCGCAAGGTCGCTGCCGACGCGTCCGAGGCCGCGCGCAAAGTGGCCGAGGCCAAAGGTGCCCCCCTTCCCCTCGATGTGTTGAGTCGGCTTGGGGAGATCACCCCCGCGTCGCTCGCCGAGAACGCCAGCGCGACCGGCCTCTCGGGCCGGGGCGCGGTCACCCTCGAGTCGTTGTTCCGGCGCAGCTGGGACGTGTGGCGCAAGGCCAAGGTGTTGACGATCCCGCCCGAGAACGCCCCGGTCGACGGACGCGTGGTCGCCGCGTTGGTACGCGCCGGAGGCGAGCTCGGCGCACCGAGCACCGGTGGCAAGGGCGACAAGCCCAACACCGACGGCAAGCCGCTCCTGGTGCATCGCGTGCCAGCCGCCAACTTCGACTCCGACGCCTTCGTCGAGAACCTCGGCTTCATCGCCGGCGTGTTTCGCCGCTCACCGATCCGCGTCAGCGTTCATCCGAGGGGTTCCCTCGACGCCAAGCAGACCGAGGCGGTGATCCAGCTCGCGCTCGAGCAGTTCGGCCTCACAGAAGAGCGGCTCGTCGCGGGCAAGGAGCGCCCCACCCCTGGCAGCGCCGCCACCGTCGAGGTGATGCCCGTCCCTTGAGCGTTGAAGCGCTCAGTCGGAGCGCGCGCGCAACTGGAGCAGCTCCTCGAGCTGTTCGGAGTCGAACGGTTTGTTCAGCACCACGTTGGGCACCTCCGCGACGAAGGCGGCCGCGGCGGGCGTGAACGCCCCTCCCGTCATGAACACGACGGCCTCGAGCTGCTTCGGGTTCTCTCGCTCGAGGTGGGCGAAGACATCCATCCCGGTCTGGTCCGGCATCATCAGATCGCAGAGCACGAAGTCGTAGCGCTGGCGGGAGAGCTCGGCGAGGGCCTCTCGCCCGCTCGCGACCAGGGTCACCTCATGGTCGCGGAGCATGGTGCGGAGCGCAGCGCGGACGCCCGGCTCGTCGTCGGCGACGAGGATCTTGAGGACCCGCGCGCTGCGCTCGAACGCCTGCGCCGGGGGCTCGACGGCGACGAGCGGCGTCGCCTCGGGTGTGCTCGGGAGCAGCAGCGTGAACACGCTGCCCTTCCCCGGCTCGCTCTCCACCGCGATCGTCCCGTGCATCGCCGTGACCAAGCGATGGCAGATGTGGAGACCCAGCCCGCTCCCTCGGCCCACCTCTTTCGAGGTGACGAAGGGCTCGAACACATGCGGGAGCAGCTCCGGGCCGATGCCATGACCAGTGTCTCGGATCGCGACCATGACGTGCCCCTCGGCAGTCGATCGCGTCGTGATGCGCACCTCGTTGTTGTCGACGTCTCCCTCGTCGATCGCCTGCGCCGCGTTGACGAGCAGGTTCAGGCACACCTGGGAGAGGCGCGAGGCGTTGCCGAGGACGGCGGGGACGTCTCCATAGTCACGCGCGACGCGGGCGCGAAAGCGAAGCTCGTTGGTGGCCATCTTGATGGCGAGCTCCAGCACGCTCTGGATGTCGACCGGGCCGGTGGCTTCGTCGCCCGACCGAGAGAGCGTGCCGAGCTCGGCGACGATGGCTCGGATGTGCTCCGTGCCTTGGAGCGCGAGCTCCAGCTGCGACGTCACCGCCGCGCGATCGAGGTCGTCCCCGGCGAGGGCCTTGGCCACGCTCCTCAAGCTCATGAGGACGTAGGTGAGCGGGTTGTTGATCTCGTGGGCCACCCCCGCTGCGAGCGCACCCACCGACGAGAGTCGGTCGGCGAGGGCGAGCCGACTCTGCAGCTCACGCACCTCGGTGACGTCGGTCGCGATCATCGAGATCCCCGAGATCACGTCGCCATGCCGGAGTGGTCCGATCCGCACGTTGTAGGCGGTGGGGCGGCCCAAGCGGTGGGAGACCTCCTCGAACGCGTCCGGCATCCCGGAGGTCGCGACGCGCTCGATGGCGGTGCGAGTGCGGGCCCGCTTCTCCTCGGGGAGGAGGTCGTACAGACACACCCCGACGAGGTCTTCGGCCGTTCGCCCGGGGATGATGGAGACGTTCACGAACCGGATGGTGGCGTCGGGATCCATCGTGACGACGAAGCTCGGCGCGCTGCTGAGCACTTCGCGCAGCGAGGCCGCCGTCCTCGACAGCGAAGCCGCCTCGAGGCTCTTCTGCTCGAGCTCCTCTCGAAGCTGGCGAACCTCGACAGCAAGCCGCTCCAGCTCAAGGCCCTCGTCCTCCGTCACGTGCTCCCCTCGACCGATCACCGTACACTGTCTCCACACGGATGGGCAGCGAGTGACGAGGGCCAGCGGTCGCCGGCGATGGAGGCGCGCTCCTTCCGGGTCGACGGGCTCAGGGACAAGCGAGCGGGCGCTCGCGAGGAAACTTCGCGCGCAGCGGATCGATGACCGCGCTCGCCGCTGCCTTCTCCTCATCGCTGCCGAAGATGTGGAACGTCGCGAGGGCCTGACCGTCGGGGTCGAGGTAGGTCAGCGGCGCATCCATGATGCCAGTGGCCAGCATGTAGCCGCCCACCACGCCGGCCGCGTCCTCGAGCGCGACGGCCCGACGCCCTGGCGGTCCGCCTCCTGTACAGAACCCCGCCACCGTCTCCGGCAAGCCGCCGGCCGCGGGGCGAGCGGTGGCGGAGGTCGCGGCTGGGGCGTCGTCGCGGCCATCGGTGGGCGCGTCCGTCTGGGGTTGCGGTGGCGCCTCCGAGGGCTGCCCACCCGACGAGCAAGCCGCTGTCACGATGAGGAAACTCAAGGTTCGGTGCACGCGGGGCACCTTACCACGCAAGGTCCCCGCTCCACCCGCCGGCGGAGCGGGGAGCCTGCTCGTCCGGTCGTCCCCCCAACGACCTCGGTCACGCCAGGGTGATGGCGCCGTGGTCGTCGCAGTGGCCGTCGTGAGGGTGGTGCAGGTGCCCGTCCACGAGGTAGTCGAGGTGATCTCCGTGGGGCACCGCCTCGTGTCCACACCCCTGCCCGTGGGTGTGCTCGGCGTCGTGCGCGCTGCAGTCGTGATCCGGCGTGCAGCCGGCGGGGTTCTTGGCGCCCACCGCGAGCGCGTGCTCGTCGACATGATCGGCGTGCGGGTGATGCAGGTGTCCGTCGTGGAGGTAGTCGACGTGCCCGTCGTGGTGGACGGCGGTGTGTCCGCAGTCGGGGCCGTGTTGATGATCGTGTCCGTCGTGGGATTGGCAGCTCATGGTTTCGGTTCCTTCGTGTGCAAGTGGGGTTCAACGGCGTGCTCGAGGACGGTGCGGATCAGCTCCGCCACATGCTCGTCGGCCAGTTTGTAGTAGATGTGTTTGCCGTCCCGACGGCGCGTGACGAGCCCCTCGGCGCGGAGGGTCTTGAGGCGCTGGGAGATGGTCGACAGGCCCTCGTCCGAGGCGGCCGCGATCTCCGAGACACAGAGCTCCTCGGCCGCGAGCCGCTCGAGGAGACGGAGGCGAGCGGTGTCGCCCATCGCGCGCAACATGGAGGCGGCCCGCTCGACGGCGAGCGAAGCCGAGCCCACGAACGGGCGCCGCTCATGGTTGTCGTCACAGCTGTGCTTGTCCTGGCTCATCGCGCGCGTGTCACCACGTCAATTCATCAATTCATGAATTGATACCACATCCGCGGCGCGGCGCAACCTGGGCCGACACTCCATGCGGTGGCTTCGGGACGATGATGACCTCGAGCCGCCTCGTGGCGCCGCGCCCCGCAGCGCGTGCGCAGGGCGAGGTCACCGCCAGAGGTTCATGCGGAAGCGGTGGCGGAGCTCGCGGGGGGAGGGCGTGGCGACGCGCACGGTGAGCGTGAGCTCCACCTCGGGATAGTGCGCGTCGCCGTGCCGCACGATCTCGGAGATGCTGGCCGAGAGGTGAGGGAAGCTCGAGAGCCGTGTCTTGAGTCCGGCGTTGATCCGCTCGACGAGCTCCTCGTTCGTCGCGGCAACCAAGCTCTTGCGGTACTGAATGTGGAGCACCTGATGCGCGAGGCGCGTGAGGAGGAACACGTCGTCGAGGCTCCCCCCATCGGCCGCTCGATCCGTCGGCAACCACGCCCCGTCGGGCCCGAAGGCGAAGGCGAGCGTCCCCCGCTCACCGAGCGCTCGGGCCCGAGCCGCCTCGAAGCGCGGGTCGACGGCGACGCCAGGGAGCGCGTTGTCCTCCCCGGTGAAGCCGCTGCCCACGAGGAAGCGCGAGAAGCTCCGCACGAGCAACGCCGCCGCCGCGAAGCTCGGGCTCCCTCGCAAGAGCCCCGGGTAGGTGTCCGCACGACGCAGCGCCACCTCCGGCGCGCACGCGCCCAAGAAACGCATCGCCTCGTCCGCCGGCCAGGGCATGCCCGGCAGCGGCCCCGAGCCCGTGGTCGCGTTGGCGAGGATGGGCAGCGGCGTGAGGCTCGCCACCTCGCCGAGCGCGCGGGCGAGCTCCGGGCTCGCGTCGAGCGCCACGTCGAGGACGACCGCCGCGTACGGCCTCATCCCCAGCGAGTTGTAGCTGTGGGTCCACCTCCACAGCCCGGAGTGTCGCAGCGTCCGGCTGTCCTCCAAGTCCTCCACCAGGTCTTCGAAGCTCGCGTTGACCACCTCGACGATCACGTTCGGATCCGACGCCTCGCCCACCACCAGCGCGAGCGAGCGCCACGTACGCTCGAGCCCCTGCAGTCGCGGATCGGCGTAGACGCTGCCGAGCGCCAGCTCGAGCTCGTCGCCGGCGAGAGGCGTGGCCGCCACGAGCTGCGCCGCCAACCCCTCGGGCGCGAAGTCGTCGAGCCGCCTGAGGGCAAGCGTCACCTTGGGTGTCCCCGGGAGCGGCAAGACGCACTCCAGCCGAATCCGCTGATCCATCAGGCATTTGTCGATGTTCGCGCGGTCGAGTCGCAGCGGCTTGCGATCCTCGAGCGGTCGCGGATCGGCGCGCCCCGTGAGGTCGCCCACGAGCAAGATCACGAGCGGGAGCTGGTCGTAGGCGAAGGCGCGCAGGGGCGGCACGCCCTCGTCGTCGGGGTCGGGGCTGGTCGCGAGCCTGAAGCGAGAACCCGTCACTTTCTCACGTCCGCAGCACCCGCGCGCGCACCTCGAACAGCGGCGTCGTCGGCACGAGGAGCGCCCGCGCGCACGCCGCCTCGTGGCGAAGCGCCTGGCTCACGTCGGCGGCGATGAGCTCGTCGAGCCACGCGGCCGTGATCGGCTTGCCGCCGAGGAGGCGCTCGCGGCGCGGCAAGCTCGCAGCGCGCGCGCGGCAGCGATCCACGTCGGGCCAGGGCAAATCCACGTCGGGCGAGACCGAGACATCCTCGTCGTCGGGATCGTCGCTGGGGCCGTCGCGATGGCCCTCGGGTGCGTCGGCTTCGAGGCCCTCGGCGCGGAGGTCGAGCCCACTCCACAGGGTGAACGCGGTGCCTGCGGCGCGCGCGAGCTCGGGATCGGTCATGGCCTCGAAGGCGAGCTCCATGGAGGTCGCGTCGCCGCTCGCGCCACAGCCGAGGACGGCGGCCCGCGCCCGCTCGGGGCGATGGCGCAGCGTCGTGAGCTCACGCGCGGCCGTCGCCGGATCGCTCGCGCGAGCCGCCAACATCAACGCTCGATCGCCCACCGTGTCGGCCACGCCCGCGCTCTTCCACAGGGCAGGGAGCGCCTCGAACCGACCGAGCAGCGTGGCCGACCACGCCGCCCACATCTGCGGCTCGCGCTCCGGATCGGACAGCGCGAGCAACACCTCGTTGGCCAGCTCGACGCGACCGAGCTCGCCCACCGATCGCAGCGCCCGCGCCCGCACCGACGCATCCGCGTGCGACAACGCCTCGCCGAGCGCGCTCCCTGGATCGCGCCGATGCACCGCGTGGCCAGCGAGGCCGAGCCAAAGGAGCCCGGGTGGGCTCTCTGGATCGAGGAGCGCCGCGAGCGCCTTCTCGATCGCGCCGAGCTCCGTCCAACCGAGCGCCGACACCACGCCGCGCCGGAGCTTTGGGTCTGCCCCTCCCACGTCGAGCGCCGGTGCGAGCTGCTCGAGCGCCCCGGTGGAGAGCGCGAGCTGCGAAGCGGCGAAGATCTCGCCCGCGTCCTCGAAACGGAGGAGCTCGGCCACGAGCTCGAAGGCGGCCTGGCCACCCACCCGCATCCCGTCGAGGTGGGCCTCGATGCGGTCGTCGAGGTGCGCGAGCTCGAGCCGCGAGTAGAGGGGCGACAGCGCGGCGGCGCGGCGCAGCGTCCAGAGAAACGACGCCTCCAGGAGGTGTTGCTCGACGATGGCACGGATGACGGGCAAGGCAGCGACCAGTTCGAGGGACCGAATTCGAGGGAACGTGGCGAGCAGCGCTCGGTCGATCTCAGTTGATCTGCACCGACCCACCCTTGATGCGGTGCATGCCGGTGCTATGGGACGACACGTAGGCGCCCTTGAGCAGCACCTTGCCGCTCTTGGTGAGCGTGATGCTCGCTTTGCCACAGCGAAGCACGATGCGGTCGTGACCACGGACCACCATCGCCTGTCCGTCCGCCTCGGCCTCGAGCGGCACCGGCGCCTGCATCACGCCGGTGACGATCGGGCGATCGAGCCGACCACGCTCGAACGACAACGTCACCTCGCAGCCCACGAGCGCCGCGCACAGGGGCACGGTGCTGCGGGCGACGACCCCGTCGGGCGCTTCGTCGAACCGCACCACCAGCTGGGGTGCGATCGCCACCAGGGTGCCAACGCAAACGCCAGGAGGAGCCACCGCACCGGGTTGCGGGCCCGGCGCGACGTGCTCGAGCGGCGCCTCGCAGGCCGCGAGCATGCTCTCCCACACCTCGCTCAGGCGCGCGTCGGTCGGCTCGGGGAGCACGAGCACCTCCTTGGGCGCGTGCGGCGGCGGCAGCGGTTGGCGCTTGGGCTCGGGGAGCGGGCGAAGCTCCGGAGCGTAGGTGGCCCGAGGCTCGGCGGCGCGAGGCTGGGCGGCGCGAGGCTGGGCGGCGCGAGGCTGGGCGGCGCGAGGCTCGGCCGCGCGAGGCTCGGCGGCGCGAGGGGGAGTGGTTCGGGGTCGCGCGACGCGATGCTTGCGTTGCATCAGTTCACGTCCACCGCGCTGCCCTTGATCTTGATCGCGCCCGAGGCCTTGAGATCCACGGTGCCCTCGCTCTTGATCTGCAGCTTCTGGCCTTCCACCTGGATGGGTCCGGTCCCTTTGATGACCAGCTTCTTACCCGAGAGCTCGATGTCGCCGTTCTTCTTGATGGTGAGCTTCCCGTCGCCCACCTCGAGCGTGTACTGGTCGCCCACGTTGATCGACTTCACCTTGCCGACCTGCTCGGACGCGTCCTTGCCCACCTCGAGCGTGAGGTTCTCCTCCACGCTGAGCTGACTCTTGCCCGACACCGTCTGCTCGAGGTTGCCGGCGACGCCCTCCTTGAAGTCGCCGCCGATGGTCTGCTCGAGCTTGCCTCCCACCTTCACCGTCATGTTCGCGCCGACGGTCTGGCTGAAGAGGCCCCCCACCTTCGAGGTCTTGGCCGCCCCCACCGTCTCGCTCAGCGCGCCCCCCACTTTGTGAGTGCTCATGAGGCCCACGGTGATCGACTCGGTGAGCGCGATGGTCTCCGAGTGGCTCCCCTTCACGGTGATCGACTTGTTGGCTCCCACCGTCTCGGACTGGTTGTTGCCGACGGTCTTGGTGCGGTCGTTGCCAACGTCGAGCGTCTCGTCGTGACCCACCTCCTGACGCTTGTCGTTCTCGATCTTGATCGTCCAGTCTTTCTGACCGTGGAGATAGATCTCTTCGTTGCCCTTCGCGTCCTCGAACATCAGCTCGTTGTAGCCACCACCACCGAGCGAGCTCTCGCTCTTGATGGTGCTCTTGGTCTTCTCGGCGGGCAGGCGATAGGGCGGCACGTTGGCCCCGTGATACACCCGCCCCACGATGAGGGGCTGATCCGGATCGCCCTCGAGGAAGTCGACCACCACCTCTTGACCGATGCGAGGGATGAACATCGCGCCCCAGCCCGCGCCCGCCCACAGCTGGCTGACACGGATCCAGCATGAGCTCTTTTCGTCGCGTTGACCCTCGCGATCCCAGTGAAACTGCACCTTCACCCGGCCGTGTTCGTCGGGATAGATCTCCTCACCGGCGGGGCCGACCACGATCGCGGTCTGCACCCCATAGATCTTCGGCTTGGGGGTGCGGTGCGGCGGTCGGAACGGCTTGTCGTCCGGCATGCACGCGAACCGGTTTTTGTACTCCATGGTCACGTCGCTGTGGTCGCCCACCGGCTGCACACACTGGTGCTCGACGCGCGTGAGCATGTAGCCGCGATTGAAGTCGCCGCGCGCGTGCTCGGTGAGGGCGAACGTGTGACCCACCGTCAGGCGCATGCAGCCGCTCTCGGCGAGCGCGGTCTGGCGGCCGGCCTCCCAGTGCTCGAGGCGCAGCGTCGCGAGGGAGGTGCCATCGCCCGGCTCGGTGTACTCGCCAGGATAATCGTACACCTCGATCCGCTCGTCTTTCTCGCCGGTGGCGTCGCTCTCCAGATCGAGGCTCGGCCGCTTGAAGTCGTAGTCGCGCAGGGTCACGCGGCCAGGCCGGATCGCCTCGCGATAGCGAAACGTGGACACGTGCTCGGAGTGAATCATCGCTCCCATCGGAGGCCGAAAGATCAGGTTCTTGTCGCCGAGGATGGGCGTGTGGGCGCTCTGGCGATCCCCAAGCACGAGCGTGTGATCGCTCTCTCCGTGCTCGAAGAAGCAGAAGATCCCCTCCTCCTCCATGAGCCGCAGGATGAACGACCAGTCCGACTCCCGATACTGCACCCGGTACTCGTGGGTGCGATAGCTGCCCTGGAGTCGGTTCTCGAGCTTCGACACCGACAGACCGGCGTCGCTCACCACCTTCTCGATGATGTCGGGGGTGGTCATCTCTTGAAAGATGCGGAAGTCCTGCTTCTGATCGAGCCGCCACATCTCGGGCACGATCACCAACCGGTAGAGCGACAGGCGCTTGCCCTCTGCGCCCTGCTCGAACTCCGACACGATGCCGTGCACGTAGCGGTTCTCACGCTGATCGGCGGCGGTGAGCGTCAAGAGCGCCGCCGAGCCGACCACGTCGCCGAACGCGATCTCGTGGCTCTCGCACACCGCCTCCACCTCGAACGCGAACAGCGCGCTCATCTCCTCGGTGCCGCGGAAGCGCGCCACGTGAAGGGTCTCGGCGACGGACTCGATGCTCAGCGTGACGGTCGTGATGGACATGGGGGCCTCGGGAGCTCTGTTCATTAGACCGGGCCCGAGGTGGCGCAAATCACAACCTAAGCGGGGTTGTGCTATCCCTGAGGGGAGGCGACTGTGTCGGACGGCGGGAAGAAATCCCAAGACTTCGAGACGACGGTGATCGTGCCCGAGCCGCCGCTGCCCGCGCCCGGCCCGAAGCCGACGGAGGCCACCGTCTACGCGCCGACGGTGGCGTTTCACGCCATCCCTGCCGCCGTCGTCACCCCCGCGCCGGCGCCCCCGGCCGGCCCGGCGCCGCACGCCACCCTCTTCGCCACCCCGGCGCCGCACCCCGACGTGCCCGCCTTCAAGCGCGACGCGACCATCGTCGTTCAAGACGTGCGCGATCCCGCCTCGGCGCTTCCCTTCCTCGGCGTGCAGCCGCAGCCGCACGCCCACGGACCCGCGCGCCTCGATCACCTCCCCTTTCACGAGGCCCCCCCTCCCCCCGAGGGCCACCTCCCGAGCGCGCGCATCCCCGACGCGCAGCCCGGCGATCGGAGCGCACTCTTCGACACCGACGAGCTCCCGCCGGAGCGCCCCAGCGAGCCAGCCGCCGAGGTCGCACGCGCTCTCGCCAGCGGCACGGCGACGTGGGACGACATGGAGCCGGCTCCCAGCACCCTGCCCTTCGGTCGCCGCCGCGATCCGCTGAGCCAGACCCTCGACGAGGACGCCCCCCTTCCCGGTCCCGAGCACGGCCCGCTCCCCTTCGTGGGATCGCGCCCCCCCATCACTCCACCGCCTCGCGGCATCGATCCCGATCTGCCGTTTCGCCACTCCACGGCGCAGCCGATCCAGCGCCCGAGCGCGCCGGTCGTGCCCCCCGCGCACCACGCCTCGCATCTGCCCAGACCCGCGACGGCGAGCACCGCCACGACGAGCACCGCCACGACGAGCACCGCGACGGCGAGCACCGCCACGACGAGCACCGCCACGACGAGCACCGCCACGACGAGCACCGC
>CAYOAL010000091.1:29230-42138 GCA_964401935.1 uncultured Polyangiaceae bacterium
CGAGCACCGCCACGACGAGCACCGCCACGACGAGCACCGCCACGACGAGCACCGCGCGGCAGGCGTCACCTCCCCCGAACGTCACGGCCCCACGCGTCGCCGCGCCCAGCCCGCGCCCGGCGGCCCCCGTCACGCGTGAAGCCTTCGGCATGGAGACGCTCACCGACGTCGACTTTCGGGCGCTGCCCCAGCCTCTCCCCTTCACGGGAGGCGAGAAGGCGCCGGCGCGCCTCACCCCGCGCGCGGAGGTGGCGGCGGGCTTGCCGTTCCAGCGGCCCGAGCAGCCGGCAGCCCTCGGCGCGAGCTTCCTCGCCGCCCTCGGGCGCGTCGGTTACCGCTCCGCGGGCTGAACGCGACGACGAGGGCCGCGCCTCAGCAGCGCGAGGGCGCCGACGGCGAGCAGCCAGCGCGCGCTGCCGCGCGGCGGGCCTGCGACGCTGCAGCCGCCCTCTCCGCTCTCGGTGGTCGCGGCGCCGGAGTCTCGCGGCGTGCCGTCGTCGTCGTCGGTAGGTGGCGGCGGGTCTGGCTCGGGCTCGGCGACGGGGGGCTCGAAGCCGCTCCCGGTGAGGCGGACCGCGTCCACCGCGATGCGCTGGTCGTCGTCGATGGGACCGGGCACGTCATCGAAGACATCGATCCACGTGGGGTGTGCGGTCGAGAGCTCGAAGTCGCCGAGGCTCACCCAGCCGTGCTCGGTCGACTGATCGACGTAGAGCACGTCTTGACCGCCGGCGTGGGTGACGTGGTAGCGCGCCTCGCGATGCACGCCCCAGTCGGCGTCCACGTACACCTCGACGGCATACGTGCCGCTCTCCTCGACGTACACGTTCCAGCGCGCCCAGTTCGAGGGGCGGTCGTTCTCGAACGCGTTGGTCCACAAGAGCGATCCGCCGCTGCCCGCGTCCTCGGTGCGCCAGTACTCGGCCGGCCCGAACGCGCGGAAACACGGATCCGTCTCCTCGATGATCCCCCCCGCGCGTGGCAGCGCGTGGCAGCCCTCCACCGGCGGTGGCGTCACCGCGTCGAGGAACCACAGCTCCTCGTTCTCTTCCTGCTCGACGCTGAGCTCGATGTGGAGGTGATCGTGGTGGGGATGCGCGCCGCCGTAGTCGCGCCCCTTGTCGCCGACCGGCCGCGACGCGCCCCAGGTGTACAGATCCCAGATGATGAACTGGATCCCGATGGCCTCGGCGTTCTCGATGAGCCAGTTGCCGATCGGATCCCCCGCCCCGTTGTCGGCCTCGCCGTCCTCGGTGAGGAGCATGATGTCGAGCGCGCGCCCGGTGGCGTGCACGCTCATCTGCGAGGCGTTGCCGTTGATGGGCCGGCAAGCGTAGCCGCCGATGTGATAGGTCTGCGGGAAGTAGGTGTAGAGATAGTCGCGCAAGAGCGCGGTCCCCGGCGAGATCCCGCCGTAGCACCCTTCTTCCCCGAGCCACGGCCCGGCCCCGGTGTACGTGACGTACTGGGTGTCGCCGATGGCGAGGGTCTCGGGCGGGATGTGCCACGGCCCTGGCACCGCGAGCGCCGACCTCGCGCGGGCGACCGGGGGCCCCTCCGTGTCTCCGCCACAAGCCGCCAACGCCAGCGGCACCACCAGCCAAGTCTTCCTCACCACCGCGCGCAACGTACCAGAAACCCACACAGGCCCACAACGGGGCACCTTCTCGACCAGGGGCGACGGCCGGGAAGGGATGGACGCGCCGCGCCTCACCCACGAGCTCCCACGGCGTCGCCGCACGGCCAGGGCGCCTCCGCGGCTCACCGCGCCGCCGCCCGCCGCGCCTCAGCGCTGCAACAGCTGCTCGAACGCGCCACGCAGCCCAGGCTCGCGCAAGCGCTCGGCCCACAGGGCGTCCAACAGCGCCAGCTGGGACGGGTCGCGGACATGGTAGCGCTGACACACGAGCGCGAGGTGCTCGGGCTGCGTCCGTCGCTCGGCCGAGAAGGCGGCGTAGTGCTCGAGGGTCCAGGCCGCGAGGTGAGCGTCGAGCCCCGACAATGGCGATGACCCGGGCGCCGAGAGCGGCGCCGACTGCGGCGGCGGCTGCGGCATCGAGAACGCCGGCGAGAGCGGCGTCGACTGTGGCGTCGACTGCGACGTCGAGAGCGGCGTCGACTGTGGCGTCGAGAGCGGCGTCGACTGCGGCGTCGAGAGCGGCGTCGACTGCGGCGTCGACGGGCTCGACTCGGGGATGGGCGCGAGCGGAACGCGGTAGCTCACCAGCGCGAGCGCCTTGAACCCGCGCGCAGCCCAGAAGAGCGCCGGGAACAGCACCGCCCCCAGCGCGGGGATCGTCATCAGATCTGCGCCCGACAGCGCCTCCACGTCGGGCTCGACCACCTCGAAGGTGAAGAAGCCGAGCACCTTCACGAAGATCACGCCGAACAGCATCACGCCGACGAAGCAAGCCGTGCCTCCCAACCAGAACCGCTTGTGCTGTCGGAAGGTGTGCCCGAAGTGATACTTCGCGCGGATGATGCGCCGCGCGCTCATGGTGAACAACACCATCGAGGCGATGTAGAGCACCAGGCAATACACGAGCAGCAGCATCGTGCTCCCGAGCGTGGCGTACAGGACGAACGAGGAGGCCTCGGTGAGCAGGATGTAGAACACGCTGAGCAAGCTGAACCCGAGCAACATCTCCACGAGCGGCTTGATCGCGCTCGCGAGGAAGTAGCCGGTGATGGGCAACAACAGGAGCACCACCACCAGATAGGGCCCGATCGAGCGGGTCTCCGCCCACACGATGCGCAGCGCCTTCTTCACCGTGCCGGCCGCGGTCTCGCCGGCCGCGACCCGCGCCGGCGCGCGCGCGATCTCGACGAGGGTCTCCCTGAGCGGCACCAAGTAGAGCATCACCGCGAGCAAGGCGAACAGGAGGGGCACCCACTCGAACAGACCGCTCAGCGACTCGTAGGTCGCGATCATCGAGCGGAACGACTTCACGTGGCCGTCGATCATCGCGGCGTTCTTGGCCAGGTGCCGCAGCTCGGGCTGCTCCAGGATCTCCGACCAGTGCGTCGCGAGGTGCGCGACGATGAGGGGGGCGTCGTCCGTGTCATCCAGCTCGAGGATGGTGCGCAGCGGCTCCTTGATGAGGTCGAGCCGGGTCTTCGACAGCTCGCTGAACGCTTCCACGTAGGTGTCTTGCTCGAGGACGTCGAAGGCCGCCTCGGCCACGCGGAGCCGCGGGCTCGTGGCGCTCAGGGCCACGCTCGCCTGCACCAGCCGCGACAAGGACAGGCCGGTGCCGATGATGCCCACGGTGGCGAAGAGGGTGAGCGCGGCCACCACGCTCGTCTTCCACAGCGCCCCCCGCTGGCCGGCCGCGGCCTTCGTTCGAAGCGGCGTGGAGAGCGTCCACGCCCCACCGAGCACCGCCAGCACCAAGAGCACGAGCCACATCCACACGATCACCGCGCTCTGCCGCGTCGTCTCCTTCTCGGTGAGCGCGCCGAGCACCTTCTCGCGGGCCCGCGCGAGCCAGTCGCGCAGCGTCTCCTTCGAGATGAACGCCGGGTTGGCGAGCGGGCTCGTCTGGGCCTGCTCGGTCATGCACACGAGCAGCGCGTCGAGGTCGTCGGCGTCCCTCGGCTCCGCGAGCCGCGCGCTCTTCTTGCCGCACGCGCTGGCCTGGGCTGCCACCGCAGCGAGCGGCATGGTGAGAAACACGGCCGTCAGCCGGTCCGTGTAGGCGTCGCGATCGAGCTCCGCTCCCCCCGCGGAGAGCTCCGCGAGCCGTTGCTCCACCGCCCCCCGCAACGCGGCGATCACCGGGGCCGTGAGCTCGCTCTCCCCGAAGCAGGCCAGCGCGGCGTCGAGCTTCTTCTGCGGGCAGGCGGCGCGCACTGCCTTGGCGGTGGCCATGTCGTAGTACGACAGGAGCCCGGCGGTCTGGAGGTAGAGCTCGTCGCCGAAGAGCCGCTTCTTGTCCTCCCTCACCGACAGGTACTGCTGCGCGACCACCTCCTGACGCGCGAGGCAGCTCGCGAGCGGCTCCGCGGCCTCGACGCAGGCGGCGTCGTCGCCCCCGTGAGCCACCACGCACTCCGCCCATGGCTCGCCCGCGTCGTCGCAGCTCGCGGCCAGCTTCGTGTAGTCAGCGGCGGAGAGGCGCTCCGGGATCGCCGCGTCCATCACCGTCAGCATCGAGGCCATGATGCCGCGCGCCACCATCTTCGAGAGCTCGCCTGCGACCTGTTCGCTGTCGAGACAAGCGACACGCGCTGCGAGCTCGGGCGCGGGACAGAGCGCCCCCAAGCGTCTCCAATCGTCATCGCGCAGATACCGAGTCACCAGCTTGGGGAGTTTGTCGAGCAGCTCCCCCGGGAGCACCGCGAGCGCGGCCTCGGCGTAGCCTCCGGGGGTGGCCGGGCCGACCGACGGCGGACCTGGCGGCGGCACCGTCGGGGGGGCGAGCTTGTCGAGCTCCCCGGCGATGCAGGTCGCGAGCGTGTCCACGTCGTTCGCCTGCGAGCAGGGTGTCACCACCGCCCGGATCTGCTTCGGAGAGAGCGCCACGAGGCGCTGCCCGTGCTCGCCGCTCATGCGCTCGGTGCCGAGCACGTTGGTGAGCACCGCCACCATCCCCTTCTTCAGGATCGGCGCCGCGGTGTTGTTGGTGAGCAGGCACTCGAGGATCTCCGCGCTCTCGTCTTGGGGACAGGCGGCGTGCATGGCCGCCGCGTCCGCGGCGGTCAGCGCGGCGAGGATCGGGGCGCCGAGCTCCTCGAGCACGTCTTCGGGGAACAGCTCGAGCCACACCGGATCGATGGCCTCTCCCTCTTGGGCAAACCCCGGCCGGGCGAGGGTCGACACCACGAGCGCTGCCACCCACGTCGCCACGACCACGCGCCCCTGCCTGCGAACCCAACCGCGGAATCGAGCGCCCCCAATCATCGCTCAGAGCTGATACCTCGAACACGACAGCGTGTCCTCTCCCATCATGCGCCGCTCTCCGAAGCAGCTCCTCGAGGAGGGCGAGGCGATGCACGGCCCTACCCCAAGGTGACGGGCACCACCTGCCTCGGTGGGTTCAAGCCCCCGACGCGCCGCTCACGGGCCGCTCTTTTTCGCCGTACGGGTCGTCAGCGTCGTCACGGCCTGCTGCAGCGCCTTGTCCTGCTGGAAACAGCACGGGTCGCTCGGTCCCCGACGACAGGGCTTTTGGCGCAGGGGCGCGAGCACCTTCAGCGTCCGGGCATCCCCTTCGGCGCCGGCGCGCTCGAAGAGGGCGCGCTGGCCCTCGCACGGCGCGTCACGCAGCTCGAGCGTGATGCGCAGCGGGGGCGACGCCCGCTCGCGGGCGCGCGGCGTCTTCAGCGCCTCCTGGGCGCGCTTCGCCGCGGGGTGCGCCGCAGGCTGCACCTCCACCACGCTGTACAGCACGTCCACCCCCTCCGGCCCGAAGCGCTCGGCGAGGAGCTCGACGAGATCGTCGGCAGCCTTCGTCGCGGCCGGAGTGGCGGCCGCCCCGGTCACCAGGGCCGTCGCCGCCTTGGCCACCTCGATCGTCTTGAGCGCGGACGGATCGAGCTCCGCGAGCGCGCCGAGCGCCTTGGCCCCACCCGCCCAGTCGTTGGCCTTGGGCGCAGAGAGCAGCTGTGCCGTCCACGCGCTGGCGCCGAGGCCGTCCACCTCCTGCGGCCGCGCCGCCGGCTCGGTCTCCCCCGCGGCCTCGGCAGCGGGCAGGGGGAGGCCCAGGGCTCTCGCCCGCTCGCGCGCAGCCGGCACGAACCACACCACCGCGGCGAGGACGCCGAGCATGAGCACGAGGAACACCACGCCACCGAGCCGCGTTCGGCGTGGCGGTGGGATGTGGATGTCGCCGAGCTCGACGTCGGGCCGCTGGAAGGTGCGGGGCTTGGCCAGCGCCACGCGATCGAGCGCGGCGATCACCTCCTCGGCGGAGGCGTAGCGCTCCGCCGGATCTTTGGCGAGGAGGCGCATCACGATGGCCTCGAGGGCGGCCGGCACGGGGATCATCGGCGCGCGCTCGACGAACGGTGGCGGCGGGACCTCGCGGTGCTGGCGGAAGATCTCGGCGTTCTTCTCCGCGTCGAACGGACGCGTGCCGGTGAGCATCTCGTACATGATGATGCCCAGCGCGTAGAGATCGGAGCGGCCATCGAGGGCGTCCATCCCGCGCGCGGCCTCTGGCGCGAGGTAGTGGATGGTGCCGAACACCTTGTCGGGATCGGTGTCGTTCCGATTCAGGGGGTCGTCGCTGCGGGCGATGGACATACGATCCATGGGCACCTTGGCGAAGCCGAAGTCGATGAGCTTGGCCTGCTCGTCCTCCTCGAGGAGCATGATGTTGCTGCTCTTCACGTCGCGGTGGACGATCCCCATCTCGTGCGCGGCGCCGAGACCGGCCGCGATCTGGCGGGCGATGGGGACCGCGCGCTCCGCCGCTAGCGGCCCCTTCTCCAGCACCTCGGCGAGGGTCACGCCCCGCAGATACTCGAGCACCAAGAAGTAGGACCCATCGTCGAGCTCGCCAAAATCGGTCGCGATGGCCACGTTGGGGTGCGACACATGGGCCCCCGCGATGGCCTCGCGCTCGAACTGCGCGGCGAGACCCTCGAGGCCCTCCGTCTCGGCGTGCAGGATCTTGATGGCCACCCGCTTGCGCATGTGCAGGTGCTCGCCGCGGAACACGGCGCCCATCCCCCCCGCCGCGATGGGCGCCTCGATCCGATAGCGCCCAGAGATCGTGCGACCGATGAGCGCCTGCTCGCGTGCGTGCACGTTGGTCGGGCTGGCGTCCGCGTCCGACATTTCGCCATCGTAGTACACCACGCGGCAAATTCGCGGGGAGCTTGCGAGTGGCACCGGCGAAGCGGCGACGCTCGGCGTCGACTGCGCCTCCCCATGCCCCAACGAAGCCTCGAGAGAACGAGCGCGACGCCTCAACGCCGGCGCAGCCGCGGGCGCGCGGGCGGAGAGGCCACGAGCAAGGCGCGAAACGCCGCCGCCGCGGGGGAGAGGCGCTCGAGCCCGCGGTGCACGACGCCGAGCGGTCTCGCCACCGGCGTGTCGGCGTGGGCGACGCGAGCGAGCTTGCCGCTGCGCAGCTCGGTGGCCACCGCGGCCGTGCTCAAGAGCGCGAACCCAACCCCCGCCCTCACGTGGCTCTTGATGGCTTCCACGCTCGAGAGCTCCATCACCACGTCAGCGTGCGGGAACGTGCGATGCAGGAGCTGGCGTGTCGTGGTGCCGGGCGGGAGGGTCACGAACGGAGGCCGACCGCTTTGGGGAAGCGACGCGCCGCGTGGACCCACCACGACGAGCTCGTCGTCGTACCAGGGCTCCGCTCGCTCGTCGGTGACGATGCCCAGATCGAGCTCCCCGGCGTCGAGCTCCTCGAGCACCGCGGTGGAGGTCGCCTCTCGCAGACGCAAGCGCACGTTGGGGTGCCTCCGCTGGAACGCGGCCGTCAGGCGCGGCAGCAAATAGGCACACACGGTGGTGCCTGCGCCGAGGCGCACTTCGCCGGACGACAAACCCGCCACCTCGCGCACCGCGCGCCGCCCGTCCTCCACCGCGCAGAGCGCCGCGCGGGCGTGCACCACGAGCGCCAAACCCGCCGCGGTGGGCGTGGCGCCACGCCGCCCGCGGTCGAGCAGCTTCACCCCGAGCGTCTCCTCGAGCCGCTGAATCGACGTGCTCAGCGCGGGCTGCGTGAGGTGCGCCCGCCGCGCCGCCCGCGTGATCGTTCCCTCCTGGACCACGAGCACGAAGTGGCGCAGCGAGTCAAACATATGTAGATGTTATGATAACCAGAAGAAATATCAATTAGACCAATGTCCGGCCGAGGCGCACGTTCCTCGCATGATTCTTCTGCTCGTGGCCCTTGGGGTGCTCGCCGGAGCTCTGACGACGGTGGCTGGACTGGGGGGAGGCGTGCTCCTCCTCCTCGCGATGGGGAGGCTCTCGAGCCCAGCCTCGGCGCTCGCCGCCACCGCCCCCGCGCTGCTCCTCGGCAACCTGCACCGCTTCTGGATCCTCCGCGACGCGATCGACCGCCGCGTGGCGCTCCAGTTCGCCAGGGGAGCGCTCCCCGGCGCGTTCGTCGGGGGCCTCCTCGCCATCGCCGTGTCCGACCTCGTGCTCCGGGGGTTGCTCGTCGCGGTGGTGGCGGTCGCCGTCCTCCGGGCGCTCGGATGGTGGCAGCCGCGGTTCCCCGCCACCGCGCTCACCCCGGCTGGCGCAGGCATCGGCGCCCTCACCGCCACCACCGGCGGCGCGGGCCTCCTCGCGTCGCCGGTGCTCCTCTCGGCGGGCCTCACCGGAGAGGCCTTCGTGGCCACCGGTGCGCTGGCCGCCGCGGCCATGCACCTCGGTCGACTCGGCGCCTATGGGCTCGGGGGCCTCTTCGATCGCGACGTGTGCGAGAGCGCGCTCGTGCTCGCGCCGGCGGTGTTGACCGGCAACGTCGTCGGACGGCGGCTCCGCAAACACCTCTCCCCGCGCTCGTGCAGCCGCGTCGAGCTCGCGACGCTCGCGGCGTGCGCCCTCCTCGCCCTCGCCGGTCTCGGCCCTTGACGCGGCATGGGAGCGACCACCGCGTCGTGCGCGGCCACGATCGAACCCTCCCACCACGACCGGCGCTCCGAGGACAAGTCAGCTCGGTGACACAGCGCGCTCAGGGGGGCTCGTGCTCGCGGCAGATGCGCTCGGAGTCGCCCACGCTCAAGGGCTCTTGGGTGAGGCCGCAGCGATAGCCCTCGGGCTCGCGGCGAAAGTGCCGACAGCTGTGGCAAATCCCGAACGTCTTGTTGCCTCCCCGTCGCTGGAGCTCACCGAGGAGCAGCGACAGGTCGGCGGTGAGCCGCGCCGAGCAGGCAGGCTCGAGCTCGGCGACGGCCCGCGAGATGTCGGTCCGTTCGACCACCCGTTTGCCCTTGGCGGTGAGCGTGCAGTGCTGCAAGCGGCCGTCGCTCGCGTCGGGGCGTTTCCTCAAGAGCCCCTTGTCCTCGAGCGTCCGGAGCGTCTGGCTCACCGTCCCTTTCGTGGTCCCTACGAACTCGGTCACGCCTTGTGGGGTGTCGCTGTACCGGTTGGCCCGCGCCAAATAGTGCAGCACCTCGAGCTGGGCGAGGGCCAGCCCGTGGTCCGCCGCGTTCCGGCGCATCTCGCTGCGAAAGAGCAGCCCGAGACGCTCGAGCATGTCGTAGAGCGAGGGGGTCGCCGTCACTCCACTCATTGTAGCGACTCGACACCAACTCGGCAACCCGCGGCCTGGCCCGTCTCGCGGTGAGGCACCTCATCGAGACAGGGGCCGCTGGCCTCCCTACGTGCTACCAACGCTCTTGTGAGGCGTGTGTGTCTCCTCGTGGCGGGGTGGTTGGTCGCATGTGGGCCCGGCGAGCCCGTGCCCGAAGGAGGCGCCGAGCACTGCGGCTTCTTCACCCCGCGCGACTCGAGCGAGGCGCGGGTCACCGAGCTCGGCGTCGTCGATCGGGGCGAGTTCATCTTGCTCGAGGACGGCGCGTCGGTGCCGCTCGTAGCTGGCTTCCAAGGCGGCTACATGCTCACCCCCGCCGTGCGCGTCGAGGCCCACGACGGCGACCCCGACACGATGTGTGCGTCGGTGTCGATCACGAACGAGCTCGACGAGGGCGCCCCACAAGAGATCGATCCGGGCGTGCTCGGTTTCATCGAGCTCGAACGGCGCGGCGAGGTGCTCGAGAGCGGCTACCTCGATGATCTCCTCACCTACGACGCGACCGAGGCCCTCGGGCTCGAGCTCGAGCTGTCGGCCACGGTGACCACCGACGCCTTCGAGGGTCGGGTTCGCCGGCGCGTCGTCATCGTCGCTCCGCGCTGAGCTCGGGCAGCGCCCCGAGGGGCGCCCCTCCCCGATCCGCAGCAACGCTCCGCGGTGGGCGACGTTCGGCGCGCTCGCTCGCGGCGAAGCCACCGAGCCCCCCCCAAAAAACGACGCCGCGCAGCGCCAACCGTCGTCGGCGCCGACAGATCCGTGACCCACACACCAACAAGTTTCGACTCGATACCTATTGACAGACAATGCGTCCCTGCGCATAAAGTATCGACTCGATACCACCTCACAGGTCACGACCACCTCACAGGTCACGACCACCTCACAGGTCACGACCACCTCACAGGTCACGACCACCCCACAGGAGAAACCATGGAAACCGCGCCCATCCCCGGCTACGCGCTGGGAGCTCCCACCCTCCCCCAGTCCCCCATCACCCTCGACGAGCTCGAGGCGATGAAGCGCACCGCCCTCTTCGGCGACGAAGACGTGCGCTACCTGCGCATGTCGCAGGCGGTGCTCGCCGATCAGATCGAAGACGTCCTCGACGTCTGGTACGACTTCGTCGGCAGCTCACCGCACCTCGTGGCCACCTTCGCCGACACGAACGGCGCCCCCCAAGCCGACTACCTGGCGCGGGTACGCAGGCGCTTCGGCCAGTGGATCCTCGACACCGCCGCCGCGCGCTACGACGAGCGCTGGCTCGCCTACCAGCTCGAGATCGGGAGGCGTCACCACCGCGTCTCCAAGAACCAAACCGATGGGGCCAACGCGAGCGACATCGTCCCTTTCCGTTACCTCTTCCCCATCGTTTTCCCCATCACCGCCACGCTGCGCCCCTTCCTCGAGAAGAAGGGACACGCGGCGACCGACGTGGACGGCATGGCCGCCGCATGGCTCAAGTCGGTGCTCCTCCAGGTCACCCTCTGGAGCCACCCCTACGTCCACGACGGAGACTTCTGATGTCGGCGACCGCTCGAAGGTCACCAGCGCTCGGCCAGGCGCTCCCCCCGTGGGATGTCGAGCGCTGGTTCAACAGCGAGCCCCTCGCCCTCTCCGCGCTGCGAGGGCGCGTCGTCGTGGTCGCCGCGTTCCAGATGCTGTGTCCCGGGTGTGTGGCCCACGGCCTCCCTCAGGCGCAGCGCATCGCCGACGCCTTCTCTCCCCGCGAGTTGGTCGTGGTGGGCTTGCACACCGTGTTCGAGCACCATCTCGCCATGCAGCCGCACGCGCTCGAGGCGTTCCTTCACGAATACCGCGTCACCTTCCCCGTCGCCGTCGACCGTCACGACGGCCAGCCCGTCCCCTGCACGATGCGCAGCTATCGCCTCGCCGGGACCCCCTCGCTCCTCTGCGCGGATCGCGAGGGCAGGCTGGCCTACCACGCGTTCGGGCGCCCCGCCGACCTCGAGGTCGGGGCGGTGCTCGGCCAGCTCGTGGCCACGCCTCTCTCAACGTCCCGCGTGGCGGCCCCTCTCCCAGGTGACGCCGGCTGCGCGCCGACGGGCTGTCCCATCCCCGTCACCGGATGACGCCGCCCGCGCCCAATCGTGGAACAATGCGCGCGCGACCCGACGCTCCCGCTTCGGTCGCAGCGCGCAGCCATGACCCAGCGTTCCCTTTACCCCGAGCTGCTCGGCGAAGCGTGGGCCTCGCTCCCGCGCCCCGTGCGCGAGCTCCACGGCGGGCCGGCGCCGGGTGGAGCGGGCCGGCTGCGGGTCGAGCGCGCCCGCGGGTGGCTGGGGTCGTGCCTTGGCGCGCTGTTCGCCCTCCCCGCACCAGGCGAGCACGAGGTCACCGTCGAGATCGAACAAGGCCCCACCGGCAACGAGGTGTGGCAGCGACGCTTCGGCGACGCCCCCCTCGTGACCTATCAGCGCCGCGAGGGGGCGCGGCTCGTCGAGCGCCTCGGTCGCGTCGAGCTCGCGTTCGAGCTCACGGCTTCCGGCGACGCGCTTGTCTTCGAACAGCGCGGGCAGTGGCTCGCCGTGGGTCCGCTCCGTGTACCCCTGCCGAGGTGGATTTCTCCACGCATTCGCGCGCATGCTCGTGGGCGAGCCCACGCGGTGTTCGTCCACGTGCAGCTCGTGGTCCCAGGGGTGGGCGTGCTCCTGTCCTACGAAGGAATCATCGTGGTGCGCCCCGCCGCGGTGCCGCGCCTCGAAGACCGCTCATGACCATCGTCCTCTCCCTGCTCGCGGTGCAAGGTGCGATCGGCGCCTTCGACACACTCTTCTACCACGAGTACAAAGCGCGGCTCCCAGCCCTCCCCGGAGCGGAGCCCGAGCTCAGGCTGCACGGAGCGCGGTCTGTCCTCTACGCGGTCATCTTCGGCACGCTGCCGTGGTTCGCGTGGCGCGGGTGGCTGAGCGCCGTCCTCGTGCTCATCATCCTCACCGAGATCGTCATCACCCTCGCCGACTTCGTCGTGGAGGACAACGTGCGGCGACGCATCGGCGGCGTCTATCCAGTGGAGAGGGTCACCCACGCCGTCATGGGGATCATCTATGGCGCCATGCTCGGCCACCTCGCCCCCACCGTCTGGGCCTGGTCGAAGAGCCCCACCGCGATGAGCTTCGAGCCCGCCCCCGCGCCCCCGTGGCTCACCGTGGTGCTCGGGCTCATGGCGGCGGGCGTGCTCGCGAGCGGCGTCCGCGATCTCGTCGCCGGCTTCGGCGGCACAAGCTGGCCGTGGCCCCGCCCCAGCCCCTCCGCGCGCGTCACGACGTAACGCTCGAGCGCGGGCTGGGCACGCACACCGAAAACTCGGGCACCGTACGCCCTGTAGGCCTTCAGATCGGCGAAGCGTCCTCCCAGTACACATAGCCGTACACGACGCCGGAATCGCCAAGCACGCGAGCACACTCACCCTCCGACACTCGCTCGCAACCCACCCCCTCGCGCAGGCCTACGACAACCCCCTCGTGCAGGGCTACGACATCCGCCTCGCGCAGAGCCACGACAACCCCCCTCGCGCAGACCTACGACAACCCCCTCGCGAAGAGCTACGACATCCGCCTCGCGCAGAGCCACGACAACCCCCTCGCGCAGAGCTACGACATCCGCCTCGCGCAGAGCCACGACAACCCCCTCGCGCAGACCTACGACAACCCCCTCGCG
>CAYOAL010000092.1:0-6034 GCA_964401935.1 uncultured Polyangiaceae bacterium
GCCGGCGACGGGACAGACGTCGTGCGACCCCTGCGCGGCCGGCACCTCGCAGCCGCTGACGGGGCAAGCGAGCTGCGACCCCTGCGCGGCCGGCACCTCGCAGCCGGCGACGGGACAGACGTCGTGCGACGCGTGCGCGGCCGGCACCTCGCAGCCGCTGACGGGGCAAGCGAGCTGCGCCCCCTGCGCGGCCGGCACCTCGCAGCCGGCGACGGGGCAGACGTCGTGCGACGCGTGCGTCGCGGGCACGGTGCAGCCGCTGGAGGGGCAGGACTTCTGCGAAGCCTGTGGCATCGGCAGCTATCAGGATCAGGCGGGACAGGTGTCGTGCCTTCCCTGGTCGACCTGTGGTTTCGAGGCCAGTGAGGTGCCCCCCCCGCCGTCGACCACGGTCGACCGCACCTGCGCGTGCAACACCGGCTTCGACGGTCTCGACGCCAACAACGACTGTCTGAGCTGCGCGACGGGCTACGCCAACTATCCCGCGTGCGACTTCTTCGAGGTGACCGGGAGCGCGCCGCCCGACGCGGCCTCCGACGTCGAGCCGACCGCCGGGGTCAGCGTCACGTTCAGCTCGGCGATCGATCCGCTCACCTTCACCGCACAGACCACGGCGGGGCCATGCGTCGGGGATCTGTGGCTCTCCAGCGACGGCTTCAACAGCTGCTTGCCGATGGCGTCGGCGGCGCCGATCCTGTCGGGCGGCGGCACCGTGGCCACGTTCAACCCCGCTCCCGCCCTCTCACCAGGCACCTTCTACGAGATCTCGGTGCCGGCGACGGTGGAGGCGGCCGACGGGACGCTGCTCGACGGACCTTACATGGCGTCGTTCACCACCGCGGTGTCGACGGGAGCCTGCACCGGGGGTGAGGTGCTCATCAGCCAGGTGTTCGCCGGCGGAGGCAACAGCGGCGCTCCGTTCGACCAAGACTTCGTGGAGCTCCACAACCGCTCCGCGAGCGACGTGAGCCTCGCCGGCTGGTCGCTCCAGTACTCCGGCGCGACGGCTGCCACGTGGTCGTCGAACGCCATCGCCCTGAGCGGCACCATCCCCGCTGGAGGTTACGTGCTCATCGGCCTCGCCACGGGGGCGAACGGCGCCGCGCTGCCCACCCCCGACTTCGTCGCCAGCACCAACATGGCCACGACCGGCGGCAAGGTCGCGCTCGTCGACTCCACGACCGCCCTCGTCGGCAACTGCCCCCTCCCCGATCCGTCGGTCGTCGACTTCGTGGGCTGGGGCGGGGCCGACTGCGCCGAGGGCACGGCGGCGGGCGCCCTCAGCAACACCACCTCGCTCTTGCGGGCCGACCTCGGCTGCACCGACACCGACGCCAACGCCAGCGACTTCATCGTGGCGACGCTGAGCGAGCCGCCGTTCACGAGCGCGGACGCCCCGACCGCGTGTCTCTGCAGCACCGCGAACGAGTCGGATCTGCCCGAGGAGGTCGACTACTGCGAGCTCCTCGCCCCCGTGACGCTCGACGTCGCGGCGAGCACGTCCGTGGGATCCATCTCGATGGAGCTGTACGACGTGGGCCTCATCGACACCACCCAGTCCGGCGACGGCGGGGCGCTCGTCGACATCGGCTACGGGCCCACCGACGTGAACCCGAGCACCCAGCCAGGGTGGAGCTGGTTCGCGGCGAGCTATAGCAGCGACCAGGGCAACAACGACGAGTTCACGGGGACCTTCACCGCGCCGTCCTCGGTCGGCACCTACCACTTCACGTTCCGTGTGAGCCTCGACGGCGGCGACTCGTGGACCTACTGCGACACCGACGGCGCCGGCGCGAACGCCGCCCTCACCTTCGACATCGGTGCCCTCGGGGTGATGAACGTCACGCCCTGAACGCAGCGCGGCGGTCCGTCCGACGTGGCGAGTTGGCCGCGCGTCGGGCGGGCGCCCTCAGCCGCGCGAGCGTAGGCGACGCCTGCGCAGGGCCCGCGCGCGTCGGGTTGGCGCGGGTCGCGCTTCGCGCCTAACGTTGGCCCATGGGCGTCGACACGATCGTCATCGTGAGCGAGGTGTTGGTGGGGGTCGTGGTGCTCGCGTTCGTGGGGGGCTTGTTCTACCGCATGCACCAGGCCACCCAACGCACGCCGACCCCGATGTACTTGCCGGTTCAGGCGCCGATGTTCGTGCCGTTGCCCGTGCCGCTGGTGCCGGCGGTGCCCCAGATCAAGAAGGTGTCGTGCCGGGAGTGCGGCGCCCAGAAGGTGCAGGCGCCGCGTACCGCGTGCTTGTACTGCGACTACTGCGGCGCGCTCGTCGACTGGGACTTTCGCGTGGCCGCGAGCACCACGGGGTCGAGTCAGCCCGGTCCCGAGCTGCGTCGTCTCATGGCGCAGGAGAAGCACGTGCAGGCCCAGGCCCGCGCCGTCGGCGACCGAGAGGCGTATCGGGCCTCGCTCTTGCGGGTGTACGAGCAGCACATGCACGGATGTCCGGCGGCCTATCCACCACGCATCGCCGATCCTGCCTATCGCCAGCGCTTGCTCGTGTTTCTGAGCACCGTGGAGCTCGAGCAGGGGTTCGATCCGAGCAGCCTCGCCCACGAGGCAGCCGTGGAGCAAGCGGTCGCGCAGCTCTCCGTGGTCCACGGCTACGGCGGCGTGCGCCAGGTGGAGCCCCAGGCGTTCATGCGGTTGCTCTCGGCCAAGAAGGCCTTCACCGAGCGGGCGATGGCGCTGATGGGGCCCCACCTTCATCTCCATCCCGACAACCCGACCGCCGAGCTCGCGGTGGCCATCATCAACTCCACCTTCGCTCAGTATTGGCTCCCCTTCCTCGCTCCGCAGCATGGGGACTGGCTCCTCCGCGAGCTGGGACTCTCGGGCGAATACGTCCCGCTGACGCCAGTCCACACCACCGAGCGACACTGCGGCGGCTGCGGCCAGACCCTCGCCGTCGTGCCCGGTGCCCGGCGCGTGATGTGCGAGCTTTGCGGTCGACCGAGCGACGTCTCGCGTCCAGAGATCGCGTGCGGCAACTGTCATGGCCCAGTGTCGGTGCTCGCAGGCGCGGGCTTGTTCGCGTGCCCCTACTGCCAAGCCGACATGCGCGTCGACGGGCTCGGGTGACGGCTCGGGCGACGGGCTCGGGTGACGGGGGCAGCCATCGCCCCACACGCCGGAGGCTGGCGCACGAACGCCGGAGGCTGGCGCAGAAGTCGCCTATTTGTCAGGGTTCGGTCAGAATTTGCGAATCTTGCTCGACCACGCCTGCCATCCGCAATAGGGCGAGAATGTGATTGTTGCGAAGGTTCTGGGTCTGGGCTCGTACGTACCGTCTCGCGTCGTGACCAACGACGACTTGCGCTTCTTCGACGATCGGCACACAAGGCAAGCCGAGCCTGCCACCGAGACGAGCGACGAGTGGATTCGCACCCGCACCGGGATCGTCGAGCGCCGCTACGTGGAGCCGGACGGCAAGGTGGGGAGCAGCGACCTCGGCGTGGAGGCCGCGAAGCGCGCTCTCGAGGACGCCGGGCTCACCGCCGCCGACATCGACTGCATCATCTTCGCGACCTTGTCTCCCGATATCCACTTTCCGGGGAACGCCGTCTTCGCGCAGTCGAAGCTCGGGATCGACGGCGAGACCGGCTGTGCTTGTTACGACATTCGTCAGCAGTGCTCTGGCTTCGTCTACGGCATGCAGATGGCGGACGCGTTCATCCGCACCGGGCTCTACAAGAAGGTGCTCATCATCGGCGCCGAGCTGCACTCGCACTCGCTCGACTTCAGCACGCGCGGTCGCGACGTGATGGTGCTCTTCGGCGACGGCGCCGGCGCGATGGTGTTGGGGGCAGAGGAGACCGCGGAGCCGCATCAGGGCGTGCTCTACACCCACTGCGGCGCCGACGGCTCGGGCGCCATGGACCTCTACCTCAAGGCCTTCGAGATCGCCCATGTCCCCTACCTGTGGCTCGACTACACGAAGAACGACGACCACCTCGTGAAGTATCCGCAGATGAACGGCAAGAAGGTGTTCCTCAACGCGGTGCGGGCCATGGTCGGCAGCGTCAACCGGGCCCTCGAGAACACCGGCCTCGGCTGGGATGAGATCGACTGGTTCGTGCCCCATCAGGCCAACCTCCGCATCAACGAGGCAGTGGTGCAGTATGCGGAGATCCCCCCCGCGAAGGCGCTCAACTCGATTGAGCACTACGGCAACACCACCGCGGCGACCGTGCCGCTCACGATCGATCATCACCGCAAGCTGGGCACCGTGAACAAGGGCGACCTCGTGCTCGCCACCGTGTTCGGCGCCGGCTTCACGTGGGGCTCGGCCATCTTCCGCCTGTAGTCGCGCTCCCTCTCGCGTGTAGCATGCGGTGAGGCATCGCAGCGCTCGCGGGGCGGGCGCGTGTTGGCGGCTACCGAGGAGCGACGATGAAGACGAGGAACGGCATCCACTGGGTCTTTGCGCTCACCCTCCTTGTCTGGGCCTGTGGTGACGAGAGCGGTGAGGCGGCGAGCGGCGCCGGCTCGGGCGCGTCGTCGGGCAGTGGCGCCGGCCCCGGGAGCGGCGGCAGCGGGGGCGGAGGCACCGGCGGTGGCGGCGGCGGGGGGATGCCGCTGCCTTGCGGCTCGTTTCCGACCTTCGAGGCTGGCAAGAGCCCCACGACCGCGATTCACGTGGCCGAGAGCGGCAGCGACGGCAGCGGCGACGGCTCGGCAGGAGCTCCCTATGCGAGCCTCGAGCGCGCAGTGGCGGACGCGGGGCCGGGGAGCGCGGTGGTCGTGCACGCGGGCACCTATGCCGGCGGCGCGTTCATCTCCGGGCTCGCGGGAACCGACGAGGCACCGATCTGGATCGGCGGGGCGGCCGGCGAGGCGCTCCCCGTGATCTCGGGTGGAGCCAACGGCATCCAGCTCAGCAACGTGCGCTACCTCGTGATCCACGACCTCGAGATCACTGGCGCGACCGCCAACGGCATCAACACCGACGATGGCGGCAACTACGCCGATCCCGACGCCACTCGCTACATCGTCTTTCGCGGCCTCGACATCCACGACATCGGCTCGAGCGGCAACCAAGACTGCCTGAAGCTCTCCGGCGTCGACGACTTCTGGGTGCTTGGCTCCCGCTTCGTCGCCTGCGGCGGCGGCATGTCGGGGAGCGGGATCGATCACGTGGGCTGCCACGACGGGATGATCGCCGGTAACTACTTCGCCAACACGAGCGGGAACGGAGTGCAGTGCAAAGGGGGGAGCCGCGACATCGACATCCGTGCCAACCATTTCGACAACGCCGGGGAGCGCGCCGTGAACATGGGCGGCTCCACCGGCTTCGAGTTCTTTCGGCCACCCCTCAACTCCACGCAGCCGAACGCCGAGGCTCGAAACATCCGCGTCATCGCCAACGTGATCGAGGGGAGCACCGCCGCGCTCGGCTTCGTGGGCTGCGTGGGATGCCTGGCTGCGAACAACACCATCGTGGATCCGGGGCGCTGGGTCTTCCGCATCTTGCAAGAGACCGTCTCCGGCGGCGGCTACACCTTCGAGCCGGCGCGCGATGGCGTGGTGGTCAACAACCTCGTGTTCTTCGGCTCGGGGGGCTCGTTCTCCACGCACGTCAACGTGGGCGCCGACACCGCTCCGGACACCTTCTCATTTCAGACGAACCTCTGGTTCAACCACGCGAGCCCAGGGGCATCGGCGCCAGACCTTCCCGTCACCGAGGAGGGCGGGATCGTCGGCGAGGATCCTCTGCTCGCCGATCCCAGCGGGGGAGACTTCGCGATCCCTGCCGGCAGCCCCGCGGCGGGAGCAGGCAGCGACGTGAGCGCGCTCGCCGGCGACTTCGTGGGCGCCTGCTACGCCTCGCCGCCGTCCATCGGCGCCTTCGAAGCACCCTGACCCCAACGCCAAGCGCAGCGAGGCGGCGCAGCGAGGCAGCGCAGCGGAGGCGCTGGGGCAGGCCGACGGTAAAACCGGCGCGCGCGGGATCGACGAGAGCGTCGCGTCATCGCCCGGCCTTCTTCGGTGCGGCCCTCTTCGGTGCGGGCGTCTTCGGTGCGGGCTTCTT
>CAYOAL010000092.1:6134-42127 GCA_964401935.1 uncultured Polyangiaceae bacterium
CGGTGCGGGCGTCTTCGGTGCGGGCGTCTTCGGTGCGGGCGTCTTCGGTGCGGGCGTCTTCGGTGCGGGCTTCTTCGGTGCGGCCGTGGGCGTTCGGGCTGCGGCGCGGCTTGGACGCTCGCCGCAGGGGCCTCGTGCGTCGAGCTCGCGGATCAGGCGCTTGGGCGCCTGGGCTCGGTAGCTCTCGTCGAGCCAGGCTGCGAAGAGCTCGAAGGGAGGGAGCGGGTGCTCCTCGAAGCTCGCCGACACCCAGCCGCTCTTGCCGAGACCATAGGCGGTGGGTTGGGTGAACGGCAGGCCGAGGGCTGCCTCGGCGCTCTCTGGCAGCTTGCACGAAACGGCGAAGGGCTCGCCCTCGATGCTGAGGTAGCAGAACGTCTTGTCGTTGACCGCGAGATCGAGGTGCCCGGGCCAGGGGCTCTTGAGGTGAGCGCCTGGGTAGCGGAGGCCGTGTTCGCGTAGCTTGCGGAGCATGGTGTCGGAGGCTGCGGACGCGCGCGTCATGGGTGGAGTGTAGTCCTCGTCGCGCGAGCTCGCAGTGGGATCCGCCGTGCGGCGCGAGCGTGCGCGTTGAGACGCCGCGCGCGTCGCGGTAACGAGGCGCTATGGGATCGCGCGAGCTCGAGGTGGAGGCGCGGGCGGAGGAGCTGCTCGCCCAGATGAGCCTCGAGGAGCGGCTGGCGCTGATGGACGGCGATCTGCCGCTCTATCCGGGCCTCTTCCAGCTCTTGCAGCGCGACTACTACCATCGCTTCCCTTTCGTGGCGGGGCGCAACCGTCGCCTCGGCATCGAAGGGGTTCGGTTCATCGACGGGCCGCGCGGGGTCGTCCTCGAGGGGGGCGCCACCACCTTCCCGGTGTCGATGGCGCGCGGCGCCACCTTCGATCCTGCGCTCGAGGAGCGCATCGGGGACGCCATCGGTCGCGAGCTTCGTTCGCACGGCGGCAACCTCTTCGGGGGCGTGTGCATCAACGTGCTGCGACATCCGGCGTGGGGCCGCGCACAGGAGACCTACGGCGAGGATCCGATGCACCTCGGCGCGATGGGGAGCGCGCTCGTGCGCGGCGTGCAGCGCCACGCCCTCGCGTGCGTGAAGCACTTCGCCGCCAACTCGATGGAGAATGCGCGCTTCGACGTCGACGTGCAGATCGCGCCGCGGCCGCTCCACGAGATCTACCTGCCTCACTTCAAAGACTGCGTCGACGCGGGGGTGGCGGTGGTGATGAGCGCCTACAACGCGGTCAACGGCGAGTGGTGCGGACAGAACCGAGCGTTGCTCACCGAGATCTTGCGCGATCGCTGGGGCTTCGAGGGCTTCGTGATCAGCGACTTCCTCTTCGGTCTGCGCGACGCCGAGCGCGGGGCCCTCGCCGGGCTCGACATCGAGATGCCGTTTCGCTTCGTCTATCGCGATCGGCTCCGAGAGGCGGTGAAGAGCGGGCGTGTGCCCGAGGTGGTGATCGAGCAGGCGGTGCGACGCATCTTGCGAAAGCTCCTCGCGCTGCCCGAGGGAGACTACCCGCGCTCGGTGCGCGCGTGCCCGGCGCACGTCGCCCTCGCTCGAGAGGCGGCCGAGAAGGCCATCGTGCTCCTGAAGAACGACGGGGAGGTGCTTCCCATCGAAGAAGAGGCGACGGTGGCGCTGTTCGGCGCGCTCGCGGCGGTGGAAAACCTCGGCGATCGCGGCTCGTCGGATGGGCGGCCCGAATACGTGGTCACGCCGCTCGAGGGGTTGCGCGGCGTGTTCGGCGGACGTCTCTCCGACGCGACGGACGCCGATGTCGCGACGGCGCGGGCCGCAGCCGCCGAGGCCGACGTGGCGGTGGTGGTGGTGGGCTACACGGCGGCGGAGGAGGGGGAGCTGGTGGCGCCGCCGTCGATCGACGCCTTCGTGCCGCTGTTTCCGCCGCCGCTGCCGCTACGAGGGCGGATCGGTGGGGTGCTGCGGAGATTGTTCACCGGCGCGGTCGCGGCGCTGGCCGGGCGCGTGATCGGCCGCGAGACGGGCCGCATGCGCGCCGCCGAGGCGAGCTTTGGCCAAGGCGGCGACCGTCGGTCGCTGCGGCTGCCGCCAGACCAGGTCGAGCTCGTGCGCGCGGTGGCGGAGGCCAATCCCCGCACGGTGGTGGTCGTCATGGCGGGGAGCGCGGTGCTGACCTCGGAGTGGGATCGCCTCGTGCCCGGCATCCTCGTGCTCTGGTATCCGGGCATGGAGGGCGGGCACGCGCTGGCCAACGTGCTCTCGGGACGGGTGAGCCCGGGCGGGAGGCTCCCCTTCGCGGTCCCCGCCGACGAGGCGCACCTGCCGTTCTTCGACCGTCACGCCAAGCGGATCACGTACGACGCGTGGCACGGCTACCGCAAGCTCGAGCGCGACGGGGTGCGGGCCGCCTTCCCGTTCGGCTTCGGGCTCGGCTACACGCGGTTTCGCTATCGAGACCTCGCGCTCGAGCGCGACGTGCTGTGCCCCGAGGACGTGCTCGTGGCCACCCTCGACGTCGAGAACGAGGGCGCTCGCGCCGGCGACGAGGTGGTTCAGCTCTACGTGGGGGTGGGAGCGTCGAAGGTGGAGCGGCCGGCGAAGGAGCTCCGGGCCTTCGCCCGAGTGCACGTCGCGGCGGGGGACCGCGTTCGCGTGAGGCTCGAGGTGCCGGTGAGGCGGCTCGCGTTCTTCGACGCGTCGAGCGACGAGCTCGTGGTGGAGAAGACCCACTACCACGTGCTGGTGGGTCGTCACGCCGAGGATGACGACGCCTTGCGGGCCACGTTCGTCGTGCGCTGAGCGCGTTCTGCCGAGGGCATCGTGAGGCGTCGCGCGGGCGCGCCATCGCGCGGTTCTTGACGGATCGCCACGGGGTGGTTACGTAGTTAGTGAATACTAACTACGGAGTTTGTGATGCCGCCGATCATCGTCTATGGGCTGTTCGTTGCCGTGTTGTTCGTCCTCACCGTCGTGCCCGCCGTTGGGATCGTGGCGCTCCTCGGGAGGGGCGCCGTGCGCCGAGCTCGCGGGCACTGACGTGTCGCTCGAGCGCGCTCCGCGGCGGAGTGTCGCACCATCTCGACCCGGCCGTGGTCGTCGTTAGGTTGGCGACTAACGAACCCCGAGCTTCAAGCCCTTCATGACGAGCTGGTCGCGTCGGGCAAGATCTCGCTCGAGTCGGCCCTCCGCGCGGGGGCCCTCATCGAGGAGACCGACATCCTCGATCTCCGAGAGCGCGCCGAGCAAACCGACGAGCGCGTCATCCGCGACGTCTTCGCGAACCTGGAGCAGGCGTCGGAGAACCACCTCCGCGCCTTCGTGCGGCAGCTCTCGCGGAGGGGTGTGACCTACAGCCCGGTCGCGAGTATCAGGCGATCCTCGAGAGCGGACAAGGGTGGGGGCGGGGCAGGGGGCGCTGAAGCTGGCCGTCACCCGGCGGAGGACGACCCCCGGTCGCTCACCGCGCCGCGCAGGATCACCTCGACCGCATCCCAGAGGGCGTCGGGATCGAGGGCGCGGCCTTTCGAGCGGGTCACCGCGGCTACCGCGCCGCGCACCACGCCGGTCACCATCCAGCCCACGACGACGGGATCGATCGGGGGCAGCGCGCCCGCCTCCTGCGCCTCACGGACGCAGGTGTGGATGAACTCGACGGAGCGAGCGACGGCCCGGTTGACGCGGCGCGCGCCGGCCGCGTCGGCGGCGTCGAGCAGGCGGTCGTCGAAGGCGAGCTTCAGGATGTGAGGGTGCGCGCGGCAGAGCGTCACGCGATGAACGAAGAACGACCGCAGGCGCGCGAGCGGGTCTGGGTCCTGGGGAGGAAAGTCGCGCATGAGGGTGCGCTCGAAGGTCGCGATGGCGGCCTCGACGATGGCCGCCTTGTCGGGGAAGTGTCGGAACAGCGCAGCGTCGGAGGTGCCCACGCTCCGCGCGAGCGCGGCGGCGGTGAGGCTTCCGGCCCCTTGGGTGGCGATGATGGAGAGCGCCGCCATCGCGATCTGCTCGCGGCGCTCATCGGCTCGGAGTCGTCGCTTGGCCATCGAGGGGTGCGCCTTGGGTCGAGCATACTTGTGGTGTCGGCGGAGTCCCAGCCGTGCGCGCCGCGGTACGCGCACTTCGGAGAGTTTCCCCTCGGCGGGAACGCGCCCGGTGCGGGCCGTGAGTGGTCACTTTTCCACGTGAGGTCACACGCGGCCTCACACGGAGAGCCCGCACGCTGCGGGCATGAACAAGAGCGACAAGAGCCAGGGCGCTTCGAGGAGCGCTCGCGACGCTGCGACCACCGAGGAGACCGCTCGCGACCGTGACGGCTTCGCGATCTTCGCTGGCGGCGAGGAGGGGGCGGCCCATGAGATGGCCCATCGGCTGCACGACGCCGGCCGTTACGCGGAGGGGCGCGCGTGGTTGGGGGCGTGGCTCGAGGGCCGCGACGGCTCCGGGAGCCTGTGGACGCACCTCCAATGGCACATGATGGTGTTCGAGCTCGGCACCGGCGACTGGGAGGCGGCGCGCCGCCGCTTCGAGGCGGAGATCCTGCCCGTGGCTGCGACGAGCGACGACGCGCTGACGGATGCTCCGGCCGCGCTGTGGCGGCTGGCGCTCGCCGCGCCGAAGGGCGCCGACGCCGCGCTCCCGTGGGAGGCGGTGCGCCAGCGGGCCGTCGCCCACCTCGAGACGCGGCAGAAGCCGTTCGTCGCGCTGCACCACCTGCTCGTGTTGGCGGGGGCGGCCGATGTGGCATCGCTCGACGCGTGGCTCGCGAGCGCGTCACGCGCGACCCGGCTCGAAGACTACCTCTTGGGTCGGGTCGCGCTCGGCCTGCGGGCCTACGCGGTCGGCGACCGGCCCCACGCGGCGGAGCTGCTCGCGGCGGTGATGCCGCGGCTGCATCTCCTGGGTGGGAGTCACGCGCAGCGCGAGCTGTTTCGCGAGATCCAGGCCGCGTGCGGCCAGGGGGCCCCGCCGCCGAGCCGGCGCGCCGCCTGAGGCGCTGCCGCGTCGCGTGAAGGCTCGACGATGTCGCCGGGCCACACCCGTCCGAACGGGATGTCGTTCTTGCGGTGGGCGGTGCGCACCGCCTCGGCGTCGGGAGCCCGGAACACACACACCGCGCGGTGCCCGTCGCGGGCCAGGTAAGACTGCACCCGCTCCACGCCGTAGGCCTCGCTGCACCAGGCCATCCGCTCGGCCATCTGAGCGGCCAAGCTCCGAGTGACCGGTTGCTCGAACTGCCGCTCGACCACGAGGAGGTTCGCGCCGCTGTCGCGCTGGAGCTCCTCGGCGGCCCACACCCGCTCGACCGGCAAGCCGATCGTTCGCTGCGCGAGCCTCACCGACTCGGCGTCCGGGGCCTGGTAGATGCACAGCATCCTTAGGCGATCTCGGGCGAGGAGCGACCGCTGGAACCTCACGTCGTGCTGCTCGAGGCACCACGCCCCCTTGTTCTCGTGGGCTTGCAGCTCGACCGGATCGACCGGCTCCACGAAGCTGCGCTCGACGATCACCAAGGTGTGGCTCATGACGCGTCCCCGAGCTCTTCCTCTACCATGGCTCGCACGCGAGAGGTGATGCCGGAGAGGGGCAGCTTGCGCAGCGTCTCGCGGTGCGCGGCCGCGCTCTCCTCGGCGCCGCGCGCGCGCGCCGCGCGGAGGAGCAGCACCCGCGCGAACGCCTGCTCGCTGGGATGACGAAGCACGCTCGTGAGGGTGAGCGCCTCCTCCGCGCGCGCTCCTGCAGCCTCGGCGTCTCCCCGAGCGAGATCGAGCTCGGCCGCGCGCGTCTGCACGAAGGCGAGGCGGCTCTTGGCATCCACCGCGCGTAGCGCCGCGATCGCGGCGCGGAGGGGCTCGGCGCCGTCGCCGCTCGTGTGCTCGCGGCAGAGCGCGTGGAGCGCCAGGGCGAAGGGCTCTTCGCTGCCCTCGCGGAACTTTGCCGCGAGCGCGCAGAGCTCGTCGGCGAGGCCGAGGGCGCGCTCGTAGTCGCCGCGGTCGATGTGCAGCATCACCAGGTGCTCGAGGGGCTGATACTCGGCCCAGCGGTCGGCGGCTCTCCGCGCCAGCTCTCGGGCGCGGGTGAAGAGGGGCTCTGCGGCGGCCAGCTCGCCGCGGTGGACGCGGAGCAGGCCGGCGGCGTCCACGACCGCGGGGTCTTCCACGCCGAGGCGCGCGGTCACCGCCGTCGCTTCGAGGGACATCGCCTCCGCGTGCGGGAGATCGCGATCGAGGAGCACGAGGCAGCGGGCGGCCTCGGCGAGGGCGACCGCGCGCTCGCGGTCGTCGGACCCGCGGCTCGCGCGCTCCGCGGCGAGCATGCCCCGCTCGGCCTCGCGCCAGTCGCCCACCTCCCAGCGCAGATAGCTGAGCACGACGAAGGCGCGACGCGCGTGATCGTGTTTGCCGAGATCGAGCGCGCGTTGGGCCAGCGCTTCGAGCTCGGCGGCCGCCTTCTCGGGCTCGCTCGGTGGCCGCGCGTGATAGCTCAGCTCCATGAGCTCGAGGGTTCGCTCCACGCGGGTGGCCTCGTCGAGCTCACCCACGTAGCGCATGCCGCGGCGTGCGAGCGCGTAGGCCTCGGCGGGAGCGAAGAGCCGCAGACAGCGGCGACCGGCGGTGATGCACGCGCGGGTGGCGAGGGCCGCGTCGCCCCCCAGCGCCGCGTGGTGCGCGATCTCGGTGGCGCGCTCTCGATCCGCGTCGCCGGAAGAGGCGAGCACGCTGGCCACCCGCTGATGCATCAACCGTCGTCTCGGGGCCGAGAGCTCGCCGTAGACGACCTGGCGCACGAGGGCGTGGGCGAAGCGATAGGCGCCCAACCCGTCGCCATCGAGCGGCACGAGCAGCGCGTGTCGTTCGAGGTTGGCGAGCGCTCGCGAGAGGGTGAGCTGGTCCATGATCGTGAGCGCGGCGAGTCGACTCACGTGGAAGTGCTGACCGAGCACGGCGCCCCAGCGGAGCACGTCGCAGCACTCCTCGCCGAGCCGCTCGAAGCGGTCGCGGACGAGCTCGTGCACGGTGACGCCGAAGCCCGCGCTGCCCGGGCCGGCGCGCGCAAGCTCCAGGGCGAACAGCGGGTTGCCTCCGCAGTCGCGCGCGAGCTCGAGCGGATCGACGTCGGGCGCGATGTGTGCCACCAGCTTGCGGGTGTCGTCGGGGCTGAGGGGCCCCACCGCCGCGTTCTCGAGCAACCTCTCGCGTCGCAGCGTGCGCACCACGCGCATGGCGGCGTCGTTGTCGCCGAGCTCGCCCTCGCGCGCCGCGAGGGCGATCAAAACTGGCCGCTCCTTGTTGGTGCGGGCCACGAAGTGCAAGAGGCTCGAGGACGCCTCGTCGCACCAGTGCAGGTCGTCGAGGATCACCAACACGAGGCCGCTCTCGGCGAGCCCCGCGATGAGCTCCACCACCGCGCCGAAGAGGCGGTCGCGGGTGAGCTCCTTGGGGACTTCATCACCTAGCTCACCAAGGAGGGGGGCGAGATCGCCACGTCTTGCCGCGGCGATCTCGCGCAGCGCGTCTACCCACGGCCCGTAGGGGCGGTCTCGCTCCGCCTCGAAGGAGGCACCGGCGAGCACGTTCGCGCCGCGCAGCTCCGCCTCTTCGCGCAGCGCAGCGAGCAACCGACTCTTCCCCACGCCGGGCTCTCCGGTGAGGAGGAGCACGCGCTCGCGACGGTGGGAGACCACGTCGTCGAGGAGGGTCACGAAGCGCGCGAGCTCGGTCTCGCGGCCAACGAGCCCTCGGGGCGCCGCGACGCTCGGAGGGGGCGGTGCGGCTTCGCGTGGAGGCCGCGCGGGCGGGGTGGCCACCTCGACCGCCGACCACTCGAGGCCGTGGAAAGTGCGACGCAGTCCTTCGAGGTTGCTCGCGCCGAGCTCCTGGAAGACGCGCTTGGCCGCAGCGTATTGCTGCTCGGCCTCGGGGCGGCGGCCGGTGGCCGCGAGCAGGCGGAGCAGCGTCGCGCGCGCCCCCTCGTCCATCGGATCGATCTGCACGAGCTTGCGCGCGTGGGGGAGGGCGCGCTCCGGGTCGGAGCCGAGCCGGGACACCAGCTCCCCGAGGAGCGCCACGTGGCGCCGCCGCGCCTCCTCGCGCTCGGCGATGCACCAGGCCTGGAACTCGTCGAAATCGGCCAGATCCAGCCCCTCGAGCAGCTCCCCGGCCACCAGCCCGGCGCAGCGCTCGAGCTCGTCGAGGCTCGCTTCGGCGAGGCGTCGAGAGATGGCCCGAAGCTCCGCGACGTCGACGACCGCTCCGTGGGGCTCGAAGGTCACCGCGTCTCGATCCGCGATCAGGCGCTTGACGTCGGGCCCGTCCACCAGCTTGCGGAGCTTGCTCAGGCTCCAGCGCAGCGCTCCACGGGGGTCGTCGGCCACGTCCCACAGGAGCGCGGAGAGGCGCGAGCGGCGCTGCTCGCGCCCGGAGACCACGAGGTAGGCGAGGAGCGCGCGCGTCTTCTTGGACGGAGGGAGCTCCGCCCGGAGCTCGCCCCGAAATACCGAGAGCTCGCCTAACGTTTGGATTCGCAATGCGTTTTTCGTGGTCGCGGCGGTCCCGGGCACGGCCCCGACAGCGTACCACAGGCGAAAACGCGCTCCCCGCCACTCATTCCACGCTCACCCACACGCTCGCTCACACGGGGGGTCTGCACAGTGTGCTCACGACCCAATGGGAAACACCAACACGGAGACAACGACCATGACCATGAACGCCATGACCCAGACCCAGACCCCCTCCACCCGCACCCGCAAGCAGGTCGCCGGCGACCGCAACGGCGTCGACGTCGACACCCTCCTCGCGACGATCAACGCCGTGGGGGGGCAGCGCGAGCTCGCCAAGTTCCGGTTCCGCGCGGAGAACCGCTGGCTGAAGGGGACCCACTCACGGACCCGCATGGAGGTGTTCTCCGGCGCCGGCGGCGACCACACCCACGAGCGCGAGTTCGTGTACGACGGCGATCACCCGCCCGTGCTCGTCGGCGAGGGCAACGCTCCGACGCCGGTGGAGTTTCTGCTCCACGCCCTCGCGGCCTGCCTCACCGCGGGGATTGGCAACATCGCCTCGGCGCGGGGCGTCGCCCTCACCGAGGTGGAGTCGAGCATCTCGGGCGACATCGATCTCATGGGGATCTTCGGGCTCGATGACGCGACCCGCAACGGCTACCAGAAAATCACCGTCGACTTTCGCATCAAGGGTGACGCTCCGGCCGAGACGCTCCGCGCGATCGTGGAGCAGTCGCGGGCCCGCTCGGCAGTCTTCGACGTGTTGCGGAACGGCGTGCCCATCGAGATCAACGTGGACGCCGGTTGAGGAGGCCTCGATGAAGCGTACGGAGACGATCGTGATCGGCGCCGGCCAGGCTGGCCTGGCGATGAGCCGGTGCCTGACGGACCAAGGCGTCGACCACGTCGTCTTCGAGCGGGGACGGGTGGCCGAGCGCTGGCAGAGCGAGCGTTGGGACTCGCTCCGGCTCCTCACCCCCAACTGGCAGTCGCGCCTCCCGCGTTGGCGCTACGCCGGCCCCGACCCCGAGGGCTTCATGACCATGCCCGAGGTGCTCGCCTTCCTGCGGGGCTACGCGTCGTCCTTCTCGGCGCCGATTCGGGAGGAGCACACGGTGCTGCGCGTCGAGCCCTACCTCGGCGAGTACCGCGTCGTGACCGATCAGGGCACCTGGCTGGCCCCCACCGTCGTCGTGGCCACCGGGCACGCGGCGACGCCCCATGTGCCCGCTTGCGCGCGACGGCTCACCCATGCGGTGGAGCAGCTCTCGCCCACGCGGTACAGGAACCCGGACGCGCTCGGCTCCGGCGGCGTCCTCGTCGTGGGCGCTTCGGCGTCCGGCGTGCAGCTCGCCGACGAGCTTCGTCGTTCGGGGCGCGAGGTGGTGCTCTCGGTGGGGGAGCACACCCGCATGCCACGGCGCTACCGCGGCCGAGACATCATGGAGTGGCTCGATCGCACCGGTGCCCTCGACCGCCGCTGGGACGAAGTGCACGACCTCGACCACGCCCGCCGTGCCCCTTCGTTGCAGCTCATCGGTACGCCCGACAACACGTCGCTCGATCTCGGCGTGTTGGCCCGCCGCGGCGTGCGCATCGTGGGCCGCACGATGGCGGTGGAGGGGGCGAAGGTTCGCTTCGCGGACGACCTCGAAGCCACCACGCGGAGCGCCGACGCGCGCCTCTCTCGGCTGCTCGCACGCATCGACCGCCACATCGCCGAGCGGCGCCTCGACGCCCCCGGCGCCGACGCTCCGCCCCCTCTCGAGCTCACCACCCGCGAAGCACAGCTCGATCTGCACCGCGGCTTCGACACCGTGATCTGGGCCACCGGCTTTCGGCGCGATTACCCGTGGCTCGCCCTCGACGTGTGCGATGCGCGGGGAGAGCTGCGACATGACGGCGGCGTCACGCCCGCTCCGGGGGTGTTCGCGCTGGGCCTGTCGTTCATGCGTCGTCGCAAGTCGAGCTTCATCGACGGCGTCGGCGACGACGCCCGCGCGATCGCCAACCACGTCACCACCTACCTCGCCGGGCCATCGAGCGCTGCGGCGTGAAAGGAACCGCTATGACCTCCTCTTCCGAATACGACGTCGTGATCGTCGGAGCCCGGTGCGCCGGCGCGGCGACCGCCATGCTCCTCGCGCGCCAAGGCAAGCGCGTGCTCGTCATCGACCGCGGCCGCTACGGCAGCGACACCCGCTCGACCCACGCCCTGATGCGTGGTGCGGTGTGGCTCCTTCACCGCTGGGGCGTGCTCGACACCATCGTCAGGGCGGGGACGCCGCTCATCACGAGGACGACCTTCCACTACGGCGACGAAGCGGTCCCGGTGGACATCGCGCCGCGCGACGGCATCGAGGGGCTCTGGGCGCCGCGGCGCAGCCTGCTCGACAGGGTGCTCGTCGACGCCGCCGAGGACGCCGGCGCGGAGGTGCGGTTTCGCACGCGGCTCATCGATCTCTGCCACGACCGCCATGGCAGGGTGGTGGGAGTGCGCATCGAGGACGACCGCGGCGCGCGGCGCGTGCGCTGCGAGGTGGTGGTCGGCGCGGACGGGCTCGACTCTGCGGTCGCAGCGAGAGCCGGCGCCATGCGCTACGCCGAAGGCGCTCACGCGGGGGCCGTGATCTACGGCTACTGGCGAGGCCTCCCGAACGAGGGCTATCGGTGGCACTTCAACCCCGGCGTGGGCTCCGGAGCGATCCCCACCGACGACGGCCTCACCTGCATCTTCGTCGGTACGACTCAACCAACGTATCGAGCGCGCACGCGCGACGGCGTCCTCTCGGGCTACCTCGAGCTCCTCGCGCAGAGCTCGCCCGAGCTCGCGGCCCGGTGCCTGCGCGAGGGCGTGCTCACCGGCAAGCTGGTGGGCTTCGGGGGCCGCCCGGGGTTCTTGCGTACGGCTGCCGGGCCAGGGTGGCTGCTCGTCGGCGACGCTGGCTACTTCAAGGATCCGATCACCGCCCACGGCATCACCGACGCCTTCCGCGACGCCGAGCTCTCTGCCCGCGCGATCCTGGCCGGTACCGAGCAAGCCTTCACGACATACAACGAGACCCGTGACGCCCTCTCGCTGCGCATGTTGCAGCTCAGCGACGAGGTCGCCTCCTACGCGTGGGAGCTCCCGACGCTGAAGCAGGTCCATCTCGCGCTCAGCGACGAAATGCGTCACGAGGTGCGCGTGTTGAGGGCGCTCGACGAGGGCATGCTCGCCGCCTGAAGGCTCGGGGGCGCCGGTGGGCTTGGGTGTGGCCGGCGTCGACGTCCTCTGGGCGTCGAGCGTGGTGAACGACGGGCGCTCCGCCCGGCGGCCCCCGGGCGTCGTCAGCCGCCGCCCGCGCCCCCGCCCCCGCCGGCGCCGCCGCCCGCGCCCCCGCCGCTGCAGCCGAAGGCGTCCGGGGAGCAGCGGCAGGGCACGCATGCCGAGCCCGCCGACTCGAGCTGACAGCCCGCCCCGTCGCCGCAGTCGGTCTCTTCGTTGCAGCCGATGCGCGTGCAGAACCACTGGTCCTGCCCGAAGTTGGCGAGGCACGCGGGCGCGAGCGGGAACGGATCGCACTCGTCACCGCCCGGCGTGCAGAACTCCCCGACGCCGTTTGCGTTGCCCACGTCGCCGGGCCGCACGCAAGACTCGTCGGGCACGTCGCTGCCGCCCCCGGCGCCGCCCGCTCCTCCCGGTCCGGGGCCGGCGCCACCGTCTGCCGCGATCGACTCGCCGTCGTCGCAAGACGCACCGAGGGCGAGCGCGCTCACCGCGCACCAACACAACAGGATGAGTCGCATGGTGGCCTCAGGGGCGGAACGTCTCGCCGGTCTCGTCACACGCCAAGAGCGCGCCGTCTTCGGACGGGTAGAACGTGAGGAACGTGGCGCACATCTCCTCGGGGAAGAGGATCGGATCGGTGGTGTTGTTGTTCCACGTGCACGTGGTGCGCACCCGGTCGTTGGTCGTGAGGTGCAGGTGTTCGGGGAACTCGATGACGGGGAAGTCGTCGCGCAGCGCCTCGTGCCAGTCGTCGGCGTAGACCACCAGTGGCTCCTCGGCGCCGTCCTTGAACACCTCGAGCGTGAAGCGAGCGCCCCACTCGTGCATGTGGGGGATCATCCACGGCACGAACATCTCCTGGGGGGCGGTGCAGTCGATCACGCGCGTGGTCTCCGCCGCGGGCGTGAGCTCGAGGCCGAGATCGACCTGGGTGTAGGCGCCGGCCTTGTGCTCCACCTTGCTCGCCGGCACCGTGTAGAGATCGATCACGTCCTGGACGAGGATCGTGTCGCTCGTGGTGTTGAGGTAGTGCGACTGGGTCCACACCTTGGCGCCTTTGGGGACGAGCATGGCCACCCCCTCGGGCAACGAGATCCCGATGCCATGGGCGGTGCCCACGCCGACGAAGCGGATGTTGCCCATGTCTTCGTCTTCACACTCGTGGGGCGACTCGTCCAGGTGCTCATCGTCGCCGATCGTGTAAAAGAGCATGGTGTGGTGGCCGCCATCGGCCTGGTAGCCGATGCTCTGGTTCACCCACGTGTCCGCCTCGAACTCGTAGGGGACGCGCATGCACATGAACACCTCGCTCGCGGCGGCGACCTCGAAGGTCGGCGTGACGAGGCGCTCGACGTTGTCGGCTTGCTCGGGAACGTCGAAGATGATCTCCGGCCCGGTCGGCCCGTCGCTCTCCTCACCGCCACAACCCGTGACCGCGAAGCTGGCCCCGAACACAACGAGACCCAGCAGCGCAACTCGCAACTTCAACATTGGACACCCCATGCTCGGACTACTCCCCAGCGACCGAGCGGCCGGACTATACGCGACGGTAGCGGCTTTCGCCACACCGAACCGCCAAGCCCCACACCCTGTCCCTCCTCCCCGCCCGCGTCCCGCGTCGATCGAGATCGCTGCTCGTCGGCGCATCGATGGAGCGCGAGGTGGCGTTCTGGGAGACAATCGGGCGTGACCATCCTGCAGAGGTTCGTGTGTGGGGCGTGCGGGCTCGAGCGTGGTCCCTTCGGGACGCATGGGTTCGATCCGGAGCGGGGAGAGGGCGAGCTCTTCGGCGTGTGCAAGCCTTGTGGTCTCATCGGCGTCACCCGCGTCGTGTCCCACCAGCTCACCGGGCGCTGCTGGGAGTGTGGCGATTGGCTCGAGCGCTACGCGTCGCGCTGTCCCAAGTGCGACTCGGACCGCTGCGGCTTCGAGCTGGACATCCCCGGCCTCCCGAGGAGGCCACGGCCTGCTCCATGATGCGCGCCGACGAGCGCTCTCGCGGGGTGGGCAAGCGGGTGGTCTTTCGAGCCGCTTTCGCGGGGCGGTCGCGGCGATGAGCGGCGCGAGTCGCGGGCTGCTGTCGCGCTGGTTGGTCGTGGCGGTCGCGGTCGCGAGCCCGTGGATCGCGCTGGACGCTCGCGCGAACGCGGCGCGCCCGTGGGATCCGGGGGATCCGCTCGCGGAGCCGGTTGGGCGGATCCCGGAGGTGGGGATCTTGCGCGAGACGCTGGTCATCGACGCCCGCCCTTTCGCCGACGGGGGGCCGGCAGAGATCACCGCGACCTATCGGCTGCTTTGCAGCGCGGAGGCGGTGGCGGTGCCCCTCGTGTTCGTGTCGCCGGGGATCGAGCGCGGCGAGGTCACCTTCGACGGGGTGCTGCTCGCGCTGGAGGTGCGCGGGGTCGACTCGTTGCCTCCGAGCTGGCAGAGCCCCGACACGACGCCGGACGCGGTCCGTGGGGCGCTCCAGTACGCCGACGACATCACGAGGGTCGTCGCGTTCACGGTGCCGTTCGAGCGCGGAGAGCACGAGCTCCGGATCCGCTACGCGGCGCGACCGACGACGCACCATGGCGACACCCTCATCGCTCAGCAGCTCGCCTACGTCCTCGCGCCGGCGCGCGACTGGGCGACCTTCGGCGGGCTCGACCTCGAGGTGTTGGCGCCGGCAGGCTGGACGCTCGACAGCCAGCCGCCCCTCGTCGCGGAGGGCGACGGAAGGTGGCGCCTATCGAGCGACGGTCTCCCCGACGACGCGGTGAGCATGACGTTTCGTCCGCCGCGCCCGCTGTGGCGCGAGACCCTCCCGTGGCTCACGGCCTTGTTGGCCTGGGCGGCCTGCGCGCTCATCGGGCATCGCGGTGGCGTCGCCCTCGCGCGCCGTCGCCTCGGATGGCTCTCGGGGGTGCTCGGGGCGTTCGTGCTCGCGTCCCTCGGGGCGGCGGCTTTGATGGGGGCATGGCTGGGCGGGCGGGAGCTCTTGGTGCGCACGCTTCCCCAGGGCCTCGTCGCACGCGAGACCGACTACGACGCCCTCGCGATCGCGGCCCTCGCGCTCCTCGTGGGTTTCGTCACCACCGGCGTGGCAGCCCTGCGCGCACGGTCGCGCGCCGCGCGCTCCGCTGACGCGGGCTTCGGGTGAACCGGCGGGCGCCGGCGGTTGCCATGCGGCGCGACCCCGACGCTATACTGGCGCCGTGTCGGACAGCCGCTCGCCGCGAGACGAGACCCAAGCCACCGCCGCGCTCCCGCGGAGAGGTGACGTGGGTGCGCTGCGCCTCATCGTCAGCTCGGCGTCGGGGGTGTCGGTGATGCCGCTCCCTTCGAAGCGGCTCGTGGTCATCGGGCGCTCCAGCGAAGCAGACCTGGTCGTCGAGGATCCTTCCGTGAGCCGGCGCCACGCGGGTCTCGAGCTCGGTGACCCCATCGAGCTCACCGATCTCGACAGCCGGCACGGGACGCGCCTGTTGGGCCAGCGGCTGCGCGCGCACGAGCCCGCCGTGCTCGCTCCCGGCTCCGCCTTCGAGCTCGGCGCGGTGACCGTGCTCCTCGACCTCGTGCCGTCTGGGAAGGAGCGGGACGCGCCTCCCCCTTCGCGAGGTGTCCCGCCCTCGGTGGTGGTGGCCGATCCGACGATGAAGCGGCTCTGGAGCCTGCTCGAGGTGGTGGGACCGAGCGAGCTGAACGTGTTGATCCTCGGCGAGACGGGGACCGGCAAAGAGGTCTTCACCGAGGCGGTCGTGGCCGCCTCACGTCGCGCCGACAAGCCCCTCGTGAAGCTCAACTGCGCGGCATTGTCGCCGGCGCTGCTCGAGAGCGAGCTCTTCGGGCACGAGCGTGGTGCCTTCACCGGCGCCGACAGGGCCAAGGAGGGGCTCATCGAGGCTGCCGACGGCGGCACCATCTTCCTCGATGAGGTGGGGGAGCTGCCGCTCGAGCTCCAGGCCAAGCTGCTCAGGGTGGTGGAGGCGGGAGAGGTGCTGCGGGTGGGGGCGGTCAAGCCACGTCGCGTCGACGTGCGCTACGTCTCGGCCACCAACGTGCCTCTCGAGGAGGCGGTGGCCGACAAGCGGTTCCGTGCCGATCTCCTCTTCCGGCTGAATGGCTTCACGTTGCGCCTCCCACCGCTGCGCGAGCGCCGCGGCGACGTGCTCCCGCTCGCCGAGGGGTTCATCGCGCGCGTCGCCGAACGGCAGGGCATCGCCGCGCCTCGGCTGAGCGCGGAGGCGCAGACGTTGCTCGAGCAGCACCCTTTCACGGGTAACGTGCGTGAGCTCAAGAACCTGCTCGAGCGCGCCATCGCGCTCGCCCGCGGCGCGAGCGAGCTCACCCCCGAGCACATGCTCCTCGACGGCCGGGTCGAGGCCGCGCGCACCGAGGGCGCGGCCTCGGTCGCGGTGACCGCTGCCGGCGCCGGCGGTCGTGGCGCCCCGGCGGTCACGACGCAGCCGCCACCGGCGCTCGAGGCGTCGATGGCGTCGTTCGAGCGGGACCGCATCGTGGAGGCCTTGACGGCGGCCGGTGGCAACCAAACCGAGGCGGCCAAGCGCCTCGGCGTCTCGCGGCGAACGCTCATCAACAAGCTCGAGCTGCACGACATCCCGCGCCCGCGAAAGCGCGGGACCTGAGCGCTCGAGGCGCTGGCGCGACCCGGCCGATCGGCGCGCCCACCGGACCTTCAGCGGAGGACTTCGCGGAGGGGGAGTTGTTGGCGCAGGTTGAGGGTAGGTGTACGAAAGGGCCGGCGCTGCTTGGCATCTCGTGCTTTTGCTGGCGGCGAGCGCGTTGCATACTCGGTAGACCGGACGAAGCGAGGGATCATCCGTGGAGGGGTGGGAGACAGGACACATCGTCGCCGAGCGCTATCGCCTCGAGGAGCCGATCGGGGCGGGGGGCATGGGCATGGTGTGGCGAGCGGAGCACATCCAGCTGCGCTCTCCGGTGGCGATCAAGGTGCTCCCTCGGCAGGTGGCGCGGGACGAGGCGCGCTCGGCGCGTTTCATCCGTGAGGCTCAGGCCGCGGCGGCCATCCGCAGCACCAACGTGGTGCAGGTGCTCGACTACGGCGTCGAGGACGGCGTGGCCTACATCGCGATGGAGTACCTCGAGGGTGAGTCCTTGGCCGACCGCCTCGATCGCAAGGTGCGCCTCGGGGCGCGGGAGACGCTCACCATCATCACCCAAGTGGCTCGGGCCATCGCGCGCGCCCACAAAAAGGGGATCATCCACCGGGATCTCAAGCCGGCGAACATCTTCCTCGCGTCCGAGGAGGACGGTGAGGTGGTCAAGGTGCTCGACTTCGGGATCGCCAAGCTCACCGACAAGAAGGAGGGCACGGATCGCACGACCCAGACCGGTTACCTCCTCGGCACGCCCAACTACATGAGCCCGGAGCAAACCCGCGGCCACATGGTCGTCGATCATCGCACCGACATCTGGTCGCTCGGCGTGGTGGCCTTCGAGTGCCTGTGCGGTGTGCGGCCGATCGACGGCGAGACGGTCGGCGACATCATCTACAAGATCTGCAGCGAGCCGCTGCCGAGACCCTCGCAGGTGGCCCCGGTGCCGGTGGGGTTCGACCGATGGTTCCGCAAGGCGACGGAACGAGATCCGGATCTGCGGTTCCAGAGCGCGCGGGCGATGGCGCTCGCGCTCGCCGACGCGATGGGGAGCGACGTGCCGCTGTCCGAGCCGGACACGCTCGACTCGGGCGAGCGGGTATCGATCGAGCTGAGCGACACCCTGGCCGCCAAGCGGGCGAGCGAGCGGGCGCCTCGCAGCGACGACGCGATCACCGCCGTGGCCCCGTCTGCCGCGAACGAGCCGCGGGTGTCGGACGGCGAGACCGGCGCCGGCGCGAGGCCGGACGCCGCTTCGGACGCACCGGTCACCGCGCGGAGCTCGGAGCCAGGGAGCGAGCTCGAGCTCGACGAGGAGACGAGCGACGACGCGGCGCCGCCCCGGCTCGAGACGACGAGCATGTCTTCACTTCGGCACGCTTCGGCCATGTCGCGCACCGCCGAGACGCCGGCCGCGGCGCCGCAGCGCTGGCTGCTGGCGGCCGGCGTGGCGTTCGCCGCCGGCGTGATCCTCGTGTTCGTGCTCGGACGCAGCCCCGCCGCTACCGAGGGGCCGGGCGCGGCCCCCCCCACGGGCCTCGAGTCGGCGCCGGCAGGAGCGAGCGTCGAGCCCACCGCCGAGGTCAGCGAGCCCGAGTCAGCGCCTCCCGTGGCGCCCTCCGGGGAGGATGAGGCGCTCTCCGCCTCTGCGGCTCCCGAGCCGCTCCCGAGCGCCGCGCCGAGCGTGGCGGCCCCACCACCCCAGCGCGCCGTGCCGACACCCCGTCCGCCCCGTCCGACGCCTCCACCGACCCCGAATGTGCAGCCGCCCGCGCCCGGCTCTGACAAGATCGACTTCGGCATTTGATGAAGGGCGCTTCCCTCCGCATCACGTTGGTGTGCGCGCTCGGCGGTCCGCTGCTGGCGACGTCGGTGACGTGCGCGCTCCCCAAGCGCGAGTCGCTGTGCGAAGAGGGCCGCGGCACGGGCGAGCTCTTCGGCGCGGTGGCGTGCGACCTGTGCGCGAGCCGCGAGTGTTGTGACGAGGCGACGGCCTGCGCCGCCGACGCGGGCTGCGCTCAGCTGATGCAGTGCCAAGCAGGCTGCGCACCGACCAACGAGGCGGGGTGTTTCGCAGACTGCCAGAAGACCATCCCTCACGACGCCGCGCTCGCCCACACGCTCGCGAGCTGTGTGGCGCGTCGCTGTGAACGCGATGGCTGTGTGCTCCCGGAGCGGAGGGCCACCTGCGCCGCGGCGGGCGATGTCCCCGACGTGTTCGGCCTCTACGCTTGTGATCTGTGCGTGCGGCGGAAGGCTTGCAACGCGGCCACCAACTGCGCCGAGAACGAGGCCTGTGCGGCGCGCATCGCCTGCATGTCGCAGTGCACCGGCGACGATCTCGATCCGGCCTGCTTCGATCGATGTCGCGACGACGACGCCTTCGGCGTGGGGGACGCTCAGCTCTTCGCGGAGGTGGCCCGGCAGTGTCGCGCCGAGTGCCGCATCGGCACCGCGTTCGAGTGCGTCGACGACTACTCCTGGCCCACCACGCGACAGGCGCGGGTGAAGGTGACGCACCAGGCCCTCGATCGGACGATGGGGAACGCGCCGTTCGTGGGCCTCCAGGTGACGGCCTGCGCGAGCCAGTCGGGGGCCTGCAACGCGGTCGGCGCGCCGCCGGTCGCCGTGACCGACGAGGCGGGTCTGGTGGTGGTGGACGTGCCGACCGCCAACGGATTCGATCCGGTGGACGACCAGATCTTCAGCGGCTTTCGGGGGTACCTGCGCTGGGAGCGCGAGCCGCCCGATCCCGAAAACTGGCTCCCGACCACGCTGCAACACACCCGTCCCGAGTACCGCGACCGCCTCGCCGACGAGATCGCGCCCTTCGCGTCGGGGTCGCTCCTTCAGAGCCTCATCAATCTGGTGGCCATGGAGCGAGACGTCGAGCAGGATCTCTCTCGCGGCGTCCTCGTCGGCGGCATCGTCGACTGCCACGGCACCGTGGAGTTCTTCGCGCCCGACATCGCGGTCGAGGTGCAAGGCGCCGATGAGTCCACCGAGTACGTGTTCGTGACCGCCGACATGACGTTCCTCGACTTTTCGGTCACCTCGACCACCACCGCGGGCCAGTTCGTGATCGTCAACGTCCCGGCGGGGAGCCCGAAGGTGGTCATGAAGCACGAGCCGAGCGGCGAGATCGTCGCCGAGACGACCGTCAACATCTTCCCCGGCGAGATCACGGTGCTCGCCGCCTGGCCACGAACCAAATGAAGCGTCGTCTCCTCAGCCTCCTCGTGGCGCTCGCAGTGTGGGTCCCCGCGCTCGGATGGGCGCAGACGGACGCGGACGATCTTCGGGCTCGAGCCCGGGAGCTCGCGGCAGTGGGCGGTCAGCTCTACCAAGACAAAGACTACGCCGCCGCCTTCACCAAGCTCGACGAGGCGTACCGCATCCTCCGCGTGCCCACCCTTGGGTTTTACACCGGGCACTGCCTCGAGAACCTCGGGCGCTGGGTGGAGGCGGCCGAGCGCTACCAGGAGGTGACCAACCTCGCCCTCCCCGAGCGCTCTCCAGAGCTGCACGCGAGCGCGCGGGAAGACGCTGCCAAAGCGCGGGCGGCGCTCCTGCCCCGCATCCCACGCTTGCGGGTGACCCTCGAGGTGAAGGGCGAGAGCGCGGCGCCGCGGCTCGTGAGCCTCGACGGCAAGACCCTCGCTGCGTCGCTCCTCGAGAGCCCCATCCCGCTCGATCCGGGAGAGCACGTCGTCGCGGCCAGTCAGGGCGACGATCGGGTCGAGGAGAAGGTGACGGTGGTCGAGGGGGGCGACACCGAGGTGGTGCTGACGCTCGTCCTGCGGCGCCCAGCGCCGGGACCCGAGCCCCCGCGGCCCCTGCCTCCCGCGCCGGTCGCTGCCCCCGTCGACAACTCCGCCATTCGCACCGCCGGCTGGGTCGTGCTCGGCGTGGGCGGCGCGGCGCTGGTCGGGGGCGTGGTCACCGGGGCCCTGCTGCTCGCGGAGAGCTCGTCGCTCGACGCCGAGTGCGTCGACCAGACCTGTCTCGCCACCGCCGACGTCGACACCTTCAACGCGCTCCGCCCCACCACCACCGTGCTCCTCGCGGTGGGCGGCGCTGGGGTGGCCACGGGGCTCCTCCTCGCGCTCGCGTTTCCGGACGGGGAGCCGGCGGTCACGCCCACCGTGGGCCTCGGCGTCGTGGGGCTGCGCGCTCGGTTCTGAGGAGCGTTGTGGGGGAGGCGGCTCGGTACACGCCGACAGCGGCAGCACATTGACCGCCATTTCGGCCGGGTGATACGAATTGAGAGCCGCAGGTCGCGGCTGACAGGAGGTGGACGATGGAGATTCCGAGCAGGGACGTCGCGGGTGAGGCGCAGGATCACCAGGGCAGTGGCAAGGGCTACGGAGCCGACGACGACTGGGTGAACATCGTCCTCGAGCCAGGCTTCCTCGTTTGGCGCGGCGTGGGCGGAGGTTATAGCCCCTACCACATCGGGCCCAACTACATGGGGGGCATGTTGGGCAACACGCCAAGCGCCGAGTTCTGGCAGAGCGCGCAGGTCCGCGCCCATAAGGATCACGGCTACCGGACCGCGGTCGCCGAATACGAGGTGCTCTGCTCGACCGCGGCCGCCCACGGTACCGCGACCGACAACTGGAAGATGGGTTGGGGCGGCGCCGAGCAATACTTCATCCCTGAAGATCTCGCCGACAACCTGGCCCCCACCGGCCGCGTGCACCACTTCTAGCGAGCGGAGGAGCGCCGGCGCGGCCACGGAGCGCGCCGGCTCGTCCGGTGCGTGGGCGGGGTCAGGGCAGCGCCACGTTGTAGGCGTCCTTCAGCACCGTGCACTGGTTCTTCGGCGACTCGGAGTTGAGCACGAGCGTGGCCTCGATGTTCTGGGGGTACTTCATGACGCAGGCGTGGAAGTCGCGGCCCGAGAGGTACATGTCGCCGCCGTGCCAGAACTTGCCGAGGCGCCCATGGGCGTTGGTGTTGGAGAGGCTGTTCCAACCGAGGCGATACTCATCCATGAGCATGCGGTTGGCGGGTGAGAACACGTCGTCGTCGTAGCGGATGAACGCCATGAAGGCGCCGAGGTCGGCCGCCGAAAGCACCATGTTGGAGTGCCCGCCGCAGTGGTAGATGTTGTTCCCTGGCGCGACGCCGCTGAGGCCGGGCTGGGCGAAAGAGTAGGCATAGGCGGCCTGTGTGCCGAGGAGATCCCAACAGCCGGAGTCCATCACCCCTGCCGGCTCGAAGATGGCGTCCTGGACGTAGCCGACGAAATACCAGCCGTAATTGAACTCGGTGAGCGGGTCGATGGCGAAGGGGGCGAGGCCGGACGCGTCCCAGAGCGCGGGCACGATCATGCGCAGCACGGCGTAGTTGGCGTTCTTGTAGCTGGCGGTGGCGTTGGGGGTGGCCCCGCGCGACACCACGTAGGCGATGCCGTTCCAGTCGTTGGCCCACAAGTCTTGCTCGGCTTCGCTCGCGGCCAAGAACATCTGGTTCCAACCGGTGCGATGGGTGAGCAGGTGGCGGAAGGTGAGGCCGCCGATCCCCGGCCCCTGCACCCAGCCGGGCGGCAACCACGGCGCGATGGGGTCGTCGATGCTCATGCCCAGCGCCTCGAGCAGCTGCAGCGTGGCCACGGCGGTGATGGGCTTGCTGACGCTCCCCACGTTGATGGGCACGTGCTCGGTCATCGCCAGGTTGCCGTCGCCGTTGCGTCGTGCGTCGCCCCAGCCACCGGAGCGCACCGCCTGGCCGTTCTTGGCGATCACATAGGCAAAGCCGACCACGTTGTCCTCGAGGTCGGCGCGGATCGAGGCCTCCATGGCGTCGAAATCGATCTCCGTCGCGCGACCGGGCTCTTTGAGCCCGCCGAACCCGACGAGACCATCGTCGTCGCTTTCGCCGCGGAGGCCGAAGTCGTCGATGCCGTTGCCGTCGCCGATGGCCAGCGTCTGGCTCGATCGGAGACCGAGGTCGTCGCGCGGATGGGGGTCGTGGCCTTCCGTGGTTTCTACCGCGCAGCCGAGGCCGGCGAGGAGCCAAGCGGAGGTGAGGAGGAGGTGTGTCTTGTTCATGGTCCCTCCTTGAGCAAGGTGGGGGCCAATCCCCGCCGCGTCGCGCACCCACGCTCCGAATACGAGCAAGTTGTCGAAACGATAGCCGCACGTACGGGCGCCGTCACAGCGAGCGCCGTCGCCGCGTTCCGCGTTGAGTCTTACGAACCTCTGCGGTGGGTGTGGGGTCACCCAGCCGACCGGCGCCGAAGGTGCGGTCAGCCCGAGGTCTCGACGTCGAAGGGGATGCGCTCGAGAGCTCGCTGTCTCTCCTTGGGGGCACGGCGAGCGATGCGTTTCGCGAAGCGCACGAGGTGACGATGGTGGCGTTCGTGATCGATGGCGACCATGCGGGTGGTCCCCGTCCCCGGGGCTTCCGCTGCTTCGGTGATGCGGTCGGCGATGGCGGTGGCGGAGTCGAGCGCCGCCTCTTGGCTGTCGAACCAGTTCGTCCAGCCGCCCGCGAACCACAGGCCACCGTGACCCTGGAGGGGCGCGAGCTCTTCGCGCGCGGCCATGAACTCCACGGTGGGTTGGATGACCGTGTGCTCGTTGAGCAGAAACTGGCTCGAGCACGCGGAGGGCGGGGGGGCGAGCTCGGGGGAGCCCCACGACTTGAACACACGGATCTGATCGCCCTGGGGAGAGCGCGCGCGGAGCGGACCGAACCACGCGCTGAACATGAGGCGGTTGCCGTCGACGATGGTGTTCACCGGCTGCCAGTCGCTCTCGTTCGGCGGCATGTGGCAGGGAGCCCCCTGCTGCATGGAGATGGGTAATGGCACATATTTCATCTTGCGGAGGATGGTGACGATGCTGGGGTCGGCCCCTCCCGCTTCGAGGAGGGTGGCCGAGGTCTGCGGGTCGCAGGCGAGCACCACGTGATCGGCGATCCGCACGCTGCCTCCAGCGTGTACCTCGAAGCCGGTCGCCGTCTTCACCACCTTGGTGACCGGCGTGGAGAGCTCGGGCGAGACGCTCACCGCCGCGAGGGCACGCTCGAGGATGCCGTCGAGCCCGATCAGGCTCTGGTAGGTCTCGAACGTCGGGATGACCGCCAGATCCGGGGCGCTCGGGTCCGGCTCGCGCACCTTCGGCTCGCCGAACGCGTTGCGCGCGAAGTAGCTGGTGGCGTAGCGCGCCGAGGCGTTGCCGATCTGATCGTAAGGGAGGGTGACGAACTGGTACATGAAGTTGCGTGCCACCCGATCCTTGAACTCGTTGGACAAGAGGTGGCAGTCGTCGAGCCAGTCGTCCACGCTCTTCGTCCACGGCTCGTCGCTCCGATCGAGGAAGAAGCTGTAGGTGAGATAAGTGAGAAACTGCCCCATGCGCTCCCAGTCGGCGAGGCCATAGTGGAAGAAGCCGGTGAGCAGCGAGGGCACGAAGAACAGACGCTTCCCCTGCGCGCGATCCCAGATGGTGAAACCGGCGGGCGCCTCGACGATCTCGCGATGATCATCGTCGTCGAACAGACCCAGATCCTCGAGCAGCTCGACGTAGCTCACCTGCGGGTTCTTGTAGAAGAACTGCGCCCCCGCATCGATGGAGTACTCGCGGCCCCCGATGTTGCGCTTCACGCTCAGCGTGTTGCCGCCCACCCGGTCCTTCGCCTCGAGGAGCTCCACGTCGAACAGGCTGTCGTACATGGTCTTGATGCGGTAGGCGGTGAACACGCCGGCGGCGCCGGCCCCCACGATGACGACCTTCTTCGGCACGGTCAGTTCCTTTCGAAGCGAACGGTGGCGCACTTGGGTGGATGGGTGAGGGGGAGATAGATGGGGGATGGCACCGGCCCGGTGGGCGCGAGGTGCATCCCTCGATCGAGCAGGGCGCGCGCGAGCTGGAGGTTGCACAGCGTGCCCTCGGCCATCGCGACGTGATAGCCGAGGCAGAAGTGCGGTCCCCCTCCGAACATGGCGGTGTGGATGGTGCCTGTCCGCGGGCGCTCCGTCCAGCGTTCCGGACGGTGTTCGGCGGGAGCGGGGAACAGCACGGGATCGCGCAGGAGGTGGCACAGGGGCACGTTGAGGAGCGTGCCGGCGGGGACGCGGCGAGCGGCGATCTCCGTGTCGTCGCGGAGGCGACGAATCACCGAGTGCACGGCCGGGTGCAGGCGGAGCGCCTCGCGAAACAGCTGCTCGGCGAAGGTGACCCGCGTCTCGTCGTTCACGGTGGCGATGGGGTCGTCGGTCGCCTCGGCGGTGGCGCGCGCTTGGTCGGCACGTGAGCGCGCGAGGTAGAGCAGCGTCCACGCGAGAGCGGCGGCGGTGGTCTCGTGCCCGGCGAGCACCAACAGGCGCAGGTTGGCCACCACCAGCCCGAGCGGGAGCAGCGCTCCGTCGTCGTCGCGACTGTGGGCGACGCCGCTCACCAGCGTGCCATCGTCGCCGTCGCGCCGGAGGCGGCTCACGAGCGCACCGAGCCGCGCGTCGAGCCAGTCGCGCGCCCTCCGCGCGATGAAGTGGACGGGACCGTGGAGCCGCCCGTCGGAGGGGAAGCCGGCCAAGAGGTAGCGGCCGAACTGGCGCCGCCAGCGCGATATCTCCTCGGTTCGAACGCCGATGATGCGGAAGATGATCTCGAGCGCGAGCTCTTTGGTCGCGGTGAGCGCCACGAGAGGCTCGCGGCGCTGCAGCCAGTCGGCCACGTGTCGCTCGGAGATCTCGGCCACGAGGTGGAGCACGTCGGAGCGGCGGATCCGACCGGGGGAGAACGCCGGAGCCATCATCCCCCGCACCCGGCGATGCTCTCCGCCGTCGAACGCGAAGAGCGTGTTCGAGAGGAGCGCGCCGAAGCCCTCGGCGTAGAACGAGGTGGACGCGGCGGGGTTCTTCAGCACCTCGAGCGCCGTGCGCTCGGTGCACATGAGCTGCCGCGCCCCCGGCCCGCCCTCGATGAAGAACAGTGGTCCGTGGCGACGCTCGCCGCGCGCGCACAGCCGATCGAAGCGTCGGTACATCTCGGGCAGATGGCCCACGAGGGGATACGCGCCGTCGAGGGTAGGGAACACGCTCCCAGCCTAAGAAGATCGCCGCTCCGCGGAAAGCCCGGCCCGCCGAGTGATCCCTCGAGGTCGTTGGCGCCTGGCTCGAAGATTTCGTCTTTGGCGCTGAACGCGGCCGGAGGGTCGTGCATCCAACCCGCCCAGATTCCTCGATCGAGGCGCGTCGCGCGCGGTCTGCGCGCGCGTCTCGGCGGGCATCGCCTGCTTTTCGACTTGTCGCGGCTGCGACGGGAGGGTGACGTGCGTTGGTTAGAGCTCTCGATGATGCTCGCTGCGGCGGGCTGTGCCGTGGGAGTGAACACGGCGACGGACGATGACGACTCGGGGACCTCCGAGGAGGTCGTCTCCCTCGGGCCAGGAGGCGGCTCGGGGGGAGGGGGCGGGGCCGGCGGGACGGGCACCACGGCGTCCACCGTCACCGGCTCGGGCTCCACGACGTCGTCGAGTGCGACGCAGACCGCGACGAGCGCGAGCTCGGGCGTCACCACCGGTGGGGGCAGCACCTGCGATGCGCAGGGTGAGTGTATGGCGTGCGCCAACTGCGCCACCGCGAACGACTGCGCGCCGGCGGTGGATGCTTGCTTCCAAGACGCTTCGTGCTCCGCGCTGGTCGACTGCTTCGACACTTGCTTCGATGACCCCTGCCTGAACGCGTGCGCCGAGCAGCACGAGGCGGGGATGGGTCTGTACATGGCCGTCTCCGAGTGCGCGTTCTGCGACGCCTGCCCGAGCGACTGCGCCCTCGAAGGACAGGGCTTGTGCCTCTGAGGTCGGGCGAGCGGGCGCGACACCTCTCGCGCTGACTCGGTCCTCGCGGCTGTTGCGTCCCGGACTCGAGGTCCGGTCCTGGCTCAGACTCGAGGTCAGGTCCTGGCTCAGGGATCGCCGCCGAGCCGAAGCCGCTGCGCCGCGCTGATGTCGATGGGGTCGAACCAGTGGGCGTGGAGGCCGCCGCCGTCGGTCAGGGTGAACGTGAAGTTGCCCGGGTTGTTGTCGAACAGGCCCTTCGCAGCGCTCGAAGAGAGTCCGCTCGACGAGGCCGCCGCCTCGCCGAGCCGGTTCACCTCTCTTTGCGCGAGGTCGTGCCACTCGGGGCTCAGTTGGTCGAAGGGGACCCCTGGGGAGGTCCCCTGCGTGATGTACCCATCGTGGAGCTCAGTCTCGACGATGTGAGGGCGCAAGGCAGGGTCCCGACGCAGGGCTTCGATGTGCTGATGCTCGAGCTCGGCGACGGCGCCCGGATCCGTGGTTCTCCCCTTGGGATCCTCGCTGCGGATCGGCATCTTCGCGTACTCGTCGTCCTTCTTGTAGGTGTCGTGCTGGACTCCCTGCTGGTCGTCTTCGATCAGCTCCCAGCCGTCGTCTTCGAGCTGCTTTCGGATCTCCTCGGGGGTCCGCTTCTTACGGCGCACGCGCACCCCGTTGACCCCCTGCTTGGCGAGCGCGCCGGCCTGTTTGCCGACGACGCCGGCGACGACGCCCGGCCCAACCTGGCCGACGGCCAGGCCCGCGACTCCGTTCCAGCCGCCGCGCGCGTGCGCCCCTCGGTAGGCGTCGATGGCGGCGTCAGCGTCGGCGGCGTTGTCGGCGAGCGCTTGCTCCCACTCCGGCGTGAAGGCGAAGGGCGACTTTAGCGGGTCGCTGTTCATGAGCCCGGGCGGGCCGTAGAGCACGAGGTCGCGCTGGGCCGCCTCGCCCGCCGCGAGCCAGTGGTCTCGAAACGCCTCGGAGCCGTTGAGGCCCACCTTGTCTTTGAACGACTCCCACTGGTTTCCGAGCTCCCCTTTCAGCTCCGACCAGAAGCCGCCTTTGGGGAGCTTGCTGGGGTCGACGCCGCTCGCCTGGAGGGCCGCCTTCTCGGCGTCGGTGAGCTCGACGGGGGGCGCGCAGTCGCCGGTGGGCATGCCGTCGGGCCCGCAGACGTTGGAGCTCGTCCCCTGCCCGTAGACCATCTTGCCGGTGGTGTTGTGGGGCCCGTCGGGTCCGTCGCAGTTCATCTCGAACTCGGTGTCGTGACGCACGCAGCCCTGGCCGTTCACGAGCACGGTGGGGGAGGTGTCTCGGACGGGGCGGGCGTATCCCTCCACGCAGCCGCTCTTCACGCCGGCGTCGCCGGGGCTGTCCTGGTACACGGTCTTCAGGCGCGCGCCCTCGTGAGAGGCCCAGCAGCCGGTGATCCGCACGTCGGCGGAGTGCTCCACGTCGTCGCTCTCGCGGGCGAGGATGTCGTAAGCGACGACGCTGTCGCCGCGTCGGCAGAAGTCGGGGTGCAGGCACACCACCACCGCCTCGCTCGTCGTCGGCGCTGCTTCCTTGTCGGCCATCGCTCACGCCGCGCGCACGCGGCCCTCCTCTCCGAGGCGCACCATGCGCGCCTCGGCGCGGCGAACGTTGAGGCCGAAGGGGAACACCGCGCGCCACGTGAGGTAGGCGCGATGCTCGCGGGGGTCGTCGGCGGCGATGGCGAAGTGAACGGTGTCGAGCCGCGCCAACCAAGGGAGGAGGCGCCCGTCGTGGAGGCGCAAGAGGAGCCACACCGACCAGCGCGGGAGCGAGGTGAGCACGGTGCCGCCGCGCGCTCCGAGGTTGACGAGCTCCACCACCTCGTCGCCGGCGAGATAGCCGGGGTACACCAGATCCGGGTGAGCGCTCTGATAGTGCGCGTAGTCGAAGTCCGCCGGCACGCACGGCCATTGGGTCTCGAGCCAACGTCGATCGACGGTGCCGATGCGGTCGCGGCGGGGCGCGAAGTACGACGGGATGGGGCCGAGCCCGTGGGGCGTGTAGCGGGCGCCGGGGCGATGGGCTGGCTCATCGAGCGCCACCACTTGAGGGGCCGGCACGGGCTCCCGAGTGGAGATGCCGGGGGGGAGGAAGCCCGTGCCCACCGGGTTTTCGGCTACCTCCACGAGCTTGCCGTCGATGCGAAAGCTCCCGCCGAAGGCCCGCTCGTAGGCGATGGGCACGAGAGGCGTGGGCTGAGGCGTGCCGAGGCTCCAGCCGAGCATCGGGGTGTGAACCCACACGTGGGGGCCGCGCACGAGCACGTCTTTGGTCACGCGACCGACGCGCACGCGCACCGGCCACTCGCGGAGCGGCTTGCCTCCGGGCGCGCGCGCCACCGCGTCGAGATGGATGTCGCTCTTGGGCTTGAAGGTCGCGAGCGCGCCGGCGCGGTAGGGGCTCGCGGTGGCCGGATCGCCGCGGTAGGCATCGCCGATGAGCACCGGCTCTTGGCAGCTGCTCGCGCGGAGCGGCTTGCCCGGATCGAGCTCGAAGGTGCCCTGCAGCGCGAGCACGGCGAGGGCGCGGTCGTGCGTGTCACGCCGCTCGAACAAGAGGTGCGACCAGGGGGTGTAGTTGACGAGCTGCATCGAGGCTCCGCTGGGGTTGGGGTCGTGCGTCGGGTGGTGTGTTCGGTCGCGTTGCAAGCCGGGGGCCTGAGCCGCGGGTCGCGCTGGCGGTTCGTTGCGCGAGCGCTCCTCGAGCGCTCCGTCGGGCGGAGCGGGGTCAGTTGAGCTCGATGGGGTCGCCGATCACCTTCACCTTCGCTCCCTCGATGAGGATCTCGGTGCCCTTGAGGGTGATCTTGCCGCTCGCGTCCATGGTGAGACTCGACGCGCCGCACGAGATGTTGAGCATCGCGCCGACGGTGACCTTCTTCATGAGCCCCACCTGCTCGGTGCTCATCGCACCCACGGTCGTGCTCATCGCGCCAGCCACGTTGATGCTGTAGGCACCGCCCACCTGGGTCGACTTGGCGAGCATCACCTGCTCGCTCGACGACTTCCCGACCTTCAGCTGAAACGAGGAGCCGATGGTAGTGGACTGGTTCTTCCCTACCGACAGCGAGCGGTTCTTGCCGATGGAGAGGCTCTGGTCGTCGCCGATCTGGCGCGTCTCCTTGCCTCCCACCGCCGCGCTCTGCGACTCACCCACCACGAGCGTCCGGTTCTGGCCGATGAGGAGGCTCTCGTTGGCTCCCACCGCGCGGCTCCGATTCTCCCCCACCATCTCGCGCGAGCTCTTCACGATGGTCAGCGCGCGGTTGTTCCCGATGGTGATGTCCTCGTCGTTGGCCACGAGCTCGATGCGATCGTGGTTGATGGTGATGGTCTCGTCGTTCTCGACGGTCTCGGTGCGGTCGTGCTTGATGGTGATGGTCTCGTCGTTCTCGACGGTCTCGGTGCGGTCGTGCTTGATGGTGATGGTCTCGTCGTTCTCGACGGTCTCGGTGCGGTCGTGCTTCACCACCGTCGTCTCGTCGTTCAGCACCGTCTTTTCGCGGTCGTTGTTGACGGTGAGCGACTGGTCGTTCTTCACGAGCACGTCCATGTTCTTCTCGGCCTGGAGGTACACCTGCTCCTCCCCCTTTCGGTCTTCGAACATGAGCTCGTTGAAGCCGCCGCCGCCCGGCGACGACATGCTTCGCCACCCGCTCCTCGTCTTGTGTTCGGGGAGCCGGTAGGGGGTCTTGTTCACGTTGGTGTACACGCGCCCCGTGATCACAGGGCGATCCGGATCTCCGCCGAGGAAGTCGACGATGACCTCCTGGCCGACGCGAGGCAGGTTGGTGCCGCCGAAGCCGGTGCCCGACCACGGCTGGCTCACGTGGATCCAGCACGAGCTCTTCTCGTTCATCTGGCTCTCGCGATCCCAGTGGAAGTGCACCCGCACGCGACCGAACTCGTCGCAGTGGATCTCCTCGCCGGCGGGGCCGACCACGGTGGCGCTCTCCACGCCCTGAACTCTCGGCTTGGGGGTGAGGAGCGGCGGGCGGTACGGGGAGCTCGCGCTGACGGCGTCGCAGCGATGGTGCCAGCTCTCCTCGGCGGTTCCGCTCACCACCGTCTCGAGGACGAGGATGCGCTGCCCGTCCGCGAGGACGGCGTGGGGATGGTTGGCGATGGTGACGACCACCCCGGGCCGGAGATCGTGAGCGGTGGTGTCGAAGCCGATGTGTTGAGCTTGGGCGCGTTTGGCCTCGAGCCGGCGCTGGGCGATCGCGGCCCCCTCCGCCGCCGAGTGACGGGCCGCGCCGCGGTCGTCGGCGACCGGAGACGCCGCTCCTCCGTCGCCGCCGAAGAGCATGGCTCCCGGCACGTAGTGGAAGCGCTCGAGGCGCGCCTCGACGCCGGTGCCCGCGGTGGCCTGGCCGAGCAGCGGGAAGCTCGCCGGGCGTCGGTAGTCGTGGTCGCGGACGGTGTAGGCGCCGGGCCGAACCTGTTGGCCGAGGCTCACGTCGGTGACGTACTCGGTGAGGGGAGCGAGCTGCTCCATCGCCGTGAAGGGGAGCTCCGGTCGCGCCTCGTTCCGCTGCGGCGCGTCGGAGAGCACGAGGGTGGAGCGCTCGTCGAAGTAGAAGCTGATGCCCGCGTCCTCGAGGAGCCGGCAGACGAACGCGTAGTCCGTCTCGGCGTATTGAACGCGGTACTTGCGCGGCTTGTGGGCCCCCCCGTCGAAGCGCGCCTCGTGCTCGACGCCCCACTCCCCGAGGAGCTTCCGCGCGATGTCGGGGTCCGACAGCTGCTGGAAGATGCGGTAGTTTCGGCGCTGCGTGGCGAGCCAGAAGAGCGGGACGACGCTGAAGTGATAGGTCGAGTAGCCCTTGGGCTCGGTGGCGATCTGCTCCATATGGTTGCAGATGCCGCGCCAGCTCCGCTCGCGCTCGCTCCCCGGGTTGAGCGCCAGCGTGGCCTCCTGTCCGACGATGTCGGAAAAGCGCAGGTTCGGATCGCGCGAGAAGGCGATGACGTCGATCTGGAACAGGGTCGACATGCGCTCTCGAACGGTGAACTGGCGCGGATCGAGAGGATCCCCGGTGGCGACGGTGAGGGCGATTCGGTTGTCGGTGGCGACGTTGGCGTTCATGGGCTCTCTCAGTTTCCTTGGATGACGAAGTTGTAAGCGCCGAGGCGCCCCTCGAGCTCGGTGAGGCTGAACTTGAAGTCGGCGAGGATGCGCGCGTCGGGGTAGCGCTCGATGAGGTCGCGCACGCGCGCCGAGCGGAGCACCACGTCGCCGTCGAAGTAGCCCTGGCTCTGCCGCAGGCGGCGCAAGGTGGGGAGGGTGTCGCCCGTCACGGTGAAGAGCGAGCGGTAGTGCGCGGGGCGGAGGTGATACCAGTCGACGGCGTCGCCGATGTCGAGGTATGGCGAGCGATGGGGGGTCATGGGCGTCGTCACGCCGCGGGGCTCGTAGCGATGCACGCGCTGATACCCGCGCAGGTGACCGACGACCCGACCGCCTTCGCCGAGGACGTCGTGACGACGCAAGAGCGTCGCGGCGCGCAGCGCGATGAGCTCTCCGAGCGCGAAGCCCGCCACCTCGACGAGGAACCGCCAGTAGCGCGCCTCGAGCGTGTCGCCGCTCCAGAAGCTCTTCGCGCGCACCCACTGCCACTCGAGCCAGCTCACGCTGCGAGCCTCCCCGATCGGCATCGGAGGGGGGCGGGGGAGCGGCTCCGCGGTGCACTGCCCGAGCGCCGTGTCGCTCGCTGGCGCCGAAGCGAAGGACGCCTCGGCCCACCCCGTCGCGCGCCAGCGTCGGCCGGCCGCCGCGGTGAGGGTCTCGGCCACCACCCGGGCGCGCACGCCGTCGCCGATGGGGTGCCCGTCGAGGGCTCGGGCTTGGTAGAGGAGCGCCGGCTCGCGTGAGCTTTGAGCTGCCTTGTCGTGGGTCATCGTGCACCTTTCCGCATGTTCGGAGCGAGACAGTGCAAGCGTGGTGCCGCGTCGAAGCGCCGCTTCTCGAGCCGCGCCGCGCGGCGCGCGTGCGCATCAAGTGTGGCCGGTGAACGCGAAGTGCAGCGGTCTGCACAAGCACGGGCAGGCGCGACGCAGACGGCCCACGACAGGCGGCCCCCGGGGCCTGGCGCGATCGCTGCAATGGCCGGTGGCTAGCACGCTGCAACCGCCGCAGCGCTGCCAACACCGCGACGCCGCTAGGCCGCCAGGCCGCCAGGCCGCCACGCCGGACACGGGGCCCGCCGCCCCGTTGGCGAAGTCACCCACCCCCAAGGCGAGGAGAGATCATGCGCATCATCGAGCTTCAACCCGTTCCTCACGCGATCGTGTCCTGGCACGACGGCCGCACCGTGGAGACCCTCGTGCTCAAGCTCACCTTCGACCTGGTCGACGGGGGGGCCGCGAAGCTTGCTGGGGAGCAGGTGGACATCGTCGCTCACCCCGCCGGACCCCACGAGATCCCCGATCGGCTGCCCGGCAAGCGCGGGCTCGAGCTCTTGGTGGTGGGCCACGCGAAGTGTGAGGTGCCGCTGCGGGTGGTGCCGGTGCGTATCGCCCTCGACGCGATCGACCGTCGCCTGTTCGCCCACTCCGAGCACGGAGCGACCGAGCTGCCGCTCGCCACCGCGGTGCGGTGCCTGGCGGATCCGGGCTCGCCGCCTGCGTTCGTCGGACCGGGGCCGGTGCCGCCGTTCCGTGACGGCGGGCAGGTGCTCGATCTGGCGGCGTTCAACCTCGCCCCGAGCGCTCAGCGCCTCACCGCCCTCATGCCTGGGGCGTTGCTCCAGCTCGAGGGGCTCATCGGTGCCGGCCGACCGGTCGCCACCCGTCTCCCGGAGGAGCGTCCCCTCGCCCTGATCCGCGACGAGGCGGGCAGCTCGGTGCGCCTCGAGCTTCGCTGCGACACGCTGCTCATCGACGTGGATCGGGCGACGCTGGCGCTCACCTGGCGGACGAGGTTGCCCTCGCTGGGGGAGGCCACCGAGGTGGTCATCGGCGTGGAGCGGGCCGACGCGCCGCTCTCCGCGCGCGACATCGCGCAGCGCGCCGCCCGTGTGTCCACGTCGGTGCCAGCGCCGAGGCGACGTGCGACCACCCAAGTGATCGACGGAGGCGCGGCGCAGCTCCTCGCCGAGAGCTGGCCCTTCGAGCGGAGGTCCAGTCGACCGCCGGCGTCGGGAGGGGGCGCGACCGAGCGCTCGTTGAGCTTCGAGCTGGGCTACACCGAGGTGGGCTCGGGCGTCGCGCTCGAGCGCGAGACGCACCCTCCGTCGTCGGAGGAGCGGTTCGGTATCCGAGCCGACCTCTCCGTGGCTCCGTCGGCGCTTCCGAGGCCCTCGCTCCCGCCCCCTCCGGCGCTCGCCGCGCCGCTGCCGGTGCGACCGCCGAACCCGCTCGCCGAGCAGGGCTACGGCGCCGGACCCGCGCCGTCGCTTCGACGGGAGACCCCACCCCCGGACGAGCCGGACGAGGAGCCGCCGCCCTCGTCGGTGCCGGCTCTCGAGGACGCTCCGCTCACGGTGGAAGACGTGACCTTGGAGCTCTGTGCCGCCATCACGGCCTCTCTCGACCTGTATCCCGAGCACCGAGACTCGTTGCTCGACGAGGAGCGGGTGAGCCTCGAGGTGTGGCGTCGCGCCGAGCGCTTCTGGCGCCAAGAGATCACCGCCGCCGTGATCCGCGCCGACTCCGAGCTCATGGTCGGGTTCGATCGCGCCTACGTGGCACGGCTCGAGCGTGAGCGTGGGCCGATCGATCTCGAGAGCTACGCCGAGCTCGATCTCGCCATAGAGCGAGGCGACGTGGCCGACGTGGTGATCCGTCTCGGGATCCCTCGCGCGGCGGTGATTCGCATCAAGCGGGTGTGGACCCGGCGCCTCGTGACCGAGCCCGAGCTGCGCACCTCGCTCCGGGAGGTGATGAACCGGCTGCGAGGAGTGGCGCGCGCGTCCTGATGGCGCCTTGGGTGGGGACGCGTTCGGCGCGGGGAGTGAAAGCTTCTCCCCGGCTCGTCCGTACTAGCACGCATGCGCTGGTATGCCGTGGGTCTGATCGCCGCGCTGAGCCTCGGTGCCGGTCCCGCCCGCGCCGACAAGATGGCGGAGACGTTGGACATCTCGCTCTCGAGCCGCGTCTCGTGGGTGGAGATCCAGCGCCCCATGACCACCGCCCCCCTCGCCGAAGGGAGCGACGTGATCGACGCCTCCCGGCCCCATTTGTTCGGCACCGGAGCCCTGATGGGCGGGGTCGCTCGGTTCGGGGCCACCCTTGACGGTGTGCGTTTCGGGGCTGGCGTGGGCGTGGTCACGGTGGCCGGTCTCGCGTTCCAGCACGTGCCCCTCCCCGAGGGGATGGCCGTCGAGACGGGCGGGATCTGGGGGGCGCCGTTCGAGGGCTACCTCGGCTACGCGTTCGGCGATGCGCGCGGCGTCCGCCCGTTGCTCGAGGTGCGCGGGGGGGTCACGGTGTTGCAGTCGGAGGCGGTGCTCCGCGACCCCGTGCTCGGCACGCTCGGGAGCGCGCCCCTCAACGTGTACCTCGCCAACCTCGAGCTCCGCGCCGGCGTGCGGATCCCGATCGGCGATCTGCTCTTCTTCGAAGGGGGCGTCGGCGTGAGCGTGCTTCCGGTAGACATCGGACCGGAGCGTGGCTCGCTGTTCTTCGCCTTCGGTCTCCCCGTGCCCTTCGCGAACGCGTTCTGAGACGAGCTCAGGTGAGCCGGAAGGCCCGCTCGCGGCAGCCCGGGCCGAGGCTCGCGACGTAGCGGAGCACCAGCGCGCGCATGGCCTCGACGCCGCCGAACAGCAGCGGGAGCTGACTCTCGTAGCACGCGATGGCGTCGAGCTTTTCGGTGACGAAGTCGTCGATGGCGGTGTCGACGGGGGCGAGCTCGAGCCCGATGGCGGCGCGCCTCGTCGCGAGCGCGTCGCGCTCGTTGGCGACGTAGGGGAAGTCTTCGTAGAAGCGTCGCTCGCGGAAGCGCTCCCGCTGCTCGAGCGCGGCGGAGAACGCGGCGCGATGGTCGACGTGCGAGCCCACCCCGAGGGGCGCGTGGAGCGTGGCCCCCGGACACTGCGCGGCGAGGCGCTCCACCACCCCGCGCACCTCGGCGAGCGCGGGATCGCGCGGGTGCGCGGGCCCGAAGATGCCCTGGAGACCGTAGCTCGGGACACGGTAGAGCGCGTCGAGCAGCTCTGCCCAGGCGAAGTCGACGTCGAGCCGTGCCATCGCCTGCCGATCTTCGTCGCGACGCTCCTCCACCCGCTCTGGGGCGAGCGCGGCTGGCCACCGCCGCGAGGGATCGCTCGGGGGAACGGCGGTGCACAGCGTGACCACCAGCACCCGCTCCCCCGCCGCGCGCTGGACGGCGATGGTGCCACCGGCGGAGAGCGCGGCGTCGTCCAGGTGCGGCGAGAGGTAGACGTGTTGATAATCGACGGCTTCGCTCAGATCGGACAGCTGCATGGCGGACACAGTGCGATGGCGGAATGTACGGCAATGGCGGAACGCAAGGCGATGGCGGAACGCAAGGCGATGGCGGAAGCAAGGCGATGGCGGAACGCAAGGCGATGGCGGAACGCAGTGCGATGGTGAAACGCAGGGCGATGGCGGAATGTACGGCAATGGTGGAACGCAAGGCGATGGCGGAACGCAGTGCGATGGTGGAACGCAGGGCGATGGCGGAATGTACGGCAATGGTGGAACGCAGGGCGATGGCGGAATGTACGGCAATGGTGGAACGCAGTGCGATGGCGGAACGCAGGGCGATGGCGGAACGCAAGGCGATGGCGGAACGCAGTGCGATGGCGGAACGCAGGGCGATGGCGGAACGCAGGG
>CAYOAL010000093.1:0-7139 GCA_964401935.1 uncultured Polyangiaceae bacterium
GGCGATTGGTGCCGGAATCGTAGGTGTAGTTGCGGGTGAAGCCGCCGCTGCCGCTTGTGGGGGTGTGCTGGAAGGCGGTGAGGTTGCCGGCCTTGTCGTAGGTGTGAGCGCTCGGAGCCGCGCGAGGAACTCGAGGCCGTCTCCGTCGCGCAGTGTGCGATCGAGCACCACGCCGGTGTACGATTGCTGTGTGGTCGCGTTGGCGGCTGCGACCAGGCCGGGCAGCACGTGCACGGTCCCGTAGGGACGATAGCGCCGCGCGATAGGGTGGGCGCGTGGCCCACGGCTCGACACGATGAGAAACTGCGCAGTGATCGCCACCCCCGTCTCCTCTTTGGATCAAAGGATGATTTCGCGTTTCGATCAACCCGGTTGGGGGGTTGCTCGCAGCGCGCTGGGGTGAGGGGGCCGCAAGCGCAACACGGTGGGCGGAGGAGGGGGCGGCAGCACCCTCGATGCTTGAGAATCAGTCGCTCGTCTTCGGGTCTTGGGCGTCACGCGTCTCGCCGATCTCGACGGTCCCGCCGTCGGTGGGCGCGGGGGTGTCGTCTCCCACCGTGAGGATCGGCTGCGGCGCGATGGCTGCCCCCGCCTCCTCCGCGTGCCCCGCGTCCGCCGCGAGCGCGCTCGGTGCCGGTGCGGCGTGGGGCTCGGGGTCGAGCGCTCCTCGGGCGGGGGGCTCGGAGGTGGTCTCTGCGCTACCGTCCGGAGCGGGAGCGGGAGCGGCAGCGGGAGCGGGAGCGGGTTCGGGCTCGGGCGGGGATTGCTCGACGGCGCGCGTGCTGGCGCCGCTCCGACGGGCGGCCTCGGCGAGCGCGTCTTCCTCGAGCAGGCGAGCGTCGGCCTCGGCGAGGATCGCCTCATGCTCGGTGATGATCTTCCGCGTGCGCACGTGGGCGCCGATGAGGAGGAGGAAGCCGAGCAACCCATACATCCCACTCGCCGCCATCGCGGCGATCACCGCGACCCCCGGATCGGGGCGGCTGAGGGCCTCCACCGCCACCGCGATGTAAAACGGCGAGGGGGCGGCCATGGCCAGCGAGAGATCGAACTTGCCGGAGGCGCCAGCGAGCACCCCGGCGATCGCGGCCACGATCCACGGCCCGGTGAAGATGAAAAAGAGCACGACCAGGAGCAGCACGCGCGGCACCGCGGTAGACACCGAGCGCGCACGAAGGAACGCGGCGAGGCCGATGACGAAGGTGGAGAAGCCGACCGCGTAGGCGGAGAAAATCGTCAGCTGCTCGGTCTGGAGGCTCGCGTACGGCCCCCCCTGCGCGCCGATGAACGCCACGCCCACCCCGAAGAGCAGGGCGATCCCGCCGAGACCGGTCAACAGCAAGAGCTGCGCGGCTCGCGTCACCGAGGGGGCGAGGAAGCGCCGCAGCGCGCTTTTGTTCGCCAGCATCACCTTCACCCGGCGCGATGGCCCGATGGCCTCGCCGCCGAACAAGAACGCGTTGAAGATGATGAAGGTGGCGTAGAAGCCCATGCCCACCATGAGGGCGTCGGCGCGATCGCGGGCGGCGGCTGCGAACAGAGGCACCGCGCAGGTGGCGGTCACCACGAGCGACGCCACCAAGAGCCAGCGCTTGAGGCCGTAGGAGCGGTCGTCGGTGACGCTGGTGAGGTTGGCGCGGGTGACCTCGTAGAGCAGCCAGGCGGGGAGGCACACCGCGGCGGTGGGTATGGCGATGAGGTACACCACGTACTGCACGCCGAAGGGGGCCCGGCCGTAGGCGGTGGGGAGCCACACCGGCGGGCCCGCCTCGACCGCGTTCCAAAGATCGTGGACCAGCGCCGAGCCTCCCACCCCGAAGGTGGTGAAGCAGAAGGCGGACAGCGGGGTGGCCACCAGCAAGGTGACCAGCAGTGCGCCCCGGAGGCTCTGCATCTTGGCGCTGATGGCCAGGCCGAAGGCCACGCTCAACAGGGCGATGAGGAACAGGAAGACGAACGCGACGAGCACCTCGATGGGGGTGACCCCACCGAACAGGAAGGGCAGCGCACCCACCGGCGCGAGCATCACGATGTACATCGCGATCGCGGTGTAGGCGGAGAGGAACTTGCCGCGCGCCACCTCCTCGGGACGCATGCCGGTGAGCAGTACCGCTTCCCAGGTGCGCCCCTCCCGCTCGGAGGCGATGCTGTTGGCGGCGAGGGCCGGGCCGACGAGGGTGACCACGAACCACGCCAACGAGAAGTAGACGTGGAAAAGAATGGTCCCCACCTCGGCCGGGCTCTGGTTGCCCGCCATCAGCCCGCCGATCGACGCCATGAGCATCACGACCAACACGGTGAGGACCATGAGGATGATGGGGGTGCGGACGAGGCGCGCCGACTGCCGCATCTCCCGAACCCAGAGCGGGTTCGGCTGCGTGGTCCACAGGTCCATCCGGTACCGCACGCGGTCGCCGATGCGGCGCGAGGCGGGGCCGCTCGGCGTCTCCACGCCGGTCTGGAGGCTCACGCGCCACCCCGTGGGTCGCGGGTGCCGTGGGTCGCTTGCAAGAAGATCCGCTCGAGCTCGTTCCGGTCTTGCTCGACGCCGACCACGCCGATGTTGCGATGGACCAGGTGCGCGACCATCTCGGCCACCTTGCGATCGCCACCCACGAACTCGACGTGGACGGCCGGACCCACCGTCTGCACCTTGAGGATGCCGGGCCCACCTTGCAGCGCGAAGGCGGCGGCCGATGGATCGCCGATCACGCGCAGCTTCACGCCGTGCTGCGGTTGCGCCAGCACCGGCGGCGGCGCCGCGACGGCGGGCGCGGCCGTGGCTCCGCCGGCCTCAGGGCCAGCACCGGGAGGGGCCTGCCAGGCGGGCTGCTCGGGGGCCGGCGGCGCCTGACCGGTGGCGAGGGCCGCGTGTTGCTGAGCGAGGCGGTCGGAGATTTCACCGATGGGCCCCGCGACCACCATGCTCCCGCGCTCGATGATCCCGATGGAGGTGCACACGTCGCTGAGCTCACTCAGGATGTGCGACGACAGCAGGATCGTCTTGCCCAGCGACTGCAGATCCAGCAACAGATCGCGGATCTCGATGCGCGCGCGTGGATCGAGGTCGCTCGCGGGCTCGTCGAGGATGAGCACCTTCGGGTCGTGGAGCAAGATCCGCGCGAGCTGGAGCCGCTGCTTCTGGCCCTTCGACAAGGTGACCACGAGCTGCTCCTGCAGGCTTCCGATGTCGGTGAGCTCGAGCACCGCGTCCACCACCCCGAGGGAGGGGATGCGGTAGGCGTCGGCGAAGAACTCGAGATACTCGCGCACCGAGATGCGGTCGTAGACGCCGGCGTGGTCGGGCATGTAACCGACGAGCTTCCGCACCGCCTCCGGCTCCATCGTCACGTCGATGCCGTCGATCTCCACGCGCCCGGCCATGGGCTCCATGAGGGTGGCCATGATGCGGATGGTGGTGGTCTTGCCCGCCCCGTTGGGCCCGATGAACCCGAAGATCTCGCCCTGATGCACGTCGAAGGTGACGTCGCGCAGCACCTCCATGGAGCCGTAGCGGTGCCACAGATGGCGGGCGCGGATGGCGGGATGGCCACGGTCGGTGTCGAGTCCCATCAGATCCCTCCGTACCCCACCACGCGCACGAGCACGCGGTCGGTGTCCACGTCGAGGCCGGTGTCGCGGGCCTGGCCCCCGCCGCCGTCCAGCTGAGCCAGCAGCACCGGCACGTCGCCGGGGAACCAGTCCCTCCGTCCCGGGAGCGCGCCCACCACCGCCGACCACGCCTCGGTGAGGCCCGGCGAGGCCGCCTCGAACTTCGACTCGAGGCCGTACATGTTGAAGTCGCGCAGCGGCAAGCCGCTCGCGCCGCCGGCCCCGACGCTCACCCGCGTCGTCGCGCGGAAGCTCTTGGACGAGGCCGAGGCGTTGTCCTCGAGCTCGTCGAGGTACCGCACCTCGCCCCATGGGAGCGACAAGACCAAGCCGCGGAGGCGCCGCCCGGTCTTGTTCTTCACCTTGACCTCCTTCTCCCCCACGTGGAGCAAGGAGATCCCGCCGCCGAGATCGCTGTAGCCGTCTTCGCGCACCACCAGCGTCTCCCAGGGGCGGAGCGCGAGCTTCTCGAGGCGGAGCCCGTCCCGATCCACGCGCAGGTTGTCCGTCGCCTGATCCGCGAGGTCCATCGGCTCCACGCCGAGCACGCTCGACGCGTTCGACGCGCGCACCGTCATCTCCCGTGCGGTCGGCACGAAGAAGCCCCGCCACTTCCGGGCCGTTCCCTGCTTCATGCCTCCGCCCGCCTCCACGAGGGTGAGGTGCCGGGCGCGGCCGCTGCAGCCCTTGGCCCCGAGACCGATCCCGACCACCGCTCCAAACGCGATGGCGGAGGTCACCGGCAGCCAGAGCAGCGCACGCAGCGGACGATGGCGCTTGCGCCAGTAGCCAAAGTTCACCGGCCCCGCGATCACCGAGTAGAGACAGAGCAGGAGCGCGGTGACCACGATCGCCCAGCGCGAGCTTTCGTTGGGATCGAGCTGGCGGCGGATGGCGCTCGCCGGGGTGTGCATGTCGCCGTGGCGAAACAACACCCCGCTGGTGCGCTCGTTCGCCCGCCGCAACAGGTCGACCATCCGGACGTGCACCCACGGCGAGTCGACCCCCGGCTTGGTCTGCGGATCGAAGGCGAGCACGTGCACCTCGCCGAGCCCGTAGCTCGCGCTCGCGCCGTAGAGGCTGTGGCGCAGGTTGCCGCCCTCGAAGCCGCGCATGGCCGCCTTCACGTCGCTCTCCGGCGCGGCCGCCACGGGAGGGGGACGCACCCCTGCCGGAGGGGTGCTCGAGGGGGGGAGCGCGGTCAACACGAGCTCCGCGAGCGACTCTGGCTGCACCGCGACCTCGCGCACCTCGCCCCCCACCAGCGCGGCCACGATCTCGTTGCGCAGGTCTTCGGGGCGGGTCATCAAGAGGCCGAGCGTGCCGCCCGCGAGCAGGAAGCCCGACAGCGCCTCGAGCTCCTGCGCGGGGAGGTTGACCAGCTCGTCCGAGCGCATGACGACCGCCGCGACCCGCGCGTAGCCGGCGGCGCGGCGCGGCAGGATGGGGTCGCCGGTCACCGGATCGTAGATCGGCGAGGTGACCTCCACGACGGAGGGGCCGCCCATGGACCGCACGCCGGAGTAACCGTGGGAAGCCCAAGGGTCGTTGCGTGAGCCGTCGGCGATCCCTCGGAGCGCCGCCCCGAGCACCGACACCTTGGCCACGTCGACGAGGAGCGTGTGATTGTCGTGGGCGGGAGGGAACGCTTGCTCGAAGACGACCACGTCGTCGTCGTCGTAGATGCGGACCATCGGGTTGTCGCGCTCGCTGACGCGGAGGGGGATCCGCAAGCCGACGGCGGAGCCGGCGGCGGCGGTGTAGGGGGCGAGCGTGACGTTGCCAGCGTCTTTGGCGCGGGCGTGCAGTCCGCCGAACGCCTTCACCGTGCCGCGGGCTGGCTCGGAGCCCTTGTTGGCGATGCGCACCACGAGCTCCCCCCAGCCTCCCATCGGCAGGCTCGAGCTGCCGAACACCGGCATCGCCACGATCTCCAGGTGGGCCGGGGTCTTCACCTCCGGCTCCTCGGAGGGAAACCGAGGGGAGGGCGACGGGTCGTGCTCGGGGAGCTCGGGAAGAGGGGCTGCGCCGCCGCTGCCCTCGCCGCTGGACTCGTCCTGAGCGACCGCCGGCACGACCGCGGCCGCGAGGGCGAGGCCTACGAGCACGATCCACAGGCGCCGCAACGAACGGGGCATCAGCTGGCTCGCTCGACCTCCGTGGGACGCGCCGGCACGTGTTGGATGAGGGCCTCCGCGACGTCGTCGGTGGTGATGCCGTCGGCCTCACCCTCGAACGAGCGGATCATGCGGTGGCGGAGCACCGGCTTGGACACCCGCTGGATGTCGCCGAACGACACGTGGGCGCGCCCTTCGAGCAGGGCGACCGCCTTGGACGCGAGCACGAGCGACTGCGCGCCGCGAACACCGGCGCCGTAACGCAGCGCGCGTTTCACCACGTCGGGCGCGCGCGTCGAGCTCGGATCGCTCGCACCGACGAGGCGCGCGGCGTAGCGGAGCACGGGCTCGGCCACCGCGATGTCGCGGCAGAGCGAGCGCAGGCCGAGCACCTCCTCGGCGCTGAGGATCCGCGAGGGAGGCTCCTTCTCGTGGCCGGTGGTGCGCACGAGGATCTCCGTCATCTCGTCCTCGGTGGGGTTGGGCACCACCACCTTGAGCAGGAAGCGGTCGAGCTGCGCCTCGGGGAGGGGATAGGTGCCCTCCATCTCGATGGGGTTCTCGGTGGCCATCACGAAGAACGGCTCCACCATGACGTGGCGCTTGCCGGCGATGGTGCACGCGTGCTCCTGCATCGCCTCGAGGAGCGAGCTCTGGGTCTTGGGAGTCGCGCGGTTGATCTCGTCGGCGAGCACGACCTGCGCGAAGATGGGGCCCTTGTGAAGGGTGAAGCTGCGACGACCGGCGTCGTCGGTGACGAGGATGTTGGTGCCGGTGACGTCGCTGGGCATCAGATCGGGGGTGAACTGAATGCGTGAGAAGGCGAGATCGAGGCACCGCGCCAGCGTCTTCACCAACAACGTCTTGCCGAGCCCGGGCGCACCCTCGAGCAACACGTGGCCGCCGGCGATCAGCGCCCACAGCGTCTGATCGACCACCTCGCCTTGCCCGACGATCACCTGGCCGATCGCGTCGCGTAGCCTGCCGCTGGTCTCGCCAGCCGCCTTGAGCTTGGCCTCGAACTCCGCCATCGGCTCCGTTCTACCCCACCCCTGCCCGAGGGTCATCAGGGCTTGAAGTAGCGCTCGACCTGGCTCCGATATTCCTGCGGAACCTCGCTGCGCTCGATGTCGCCCACCTCACCGGGGCCGACGCGTCCGAGCGAGCCGGTGCCGAGACGGTTCGCCGTCTCGCCGGCGCGGGCCGCGCCGCGCCCTTCGGTGGTGCCGCCCTGGGCTGCCCCGGGGTTCATGCGTGCGCGGGCGCGGGCTCGCACCTCGTCGGCGCTCAGCGGTCGGGTGAAGCCCTTGTGGTCGCCGGGGCCGCCGCCTTCACTGATGCCTCCGGCACCAGGACCCATGCTCAGGCCCTGGCCCTGGCCCTGGCCCTGCCCCTGGCCCTGCCCCTGCC
>CAYOAL010000093.1:7239-40980 GCA_964401935.1 uncultured Polyangiaceae bacterium
CTTGACCCTGTTGGCCTTGACCCTGTTGGCCTTGACCCTGTTGGCCTTGACCCTGTTGGCCTTGACCCTGCTGGCCTTGGCCCTGCTGGCCTTGGCCCTGTTGGCCTTGACCCTGCTGGCCTTGGCCCTGCTGGCCTTGACCCTGTTGCCCTTGGCCCTGCTGGCCTTGACCCTGTTGCCCTTGGCCCTGCTGACCGGGGCTCGGCATCGGCATGACGTCGCCCATGCCCCTCTCGGCCTCTCCGAGCTGCTGCTGCTGCTGCGATCCACCGCTCTCTGGGGGCTGCTGCGCCCACTGCTTCAGCTGATCCGCTAGCTGCTTCTGCCCCTCGGGCGTGCCGAGCTGCTTCTCCATCTGCTCGAGCTGCTCCTGCGACAAAGGTGAGCCAGGCGCCTGGGGATCGAGGTTCTGGCCGTGCTCCTTCATCTTCTCGCGGAGCTTGTCGCGGTCTTCCGCGCTCAGCCCCTCGAGGGCCTTGCCCAGCGCTTCGGCGAGCTTCTGTTGATCGCCCCGCGCGCCCGACTCGTTGAAGTCGCGCAGGGCTCGCTTCCCCTCTTCGCTCAGGCCCTCGCCCATCGCGTCGGCGAGGTCGCGCAGCGCCTGAGAGCGCTTGGCCCGCTCTGCCATGAGCTTCTGCTGCTCTTTCAGCGCGTCGGCCACGTCGTGCGCCCCGCGCTCGCGCGCCGCCTTCTCCGCCTCCTCGAGGGCCTTCTGTGCCTTCTCGCGGTCTTCGGCTTCGAGCTTGTTGGCGAGCTGCTCCATCTCTTGGTCGAACGCGGTGAGATCGCGATCGCCGAGCGCATCGGCGGCGTCTCTCAGCTGCTCGTTCTTGTTGAGCTGGCTGAGCGCGGCCTCGAGGCCCTGGCGCGAGTTGCCGCTCCCGAACTTCTGCCGTTCGGCCGCGATGTCTTCCCGGAGCTTCGCGATCTCCTCTTGGGCCTGGCGCTTCTCCATGCCCTTCTTGAGCTCCTCGCGGAGCTTCTCGGCGCGCTCCCGGAGCTCCTTCAGGCGCGGGTTCTGGGGCTCGCTCCGCTCGAGCGCCTCGAGCACGTCGATCACCTTGTCGAGCGCAGCGGTGTCGTCGAGGGTGACCATCTCGGTGCCCGGAGGTGGAGCGGCAGCCGCTGGCGCCGGGGGCAGCTGCGTGATGCTCAGCCACACGATGGCCCCCGCGGCGATCGGCGCGAGGGCGTGCCAGGCGCGGAGCACGCGCGGCCACACCCCCTTCGGCGGCGCAACCTCGAGGGTTCTTGCCGCCTGCTCGATGACGAGCGCGCGGGCCGGGGAGGTGCTCTCGGCCGCCTCGAGATCGACCGCGGTGGCGATGGTCTCGTCGGCCCGAAGCCGATGATCGAGGTAGAGCGCCACGTCGGTGTCGCTCCAGCGCGTCCGGCGTGAGAGCGCGAACCCCACGCCTGCGCCTACCAGCCCGAACGCGGCCGCCAGCGGTCGCAGCGTCCCCTCGCGGAGGTACCAGGCGAGCGCGGCGCCGCCGACGCCGGCGGTGAGCCCGACGGTGAGCCCGGCCAGCGCCCCCCGCGCGGCCAGACGAGCGCGCACGCGCCGCGACCAACGAGAGAACAAGCGCCTGAAGTTGTCGTGGTTTGTTGCCAGCTCGTCTGTCATCACCCGATCCGGTCTTGAGGGTGTAGCGCCTCCTGGTCCGACGTCGAGAACCAATGAGGATTCATCACGATATCGTCATTGCCGGGCGGCTCGGCAACGGTTTTCTCCCCCCGCGCTGGGTCAGGTGGCGTCGCCGCGCCAGCCGGCGGCGAAGCGCAGCGCGACGCGCCCTCGCGAGAGTACGTCCTCCGCGGGCGTCCCGAGGAGCGGGCGCACGCGCAAGAACGCGGGGAGGTAGGCCACCTCGCGCGCGAGGCCGCCCCCACGGTGCACCCTCGCCGCGATGCGGGCGGCCTCGTCGGGGTCGGCACCCCAGTCGACGAGGGCGGCGAGCGTCTCGGTGAAGCTCGCCCCCGTGCGCACCGAGCGCGCGGCGAGGTGGCGCAGCCCCAGCTCGCGCTTGCGTGCGTCGTCGAGCCACCCCGCCTGCTCCTCGAGAGCGAGCGCGTAGCCCTCCTGGTCGTCGGACGCCCCCCCGGTCCCCACGTCGAGCACCACGTCCTGTGCGCTCGCCGCGCGCCACCGGGGGAGGGCGTGACCGTGCACCTCGTGCAGCACGGTGCGTCGCACCGCGTGGGCCGACATCCGCCGCCCGCGGGCGACGAAGATCACCCCTCGCCCCGTCGCGGCGAGGGCGGCGAGCGGCGCCACCACGACCGCGACGCCGACGCGCTCGCGGCCCACCTCCGCCCGCATCATGTTGAGCAAGCTGCCGGGGTCTCGCGCGTCGTCGCTCAGGTGCTCACGGCGCTCCTCGGCGGGGCAGAGCTTTCGCCAGCGCTCGGCGAGGGCGTCGGCTTCGTGTCCGTCGCCGTACCGTTGGGCGGCGAGCTCACGGAGCTCGGAGCGACCCACGGCGGCACAGAGCCTCGCCTCGAGGGCGAGCTCGAGCGCGCGCGAGGCGAGCATCTGACTGCGACGCCCACGCCGCTCGAGGGCGCGGGCGAGCTCTTCGAGCGGCGCCACGAACCGCCCCGCGTCGTTCTTCGGGTACGACCAGCGCGGCGTTCGTGGTGCGCTCCGTTGCCAGGCAGCGCGCACCGCCGCGAGCTCGGCCTCGAGGTTGTTGGGCGTGCACGCGTGGATCACCCGAATCCTCTCCTCCGCGTGACGCAACATGCGCCCAACCTCGCGCTCCCGGAGCGGCGGGTGGGGGCTCGTGGCGGCGCCGCGCTCGGCCGCCATCAGAGCAGGTTGGCGGCGAGCTCGGCGAGCTCGCTCCGTTCGCCCTTGCTGAGCGTGACGTGGCCCGCGATCCCCTCGTGCTTGAAGCGCTGAGCCACCACCGAGAGCCCGTTCGACGCGTGATCGACGTAGGGGTGATCGATCTGGTGGGGGTCGCCGGTGAGCACCACTTTGGTGCCCTCTCCGGAGCGGGTGATGATGGTCTTCACCTCGTGGGGGGTCAGGTTCTGCGCTTCGTCGACGATGAGGTACTGGCGCGGCAAGCTGCGGCCGCGAATGTAGGTGAGGGGCTCCACCTGGATGATGCCGCTCTCCACCAGCGGCAGGTAGCTCCGCCCCTCGCCGCCCCGCTGTCCGCCGCCGGAGAAAATGTATTCGAGGTTGTCGAAGATGGGCTGCATCCAGGGGTTGAGCTTCTCCTCCACGTCGCCCGGCAAGAAGCCGAGATCGCGGCCGAGAGGCATGATTGGCCGGCTCACCAACAGGCGCGAATAGGAGCGATCGACGGTGGTGCGCTGGAGCCCGGCGGCCAGGGCGAGGAGGGTCTTGCCGGTGCCCGCCTTGCCGAGCAGGGCCACCAACCGCACCGAGTCATCGAGCAACAGATCGAGCGCGATCGACTGCTCTTTGTTGCGGGGGCGCACGCCCATCACGCCATCGCGCGGAACGCGGAGCGCGCGCGCCTTGCCGTCGCGGTAGCGCGCGAGCGCGGTGTGGTTGTTCGCCGCTTCGTTGCGCAGGAGCACGCCCGCGTTGGGAAACAGCTGCGGCCCCTCGAGCGGGATCTCGCCGGCCTCGAAGAACTTGTCGATGGCCGCCGCGCTCACGTTGGCGTCGCACACCGATTGCTCGATGTCGTCGTCGCGGACCCGCGGGTTCTCGTAGGTCTGCGAGGTGACCCCGAGCGCGTCGGCCCGGATGCGGAGGTTCGTGTCCATGGTCACGAACACCGTGGGCTTGCCGGTGTCGGCGTCGCGGATGTCGATGGCGGTCTGGAGGATCGCGTGGTCGAGCGACGTGGTCTCGAGCCCCACCGGGAGCACGTGGCGCTCCTTGGTGAGGGCGACCCGCACCGTGCCGCCGCTCCGGGTGGGGACGGGATCGGCGAGGCTCCCTTGCTGCGGTCGGAGATCGTCGAGGACCCGCGCGATGTGGCGGGCGTTACGGCCCCGCTCGGTGCTCTCCCGCTTGAACTTGTCGATCTCCTCGATCGCGTAGATCGGGATGATCACGTCGTTGTCTTCGAACTTGAAGACGGCGTTCGGGTCGTGGAGAAGAACGTTGGCGTCGAGGACGTAGTTCTTTTTCATCAGTGGGAAGCGCGGCGCCGCGGGCCTTGAAGAGAGCGTGGGGAGGTCGCCTGGACGGTGGTCCTGGACGAGCGCGTCCGAGGGGCCCCGCAAGCGACGGCCTCGATAGCACAGATCGGCGCGCCTCCACCCAATCTTCTTGCGCCGTCGGGTGAGGTTGAATATGACACGCGACCCGAACGGAGCTCGCCATGTACATCGTGTCGAACAAGAAGCCCCGCAAGACCAATCGCAACAAGAGCGCTCGCCACCGCGCGAAGCTCAAGGCGAAGAACCGCCGGCGTCAGGCGCGCGTGTACCAGCGCGCCAAGAAGTAGGCGTCGCGCCGCTCGCCCTCACCGCGGTGGGGCGAGGTCTTGCTCCCCCCCCCCGCACCACGCTCGTCCGCGAGCGTGGACGTGTCGCTGTGCCGCCTGGCCCTCGACCTGGCCCTCGAGCGAGGTGGCGCTCGCCGGAGCGGGGCTGTGCCCTGGCGATCGCGCGCGACGCCGCGTTCCGTTCCGGGGGCCGGGCGAGGAGCGCCGGCCTCGGGAGCGCTGCGCTGGCCTGGGGCTGCGCTGGCCTGAGGAGCGCTGCGCTGAGGTGCGTCAGCTGCCGCCGGTGCCGGTGCCGCCTTCGCCGAAGGGAGGCTTCTTTCCGGGGGGAGGAGGCGGGGGAGGAGGGCGCCGGCCCAAACCGCCGCCGCCGATGCCACCGCCGCCGATGCCACCGCCGCCGATGCCACCGCCGCCACCGCCGCCGATGCCACCGCGGCCGGGGATGCCGCCGGGGGGGCCACCGGGCGGGCCACCTCGTCCGGGTGCACCGCCGGGGAGGCCGCCGGGCGGTCCGCCACGGCCAGGGAGCCCACCTGGAGGCGGGCCGCCGCGGCCGGCGCCGCCGAGTCCCCCCGCTGGCGCACCAGGGAGGCCGCCGCCGCCAGCGCCGCCCTTCTTCAGCTCCATGAACACGAGGCGAGCGACCGCCTTCAGGGTCTCGAAGACCCCGCGTCCGTCGCACGCGACGGCTTCGAAATCGGGCACCCCGTTCGGGTTGAGCATCGCGCGCAGCTCTTCCACGCTCATGATCGCGGGCAGATCGCGCTTGTTGTACTGAATCACATACGGGATCTGATCCAGGCTCAGCCCGTACTCCTCGAGGTTCTCCTTGAGGTTGTCGAGCGACTCTTCGTTGGCGTCGACACGCGCGATCTGCGAGTCGGCAACGAACACACAGCCATCCACGCCCTTGAGGATCAGCTTGCGGCTGGCGTCGTAGAACACCTGCCCAGGCACGGTGTAGAGGTGGAACCGCGTCTTGAACCCGCGGATCTCACCGAGCTCGAGGGGGAGGAAGTCGAAGAACAGCGTCCGATCCGTCTCGGTCGCAAGCGACACCATCTTGCCCTTCGCGTCCGGCTTCGTCAGGTCGTAGATGAGCTGGAGGTTCGTCGTCTTGCCGCAGAGGCCGGGACCGTAATAGACGATCTTGCAGTTGATCTCCCTCGCCATGAGGTTGATGAAGGTCATGGCTGCGTCCTTGGTGAGGGGAGCGTCCTCGGTGAGGGGAGCGTCCTCGGTGAGGGGAGAGAGAGCGAGGGGAGCGAGGGGAGAGAGTGCGGGGCGTCAGCGTGCAGGTGGGCTGCAGCGGCCGGACCGCCACCGCGCGCGGCGGCGCGTTGCACCAAGCCGAGTCGCCCCAGCGCAGGGCACCTGGGTGAAGGCGTGGTCCCGTTGTTGAATGCGATCGCGGTGTTCAAATGGGGACTAGTCGTTGAAGAGGTTGTCGATGTCCTCGTCCGTGATCTCGGCGAACGGCGATCCCCCCGCTGACGGATCGGGCTTTCGATTCAGCGACTCGAAGATCTCGTTCAGCTGCTCGACGGTCTTGCGCACCCGGAGGCGCACGAGTCCCAGGCTCGATTTGGCATCGTAAATGATCACCAGGATAACTCGATTGCCCACCAGCTGGATGTAAATGTGCTGGTTCTTCCCCTCGTGATACTGGGTGGCAAACTCCTGCTCGCGGAGGAGCTTGGCCATGCCCCCGGTGGCGGCGATGTTGCCTGCCGTGAGGGAGGCGAGGGACGTCGTGTCCAGATGGTCGACGTCACCGCTCGCAGCGATCAACTGCCCGTTCTTGTCGACGACGAACACGACGCGCGCGTTGGCCGCCTTGACGAGCTGGTTGACCTCGTTCTGGATGCGGTTGAACTCCTCTTCGTAGATGACCATCTGCGGACTCACCATGCCTCCTCCGCGCAACCATCCAACGAATCGGCGAGACGCTCCTCGAGCGCTGCAGCGGACCTGAGCATAGGGATGTGATCCATCACACTAGACCATCGAGGCGGTGCCTTTCAACCAGGCTCCGTCCATCGCTCACCGGGCCGCGGTTTCTTTCCCCGTCCCGGCACCCGACATGGGGAGTCGTTCTATCCCGACGGTCCGGGAGATACAACGCGTTTCGCACCCGGTTTTTGCTCACCGGTTGGCTCGCTGGGTAGCTGCCTGGGTGGCTACCGGGGTTGGGCCGACCGGGGGTGGTTCTGCCCTCGTCGTGCCGAAGGAAGGCCGCCCGCGCTCGTCCGACCGGGCGCCGCACATGCCGGGCCGGTTTGGGCTAAGCTCCACGCGAGATCCGATGTTCGCCTTGTTCGTGATGGTGGCCCCGCTCGTCGTCGGGTTTGGCCTGATCCTCTTCATCGCGCGGTACGCACCGAACGTGCCGCGAAACGCGCCGCTCGGCGTCGGGCAGGCGGTCGATGAGCGGCCCGAGATCACCGGCGACGAGTTCAAGGACCTGGTAGAAGACCTGGTGGGCGCGCTGGGCCTCGAGACGGTGTTCTCGTCGATGGGGACCGGCGGTGTGGTCGAGATGACGCTGCGCGACCCGAAGCCGCTCTCTGGCGGGCGCATCTTGCTCCACGCGACCCCCGTGCTTCACGGCCAGATCGACTCGGTCGACGTGCTCGGCTTCGCAGAGGGCGTGCGGGCCGACATGGGCGCGTTGAAAGGCATCATGATCGCGCTCGCAGGCTTCACCGACGAGGCCAAGACCAGCATGGGGGCGTCGCCGGCTCCGCTCGATTTGGTGGACGGCGACGACCTGCTCGGCCTGGTGCGCGACCACCTGTCCCCGGAGCGGGCCGAGCACGCCGCGCTGTACCGAGGCTTCGGGGTGGTGCGAAAGCGCTCGCGACCGCGAGAACGGGCCGTCTTGGACGGGCAGGTCGGCTCCGAGGCGGGGGGCGAGAGCCACGCGCCATCCGCCCGTGCCTCCGCAGACGACAGTGAGGAGACCGACGCTTGATGCGTGCCCAAAGCTTCGCCCGATGGTTGATCGTGGTCGCGGTCCTCGCGACGGCGGGTGCCGGCCACGCCCAGGCTCCGCTACCCATCGATCCCGAGATCGACGCGCTGACGAGCGAGCTCTCCTCGGCACCCTCGCACCGCGCCTACGCGGCGCTGCGCAAGATCTGGCAGCGGTGGGAGGACGCGCACCCCGACCACGTGGAGAACGCGCTCGTCGCCGCCCGCGAAGATCAGGGCCTCGCTGCGCCGGTGCGGGTCTACGCAGGGGTGCTCGAGGCTTACGCGCGGCGGCGCCGCGGCGATCTCGCGGGAGCGACCCGGCTCTTGCTCGAGCTCGGCTACGTGAAGCGCTGGCTCATGGTGGGACCCTTCGCCAACGACAATCGGTCGGGGCTCGGCGCGAAACACATCATCGAGGGGGAGCTCGAGCAGCCGGTGATGCTCGACCGCTCCTTCGTCGGCCTCGAACGCGCGGTGCGTTGGCGCGAGCTTCCCGACGTCCATCGCTACGGCTACGTCGACTTCGGGGCACACCTGCGACCGAACCGCGACGTGTGTGTGTTTGCCACCACCTACGTGAAGTCGACGGAGAAGCAGCTCTCCCTGTGGGTGGGCAACACCGGCGCGTTCAGGCTCTACTTCAACGACGCGTTGGTGCTCGAGGACGCCGCCTACCGCCAGCTCGATGCGGATCGACGCGCGGTGATCGTCACCCCCCACGCCGGCTACAACCGGATCACTGCGAAGGTGTGCGCCGACGAGAGCCCGCCGGCGCTGACGCTGCGGGTGGGCAAGGCCGACGGCGCGGCGTTGCCCATCGGCGCGGGCGGCACCGAGGTCGCCACGAGCGTGGAAGCGGGGACTGAGGCCGCCGCCGCTCAGAAGAGCGCTCCGGTCGCCAAGGCGCCGCCGAGAGTGGGGGCCGGGCCGCTCCAGGTGTTCGAGGGCGTGCTCGCGCAGCAGAAGGACAAGACCGACGCGGCCACGCTCGCCGCCTTCGCGGAGTATCTCCTCATCACCGGCGGTGACGCCGAGGGGAGTCACCAGGCCCGCGACTACGCGCGCCGGGCCGCCGACGCCGAGCCCACCGTGCCCCGCCTGCTCCTCGCCGCCCGCCTCGCGGAGGATCGCAACGGGGCGCGTGCCTTCGTCGAGCGTGCCGAAAAGCTCGGGCCCTTCACCGCGCGCGATCAGGTGGCGCTCCTGCTTGCCAAGGCGCAGCTGACACGTGCGGGGCCCAACCCCCGCACCGCGATCTCCCTGTACGATGACGTGCTCGCCGTGGAGCCGCACAACGCCGAGGCGGTGCTCGGCAAGGTGGATCTCTTCTCGGACGCCGGCCTCCACCGAACCGCCCTCACCACCCTCGAGCAGGCCGACGCGCGCTTTCCTCACTCGGTGGCGCTCCTGCGCGGTCTGTCGAGCAAGCTGCGCGAGCTCGGGCGCGACGTGGAGGCGCGGGAGGTGGAGGCGCGGTACGCGGCGCTGAGGTTCGACGACGGGGGCTTTCTGAAGATGCACCTCGAGCTCGCGGCAGCACGCGGCGACGCCGCCGGCGCCCGTCGCTGGGCGCGCCGGATGCTCGACGTGGAGCCGGCGAGCGTGTGGGCTCAGACCGAGATCGCCAAGGCGGAGCTCACGCTCGGCGAGCCGTCGGCCGCGGTGGCTCGCTACAAGGAGGCGCTGAACATCGCCCCCGAAGACGTGGCGCTCCTCCGCCAGCTGTCCGATCTCTACGGGCGGCTCGGCCAGCGCGACCTTCAGCTCGCCGAGCTCCGCAAGGTGCTGCGGCTCGCGCCGCAGGACAAGGCCGCGCGCATCTACGTCGAGCACATGGACCCCCAAGGCGAGCGCCCCGACGAGAAGTATGCCTGGCCGCCCGAGAAGTTTCTCGCCAAGCGCGTCGTGAAGAAGGACGAACACGGCCTGCGCACGCTTCACACGCTGCGCGTGACCACCGTCTTCGACAGCGGCCTCGCCAGCCACTTTCACCAGGTGGTGTTTCAGCCGCTCAGTCAGCAGGCGGCCACGAGCGCTCGCCACTACGCCTTCGTGTACCACGCGGATCGGCAGATCGTGACCGTCCGCGCCGCGCGGGTCTATCGCGCCGACGGGCGGGTCGACGAGGCCATCGACAGCCAGGAAGGCCCCGTCAACGACCCGTCGATCAACATGTACACGCTTCAGCGGCAGTACGTGGTGCAGTTCCCGAAGCTCAACCCAGGCGACGTGGTGGAGCTATCGTACCGCATCGACGACGTGTCGGTTCGCAACGAGAAGTCGGACTACTTCGGGGAGGTGGCGTACATGCAGTCGACCGAGCCCATCGCCCACGCGGAGTACGTGCTGATCGCGCCCAAGGCGAAGAAGCTGACCATGTCGGTGGGACCCGCTGGCTCGGTGGCCGCCAAGGCGCTGACCAAGACGGTGCTCGACAAGGGCGACCAGCGCATCACCCGCTTCGTCGCGACCGACGTGCCCCCCCTGGCGGTGGAGCCGCGCATGCCGCAGCTCGGCGAGCTCCTCGCCCACGTGCACGTGTCGACCTTCGCGAGCTGGGAGGAGGCTGGCTCGTGGTACTGGTCGCTCGCCCGCGACAAGATCGACGTCGACGACGACGTGCGCAAGCTGGCGCGGAAGCTCACCACCGGGCTCACGACGGAGCGGGAGAAGGTGGCGGCGGTGTACCGCTACGTGGCCAACGAGACGCGCTACGTGGCGCTCGAGTTCGGCATCGAGGGGATCCGACCGCGGCGCGCTGCGCTCACGCTCGCGCGCGGCTGGGGCGACTGCAAGGACAAGGCGACGCTCCTCGTCTCGATGCTCTCCGAGCTCGGCATCGACGCCGAGCTGGTGATCCTGCGCACGGGCCTCCGGGGCGGCTTCGACACGAGCACCGCGAGCCTCGAGCCATTCGATCACGCCATCGCGTACATCCCCTCGCTCGATCTCTATCTCGACGGCACGGCGGAGGGCACGGGCACCGGCGAGCTGCCGAGCATGGATCGCTCCGCGATCGGCCTTCGCATCAGCGAGGGCAAGGGCAAGCTCGTCACCCTGCCCGAGCCTCCCGCCGCCAAGTCGCGCGAGGAGCGCATCTTCGAGCTGTCGATCAAATCCAACGGCGAGACCGTGTTCAAAGGACACGCCGAGACGCAGGGGGTGGACGCCGCGAGCTGGCGCGCGCGGTACCACGCGGAGGCCTCCCGGCGTGAGCGCGTGGCGTCGGACCTCGCCGCCGCGCTCGGACCGGTGGAGCTTCACCCGGGCGTGAGAGGCCTCTCCGTGGCCGGGGTGGAGGACGTGGAGACACCGGTGCGCCTCACGGTGGCGGGGACCGCGAGCGTGAGCAAGAAGGGGGCGAGCCTGGTGGTGCCGGTGGGTCCCACCTGGAACCTCGTGGCCACCTTCGCGACGATGGGCAAGCGCAACCACGACGTGATGGTGGGGCCCCAGCGAGCGCATCACGAGGTGTGGACGGTGACGTTGCCGAAGGACATGGTCGCCACCTCGATGCCCAAGCAGGTGAAGATCGAGACGCCCTTCGGCTCGTACGTGCAGACCACGAGCAACGACGGCGGGAAGCTCACGGTGTCGTCCACCTTGCTCCTGTCGAGCTCGCGCGTGAAGCCGAGCGAGTACGCCGCGTTCAGGCAGTTCTGTCGAGAGGTCGACGCGGCCTCGGGCGCGACGCTCCTGCTCGGCAAGAAATGAGGCGCGCGCGAGCGCTGCGACCGCGACGACCCGGCGCGCGGGCGCCCTCGCGCCAGGAAAACGCGCCAATCGGTTACACCGGCTGTGCGTCGGGGTGCTACACTCCTCCGCACGAACGGTCGCTCGGTCCCCGTGCGATCTGTCACATGGAGCGATAGCTGGCGCACGCTGACACAGGGACGCCCCGGGATGGTCTGAACCAAGGTGCCGAAATCACAATTGGAACGGTCTGGCCCGAAACGTGAATCAATATTCTCGGGCACCCTCCCGTCGGGCAGACGGGTGATTCGGACGCAACGCTCCCGGGTTTCTGGGGCCCGTAAGGTTTCTGGGGCCCGTAAGGTTTCTGGGGCCCGTAAGGTTTCTGGGGGACATCAGGCGCACAGAGGACGATGGAGCGGAGGCAAGTCAACATGGCAACAAGAGTGAGGGTGGCGAGTCGCGCCGTGCGGCGCGGACGCAGTCTGCGCGCGAGAGCTTCGGAGGCGCCGTCAGCTCGTCCGCCCGAGGACGACGAGGTCGCGCTCGTCGATACAACGCCAGAGTCCCAGCCGGTCGACACGCCCGACACCCGCCGCCTGACCAAGCCCATCCCCGGCGCGAGCACCGACGACGCGCCCGAGGCCCCGACCGCGCGCTTCTCGCGCCCCGCAGCGCCGAACCTCGACTTGTTTGGCGGTGACGATTTCGGCGGCGACGAGCTCGAAGAAGACGCTCGGGCCGACGCTCGGGCCGACGCTGAGGCCGCCGCTGCGGCGCGCTCGCCCGAGGACGCCCTCGAGCCAGCGGCCGTGGCCTCCCACCCGTCGGTTCCGGTGGCGCGCGCCTCCGCCTTCTCGCGCCCCCCGGCCCCCTCTCTCGATTTTGGAGCTGGCGACGACGACGAGCTCGGAGACGAGGAGCACCGAGCCGCCGACGAGCTCGAAGGAGACGACGAGGTCGGGGACGAGGAGCACCGAGACGAGCTCGAAGAAGACGAGCTCCGCGAGCCCGATCCGAACGCGACCACCTTGGTGTCCCACGCCGGCCCTCGCCCGTCGCGCCCCACGCCCAGCGCGGTGAACGTGGTCGATGCCGACGAAGACGACGACTTCGACGACGACGACTTCGACGACGACGCGCTCGAGGCGGCATCGCACGACGACGAGGAGACCCGGTCGGAGAGCTCCTTCCGTCAGACCGAGGCGACGCTCGCGCCGGTGGTAGACGAGGTCGCGCCGAGCTCTTCGGAGTCGCTCGAGGCCGCGCTGCTGTCGCCGGCCGAGGCCCAACGCCGGCGCAGCCTCCGTCGTGGCGTGGGCGTCGGGTTGGTCGCGGCCGCCCTGTTGGTCGCCGGCCTGGTGACGAAATCGGCGCTGCAGAACAACGCCACCTCGGCAGGGGGAAAGCAGGAGGCGGCGCCGCTCGCGAGAGAGGGCGCAACCGAGGGCTCAGCGCCCACCGAGGCCGCCAAGCCGGCCGAGGGGCAGGAGGCTGCCGCCCCGGAGGCGGGAGCGGAGCCCGTGGCCGACATCACCTCGAGCTTGCCGGACGACCTCGACGATCTCGAGAAGAAGACGGTGGAGCTGTTGACCGAGCGCAAGTTCGACGAAGCGATCGTCTTCGCCAAGAAGCTGATCGAGAAGAAGCCGGACAGCGCGTTCGGTTACCGCTGTTTGGGGTCGGCGCTCCAGGATCTGGGGCGGTACAACGAGGCCCAGCAGGTGTACTCCGACTGCGCAACCCACGCGACGAAGGGTGAGGTGATCGAGTGCACCGCCCTCGGCGGGCGTGATCGCAAGGTGCTCGGCGCGAACTGAAGGTCCGACCGACATTGCCTCGCGGGGCCCCTCGAGGCGCGGTCCGGCGAGGCTCGGCAGAGCGGGCCGCGTGGGCGAGCGGTCCCCGAGGGCCGTCGGGGTCGCGGCCACTCTTTTTCGTGAGCTGCGAAAGCGCGGCGGTGCCCTCCGCGCCCTGGCTCGTGATGGGCTGGCGCTCCGTTGTCGGTGCGAGCTGTTCGACTCGGCGGTTCGGGAGCGTTTCAGGTTTCGCTGCGGATCGCCGACATCAGCGTTGCGCAAGCGATCCAGCCGAGGAGCGCCCCGGTGGCGAGGCGGGTCTCGTGCCACACCGGGTGAACCCCCATGTCTTGGGTGATCACGTCGGCCAACATCAACACGCCTCCGCCCGCGAGCCACCACCGCGCGCGCGCCACCGTGAGCCGCGGCCAGCAGGTGGCGGCGCCGAGCGCGAGGCCGGTGAAGATCCCGGCGCAACGGCTGCAGAGCGGCATCGCCTCCCCCAAGAGGGAGAGGGTTCGCGCGCCGATGCGGTGGCACACGAACATGAACGGGAGCTCGAGCGCGTCGCCGATGAGGCCGAGGGGGAGCGCCGCTTTGGCGACGGGGAGCCACCACGGCATCGTCCCCACGAGGATGAACGAGGTGCGCGCCCAGAAGAGGAGCCGCGCTCGCGCACGCAGCCGCGCTGGGTGCGCGGCCACGAGCTGAACGCTCGGCGCGGTCATGACTGGGTGTTCTTGGTCGGCGGAGCTTGCCGGCCGAGCTTGTGCAGCACCTGCTTCAGGTCGTTCCACACGTCCCTCTTCTTCTCGGGGGAACGTAGCAGGTAGGCGGGATGGAAGGTGGGCATCAGGGGGATGCGACCGCGATACAGCTTCCAGGTGCCTCGCAGCCGCGTGATCCCCCCAGCCCGCGAGCCGAGCATCCCCTCGACACCGGTGGCGCCGAGGGCCACGATCACCTTGGGACCGATCAGCTCGAGCTGCTCGCGGAGGTAGGGCATACACGCCTCCATCTCGTCGGGCTCGGGCTTGCGGTTCTGGGGAGGCCGGCACTTCACCACGTTGGCGATGTACACCTCGTCCCGGTGATATCCCATCGCGCCAATCATCTTGTCGAGCAGCTGTCCGGCCGCGCCGACGAAGGGGAGCCCCTGCCGATCTTCCTCCGCCCCCGGCCCCTCTCCGACGAACACGAGCTCGGCGTCGGGGCTACCGCGCGAGAACGCGGTCTGGGTGCGTGAGGCGTGGAGGCGGCACTTGGTGCAGCGCTTCACCTCTTCGGCCAACACCGCGAGCCGCTGGCGCCGCTCTTCGGACGAGGCGGACGCGGCCGCCTCGCCTCGATCGGGGGGCGCGGCGGGGGTTGCTGCTCCCCGCGCTGCGACCTCGCGGGGCGGCGCTCCCTGCGCCCGGGTGGCACCTTCCCGCGGTGCGTCGCCCGGGGGCCGCGCGCTGGTCTGTGGATCGCGCGAAGACGCACCCGAGCGCCGCGCTGCAGCGGCCCCTCGCTGGGGGCTGGGGGCCTCCGTGAGGCGGCGGAGCAGCACGTCGCTCCGACCGAGCGCAGCCAGCTCGTCCACCCCGCTGTGGTGAACCCACTCCACCCACGCCCTCGTCGCTCTCACCAGCTCGAGGAGCTCGGCGCGAGGATCGCGCTCGGTGGGGTCGGGCCGGGTTGGATCGGGCGGGGACACGGCGCTCCCTGTCTCGGCTCAGTGATCGTTGGCGGCGAGCCAGCGCTCCGCCTCGAGCGCGGCCATGCAACCGGTTCCGGCCGCGGTCACCGCTTGCCGATACACCCAGTCCGACACGTCGCCTGCGGCGAACACGCCGTCCACGCTCGTCTGCGTCGTGCCCGGCTTCACCTTGAGGTAGCCGTTGTCATGGGTGTCGAGCTGGCCCTTGAACAGATCGGTCAACGGCGTGTGACCGATCGCGAGGAACAGCGCGTCGGTGGCGTGCTCGTACACCTGGCCGGTCTTGAGATCTTCGAGCACGATGGAGGAGACGCGCTCCTTCTCCACGTCGCGTACCTCCTTGACCACGTGGCTCAGCTTGAGCTTGATCTTGGGGTTGTTCATCGCGCGCTCCACCATCACCTTCGACGCGCGAAACTCTTCGCGGCGGTGGATGAGCGTCACCTCCGGGCAGAGGCCGGTGAGGTAGGTGGCCTCCTCCATCGCGGTGTCTCCACCCCCCACCACCGTCACCGGCTTGCCCTTGAACAGGGCGCCGTCACACACCGCGCAGGCGCTGACGCCGCGATTCTTGAGCTTGTCTTCGCTCTCGAGCCCGAGGTAGTTGGCGCGGGCCCCAGTGGCGATGATCACCGTCTTGGCCAGGTAGAGGTTGTCCTCCTCCCACACCTTGAACGGCCGCTGGGTCAGGTCGACCTTGGTCACGTCGGACGTGATGAGCTCGGTGCCCTGCCGCTCGGCCTGGCCGCGGAAGCGGGTCATGAGCTCCGGCCCCGTCACCGGCTCCACGAAGCCGGGATAGTTCTCCACGTCGGTGGTGAACATGAGCTGACCGCCGGGGATGAGGCCGCCGGCGTTGAACCCTTCGAAGCACAGCGGCTTCAGGTTGGCGCGGGCAGCGTAGATGGATGCGGTGAGCCCCGCGGGGCCCGACCCGATGATGATCACGTTGCGTACTTCGGTCATGTTTACTTCACGGGTGAAGCCTTGAGCGCGGCGCGCCCTTGCTTCTCGTACACTTTGAACTTCACGCGCTTGCAGTTGTGCCGGGAGATGAGCGCGTCCTTGTTGCGCTGAAGGGTCCCACGGAACTTCTCGTAGGTGAGCTTGTCCGTCGGCTCGCCGAATTTCTTCTTCATGGCCACGAAGTCGGCGTACACCTTGCGCCACTCCGTCTCTTCGTCCACCTCACCGTCGTCGTCGGACTCGGGCGGCAGGCGGTCGGGCACCAGGTTCTTCGGCAAGGCCGCAACCTTGGTCGGCGCGTCGTCGTCTTCGTCGCGCGCGGGCGCCGGGGGCGGGGAGTCGCCGCGGAGGGCCGCTCCGAAGGCGGCCGCGTCGGGGAGGCCGTCGTTCTTCGACGAGATCGGCGCGTCCTCGTCCGACCTCGGCGCGTCGTCGTCGAGCGCGGCGTCGTCGTCGGACGATGGCTTCGGGGCTCTCGGCGCCGAGCGCTTGGGCTGCGGGAGCGGCTTCTGCGGCACCGGCTTCGGCACCGTGCGGCCGCCGGAGCCTGGCGCCGACGCGGGCACCTCCCCCGACTTCGGCACCGAGAAGGCGCTCATTTGAGGTTGGGCGGGGAGGGGGCCGAGCACCGACTCGAGATCCGCGGGCCCGCGATCGATGCCCGCCTTGGCCGCCACCTTGTCGAGCGAGTCGTTGATGTCGCGCGCGATCCCTTTGAACACGCCGCGGAAGGTGGAGGGCTTGAGCACGTCCGTGTCGCTGCGTTTGTCGGCGAGCTCGGCCACCGCCCGCCGGAACCGAGCGAGGGGCAGGGTGTGCTCGAGGAGGCTGAGCAGGAGCCCGATGAAGATGCTCCCCCCTACCACCGCGCCGAGCAACCACAGCGGCACCGAGTCCTTGTCGTTCTGATCGGCGAGGTTCTGGAACTCGAAGGGGGTGCGGACCTTCGCCTGGCGGTGGCCCACCACGTAGCCGCTGTTGAGGTCCCACGCCTCACCGGCGAGGCGGTTGAACATCACCATCACGTCGTGGCCCGCGTTCTCGCGCAGGATCATCGGCTCGGTGATGCCCTTGTCCTCGAAGTTCGGATCCTGACGCGCCTTCTCCAGATCCTGCGCGGTCACCTCGAGCAGGGCCTTGTCGAAGTCGGCCTGGGCACCGGTGGCCACCCGCGAGCCGTGGGCGAAGAACGCCACCGCCGCGTTCGTCCGGTCGGAGATCGACTGCGCGAACTGCGCGTCGACGATCTTGGCGGCGACGATGGCGCCGATGGGCGCGCCGTCGACGTTCACCTCCACCGGGTGCGCGACCACGCGGTAGATTTGGCCGTCGAGCACCCACGCGTCGTCGCGAATCCAGCCGTGAATGGCGTCGGCCACGACCGCGTAGCCTCCCATCTCGAAGTGCTCGGAGCTCGTCCCGCGCTCGAAGTTCTCGCTGGCGACCACGCGACCGTGGACGTCGATCGCCCACACTGCGTCGAACACCAGCCCCCTGCTCGCCATGTTCTGTCGGAACTTGGCGAGGCGGTCCTTCATGTCTTGCCGGAGCTCGGGCTTGAGATCCTTGAGGCTCTCCTTGCCGTTGGCCTCGGAGAGCCCTTTCTGCACCGCCGGGTTCACGGTGAGCCCCACGAGCGCCGCGGCGCGGCGACGGGCGTCGTCGGTGAGGTACCAGTTCACCGCCGAGCCGGCCGACGTGAGCAGGCGCTCCGCGGTAGCGGTCGAGGTGCGGTTGCCCACCGCCGTGGCGAGGTAGAGGAGGAACAGCGCGCCTCCGAGGGCGGCCGCGAGAATCACGTAGAAGAAGCGAGACAGCAGCACGAGATGTTCCTACGGGGCCTTCTGATCCTTGGCGGCGTCGTCGTCGTCGTCCTTGTCGTCGGGCTTTCCTGCCGACTTGGCGACGACGAGCGGATCGCGCACGTCCTGGGTGTCGGGCGCTCCTCGCACCTCGATCTTGAGCGGGTCGCCCACCTTCTGGCCGGCGTGGTAGCCCTGGAGCACGTACTCACCCGGCAACAGCCCGCTCACGTGGAACTCGTTCTTGAAGTCGACGCGGCCCACGGCCACCGCCTTCGGTTCGACCACCACCCACGAGCGCACGCTCGGGAAGAGCTCGTCGCGGATCTCGTACACCCCGTCGGCGGGGGGCTTCCACACCCGCTGGCCCTGAGGTTTGGTGGTCTCTGGCGCGAGGCCGTCTTTGACGCCCTTGGTCTCGTAGAGCCGGTGTGGGAACGGGTCGGCGTTCACGAACTGAATCTGCTGTCCGCTCGGGACCACGATGGTGACCGGGGTCGTGCGGCCACCGCTCACGTGCACCTGCACCGGGGTGCTGCCCGCGCTCGCGCCGGCGCCGAGCGCGACCACCGCGAGCTCCTTCGGGAGGTATGCGGAGAGTCGTCGCGCGTCCGCGCCCACGGTGGTGGAGCGCTGGCGAAACGTGTAGCGGTGATTCTGGGGGTCCGACGCTTCTACCCACACGGGGTTGAACAGCTGTCCGCCGCCCTCGACCCGTCCCTTGATGGCGACCTTGGTCTGGGTTTCCTGTGCGTCGGCGATGGCCAGCATCGAACCGGCCGCCGCCAAGGGCGCGAGCACGAGTCCGATGAAGAGCGCTCTCCGCCGACCGTGAGTTGTCGTCGACATGCGGCCGGAAAAGTAGCGGAACCTCACGGCGGAAGAAACGGTTACGTGTTCGACGAGCGCGCGATTGGGTCGACGGGGGTGCCGCGGCCGACGTCGCCCCCGCCGCCCCCACCTCGCGTTTGCTGCGTCCCTGCAGCTTTCCCCCACCGCTGTGGTCGAAAGGCCCTGGCCGCGCGTGACGCTTCTCCCTCCGCCCCGCAGCCGGGGTGCTATGATGAACGTGTTCCCTCTACCGAGGTCCGTCAGGTGTTGACTAATGAATCCCGAGTAATTGACGAACCAGGGGCGCGAGCGTTCCCGTGGTGTGCAAGCCGGAATAGTTCTCCGGAGTGCCTAAAGCGGTGCCAAGCGTCCCACCTAGCGTGATGCTAGGGGTTCAGGTCACTCACCAACGATCACGGTGGTAAGGAACGGTTGGGCCGAGCTTCTCGGCCCTTTTTTTTGCGCCGACCCCTGCTGCCGGCCGTGACGGTCGCTTGGTCGCGTCGTCTGCGGAGGCGGGACGAGCGGCGGGCGACCTCAGCGCTCGGCCCGCGGTCGCTCTGCGCGCTCGTGGAGGGCGCGCTCGCGGAGGGCGGCGAGGAGCGCGTCGTGGATGCCGCCGAAGGCCCCGTTGGAGAGCAGGGCTACGGTGTCGCCGGGGCGCGCCTCCCGGGCCACCGCGCTCACGATGGCCTCGATGCTCTCCGCGCGCTCGGCGTGCACCGCGCGTTCGCGGAGCTCGCGCACGAGGGTGTCGAGATCGAGGCGTTCCGCCTCGGGGATGTTGGAGCGGCCGAGCGGGGGAAACACCACGCGGTCCGCGGCGCCAAAGGCGTCGAGGTAGGCGGATTGGTGCAGCGAGCGGCAGGCGGTGGCGGTGCGCGGCTCGTAGATGGCCCAGAGGGACCCCGTCGGGTGGCGTCGCCGCAGACCCTGGAGCGTCTCGCGCACCGCGGTCGGGTGATGCGCGAAGTCGTCGTAGACGCGCACGCCGTCGATCTCCCCGAGGAGATCCTGGCGCCGAGCGACACCGCGGAATGCAGTGAGCGCGGCCGTCGCGTCGCGCGCCGTCACCCCGTATCCCTGGCAGCAGGCGGCCATCGCGGCGAGCGCGTTGAGCGCGTTGTGGCGGCCCGACATGGGGAGCGCGACGCGTCCCCCGGCCATGCCGCCGAGGAACAGGTCGAACGTCTGCAAGCTCTCGTCCTCTGTGGCGAGCGAGCCGAGCCAGTGAGGGGGGCAGTCGTGGAGGTCCTCGTCGTCGAGGCCGTACCACGCGACCGGCGCCCGCGCGTGCGCCTTCACCAGCCGCACCACGGTGGCGTCGCCGGCGTGAGCCACCACCAGGCCATGCGCTGGGACGCGCTCGATGAAGCCGGCGAAGGCGGCGAGGTACGAGGCCTCGTCGGGATAGATGTCGACGTGGTCGTGCTCGATGGAGGTGACGATGGCGACCTCCGGTGCGTAGTGCCAGAACTTCGGCGTCTTCTCGAAGAAGGCGGTGTCGTACTCGTCGCCTTCGATCACGAACGGCGGTCGCCGCGTCGAGGGTTTTGCGTCGCCGGCGAGGGGGAGGCGGCGGCTCTGCGCGGCGCCGAGGGCGAAGCTCGTGGACAGGTTCTTGGGCAGCCCGCCGATGAGGTAGCCGGGGGACAGGCCCGCGTGCGTGAGCACCCACGCTGCGAGCGCGCTGGTGGTGGTCTTGCCGTGTGTGCCCGCGACGACGAGGGGCGCGGTGCCGGGGAGCACGTGCTCGGCGAGGGCGCCGACCATGGTGGTCACCGCTAGGCCGCCGTCGATCGCGGCGCGCGCTTCGGGGTTGTCGGGGCGGCATACGTTGCCGACCACCACCAGATCCGGGGCCGGTGCGAGGTGCGCTGCAGCGAAGCCCGTCATGAGGCGAATGCCCCAGCGCTCGAGGGCAGGACCCATCGGCGGGTAGAACGCGACGTCGGAGCCGGACACGTCGTGGCCCGCCGCCTTGAGCAGTCCGGCGAGTGAACCCATGCCGGTTCCGGCGACCGCGATGAGGTGCACGTGCATGGCTTGCCAACATGACATGAGGGGCCAAGACGAGCCAAGAAGGTGCTACGACTCGGCGGCGATGAGTGCGACGAGCAGCGAGAGCCGAGAGGACGACAACCGCGACGACAAGCGCTACGACCACGCCGAGGTAGAGCCCCGCTGGCAGGCGTATTGGGACGCCCACGACACCTTCGCCACGCGAGACCGCGAGGGTCGAAACAAGCGCTACGTGCTCGACATGTTCCCTTATCCATCGGGCGCTGGGCTGCACGTCGGCCACCCCGAGGGCTACACCGCCACCGACATCGTGTGCCGCTACTGGCGCATGAAGGGCGACGACATCCTGCACCCGATGGGCTGGGACGCGTTCGGCCTCCCCGCCGAGCAACACGCGGTGCAGACCGGCACCCACCCCGCCGTCACCACCGGCAAGAACATCGAGACGTTCAAGCGACAGCTGAAGATGCTCGGCTTCAGCTACGACTGGAGCCGCGAGCTCGCGACCACCGATCTCGACTACGTGCGCTGGACGCAGTGGATCTTCCTCGTGCTCTTCGAGCGCGGCCTCGCCTACCAGGACGAGGTGACGGTGAACTGGTGCCCCAACCTCGGCACCGTGCTGGCCAACGAGGAGGTGATCGACGGCAAGAGCGAGCGGGGGGGGTACCCCGTCGAGCGACGCCCGCTGCGACAGTGGATGTTGAAGATCACCGCTTACGCGGATCGCCTCGAGAAAGATCTCGAAGGCCTCGACTGGCCCGAGGGCACCCTCGCGATGCAACGCGAGTGGATCGGGCGGAGCGTGGGGGCGGAGGCACGGTTCGCCGTGAAGGACCACGCCGACCTGTCCTTCGACGTGTTCACCACGCGGCCCGACACGCTGTTCGGTGCCACCTACTGCGTGCTCGCGCCGGAGCATCCGCTCGTGGCGCGCATCACCAGCGAGAGCCAGAAGGCGGCGGTGAGCGCCTACGTCGAGGCGGTCCGCCACCGCGCCGATCGAGACCGGGTGGCGCAGACGAAAGAGAAGACCGGAGTGTTCACCGGCGCGTTCGCCATCAACCCGGTCACCGGCCAGCCGGTGCCCATCTGGGTGGCCGACTACGTGCTCATGTCGTACGGCACCGGCGCCATCATGGCGGTGCCCGGCCACGATGAGCGCGACTGGGAGTTCGCCACGAAGTTCTCGCTGCCCATCGTCGAGGTGGTGAAGGGCGGCGACGTGAAGGTCGCAGCCTTCACCGATCACGCGTCGGGGAAGCTCGTGAACTCCGGGTTCCTCGACGGGCTCGAGCCGCCGGAGGCCAAGCAGAAGATCATCGCCTGGCTCGAGGACCAAGGCCTCGGCGCCGGCCGCGTGCAATACCGGCTGCGCGACTGGGTGTTCTCGCGTCAGCGCTACTGGGGCGAGCCCATCCCCATCTACTTCCCGGTCACCACGAGCGGCGACCCGCGCAAGGGAGATCCGCACCAGATCCACTACGACCAGCCCATCGCGGTCGACCCGTCGGAGCTGCCGCTCTCGCTCCCCGAGCTCTCGAACTTCTCCCCCGGGGACGATCCGGCAGGGGTGTTGGCGCGGGCACACGATTGGCGCTTCTTTCAAAAAGACGGCGCGTGGTATGCGCGCGAGACCAACACCATGCCCCAGTGGGCGGGCTCCTGTTGGTACTACCTGCGCTTCCTCGACCCCAAGAACCAAGACGCGGGCTGGTCGAAGGCAGCCGATCAGAAGTGGATGCCAGTGGATCTCTACGTGGGCGGCGCCGAGCACGCGGTGCTTCACCTGCTCTACGCGCGGTTCTGGCACAAGGTGCTCTACGACGCGGGCCACGTGAAGGACGTCGAGCCGTTCCAGAAGCTCGTGCATCAAGGGATGATCCTCGGCGAAGACGGCGAGAAGATGAGCAAGAGCCGCGGCAACGTGGTCAACCCCGACGACGTGGTCCGTGAGCACGGGGCCGACGTGCTGCGCCTGTACGAGATGTTCATGGGGCCGCTCGAGGCGGTGAAGCCGTGGCAGACCTCGCAGATCGCCGGCGTGGCGCGATTCCGCGACCGCGCCTTCAACGTGTGCACGCGCAGAGCGACGGACGCGATCGCCGAGGATACGAAGCGGGTGGTGCACAAGACCATCAAGAAGGTGAGCGAGGGCATCGAGGCGATGCGCTTCAACACCGCCATCGCGGCGATGATGGAGCTCACCAACCACCTCATGAGCCAAGACCCCGTGCCGCGCGAGGCGGCCGAGACGCTCACGCTCCTCGTGTCGCCGTTCGCACCTCACCTCGGCGAGGAGCTGTGGCGTCGGCTCGGCCACGAGGAGAGCCTGGCGCACCACCCATGGCCCCTTTACGAAGAGGCCCTCTGCGTCGACGATACGATCGAGATGGGGGTACAGGTGAACGGCAAGACGCGCGGCACCGTGCTCATCCCCCGCGACGCTACCGCCGACGTGGCCCGCGCCGCGGCGATGGAGGTGGCCAACGTGAGCAAGCACGTCGAGGGCAAAGAGGTGAAGAAGTTCATCTTCGTGCCGGGGCGCATCATCAACTTCGTGGTCCGCTGACGACCGCTCCGCGCTGCCGTGCCGCCGATGCCCTGGGATGCCGCTCCGCCGAGCGCGAGCCTCTTCGCGCTCGGCTCGGGGGTCGCCTGGCTCGCGGTGGTGGTGCTCGGAGCCACGTTGCGCAGTCGGACCTACGCGCTGGCGCGAGGCATCTTGCTCGCCATCCACTGCCTGGTGGCGCACGCTTTGTGGTCGCGCGTAGGGAGCCTGTGGCCCCTCTTCCTCTACGGGCACACGGCCGTGTTCGTCCAGTCGGCGATGCTGGTGCGGCCACGGATGCGCTCGCTCGCCTATCGGCTCCTCGTGAGCTGGCCCGACGCGTTCTTCCAGGGGGGAACGTTCATGAGCTTCCCCCTCGCCATCGCCTTCGGGCTCGGCTTCGAGCCAGGCGCGTTGTGGTTCCCCTACGCCCTCGCGCTGTTGGGCATGGTGCAGTCTTGGCGACGCCGCCCCCTCGAGCGCGTCGATCTCGTCGTGGCCGACGTCGCAGCCGTGAGGGGGCTCGCCCGCGTGACGCCCGGTGAGCAACGCGCCGAGCGGCCGCTCCGCATCGCGCAGCTCACCGACACCCACCTCGGGCCCTTCATGTCGGCGGCGCGGCTCCGTGACATCACTGCCCGGGCGGTGGCCGCGGCGCCGGATCTGGTGATGCTTACCGGCGACTTTCTCACGATGGAGTCGCAGAGCGATCCGGCGGTGCTCACCCACGCCCTGGAGCCGCTGCGCGCGCTCCCGGGCCGCGTGTTCGCGTGCGTCGGCAACCACGATCTCGAGGCGCCGGACACGGTGCGGCGAGCGCTCGGTGCGGTCGGGGCGAGGCTGCTCGTCGACGAAGCCGTCAGCGTCGACACTCCCGCGGGCAGGGTGCAGATCGTGGGCGTCGATTTTCGCTGGCGGCGCCGCGCCGAGCACCTCGAGCGGGTGTGCCGTGAGCACCCGCGCGAGCCGGGGGCTCTGCGCGTGGTGTTGCTCCATGATCCGGGGGCCTTCGCGGTGCTGCCCGAAGGGGAGGGCGACCTCGTCCTCAGCGGTCACACCCACGGGGGCCAGGTGGGCCTCGTGAGCGCGGGGTTGCCGTACACGTTCATGCGCCTCTTCACCAGCTCGCCGGACCACGGCTTCTGGGGCCGTGGGACCGATCGTCTCTACGTGCATCGCGGAACCGGCCACTACGGCTTCCCGGTGCGCCTCGGCGTGCCGGCCGAGGAGAGCGTGCTCCACGTGCACTCGGGGCGGCGCACCATCGCTACGTCGTGAGGAGTGGTGGGCCGCGGGCGCGACGATGGTCGTGTCGCTCGGGTCGGGCCTCGCGTGGACCGTCGCGCGGGGCGGCACGTGCGCGAAGCTCGGAGCATCGAGGCCGCGACGTGCGGAAACTTGCGTGGCAGGAGGGGATGGGCCAAAACGTGGGGCATGCGCGAGCGATGGGCGACGATGGGCGCGGTGGCGGTGGTCTTGGCGTGCAGCAACACGCCGCCCCCCGATCCGCCGCCGACGCCGCCGTCGCCCGAGGCCGACGACGAGCCCGAGCTCCCGACCGGGCCCGAGGCCATCGAGACCGGGAAAGACTGCGCGACGGCCGAGGCCGACTGCGAGGCGGGCATGTGCACCACCCAGGTGAAGAACGCCTGCGACACCGCGGTGACGTGCGAGATGGTCGTCCTCGCCCTCTGTGAGGGGAGCACCACCGAAGGGGAAGCGAAGGGCAAGGCACGGGGGACGATCCCACCGGGCCAGACCGACAAGCTCCAGGCCGTGGCGGACTGCGAGGGGCAGGCGATCACCGCGACCACCGTCGACGCGCTCAGCTGCAAGTAGCGCCCCCTCGACGAGAGACAACCGCAGCCCTGCCCGAGTCGGCGCAGCGACGGCGGCTGGACATCGGGGTGGTTCCGAAACGGTCGTGTCGTTCTAGAGTGAGCCGCGGTGACGACGAAGGAGGAGAAGCAGCAGAAGCAGACGCGTCGCGAGCGGCGTTGGGACGCGGCCGTTCCCGTCGAGCGGCTCTCGCGGGGACGTCAGCTCGCCCTTCGGGTCGTGGATGCGACCGAGGACGCCGTCCTGGTGATGCATCTGGCGGTGATGGTCTTCGCGGTCGTGGCGCACGTGGTGGCGCCGACCCGCGTCTTTCTGGCGTTCGTCGCCGGGCACGAGACCTTCGTGCGGCCCTACTGGCTCATCGAGAGCCTCGAGGACGGCGAGTACGGCATGTGGCCCGGGATCTTCGCGGCGATGGCCACCGACGCCGTCGCGATGGCTGCGCTCGTCGTGCCCGCGGTGCTGCCTTTCGTGATCGCGCGGCACTACATCGTGCGGGATGCGAAGCGCTTGAAGGACGTGGTGGTGGAGTTTCTCGGCGGAGCGGTGGTGCTCTTCCTCGTCACCTACCTCGTGGGCTCGATCGCAGGCACGTTCTTCGTGCTCCTCGCCGCGGGGGTGGCGGGCGCGATCTCCGACGTGGGGGGGCTCCTCGCGCCGGTGGGGAGCGGGATCTTCATGACGGATCTCCTCTTCGCCACGTGGATGTGGTGGGACGACCGGGCGGCGGCGCCTCGGGGTATGAGCAAGCTGCTGCGGCTGGGGATGGGCGCGGTCGCGGGAGCGGGCCTTGTGGTGTTGGCCCAGACGAGCCTGCGGGTACAGCCCGAGGTGCGCACCGACGAGGACGTGATCCTCTTTCTGGCGGGCGAGGAGGTGGCTCACGAGGGGGAGGTGACGGGACGCCTGCGTCGGGTGACCGTAGTCACCGAGCCGGGGGAGCTCGAGCCCGGCCTTCTCGTGGCGCCACGGGACACGAGCCTCTACGCCTACGGCGCGGGCCTGCCGCTCTTTCACGCGCGGCAACCGTTCTTCCACGGTCCGCCCGACGAGCTCACGTGGGACGATGGCGTGATCCAGTTCGTGTACGAGCTGCATCCGTCTACGCGAGCGCCCAACCTGACAACTCGCTCGGTGACGCTCGTGCCCGATCCGGGCAAGGAATACTTCGATCAGTTCGAGCACGTGGTGTCGAGCGAAGACCACGAGCTTGCGCGCATCGGGCTCGAGGTAGCGGCGGTAAACCTGAGCGGAGGCCTCTGGTTCGGACTCCACTCGGCGTCGAGCAGCGAGCACCTCTACGTGCTCGCCTCGGGGAGCGAGCTGCGCCTCGAAGAAGTGGGATCGGTCACGCTGGCTCGCGCGGAGATGGACGCGCGCATCGAGAGGGTGAAGGTGGTCGACGCGGGGGCCGCCGCCGTCGTCTTTGCCGACGATCGTCCGGTGTGGATTGTCGACTACCACCGCCCGATGAAGCTCGGCCCCGCGATGGCGCGACGCCCACGGCTGAAGCCGGCCGACAGCGCGACCCTGAGGTGCGAAACCTTCGTCGCCAAGCCCCGCGCCGATCGGCCGTTCCTCGATCCACCGTTCTGAGCGCACCCGCGCCGCGTGCCGGGCAGCGAGGCACGCTTCGACGATTGGGGCGGGAGCTCGAGCCTGAAGCTGCTTCTCGGACGTTTGGTCACGAAACCCGATCGCCGAGTCGAACCTAGGGATACTGTTCTGTCATGATCCCGAAGCCGTTTCTCCGACCCCCGATCGTGTCTGCGCTCGAGCTCGAGGCGGTGCCGCTCGGTGTCGAATATCGCTGTCGGGTGGTGCTCACCGAGAACGCCACCGGCAACGAGACGCTCGCGCCGGTGATCGTGGTGCGGAGCGGTAAGCCGGGGCCGGTGGTGGGCGTCACGGCGGCGATCCACGGCAACGAGCTCAATGGCATCCTGGTGATCCACAAGCTCATCGCGCAGGTGATGAAGGACGGGCTCCTCGGCGGGACCCTGGTGGCGGTGCCCATCGTCAATCTCCCGGGGTATCTGCGGCACCAGCGCGAGTTCGAAGATGGCGTGGATCTGAATCGGATCATGCCTGGCAAGCCGGACGGCAACGAGTCGGCGCTTTACGCCCACCGGTTCATGGACCGCATCGTGCGCACGTTCGACTACCTCTTCGATCTCCACACTGCGAGCAGCGGGCGCGAGAACTCGCTCTACATTCGCGCCGACATGAGCGACGAGCGGACGGCGCGTCTCGCGCGTCTCATCGCGCCGCAGATCATCGTGCACTCGCCGGGCGCGGATGGCACCCTCCGCGCCGCCGCGCAGACGCTCGGGATTTGCTCGTTGACCATCGAGGTGGGTAACCCTCAGCGCATTCAGCGCGGCCTGGTGCGAACGGCGCGGCTCGGTTTGCAGGAGGCGCTCGAGCACCTTGGCATGATGCGCGACTCGAGCTCTACGGACGCCGAGCGTGTGATCGAGTGCAGTCGCTCGTACTGGCTGCACACCGATCGCGGCGGCGTGCTCAGCGTGTTGCCGGAGGTGGCGACGGTGGTGGCCGAGAACGAGCTCATCGCGCGCCTCCACAATGTGTGGGGCGACGTGGTGCGCGAGTACCGAGCGCCGGAGCCGGGCGTGATCATCGGTCGGAGCGTCAACCCTACCGCGCGTGCGGGCTCGCGCATGGTGCACCTCGGTGTCATCGCCGAGCGCGGCTGACGCGCGGTGCGCGGGAGCGTTTACGAGCGGGCGATCGCGGTGCACAGGAGCGGGGCGACGCCGCTCACGATCCCTCCCGCCGCGCGCACTCCGGCGCTGGCGGGGTGCGAGTCGGTGCCGTTCACGCTCTTGATCGTGCCGGAGCCGAGGATGCGATCGAGGGCCTGGTTCGGCAGCACCAGATGGCTCGCGACCGCGTGCACCTCGGTGGCCCCGGCCGTCGCGTAGGCCGCGGCGGCTTGAATGAGGGACGAGCCGGTGCGGATCATGTCGTCGTAGATCACCACCACGCGGCCCGCTACGTCGGCGTTGATCCCGGTGACCGCGAGGTCGCCGCTCTGCGTGTCGCGACGCTTGTAGACGAACGCAGGCTCGCATCCGAGACGCCGAGCGAGACTCTCCACCCATTTGGCGCGGCCCGCGTCGGTGGCGCCGAGGACGTAGGGGCGGCCGCCCACGATCTGCTCGATGGTCTGAGTGATCACCGGCGACCCGTAGACGTGGTGGGTGACGTGGGAGTCGCTGAAGTAGAACTCGATCCCGTCCGTGTGCAGATCGAACAGGAACGTGCGGGTGCCACCCTCGCAGGGAGGGATCGCGGAGATGAGCCGGGCGCGAGTCTTGGCGGTGACCACCTCGCCGAGCTTCACTGCCCGCTCCATGGTGGAGTAGCCGAAGTAGGGCATGATGATGGAGAGCGAGCGGGCCCCGGCGCGGGAGATCGCGCAGCCGAGATCGTACACCTCGAGCCAGTCCGCGTCGGAAGGCGTGCCGCCGAGGAGCACCACGTCGCGCCCCCACGGGTCGTCGACCAGCCGACGGTAGATCTCGCCGTCGGGGAAGGTCTTCTGCTCGACGCTCCCGCGGTCGAAGCCCCCGGCGCTGAGGAACGCGCTCTCGAGGTAGCGATAGGTCGTGGTCACGAACATCAGCTTCGTGAGGCTCATGCCACCTCCAGCACCACGCGCTTCAGGTGGCACGGATCACCCGGCTCGGGAGGGAAGTCGACAGGGTCGGCCAGGGGGGTGAGACCTCTCACGGATACCTCGACATCTTGGGCAGCGCCCAGTAGCTCGCTCATCAGCTTGTCGCGCACGATACCGCGATGGTTGGTGCACGCAAGCAGCGCGCCTCCTGGAGCGACGCAGCGGAGGGCGAGTGCGGCGAGCGCGCGATAGTCTCGGTTCGCGCGAAACGTCGAGCGCTTGGTGGTGGAGAAGCTCGGCGGATCGAGCACCACCAACGCGAAGCGCCGACCCCGCTTGGCCGCGCCGCGGAGCCACCCGAAGGCGTCGGCCTTGACGAGCTCGTGGTGTGCCGGGTCCTGCTCGAGGAGCGCGAGGTTCTGTCGCGTGGCGTCGAGCGCCACCTGGGACGCGTCGACGGAAACGGTATGCGTCGCCCCGCCGGCCACCGCCGCCACCGTGAAGGCGCCATGGTAGGCGAACAAGTTGAGCACCGTCGCGGCGCCACGCTCCCGCACCCAGCGCCGCCCTTGTCGTTGATCGAGGAACACGCCGGTCGACAGCCCGTCGCCGAGGGAGGCACGCAGCACGAGGCCGTGCTCGCGCACGGTGAGGGGGTCGGGGGCGGCTCGGCCGCGCGCTGGCTCGCGCGGCGCCACCTCGTCCGTGCGCGTGTCGACGAGCACGCTCGCGTGTGGACGCCGGAGCTTCACGTACACACCCGCGAAGCCGAGGCCGTGCACGGCGTCGAGCACCGCGTCGCGTCGTTCGATGGCCTCTTCGCTCCGCAGCGCGACGACCGCGTGGTCGCGGTAGCGGTCTACCTCCACGCCGAAGAGATCGTCGCCGCCGCTGTTCGCGAGCCGGAAGGTGTCGGTGTCGGGCGTCGCCACCGCCCAGCGCCGGTCGGCCGCGGCGCGGAGGCGCGAAGCGAGCTCTCGCTCGTCCGCGGGTAGCTCGCCCTGGGCGGTGAGGGCGTGGCGGAAGGCGGGAGGGATGGGGGCGCGGAGCAGCAACGGCTCGCCGGTGATCGGATGAGACAGCTGCACCTCGGCGAGGTGGAGCATGAGCCGATGGGCGGGGACGGCCTCCCCGACCAAGACGTCGCGGAGGAGCCGGCGCAAGGGCTGAGAGGGCTCCCTCGAGCTGAGCGCGATGAGCGACCGCTCGAGGCCCCGCTCCACCACGCGGAGCTCCCAGCCCGCGGGGCGGCGCCGCTCGGTGACCACCGCCAGGTGCGTCTTGGGCACGCCCTGCTCGAGCTGGGCGGCGAGGGCGCGACTCGCGTGCTTCTGCTTGGCGAAGAGGAGCACGCCGGAGAGCTCGGCGTCCATCGTCTGGGCGAGCCAGTAGCGCTCGCCGGGGCGCCACGCGGCGAGCCGTTCGCGCACGTGGGTCTGGTCGGGGTCGGCGGTAGGGTGGCAGCTCGCGCCCACCGGCTTGTCGAGGACCAGGAGGGCCTCGTCCTCGAACAGGACGCGCGCCGGATCCCACGCCGGCCAGAGCTCCATGAGCTGAGGGGACACCACGGCTGCCTCATACGACGGATGGGCTCTCGGAGCATGGTGCTCGGCGCCCGAGCGCGGTACGTTGGCGCTCGTGAGTCGCTACCGCCGATTCGACGCTGCCGGGGCGCGCAGCCGCAGCCCGGGCGCGTGGGTGCTCGGCGCGGCGCTCGCGCTCGGCGCAGCGGAGGCGCGCGCGGAGGAGCCGCTGGCGGCAGCCCCCAGCACCCCCGCGCCGGAGCCGGGCGGGGTGGGTTATGCCGGGCCGCTCGCGGCGGGCCTCGGCGCCGGCGTGCTCGGCGGTGGCTTCGCGATGGTGGGGATGTCGGAGCGGCGGGGGGTCACGATGGGCGGCTCCCTCGTCGGCGCCTTTGGCACCGGCGCCCTCATGGGGGGCGTCGCGGTCTGGATGTTGGACGGCCTCTCGGAGGAGGAGCTCGAGGACAAGGTGCGCCAAGGAGGGGTGGCGTTCACCGTGGTCGGTCTCGGCGCCATCAGCTTTGGTGGGCTCATGGTCACCTCGAGCTTCACCGACGCCTCCGACGTCCGCGAGCCGGGCCGCATCGCGGGGATCATCGCCGCCTCCGCGGGGGGCGCGTCGTTGCTCTCCGGCCTGATCATGTACGCGGTGGGAGGCTCGCCCGAAGCCGAGGAGAGCGCCGTCACGCTCGACGCCGGGCTCAGCGACGTGATGCTCACCCTGCGCTTCTGACGGCGCGGTGCCGGCGCGCCGGTCAGTTCTTGATGATCTCGGTTCCCGCTGGCGGCTCGAAGGTGAACCACTTGTCAGGGATCGCGTCCGGCTGCTCGGCGTGCACGAAGTCGAAGCGGTTGCGGTTGCCCTGCGCATCGATGACCAACACGCGGCGCACGCAGCCGAGGTCGCCCTTCGCCAGCATCTCGTCGTCGATGTAGAAGAGCACCGTCTTGTAGCCGGGGTTCGCCGTGCGTGGGGTGCCCACGAGGACGCGGCCGCCCTCCCACTTGCTCGTCTTGTGGTACGCGAACTTGAACGACTGTCGGAGCCCCTTGCCGAGGATGAAGGAGAACGCGCCAGGGTACTCCGTGTTCTTCACGTCCTTCACGAACATCTGCTTGTTGTCGTGCTCGTAGACCTTGAGGGTCACACCATCCGACACCGCGCGGTTCTTGTTGGGCTCGTGGTAGCTCAGCGAGATCTTCCCCGGCTTCTTCACGTAGAGGACACCCTCGCTGTTCTTCTTGGTGCCGTGGATCTTGGCGGTGTAGCTCTGCTTGAAGCGCGCGCGGAACAGCTGCACCGGCTGAAACACCGCGTCGAGCTTGGCGGCCACCTCGTCGGCCGACCCCTTCTTGGGCGGGTCGAGCTCGAGCGGCTTCGCGGGTTTGGGCTCGGCCGGCTCGACGACGGGCTTGGGGGCCACCACGGCAGGCTCGGGGGTCGGCTTGGGCGTGGGATCGGCGCCTGGCTTGGGCTTGGGCTCGGTCTTCGGCTGGGCTGGCTTGGGAGCGGTCGGTTCCGGGAGCGCCGAGGCGGAGGTGCTCGGGACGACATCGGAGCCCCCCTCGCCGAGATCGTCCTCCTCGTCGGGGAGTCGTGGATCGGCGCTCGCAGACATCGTGGGGATAGGGGGCACGTCGGGCACGGCGGTGGACGCGCTCGCGCTCGCGCTCGCTGTGCCTTGGGTGTTGTCGCAGCCCGTTGCGAAGCAGGCGAGGAGCAGAGCAGCCGCGAGAGGGGGTCGAACGATGAGATGCATGTTTCCTCGAGGTATACGGAACGGGCCGGCGGCAGCTTACAAGAGCGGCCGCTCGAGCGTGAAGCTCTTGATGCGCGTCGTCAGCGCGGGGACCCTGTCGCCATGAGGCTGGTGAAGCTCGGGGTCGCGTCGGTGAACGCGACGGTGGGGGCGGTCACGTCCAACACGAATCGTTGCATCGAGATGGCGCACGAGATGGCGACGGACAACGTCACCCTCGCGGCCTTTCCTGAGCAGGTTATCGGCGGCTACTCCCCCGAAGACCTCGTGCAGTGGCCGGGCTTCGTGAGCAGCCAGCGGCGCGAGCTCGAGCGGTTCGCCGCGGAGACCCGCGAGCTCCCCACCGTGTTCGCCTTGGGCCTGGTGGTGGGGGTTGGGGGTGATCTCTACAACGCGGCGGCGCTGGTGCATCGGGGGGCCATCATCCTCTTTAGTGCCAAGGAGAAGTTGCCGACATACAACATCTTTTACGAGGCGCGGACGCTCTCCCGAGGCACCCCCTACATTCACCTCGACGCCGGCGGCGTCCCCCTCGTCGACGCCGTGGCTCGCTTCGATTTCGGCACTATCGCTCTCGAGGTGTGTGAAGACATCTGGTCTCCCGATGGACCGATGAGACGACGCTGTTATTCCGGCGCCGAGCTGATCGTCAATTTGTCGGCCTCTCCCTACCGGGCCGGCGTGGTGGGAACGCGGCGCGAGATGATCGCCACCCGCGCCGCGGACAACCAGGTCACCGTGGTGTACGCCAACCTGGTCGGCGCCAACGACGGGCTGGTTTACGACGGCGGCGGCCTCGTCAACCAGAACGGGCGCCCGATGTTGGAGGCGCCGCGGTGGAACGAAGGGTGGTCGGCGCAGGTCGTCGATCTCGATCGAACCACGCGCTCACGGCGGGAGGCGAGCACCTGGCGCATGGACGCGGAGCGCTTCCGCCGCGAGGAGGACACGGTGCCCACCGTCGTGTGCGACGGGGAGACGGCGCCGCGGGATACCCTGACCTATCCGCTTCCCCTTGGCTACCGCCACGCGGTGGGGCTCGGCGGTTCCGTCGACGCCGGGCAGTATCCGAGCTTCTTCTTGCCGGCCCACGGCGACGCTCCCCCGCCGCCCCGCGACGTGCTCCTCGACGACTTCTTCGAGGCGCTCGCGCTCGGCGTCGCCGACTACTTCCGGAAGACCGGAGCGTTCAAGAAGATCGGCATCGCGTTGAGTGGAGGACGCGACTCGTGCCTCTGCCTCGTGGTGGCGTGGCGAGCGGTGCAGCTCATCCACCCCGGCCTCGAGGGGGAGGCGCTGCGGGCGAAGTGTCACGAGATGATCACCACGTTCTACATGCCCACCCGCTACTCGAGCGACGGCACGCGCGCGGCCGCCGAGCAGATCGCGGCGGACGTCGGCGCTACCTTCTCGAGTCTGACCATCGAGGAGGCCTTCGACCGCGAGGCGGAGGCGACCACCACGATGCTCGAGCTCGAGGGCGCGGCGGGGGCGGGCAGCGCGCCCACCGAGGTGACGCTGCAGAACATCCAGGCCCGCATCCGGGGCATGCGGATGTGGAACTGGGCCAACTCGTCTGGCGCGTTGTTCCTGCAGACCGGCAACATGAGCGAGAAGGCGGTGGGCTACACCACCGTCGGCGGCGATCTCGAGGGCTGCTTCAGCGTCATCGCCAACTGCCCCAAGACGGTGGTGGTGGCGCTGCTCGACCGTCTCCTCCGCCGCTTCGACCTCGAGGGGATCCGCATGACCCTCGGCACGGTGGCGGGCCCCGAGCTCGCGGCGGATCAGTCGGGGGAGAGCGAGCTGATGCCCTTCGCCGTGCTCGACATGTGCCTCTACCTGTTCGCGGGCGAAAAACTCGCCGTCGACGAGGTGGCGAGCGTGCTCCCAGCGCTGTTCCCCGACATCGCCCCGTCGCAGCTCGCGGCCTGGGCCGACAAGTTCGCCCGGCTCTTCACGCGCTCGATCTTCAAGTGGGTGCAGGCGCCCCTCGTCACGCACATCGGCTCGCTCGATCTCGATCGCGAGCGCGCCCTGCAGCTCCCCGTGGTGCAGCGCACCGAGTGGAAGAGTCGCTGACGGCGGCAGCACCCTCCCAAGGCCTCAAGAGCTGACCGGAAGAGACCGACGCTCTCGGGAAGCGCGCTTGGGCGTTGGGGCCCCAAGCGCAACGCGGTGGGAGGGGGGCCCCG
>CAYOAL010000094.1:0-17532 GCA_964401935.1 uncultured Polyangiaceae bacterium
CGGCGCGGCGCCCTGTCCGTCCGAGCCGCCGGGCCCGTGCCCCCACGCGCCCGACGCCGGCGCGGCGCCCTCGCCGTCCGCGCCGCCGGGCCCGAGCCCCCACGCGCCCGACGCCGGCGCGGCGCCCTCGCCGTCCGAGCCGCCGGGCCCGAGCCCCCACGCGCCCGACGTCGACGCGGCGCTCCCGCCGTCCGAGCCGCCGGCTGAGAGCCCTCATCACCGCAGCCGGTCCCCCCCGCGATGCGAAAGCTGACAGGGACCGCGCGGTTGGCTATGGCAGTCCGATGCGCGCGCCCACCGTGACCATCGTCGGCGCCGGCCTCGCCGGCTGCGAAGCCGCGTATCAGCTCGCTTCGCGCGGCGTCGGCGTTCGTCTCTTCGAGATGAAGCCACGCAAGCGCACGCCGGCGCAGTCCTCGGATGCGCTCGCGGAGCTCGTGTGCTCCAACTCTCTCCGTGGCATCGCCCTCACCGGCGCGGTGGGCCTGCTCAAGGAGGAGCTGCGCCTCGCCGGCTCGCTCGTGATGCGCGCAGCCATCGCCGCGAGGGTGCCAGCCGGCGGCGCGCTCGCCGTCGATCGGGAAATGTTCGCCCGCACCATCACTGAGGCCGTCGACAGCCACCCCCTCATCGAGCTCGTCCGCGACGAGGTGACCGCCATCCCCGACCAGCGCCCCGTCATCCTCGCCACCGGCCCGCTCACCGCCGAGGCGCTCGCCGCCGACCTCGCGCGCCACTGCGGCCAGGAGCACCTCGCCTACTACGACGCCATCGCGCCCATCGTCTCCGCCGACAGCATCGACTGGGGCGTCGTGTGGCGGCAGTCGCGCTACGACAAGGGCACCGCCGACTACGTCAACTGCCCCTTCTCCCCGGAGCAATATCGCGCCTTCGTGGCGGCCATCGTCGGCGCAGAGAAGGTCGCGCCGCGCGACTTCGAAGACGTGCGCTACTTCGAAGGCTGCCTGCCTTGCGAGGTCATGGCCGAGCGCGGCGAGGAGACGCTCGCCTTTGGCCCCATGAAGCCGGTGGGCCTCACCGATCCACGCACCGGCCGGCGCCCCCACGCCGTCGTCCAGCTCCGCGCCGAAGACGCCGCCCAAACCGCCTACAACCTCGTCGGCTTCCAGACGCGCATGAAGTGGCCCGAGCAGCAGCGCGTGTTCCGCATGATCCCTGGCCTCGAGGGTGCCGAGTTCATGCGCTTTGGCGCCGTCCACCGCAACACCTTCATCGACGCCCCGGTGCTCCTCGACGAACACATGCAGCTCCGCGGCATGCCCGGCGTGTACGTGGCGGGACAGCTCTCGGGGGTGGAGGGCTACGTGGAGAGCACCGCCGGAGGGTTCGTGTGCGCGGTGATGCTCGCCGCGGGGCTCACCGGTCGGCCGATCGCCCGGCCGCCGGAGACCACGGCCCTCGGAGGCATCCTCACCCAGCTCGCGCGCAGCCACCCGAAGATGCGCTACCAGCCCTCGAACATCACCTGGGCCCACGTACCCCCGCTCGACGGGAAGCTCGCGCGCGCGAAGAAGCGCGACCGCTACCAGCACATGGCCACGCGCGCCCTCGCCGCGCTCGAGCCCTGGCTCCTCGCCATCGGTGGTCCCGCGCCCTCCGGCCCCCCCATCACCGAGCTCGTCGAGCCAACCGCGGCCACCGCCTGAAGACCCGACCGACGCTGCGGTTGGAGGCCCGCCGAGGCGTGGGTCCGGCGACGGCCAAGAGCCCGCCGACGTGGACGAAGGCGAGACCGGGGGCGCGGAGCAGAGCGAGGGTGTCGCCGAGGGCCCCCACGTGGGCTCTCTCGCGCGCCACCGAGCGGTGGGGGTCACGTCTCGCTCCGGCCCAGAGCCCCCTTGAGCAGTCCGGCGTGAGCACGGCCCGTCGCAGCTCGGCGCGGTCGAGCGACCCAGCGCATCGCCGCCGGCTCCATGGGTCGCAGGCGCGCGGCTCCCACGAGCGCGTTCAGGTGCGCGACCGAAGCCACGTCTGGTAGCGCACCAAGGCGGTGTGAAAGCGTTCGGCGAGCTCGGGCGCGGTGCGCAACACGCGCTGCCAGTGGGCGTCGAGGGCGCGCCGCTCGAGCTCGGAGACCACGCCATAGCGCGCCTCGATCTCAGCGCGTCGCTCGGGCTCGGCGCGGCGCGCGGCAGTGAGCGCCGCATACTGCTCCACGGTGAGGGACGCGAGGCTCGGCTCGAGCGGCCGCTCCGCCCCGTCGTCGAAGGGGAGGGTCTCACCGAGCACGTCGCCCTCGACGATGAGGGTGCTGCCCGCCGCACGGTGCGCGCCGAGCTCCGCGGCGAGGGGTGGCGGCGCGGAGGCCACGTTGGGCTCGAAGGGCATGGGGTCGTCCACCACCAAGGCCGCCACCTCGGCCGTCGTGTCGCTGGGCCCCGCTCGCGGCCGCGAGGGCGAGGGGGGCGCCGCGAGCCATGGCGACGTTGGCTTTGGAGCCGCCGGCCCGCCGCTGTGTTCGGAGCTCGGCCGCGGCGCCGCCTCGCTGGCGTGGGGGACGCTCGCCGCCGCCCCGACCTCGGTCGCAGCGGTTCGCGGGAGCGAGAGCGAAACCGGGGGCGGGGGTGAGACGGGAGCGGCGGCTGTCTCTTCGACCGGCTGTCCAACCATGACCGCGAAGGCGCGCTCGATGCGCTGCCACCGCGTCGGCTCGTCGCGCTGCAGACTCTCGAACAAGAAGAGGAGGATCTCGCGGACGCGACGCAGATGCGCGAGCTCGAGCTCCGGGTCGTGCACCCGGCGCTTGCGAAACGCTTCGAGCCGCTCCTCGCCGCCCACGAGGAGGCTGGTGAGCGCCATGGCTGCTTCCCGAGGTTGTCGGTCTCGCTTCATCGAGGGGGCTCGTCGAATGCGGCCTGCGGCGTCAGGCCGGGGGATCCTTGGCCACCACGAAGGCGTGATCGGCGGGCTCGATGATGCAGTCCGGGGCCGGGTTGAGCAGGTTGGTGTGGCCGCGAGCGAGACCGATGACGCTGCAGGACGCGTCGAGCATGTGGATCGCGTACTCACGAAATGCCTTTCCCACGAAGGCGCTCTCTACCGGGATCCGATAGAGCTCCGAGCCCACCTCGGCGGTGAGCAGCTCGGTCATCACGTCGGAGATGCCGATGTCCTGCACGCTCCGCACGAGCAGGTTGGCGATGGTGGTGCCCTTGTCGATCACCGCGTCACAGCCAGCAAACGTCATGTGCTCGTGGTTGTCGCTGTCCACGAGCTCCGCGCCAACCCGCACCGTGGGGTTGAGACGTCGGAGCGCGGTGGCGATGAGCGCCCCCTCGTGATCCGAGCGGGGATCGGCTGGATCGGCGCTGAACACGATCGCGGCCCCAGCGCTCTCGGCACACGCGCGCCGCAGGCTCGCGATGTTGCCGGGCAGGCCCCGCACGAACCGCACCCGCGGGTCATCCACCGGGCACAGCTCCAGCGTCGCCACGATCACGACGTCCGTGGCGCGGTAGCGGGGATCGAGCAAGAAGTTCTGGATCGCGACCTTGGACTTGTCGTTCCAACCCAATACCAGGAGATGATCGTGCATCGAATATCGCCTCTCTCCTCGACGGCCTCGATCGCGAAAGTCGACCAGCGCGCTCGCTACCGTCGCCGCCACCGCACCCAACAGACCGATGCCGAGCACCATGGTGGCGATCGCCACGACCCTTCCCCCGTCGGTGCTCGGGTAGATGTCGCCGTATCCCACGGTGGACAGCGTGGTCATGCTCCACCAGAGGGCGTCGGAGAACTCGTCGATGTTGCCGTTGGCGGCTTTCTCGAAGCGGTAGAAGGCCGACGCCGACAGCACCCACATCAAGATCGTGAAGACGCCGATGCTGGTGACCGCGCCGGTCGGCATCGACACCTCGTAGCGACGCAGCCAGGTCTGCCAGTGCGGGGCGAGGCGCGTGAGCCGCACCAGGCGCACGAGCCGGATGAGCCGCACGCTGCGAAACGCGTCGACCATCGGCACCGCGCCCAACACGTCGACCCAGTTGCGACGCACGAACTCGCGTCTTCGTCGGGCACGCCGCAAGCGCCGTACGAAGTCGACGAAGAAGAACAGGCAAGCGACGTTGTCGGCCCAGAAGATCACACCGCTCACGAGGCGCCCGAGATCGAACAAGGCGTCGAGGATGGCCAACGCGAGCGACACCACGGTGGTGACGACGACGGCGAGATCCCACCGCGCCGACATCTGCGGCTCGATGTAGAGCTCGCTCCGCTCCTCTTTTGTGGCCACGCCGGATCCCACCTCAGCAGCGAATAACACAGGGTTCGCCGCGCCGCGTCCGCTCGTCCGCACGAGGCGCGTGGCGCAGCCCGCGTGGTCGCGCCGCGCTCACCCGAGCGCGCGCGCCTCAGTCGTCGTCCGGAGCCCCGCCCTTGGGCTTGTCATCGTCGTCGTCGTCGTCGTCGTCGTCGTCATCATCGTCGTCGTCGTCGTCGTCGTCGTCGTCGTCGTCATCGTCGTCGTCGTCGTCGTCGTCGTCGTCGTCGCCATAGTCGTCGGGATCGGAGTCGCACAGCTCCTCGAAGTAGAGGTCGTCCTCTTCGTCCTGGAGCTCGGGATCGCTCGGGGAGTGAATCACCTTGGGGATCGCGTTCTCCCCGCAGTATACGCGCGGCTTGCCGATGCCTTTGTAGATGCGGAAGAGGCGCTCGGCGAGCAGGTTGCACGTGCCTCCGTGACCGCAGTGAGCCACGTAGGCCTTCGCGTTGTCGCCGTGACCCTTCACCTTGTACTCCTTGAAGGTCACCGACCCCACCTCACCCGGGGTGTAGTCGCCGTCGTACCGGATGGCGCGCGGCTCCTTCCACTTGCACTTGGTGCCGTCCTTGTCGGGGTGCTTGAGGTAGGTGATGTTCTGGCGCCCCACCACCCAGCTCAGCTTGAGCCAGGGCTTCGCCACGCGCTCCTCGAACTCGTCGTCGCTCTCCTCCTTGCCCTGCTTGAAGTCGGACCAGCCGAGGATCGCGTGCGCGTGGGTGCAGCTGTCGGGGGCCTTCGGGAACTCCCCCGAGGTCTCCTCCGCCTCCGCGAGCCCGGTCCCGGGCACCGCACCGGGCGCGAGCGCGAACGCAAACACCGAAAGCCAAAAGAGCCAGGGGAGCAGCTTCTTCATCTCGCCGGACCATATCACGCGGCCACGCCGCAGGCTCAAGCCCAACCAGCCCTCATCCGCCGGCGCCCGCGAGGATGACGAGCCACCCCCCAAGGCCGGCCAATGCCAACGCCCCCGTCACCCCCAAAGTGGCGACAATCCAGAGGTTTCGCGCGCGCCTCACCGCCTCCGAGGGCAACTCTCCGAGCGCGTGGCGGCGCGCCGCGAGCCCCCACGGAACCGAGCTCGCGTGCGCGAGCACGAAGATGGCGAGGAGCACGAGCCCGAGCGGGCGCATGATCACCTCGAACGCCACCGCGTCCCCCACCGCGAGCCCCAGCTCCGCCATCAGCCAACGCTGAGCTCCAGTGCTCGGAGCGTTGGCCAGACCGGCGGCGAGGAGCGCCTCCTTCTGGAGCACGATGGAGAGCGACATCCCGGCCAGAGCGCCAACGAACAAGAGGGGGTAGGTGGCGAAGTGCGCCAGGACGAGCCGCCCGACGAGCTCCGTCCTCGCTCGACGAGCAGCGTCGGGCTTGGCGTCCGCGGTCGACATCGCGCTCTACGATACCCCAAGCGCGCCGGTGTGCCCGCAGCGGCAGTGTGAGCGCCGGGCCGCAGAATCGAGGAATCGAGAGAGCACGGTGGCGCCCTGTTCCGCTTCTATCTACAACCCATGGGTCCGCGTGGTTTCCCTCCCCTACAAAGCCGACACCGCCCTCGTCATCGACACGCCGCGGCTCACTCTGCGCCTGCCTGGCCGAGCCGCCGCGCCGCGGCTGGTGAGCTACTTCGAGACGAACCGCCGCCACCTCACCCCGTGGGAGCCGCCCTTTCCCAAGGGGCTCTTCACGAACACGTTCTGGGAGCGTCGCCTCGCGCAGAACCAGCAGGAGTACCGCGAGGGCAAATCGATGCGGCTCGTGTTGTTCGAGCGTGACCGGCCCGACGGCCCCGTGATCGGCCTCGCCAACTTCACCCAGTTCGTGCGGGGCGCGTTCATGGCGTGCACGCTGGGCTACAGCCTCGATCAGGATGCACAAGGTCAAGGGCTGATGTTCGAAGGCCTCGGCGCCGCCCTCCAGCACGTGTTCGAGGAGCTGGGGATGCACCGCGTGCAAGCGAACTACGTCCCCACCAACGAGCGGAGCGGCAACCTGCTGCGGCGGCTCGGCTTTCAGGTGGAGGGCTACGCCCGCGACTACATCTTCATCAACGGCGCTTGGCGCGACCACATCCTCACCGCGCGGGTGAACGGGCCCTCCTGCACCCCCGACTACCCCTCCGAGCCGGCACGGAGATGATGCGCCCGCGCGCCACGCTGCCGTTCGCGTTCTCGTGCGGGCTCGCCTGCGCGAGCGGGCCGCCGGAGCCGGTGAGCGAGCCGCTGCCCCCAGGCTCGAGCGCGACCGCGCCCGTCGCGAGCACGCCATCGCCCCTCCCCGCCCCCCCGCCGTCGAGCGAGGTGTCGACGGCCCCTGCGCCCGCCGGCCCCGCCGCGTGCCCCGACGACATGGTCCTCGTCGACGGCGAATACTGCAAGAACGTCGAGCAGAAGTGCCTCAAGAAGTGGGAGGCGCCGCAGAACAACCTCTGGGTGTGCGAGGAGTTTGCGCCGCCCTCGGTGTGCAAAGATCCGCCGGGAGCCAGCCAGAAGATGCGGTTCTGCATCGATCGCTACGAGTTCCCCAACAAGAAGGGGGTGCGCCCGATGGTGATGCAAAACTTCTATCAGGCCCAGATGCACTGCGCGGCGCGGGGCCGACGCGTGTGCACCGAGACCGAGTGGACGAAGGCCTGCGAGGGCCCCGACCACAAGCCGTTCCCCTACGGCTACAAGCGCGACGCGACGATCTGCCACGGCGATCAGCCGTGGGATCGCCCGAGCCCCGAGAAGTTCATCCAGCGCGACCCGGTCGAGATCGAGCGTCTCTGGCAGGGTGTGCTCAGCGGCTCGCAGCCGCAGTGCGTCAGCGACTACGGCGTGTTCGACATGCCCGCCAACGCGGACGAGCTCGCCGCCTCCGAGACCTACGGCAAGGGCAAGAAGTCCGACTTCGACAACGTGACGACCGGGGGCCCCTGGTACAAGGGCGTCCGCAACCAGTGTCGCCCGAAGATCTACTCGCACGACGAGAGCTTCGCGTACTACTACCTGTCGTGGCGCTGCTGCGCCGAGCCCGACGGCCAGGCGACGGATCCGCGGGCCCCCAAGCAGATCAAGCGCGGGTGGTCGTGGGAGCGCGTCGTGAGCATGGGCAAGAACTCGTGGAACCTGCCCTTCAACCCCAAGGTCCCGGGTGAGGCCGGCTACTCCGCGGCGGGCCCCGACCGAAAGCCCGTCCCCCCCAAGCCGTGAAGGAGCGCGCGCGGGGGCGCCTCTCGCTCGCCGGACGCTCGAGAGGAGCGCGCGCGCTCGACCGTCACCTGCCGGGCTCCCTCGGGCTGGGCTACCTCGGGCTGGGCTACCTCGGGCTGGGCTACCTCGGGCTGGGCTGCGTCGGGCTGGGCCCGAGCGCGTGTGGCACGCCACGCGGGGAGACCGCCGGCGGGGAGGCGAGCGCCGCCGCGGGCGTTGCGGTGTCGGCGAGCTCCTCGGCGGCTCCCTCACCGTCGGCCGACGGGCCCGCGCCACCACCGCACGGGCCGTGTCCCGCGCTCGACGCGGCGCTCACCGAGGAGAAGCTGATGCGCCACCTCGAGAACCTCATGCAGGTGGCGAAGCAGGGGGACGGGACCCGGTCGCGCTCGTCCGGCGGCTTCCACGGCTCGGTGGCCTACGTGGAGCACACGTTGCACGCGGCGGGCCTGTCCCCCCGGCGCGTGAGCTTCGAGGTGCCCACCTTCGAGGTCCTTGGTCCCGGCGAGCTCGCGTGGGTGAGCCCGGAAGCGCGGGCCCTCGCTCCGGCCCGCCACCGCCTTCAGGCCGGCGACTTCCTCCCGCTTCGCGGCTCGCCCCCAGGGGCCGTGACGGCGGAGGTCGCGCCGGTCGCCGTCGCGCTCGGCCTCGGCAACACCTCCACCAGCGGCTGCTCCCCCGCCGACTTCGACGACGGCCACGGCCACAGCCTCGTCGCCGGCCGCGTCGCGCTCCTCCAGCGGGGGTCGTGTCCCTTCGTGGAGAAGATCCGCAACGCGGAGGCGGCGGGCGCGCGGGCGGCGCTCGTGTTCAACCAAGGCGACACACCGCTCCGCCGCGGCTTGCTCGAGGGCGGCCTCGACGGCCGCGGCACAGCGCACGACGTGGGCATCCCCGCCCTGTTCATCACCACCGGCGCCGCCGAGGCGATGCTCGCGCGGCTCGCGTCCACCCCACTCCTGGTGCGCGTCGGCGCCGACACCGCGTGGCGGCTCGAGCGCGTGCCCAACGTGGTGCTCGACATCCCCGGCGAGCGCGACGGCGAGATCTTCGCGCTCGGCGCCCACCTCGACTCGGTGGACGATGGCCCGGGCATGAACGACAACGCGAGCGGGACGGCCGCGCTCTTGGAGATCGCCCTGACGCTCGCCGCCTGTCGGCCCGCGCGCCGCTTGCGCTTCTTCTTCTGGGGAGCCGAAGAGGAGGGCCTGCTCGGCTCGCGCGCCTACGTGACCTCGCTCTCGGACACGGAGCGCCGCGCCCTGCGAGGCTACGTCAACCTCGACATGCTCGCCGCGCCCAATCACGCCTTCATGCTCACCGACGGCGACGGCTCTCGCTTCGGCGAGGTCGGCCCCGCCGGCTCCGGCGAGCTCGAGGCGTTCTTTCGCGCCGACTTCACCGCGCACGGCCACCCTCTGGTCGAGTCGCGCTACATGGGCCGCTCCGACGACAAGCCGTTCTTCGACGCCGGCGTGGGCGTGGTCATGCTCGGCGCCGGCTACGACGGCCAAAAGACCCCCGAGCAGGCCGCGCTGTTCGGGGGCGTCGCCGGCAAGCCCTTCGATCCTTGCTACCATCGCGCCTGCGACGATCTCGGCAACGTCAACGCGAAGGCCCTGCTCGTCATCACCGCGTCCGTCGCGCGCGCGGTGCACCACTTTGGCGTGCGCGGTGAAGGCCTGTAGGAGGCCGCTCCCCGCCCGAGGCGGCGTCGACGCGCCGAACCGCCGCCGCAGCCGCCCGTCCGCTGGTCGCCTCGGGCCTCGCCGCCCAAACCGTGGCATGATGCACGGGAGCGAGCGGCCCATGATCCCCGACGAGCCTGCCGACAAGCCCGCCGACGAGACGCGCGACGCGACGGCACCTACCGAAGAGCTCGTGCTCGAGGCGCAGGCGTCGCCGGGACAGGGCCACGGCATGGGGCAGACGGCCGAGCTCACGGGCACCATCCCCATCATCACCGACACCCTCCCCAGCGACGCCACCACGCCGCGCCTCCCCCCCAAACCCGAAGGCGACCTCAGCCTCGAGCAGTACGCCTGGGTGTACGCCCAGGAGCTCGGCGGCGCGGAGGGTCTCGCCGCCGCGCTCGCAGCGACGGCGCTGACCCCGGAGCGCTACCGCGCGTGGAAGCTGCACTGGGAGGCGCGCATGCTCCACCACCCGAACGAACGCGAGCGCTGGTTCACCCTCGTCGCGAAGCTCCGCAGCTGAGCACGCGTCATCCGTGAGCGCCCTCGCCGCGGGTGTCGCCGCGCCGCCGACCCACCCGACGGCCCCCCGGCGAGCGCCCCCGGCGCGGGAGCGCGCACGCGACGGGTCCCGTGTTCACCGTCCATCGGCCCGATCGGAGCCGCTTGAGCCACACGCGATGGCCCTTCGGTGGCCGAGGTGGTAAGCGCCATGCATGAGCGAACACGAAGTCAGGCCCGGTTCGATCGTGGTGGGCATCGAGCTCGACGACACCGGCGACGAGGCGCTCCTCCACGCCGCGCGCCTCGCCCGCACGAGCGACGCCCAACTCCACCTCTGCCACGCGTGCGGCGAGCCCTCGGGCGACTCGGACGCAAACGTGGCCCTCCTCAAAGAGGGCCAGACCCGCCTCGCCGCCTGGGCGGGAGCACGCCTCGCCGGCGATCCCCTCAAGGCCCGCTGTTCGGTCCACGTCGATCTCGGCCCTCCCGCGGAGGTGCTCGTGCAGCTCGCGGTCGACACCGCCGCCGATCTCATCGTGGTGGGCAGCCACCGCAAGGGCCTGCTCGAGCGGCTGCGCGAGGGCTCGGTGGTGCGGCAGGTGCTCACCGACGCGCCGTGCGCGGTGCTCATCGCCCTCCCTCGCGACTACGAGGAGCGCGTCACGTCCCCGCAGATCGAGCCGGCCCCCGTGGAGGGTGAGCACGTGCGCGGCGCCCTGCGTCGCGGTCGGGGCTACTCCTACCGCATGTCGATCGCGCTCCCCGGTCAGCCGACGATCGGCCCCGGCAAGGTCTGAGCGCGCAGGCCCCCCCGCTCAGGCGAAGAGGCCCGGGATGGGGCCCGAGCCGGTGTCGAGCGAGCCGTACTGCTCCACATCGGTGAGCCCCATCGCGTGGCAGGCCGACACGAGCATGCGCCCGTGCTCGATGACGGAGCCAGAGTGGTACCGTCCTCCTCGCAGCAGATCGGTGGCACCTGCGAACACGAAGGGCACGTTCTCGATGTCGTGGGTCCAGCCCACCCCGAGCTCGCTGCCCCAGATCACGAGGGTGTTGTCGAGCACGGTCCGCCCGTCGACGTCGGGGGTGGCCGCGAGCTGATCGAGCAGGTAGGCGAAGCGCTCCGCGTACCAGCGATACACCGCGGTGAGCGTGGCCTGGGACGCGGCGCTCGAGTCGTGCGACGAGGTGTGGTGCCCGCCCGTCTCGAGACCGACCCACGGATAGAGCGTGTTGTCGTTGTCGGCGATGCGCAGCTGAAAGCTCGCGACGCGGGTGAGGCCGCAGCCGAAGGCGGCCGAGACGAGCCGCGACTGGTGATCGATCGCGTTCTCCGCGGTGACGTCGAGCGGCTCGTCCGGCGCCTCGCACACCGCGCCGAGCGAGAGCTCGAGCTCGCGCAAGCTGTCGGCGTGCGCATCGAGCCGGGCCCGATCCGCCGCGGAGAGCACGGCGCGGCGGTGATGGAAGTCTTCCAGCACGTTGTCGAGCACGCTCGCGCGCCGCTGTGCGTCCTTGGCCGCCTGCTCGAGATCCGGGTTGATGGCCCCGAACAGCGCGTTGAACGCCAGGTTCGGGTGATCGAGGGGGCTCCGTGGCATCGCCGGCGCGCTGTAGATCATCCGCGTGGCGGGGTGCAGACCGCCGCAGCCGTAGCCGAGCTCGATGGTGTTGTACGGCGTGGGATCGGAGGCGAGCTGCGACGCGATGTATTGATCCACCGACACGCCGGTGTTCCAGCCGAAGCACACCCCGTGATCCTGGCGACAGAACAAGCTCGCGCTCGTGTCGATGGGTGAGCCCGTCCACAACAGCGGCATCGTGTAGGTGTGGGGCACGTAGTAGGCGGTGCCCACGTTGAAGCGGATGCCGTCCACGATGGCGACCCGCGAGAGGTGCCCGGCGAGCGGCTCGAGGATCGGGGAGAGCGTGAAGCTCGTCTCCGAGCCGGTCGGGCGCCACTGATCCCAGATGGTGCCGTGGGGCGTGAAGAACAGGAGCAAGCGGCGGGGCGCGGTGGCCGCCGCCGCCGGCTGCTCGAGCCACGGAAAGAGCGACAGCGCGGTGGCGCCGAGGCCGAGGAGCGAGCGACGTGACAGACGTGAGCGGTTCATGGGGTCTCTCCGGGGCCGCGGCGATACCAGTCGGAAGTTACGAACGACACGATCATGGCGCGCAGCCCCCCCTCCCCGCGCACCACCTGAGCGAGGTGCTCGACGACGCAGGCCGCCTCCTCTTGATCCGGCATGCCCGCCCCGTAGCTCGCCCACTGGCTCGCCACGCAGCTCGCGATGTCGTCGCTCTCCCCGAGGGCTGCGGCCATCTCCGCCACGCCCCTCACCTCGATGGTCTCGCCGTCGAGGGTGAAGCTGGCCGAGTCGTCGATGGGGAGACCAAACTCCTCGGTGCGATAGCGGCCGAGCCAGTCGAGGCTCTCGAAGGTGAAGCCGATCCCATCCATCGCCTTGTGGCAGGCGGCGCAGCTCGGATCGCTGAAGTGCGCCTCGAGACGCTCGCGCGTCGTCTTCCCTTCGCCGATGTCGGGGAGGGTGACCGACACGCCCGCCGGTGGCGGTGGCGGCGGCGCGCAGAGCAGGTTCTTGAGCACGGTGAAGCCGCGCAGCGTGGGGGAGGTCGCCTCGGCGTGCGAGGTCGCGGCCATCACCCCCGGGAGCGAGAGGATACCCGCGCGGCGCGTCGGATCCAGCGTGACGCGGCTGCCGTCGTCGGCGAGCACGTCGTCGCCGTAAAGTGACGACAACGTGGGAAGCGTCACCGTCTGTGAGGTGGTGAGGAGCGTCTCGAGGTTTCCGTCTTCGGCCAGCAGCAGCTGGAACAGCTGCACCGGCTCGCTCCGCATCTCGGCGAGCGTGGCGGCGCCGAGCACCGAGAGATCGGGGCGCGCGTCGGGGTCGTCGAGCTTGTCGAGGCGTAGCCACTGATCGACGAAATCGGTGAGGCCGCCGAGGCTGCGCGGATCTTCGAGCATGCGCACGGCCTCCGCCTCGACCGCCGCCGCAGTGCCGAGCTCGCCGCGCTCTGCCTTGGTGAGCAGCACCAAATCCGGGTTCTGAGCCCACAGCGTGAGGGCGAGACGCGCGGCGATCGCGTAGTCGTCGAGGTAGCCATCGGCGCGCGTGGCCTCGTCAAGGTAAAGGAAGGTGGGGCTCTGCAACATCGACTCGAGCACCCAGCGTGCGCCCTCGAGCGCCCCGTCCTCGCTGCTGCCGCGGGTGAACAGGCCCTCGTAGCGGCTGCGCTCCTCGGCGGTGAGCGGGCGGCGGAAGAGGCGCGCGCCCACCGTGTCGTAGAGCCACGCGGCGCAGGTAGCGTCGGCGACCGCGCAGACCGACCGATCCGTCGCGACGGCCGCCGCCTCGGCAAAGTCGAAGTAACCTCGCGCCGCCACCAGATCCACCGAGCTCGACACGTTGCTGCGAAACGCGAAGAGCGTCTCGTCCGACACCGTGAGCGGCGCGTCCACGCCCAGCACGTCGGCCACCGTCCGTCGCACCTGCACCGCGGTAAGCCGGCGCATCGGCACCGGGGCCCCCACCGTCTCGAGGCTCGTGCACAGCGCCTCGGGCTCGGGCTCGGGCTCGCCCGGCGCGGGCCCATCGCCGATCACCCCCTGACAGCCGACCACGAGCACCACCGCCGCCATGGGTCGCCACAATCGCATCCGTTCAGCGTACACGTGTCCTCCCCTCGCGAACTACGTGCCAATGCGGGCCTCGCGACTTTTCGGCGACTTAGGCCGTTAGGGTGTACGCCCCGCGTACAGTCGGCCGTCCCACGGCTGCGCGCCGTGTCGCCGAGGACCACCCCGTCCGCGCCTCACGATGCGCAGCACGAACGGCACGCGGCGCGTCGAGCGCGCTCGTGTCACCGCGCGCGACCCCGCGGGAGATCCTTTGCACGCACCCAACGCCCCCGCGACGCGCACCTCGAGCCACGCTCCCCGGCTCGGCGTGGCGAACGACCCGTCAGCCCCCGAGGGTCGCGGCCGTCGTGCTGAAGTTTCGTCTCCTCGCGAGCTCGGCCGCGGTCTCTTGGCTGTGCTCGGGCTTCTCCGCCCCCGACCACCCTGCCTCGAGCAGGAGCTCGACCACGCGCGCCACCTCGGCGTCCGACCGTCCCCCCTGCACGACCCTCCACACGAGGTCGTCGCTCTTCGGACAGGTGCCCGGCGTCACCCCGTGCTCCACCGCCACCGCCACGAACTCGGGCCCCACCCGAGCGCCGAGCACACAGCGACGATGCGCCTCGGGCGAGGTCTCTTGCCGCAGATCGGCGCCCGCGCCGAGCAACAGCGCGAGGGCCTCGTGGTTGTCGTACTGGGCTGCGCGCGACACCGCGCGATCCAGCGCCTCCCGCGCTGGCCCCTTCGCGAGCTCGGCCTTCACGTCGTCGAGAGCCCCGTCGGTGGCGTAATAGGCGAGCATGCTCCCGTAGGTGCTGAGCACCGCGACGCGGTGCAGGGCGAAGCTCACCGCACCGAGCAGCGCGAGCGCGCCGGCGACGATCACCACGCGCTGCCCCCTCCGCCCCTCGGCCCGGCGGAAACGCGCGCTCACGAGGCGTCCGAAGAGCGTGAGCGCGATGAACAGCGCACCGACGATCCCCAGGGCGCTCACGATCTCCCAGTCGTCGGGCAGCTCGACGAGCGTGCCCTTGATCCGCACCTTCCAGCCTCCGCCCACGCCGGTGTTGATCGCGCCGAGCAGCGCGAAGAGCCAACACCCGCCGCCCATCATGAGGCCGAGCAGCGCGAGCCAGCCCATCCCACCCGCGGGCGCGGGAGGCGGCTGCGCTCGGAGCAGAGCGGCCACCGCAGCGGGGTCCTCGGGAGCGGTCGAGGGGTGAAGCGCAGCGTCGGGAGCGGCGTGCGGTGTGGCGTGGGTCGGCTCGGGGGTGCTCATCGCTCGTCCTCCCGTCCTACGCGACCAGGGCACCCTTCTTCCTCCCGCCGCTCGCTCGTTGCATCCACTGATCCAGTGGCGCCAGTCGTCCGGTGGACGTCGGGGTCACCCGCCAGCGACGTGGGCCAGCGCGACACGAGCCCGATCCGCGTCGAATCGTGTACCATGACGCGATGGCGAGCGGCGATCGGGAACGCATCATGGCCCGCCGGGCCGTCTTCATCGCCGCCGCGGTGGCTGGGATCACCGTCGCTCCGGCGGCGAGCGCGGGCGAAGCCGGCGGCGAGGGCGGCGACGTCGGGGCGGGCGGAGGGGGAGGCGGTACCGGCGGCACGACCGGGGTCGGCGGTGATGGCGGAGCGGCGCAGGGAGGGTACGGTGGTTTGCCGTGCCTGGTCCCCGCCCAAGGCGGCGCAGGCGGCAACGCCGGAGCCAGCGGCGACGGCGGCTCCGGCGCGCGGGGGTGCCTCTCGCCCTGGGTAGAGCGCCCATCCGCGAGCTCGACCGTCGACGGCTGTGGCTGCGACCTCCCGGGACAGAGCGACGACGACGGTCGCGCCGCGCTCGCCGCGGCGGCGCTGGCGGTGGCCCTCGCGACCCGACGTCGCACGCGGTGAGCCGTGGGGGCGTTTCGTGGGGCCCTCGGCGGCCACCACCGCGGTGGGTGGCGCACAGTGACACGATCGACTCCCCCGCCGTCGCGTCTTCGGTCGCTTGCCCTGGCACGTACCCTGCACCTCGACATCCCATGCGGCTGCTTCCCGTCTTGGCGCTGGCGTCGTGGTCACTCGGCTGCGGCGCAGACACCACCGACACCGTCGAGCCGGAGCCGACGGCTCCGCTCACGCTCGAGGAGTGTCCCGGCGACACCCTCTGCAGCGGCGTGTCCGTCGAGAGCAACGACGTCCTCATGCAGGGCGACGCCTACACCGAGGGACAACGCTGCGCGCTCCAGGCGTTCCTCGACGGCACGCCCGGCCACATCGGCGTGGCCACCGCCGGAGGCGACAGCCCCGCCAGCACCCACTTCGTCATCACCCCGCTCGGCGACGTCGTGCGGCAGCGCCGTGGCTACCGCAACGGCGAAGGCCCGTGGCGCGACGACGCGGAGGTGTGTTCCCCGGTCGCCGCGTCCTTCTTCGAGACCTGCCTCGACGCGTTCGACGACAACTGTCTCCTCCCGACCTTCTGGCTCACCTGCGCCGGCGACCTCACCTCTTCGTGTCCTTGACCCGAGCGAGGCGCCATGGCTGACGGCAAGTGGCGGCCGCCATGGCGGGTGGCGGCGGCCGCCACCTCGTGAGAATGCGCCGCTGCGTGATCTCGCGTAGATGCGCGTGGCACGGAACTCGCCATGGGTGGTGTCATGCAAGCCACCACCATCGCCGTCACGCTCCACGGCCTCGAGGCGCACCCCGTCGCGGTCGAGGTCGACTCTGGGCGCGGGTTGCCCGCCTTCAAGCTGGTGGGTCTCCCCGAGGCCGTGGTGCGCGAGTCACGGGTCCGGGTGCGGGCCGCGCTCCTCCGCCTCGGCATCGATCTCAACGAGTACGTCATCACCGTGAGCCTCGCCCCGGCCTACCTCCGCAAGGGCGGCACCTCCTTCGATCTCGCCATCGCGGTCGCCGCGCTCGGCGCGCTCGGCGAGGTGCCGCTCGACAGCCTCGGCAACACGATGTTCCTCGGCGAGCTCGCCCTCGGCGGCGAGCTCCGCCCGGTGCGCGGCGTCCTCCCCGCGCTCATCGGCGCCCACGCGCGGGGGATCTCCCGCGCCGTCGTCCCGTGCCAGAACGCCGCGGAGGCGGGCGCCGTCACCCCGGTCGACGCACGCACCGCGACCACGCTCGAGGAGGTGGTCGAGTTCCTCCGCGGAAAGCGCCAGCTCGACCGCGCCGAGCCCACCACCGGCAGCGCCTCCGTCGCTAGCGGGGGCGTCGACCTCGCGGAGGTGCGCGGCCAAGGGAGCGCCCGCCGCGCCCTCGAGATCGCGGCCGCGGGCCACCACAACCTCCTCATGGTGGGCCCGCCCGGGGCCGGCAAGACCATGCTCGCGCGCCGTCTCCCCACCATCCTCCCCGCGATGACCGACGAGGAGGCCCTCACCGTCACCTCCATCCACTCGGTGGCGGGCTTGCTCCGCGAAGATCAAGGCGTCGTCCGCGAGCGACCGTTCCGCGCCCCGCACCACACCCTCAGCGCGGCCGCCCTGATGGGCGGCGGCGTCCCCCTCCGCCCCGGCGAGGTGTCTCTCGCTCACCACGGCTGCCTCTTCCTCGACGAGCTGCTCGAGTATCGGCGCCATGTCCTCGAGGGCCTCCGACAGCCCCTCGAGGATGGCGTGGTCACCATCAGCCGCGCCAACGCGCGCTCCACCTTCCCCGCCAACCCGCTGTTCGTCGCCGCGGTCAACCCCTGCCCGTGCGGCTTCGCAGGCACCCGGCGCTGCGCGTGCAGCCCCGACCGCGTGCGGAGCTACCGCGCGCGCCTCAGCGGCCCCCTGCTCGATCGGATCGACATCCACCTCGGCTTGCAAGCCCTCGAGGTCGACGAGCTGATGAGCATCGCCCCCGGCGAGCGGTCGGCGGACGTGGCCGCGCGGGTGGCCCGCGCACGGTCGCTGCAGCGCGAGCGAGGCCACGAGAACGCCAACCTCAGCCGCGATCTCCTCGAGCGCGTCGCGCCGATGGACGCCGCCACCAAGACCCTCCTCGCGAAGACCATCGACCGCCTCCACCTCTCTGCGCGCGCCTACGTGAAGGTCTGGCGGCTCGCGCGGACGCTCGCCGATCTCGAGGGGGTCGACGCCGTGCAGAAGCATCACTTCGCCGAGGCCATCGGTCTCCGCGGCCTCGATCTTCACAGATCCGCGCCCCTCGCCCACGCGAGCTGAAGGCAAGCGACCCGCGCCCGGCCCACCGCGCCCGGCCCACCGCGCC
>CAYOAL010000094.1:17632-40907 GCA_964401935.1 uncultured Polyangiaceae bacterium
GCGAGCTGAAGGCAAGCGACCCGCGCCCGGCCCACCGCGCCCGGCCCACCGCGCCGGCCTCGCGCGACCACCATCCCGCCGCTCCCACGCGGCCGGACGCGACGCAGCGCAAGCGCGTCGTGCCCACCCCTCTTCATCAACGAAACCAAGAGACTCCCATGGACAAGACCGTCAAGAAGGCCCTCAAGGGCATCATCACCGACATCGAGAGCAAGTTCGGCAAGGGCGCGATCATGGCCCTCGGCGCCTCCTCTCCCGACCAGACCTACGCCTCCATCTCCTCCGGCTCGATCGCCCTCAACGCCGCCCTCGGCATCGGCGGCTATCCCCGGGGTCGCATCATCGAAATCTACGGACCCGAGTCGTCCGGCAAGACCACCCTCTGCCTGCACGCCATCGCCGAAGCGCAACGGAACGGGGGCGTGGCCGCCTTCATCGACGCCGAGCACGCGTTCGATCCCACCTACGCGAAGCTGATCGGCGTCAAGCTCGACGAGCTCCTCCTCTCCCAGCCCGACTGTGGAGAGCAGGCCCTCAACATCGCCGAGACCCTCACCCGCTCGGGCAACATCAGCCTCGTCGTGATCGACTCCGTGGCCGCCCTCACCCCGCGCGCCGAAATCGAGGGCGAGATGGGCGACACCCACATGGGGCTGCAGGCCCGCATGATGAGCCAGGCCCTGCGCAAGCTCACCGCCATCAGCCACAAGACGGGCACCACCCTCATCTTCATCAACCAGCTGCGGCAGAAGATCGGCGTCGTGTTCGGCAATCCGGAGACCACGCCGGGAGGCAACGCGCTCAAGTTCTACGCGAGCGTGCGCCTCGACGTGCGCCGCAAACAAACCCTCAAGAAGGAGGGTGAGGCCTTCGGCAGCCGCACACGGGTGAAGATCATCAAGAACAAATGTGCGCCCCCGTTCCGCGAGGCCGAGTTCGACATCCGCTACGGCGTTGGCATCGACCGCGCCACCGATCTGATCGAGCAGGGCCTCGCCCACAACGTGATCGATCAGAAGGGCACCCACCTCTCGTTCGGCGACGAGCGGCTCGGGCAGGGGCGCGAGCGGGCCCGCGCGCGGCTGCTCGAGGGCGACGAGCTGCAACAGCAGATCCGCGAGGCGATCGGCCGCGTCGCCGACAACCAGGTCACGGCCCAGGCGTGACCCACCCCGGCCGCGCGACGAGGCCGTCGCGCGGCCACGATCTCCAGCGCCGCTAGCGCTGACCGAAAGCCAACGAAAGCGAGGTACCCATGCGACCCATCAACATCCACCCCCATCCCTACCGCCGCAGGCAGTGAAGCAAAAGACAGAGGAGACACATCATGGCTGAAGGACTGAACAAGGCATATCTCATCGGCAACCTCGGCAAAGACGCGGAGACGTTCCGACACGCGAGCGGCACGCGGCTCACGTTCACGCTCGCGACCACCGAGCAGTGGCGTGACAAGGAGAGCGGCGACAAACGCGATCGCACCGAGTGGCATCGGTGCGTCCTCTGGGGCCCGCGCGCCGACAAGCTCGCGCCCTACCTCGTCCGGGGAACGAAGGTCCACATCGAGGGACGCATCGAGACCCGCTCCTACCAGAAGGACGGTCAGATGAAGTACTCCACCGAGATCCGCGTGTTGGACCTCAAGTTCCTCGGCGGCCGACGCGATGGCGTCACCTCCAAGGTGACGTCCCGCGAGTCCGACACCCTGGCCCTCGAAGACCTCCTCGGGGGTCGAGCCGACGAGGGCGTCTTCCCAGCTCATTCTCCCGTTTGAGCTGCCGCGGGCGGGCACGGCGACCTGGGGCGCTCACCCCCAAGCGCCGTGCCCGCGCCGCGGGTTTTGGTGAGCAGCGGCAGCGCCGACTCCGCTCCGCGGCGAACGCGCTGCCCTCGTGGCGCCCGTCCTTCACGTTGCCCCTGGCTGCGCGAGCATGCCGCGAGGCGGCGCGCCTGACGTCCAGCCACAAGTGCCCCAGGGATGTGGCGTGGCACAAGGCGCTGCACCTGCCGTCCAGCCGCAAGGGCCCCAGCGACCCAGGATGTAAGATGTTGTAAGGACAGATCCAGGTGTGCGGCGCGGTATCTGGGTTCATGAAGAACTCACGCATCCCCTTCACTTCACTCGTCCTCGCGCTCTCCGTCGTGGCGTGCTCGGAGTCGGCCCCACCGGCGGCCGGCACCTCCGACTCCAGCTCGGAGGGGGCCGCCGCCAGCAGCGAGAGGACGGAGCGGTCGGCACCACCGCCCGCGGAGCCGGCGCCACCCGACGCCATCAGCAAGTTCCTGGAGAGCGCCAAGGCCGACCCCGACCAGGCCAACGGCAAGAGCGTCAAGCTCGACGGTGTGTTTCGAGGCACTACGGTGAACGACCACGGCGACGGCAAGAAGCTCTATGTGGTGAGCGTCTCCGACGACGAGAAGTCGCTCGTGAGGGCGAGCTGCGACGGGACGACGCCGCCCCCCGAAGGGTTGACGCAGTTCGCGCCGATCACCGTCGAGGGCACCGTGAAGACGGGCAAGGCTCAGCAGGGCGACAAGACGGTGGTGACGGTCGCGATCGAGTCTTGCACCGTCACGAAGCGCTAGGACGAAGGACCCACGCGACGTCGCCGCGAGCTCGGTCGTCGGCGCATGGGTCCACCTGACCCAGCTGAACGCCGAAGAGCGCCGCAGCGGCTCCGTCCGTCGGCGCATGGGTGCACCTGTCTCCCCATCCTCCATCACAACGTCGAGCACTCGACGGGGCACGGCTCGCAGAGCGTGCCTGGCAGGATCATCGGTGCGAGCGGCGCCGATCTCTGGGTGGTCGAGCCGCTCGCGGACGGTGACGCGCGCGTCATCCACACCCCCCCGGAGGGGCACGCCGTGCTCCGGGAAGGGGATCGTCGATCTCGTTCGGCGTCCGGTGCAGCGAGCGCTCGCCCGACGCTCATTCGACGCTCCGCGCGGGCGGGTCGTTGTGAGGCCACCGGCTGGCTGCGCTCCCGCGGGCGCGTGTGGTAGGCCTGACGACAGGGTTCGCGATGGGTACCTTGGGTGTCGTCGGGCGCGAGTTGGAGCTCATGGCGGTCGAGCAAGCTCTCCAAGTCTCCCGCCTCGTCACGCTGGTTGGACCCCCTGGGATCGGGAAGACGAGCATCGCCCGTGCGGTGGAGCGCTCCCGCGGATCGGTGCGAGGTGACCGGGTCGTATGGCTCGATCTCACCGGCGTGGGCGCGCGGGACGACGCAGACGCGCTCGTCGCCGCCACGCTCGCCAGCGTCGTCGACGAGCCGTCTCTCCTCCTGCCTGGCCGAGACGCGTTCGGGACGCCATCGTGGCTGAGCGCGCTCCGGGGTGCGACGGTGTCGATGGTGCTCGACGCGTGCGAGTGTGACTTGGGCGCCGCATGCCGTATCGTGGAGCTGTTCCTCGAGGCGTCCGATGGCTGGGTGCTCGCGACGTCGCGGCAGCGTCTGGCCCTCGACGAAGGGGTGACCGTGGCGATCGGTCCGCTCGCGCTGCCCGATGGCGCCGACGCCGACGACCTCGCGGCGAGCCCGGCGGTCGGCCTGCTCTTGGGCGGACGCGAGGTGTCGAGCCACGAGGACCGCGCCGCGCTCGCGCAGATCGCACGCCACCTCGACGGTGTCCCCGCTGCGCTCGTCCTGTGCCGCGAGCTCCTTGCCACCTTCACGCCCCTCGAGCTCCTCGGGCGACTCGACGCGCTTCCCCACGCAGCGTCGTTGGAAGCGCTGGTGTCGAGCTCGTGGGCGCCGCTTCATGCCGAGGCACGGAGCGTGCTTGTCGGCTGCTCGGGGTTCGAGGGACCGTTCTCGCTCGACGACTTGGAGGCCGTCGTTCCCGTCACGCTCCGACCTCGCGTGGTCTCGCACCTCGACGCTCTCGTGGCGAAGTCTTTGGTCGCGCGCGACCACGGCGACGCGAAGGAGGACGCCGCTGTCTCCTCGTTTCGGGTGCTCCGGGTGGTGCGGTCGTTTGTGATCGACGAGGCAGGGCGCACCCATCGGGACGCCCTGCGTGCGTTCGAGGAGGGCCTCGTGGAGCGGGCGGAGGCCATCGCGCCGCGTTCCAGCGCTCGCTTCTCGGCGGAGCTCGCCACGCTGGTGAAGCGCCGCTTCGAGGAGGGAGCGACCGATGGGTTGCTCCTGCGTGGACTCCACGCCCTGGCCGCGGCTCATCCACGAGGCGAGCCGAACTGGCTCGACGAGGCGCTGAGAGCGGTGCTCGACCGCTCCCGCCCCACCGCGATGACGATCACGCTCCGCCTCGACCTCGCGCGGATGCGGGCGGCGCGGGTCCGATTCGGCGACGCCCTTCGGGAGGCCGCGCTCGCGTGCGCCGAGGCGGACGGGCTCGGGGAGCCGGGATCGCGGCAGGCGGCGTGGCTCGCTCTCGCCGACTTGCAAGCGCGTGCCGGCCGAAGAGAGGCTGCGAACATGGGGCTTGCCCGTGCGGCAGCGCTCGCGGCCTCCCCCGACGAGCGCTTCGCGCTCGAAGCGGCCCGCGTGCGCGTGTCGATCGCCTGGCGCACGGGGACCCCGGAGGAGGTACGCGATGGTGCGGTGCAGGGGCTCTCAATCGCCGAGCGCGCTGGGTCCCGCGAGCTGGCGGCCTTCTTTCGCCTCTACGCCGGGCAGGCCTGGCTGGTGTTGGGCAACCAAGCGCAAGCGGAGCGGATGCTCGCGCGGGTGCGCGACGACACCTCGGGGTGGGCCACGTCGCGTTACGCCGTGATGGCGACCACCGCCTCCGGCCTCGCCGCGATCGAGCGCGGCGATCTCGACGGCGCGGTGGTGTGGCTCGAGGCTGCGGTCGTCGCGGCCGCGACAAAAGGGGCGCCCCGCGACGGGCTGTGGGCCAGGGGTTACCTCGGGGCAGCGCGCTTTCTGCGCGGAGAGCAGACACACGGCCTCGAGGACGCAGCCCTCCTCGTCGATCTGGACGAGCCGCTGCTTCTGTTCATCCCGCTCTTCGCCACCGTGGCGGGGAGCTTGGTCGCGCGCTCCCTCCTCCTCGAGGGCCTCGACCGCCTCGGCGCCGGTGTGGCCGAGTCGCCGTGGCTGGCCGAGCTCGCCGCTCTCATGCGCGCGATCGCTCACGGTGGCCGACCGTCCCCACCCCCGTTGCCGCCCGCGTTCCAACTCGACCTGTCCCTCTGCCGCAGGATGTTGCGGGTGAGCGCTGCGCAGTCGGACGCGGGCGCGGTGCGGCTCGAGGTGGCCGAGGATGGTCGCTGGTTCAGGTGCGAGGGCGACCGGATCTCGCTCCAGAGCGCCCCGACGAGCCGGCGCCTCCTGCTCGCCTTCGTCGCCGCCCATCGCGCCGCGGCTGGCTCGGTGCTCTCGCTCGACGACCTTCGACGAGCAGCGTGGCCCGGGGATCGCTCGCGCAAGGACGCCGCCGCCAATCGCATCTACGTGGCCTTGTCGCGGCTGCGGGATCGTGGGCTGCGCGACGTCATCGTTCGCACCGGCGAGGGCTGGTGCTTCTCCGCGACCACGGAGCTCACGGTGTGCTGAGGCGCGCGCGACCGCGAACCCGCCTCGGGCTCGATAGCCTCTTCGGCCGCGGATGACTCGACTCTCGGGCCGCAGAGCATCACTCGACTCTCGCGGCGACGCCCACGGCTGCCGAGCCGCCGCCGGCTATCCGAGCCAACGCCCGGGGGCGAAGCGTGGGTCGCCGCCGGCGCTTGCCGCCTCGATGGAGGCACGCTGGGCCGCGATCTGTTCGCGCTGTCGCACGGCGAGGGCATCGAGATCGAGGGGCCGCTGCCCGAGCGCGAGGGCGAGCTCGAGCGCACAGGCGCGGCGTACGCGCACCGGCACCCCGTCGCGCTCGAGCTCGGCGGCGGCCGCGAGCGGAGAGTAGGGCTCGCCGAAGCGGTAGCGTACGCCCTCGTCGAAGCGCGCGTGGTTGTCGGCCCACCAGGTGGCCCAGTCGTCGCGGTCGGTGAAGACGTCGTAGGGGTCGGGGACCTCGCCGTAGCGATCGCGGCGCTGGAATGGGGCGCCGGTGATGCGCACGAGCGCGGTCGCCGCGGCCGCGCGCATGTTCGGACCGGTGACGAGCTCACCGGTGTTCGAGAGGGCGTCGATGAGCGTCTCCACGTGGTGGACGTGGCCGTGAAAACCCAACGCCAGCGACTCGCCCACTTCGCCAAAGTACGACTCCGAGAGTCGCTCCGCGTCGTGCGCGGCGCCGGCGACGGCGAGCAGGAGCATGGCCCGCGCTCGCCTGTCGACGTGAAGCATGCCCGGCTCGGCCAGCTCGTCGTCGAGGATCGTGCGCAGGCGTGCGGTGGCAGCCTTCGCCGGCTCCCGGTTCCTCGTCTCTTGGAGGAGCCATGCCTCGACGGTGGCCAGCAGCACGTCGTCGTTGATGGCCTCCTCGTACGCGCTCGCGAGGAGCGCCATGGCGGCCTCGCGGTCGGGCACCGCGGCCAGCGCGTGGCAGCTGTTCAGGCTCACCTCTTGCGATGGGTGCTCGCACAGCGACGCCACCGAAGCGAAATCTGCGGAGCCTCGACGCACCAAGACCTGGAGGCCCACGTTGGCGATGCCGGCGACTGGATCATTCGTGAGGCGCTTGGCCGCGAGATCGATCTCCGGATTGTCGCCCAGCGCGAAGGCGTGGATCTGCGCGTCGTAGGTTGCGCGGTGGGACTGCATGAGCGCCACGATCGCCGCTCGGACGGTGTCCGCGCCGGCCACGTTGCACAGCACGAAAGTGCGCGCGAAGGCGCGTCCGGGGTCGATGGTGGCGCCGTCACTGCCGTAGTGCATCACCTCCCGCAGCACGTCGAAGCCCCGGTTGGGGGTGGGGGGCCCGCTGCCGCTGAAGAACGGCGCGGCGAGCGCCACGAGCGCGTCGAGGCACGCGACCATCCGGGCCTCGTAGCGCGTCATCACGTCCCAGCGGAAGCGCTCGTGGTCGCGAAGGCGGCGCAGCGTGGAGATCGCGCCGATCTCTTCCAAGCAATCGCGGGCGAGGCGGCGCAGCTGGGCCAGCTCGCCTTCGAGGCCGCGGAGCATCTTGGGGTCTTCCTCCGCGCCGTCCGCGGCGCCGAGCACGGTGAGCCGCTTGACCTGATCGGCGGGCCTCCTCGCCTCGTGATCGATCTCCTGGGTTTCGATGGGATCGACGACGAGCGCCTCCGTGGGAGGCCTGTCGAGGTCGTCGTCGGGGGCCGCCAGATCCTGGAGGTCGTCATCGTCCGACCAGAAGTCGTCGGGCGACATCGTGTCGACGTTCGTGCGCAGCGGCGCGCGCTCGAAGGCGTGCGCGCGAGGGACGCCCGCGCTCGCCACGAAGCGCAGCTCGGGCTCGGGGACGGCCGGACGTCGTGCCCTGGCCATCACCTCCTGTTGGGCGCCCACCACGGCATTGACGGTGTCCTCGCGAACGTGCTCGAGCAGGCGCTGCGCCCCGAGGATGCGCTTCTCCATGCGGCGGCCGGCCTCGCCCACGGAGAACACCTCGAGCATGCGCCGCGCCTCGACGACGCTGGCCGTCGTCCTGTCGAGGACGGTCAGGTGGTCGGCGTCGCTGACGTTGGAGCCACGCAGCGTGGTGAGCTCCTTGATCGCCTCCTCGAGCGTGAGCACGAGCTCGCGTCGATCGACGCGGCGGCTCGCGCGTTTGATCTCGAGGAGCACGTCGGTGACGATGTCGAGCCCAACGATGGCGGCGCGGGTGGCCGGTGCGGCGCCGGGAGGAACGCTCTTCATGTCGCGCTCCCTTCGCCTTCGAGCACGAACACGCCACGGTCGACCCCGTCGGAGTGCAGCGCCACCAGGATCTTGGACGCGACGGCGGCCCCCACTTCGAGCTGGCGGCAGGCGATGGCCGCGAAGAGCGCCCCGCTCGCCGCGGCACAGTCGCCGAGCTCGGCGCTCCAACGCGCCGTTTGCGTGTCGGGGTCGAAGGCCCGACCGGCGGCGAGATCCCACTCGCTCGCGCGGTGTCGCTCGCCGTTGAGGTCGGTGGCGAGCCAGCGGATAGGGCCAACCGCACCGAGCGCGCGGTGCAACATGGCGCTCACCACCTCCCCGATGTTGGGGCCGTCGTGGTCTTCGGCGCCGGCGGGCTCCACCGCCGTCTCGACATGCAAGAGGCGCGCGAGGCGCCGCTTGGCCGCGCGCGCCAAGACGAGGAAGGCCGCGCCTTCTCCAGGGACGAAGCCGTTCTCCTCGTCGGGGGCGTGGAGTCGGTGGTTCCGATCGAGCCAGGAGATCACCTCAGGATGGAAGTAGCTGTCGACGCCGCCCACCAGCACCGCGGGTCGGCCCGCGTCGAGGAGCGCATTCGCCTGCACGAGCGCGTGCGCGAAGCCGGCGTGGCCACACCGCAGGCTGCGCGACGCCTCCAGGTCGAGCGCCTCGCCGCTGGCGTCGGCCAGCATCGAGAGGATCTCTCGGTCGTAGCGGTCATCGTGGTCGGGGCGTCCCTTCTCCGGGAGCGACACCACGAGGGGGACGGAGGCGCCGTCCCCGAGGCGAAGCGCCGCCCGCACCCCGTCAAGCGCCTCGGCGATGGCGGGCGCGGCGAGGCTGATCATCCGGTGAACGCCGTAGACCTGCCCCCCGATGCCGCCGGTGTAACAGAGCCCCACCGGCTGCGCACGCTTGTCGGAGAGAGCGATGCTCTGCGGCTCGAACTTGCGGGCACGAACGCACATGGCGAGCTGCAGACTCGAGAGCCCCAGCGGCGCGCGCGCCCCCACACCAACGACGCTCACGTTCATTGTGTGCCTCGGTTGAGCAAGCTGATCTCGTTGTGCTTGCGCTCTTCGGCCTCAGCCCGGTCGAGGTCTTCGTAGAGCGCTGCCACGAGGTCGTCGGGCATCGCGACCGCGCTCTTGACCATGAGCCGTTGGAGACGCGCCGTCTTTCGAGGGAGGCGAACGCTCGCCCGCCAACAGAGCTCGACGCGGCGGTCGGCGACGTCGTCGAGATCGATGAGGAACGTGTCGAGGTGGGTCTCGAGCTCGAGGGTCTCGGCGTCGAGCACCGCGCTGAACAGAGGGCGATAGCTCGGGAGGGCGAAGCGCCACTCCTGCTCCGGCGTCATGCCGATCACCTCCACCGCCTCGAGGCCGGTGAGCGGCACGTCGCTGTGGAGGTCGGGGTGAGCGCAGGTGAAGTGATGCGCGTCGAAGTCTTTGGGCCACACGGGAGAGCGCGTCTTCACCCAGTGCTCGTCGAAGGTGCCGGCGAGCTCGCGCCGCGGCGACCAGTGGGCGTCGATCACGCCGAAGCCCGCCGGAGCGCGACCTGCCACACACTCGAGGCTCCAGGCGGCCGTGCCGACGAGCGTGTCGGGATCGACGGCCGTGCCCCGACCCGACGGGTTGACGTGGTCGTAGCCCCCTTTGGCTTCGAGGTTCGCGCGGTCGACGCCGCCGCGCGCGTTCTCGTAGATGATCGGCGTCACGGTCAGCGGCTGGGGGGGACCCGGCTCTGGCGCGCCGCCGGAACGGAGGAACACGCGCGTGCCGAACACGCGCAGCGCCTTCTGGAGCATCTTGCCGTCGACGGCCACCGCCACCCGCACCTCGTGGCTCGTGACGATCTTGCCGGCAGGGGGATGCGCCCGACCGATCACGATGACGTCCGTGCCCGGCTTCTCGGGCACGAGGTCCGACGGATACTTGGTGCTGGCGTAGGGCCCGTCACCATTGCGCACGTCGTGGCTCCGAATGAACGACTGGGGCACGGCGATGCGCGGCTCGCCGTGTTCGTCGACGCGCCAGGTCATCTTCGCCACGACCGTCGCCACCTCGTAGCCCGCGCCGTCCATCGCCTGGAAGACATAGGCCCCGAGGAGGCTGTCGTTCTGCAAGAGTCGTTCGGGGTCGAAGGTCATGACGCCTCGTCGGGGGACGGCTTCGCGCGGGCTTGGGCGGCCCGCAGCGCCTCGCTGTAGCGCAACGGCAGGTCGAGCTCGCCTGCTTGCATCGCGTCGGCGATGCGCTCGAGCCACGCCCGCTCTTCGAGGAGCCAGGTGTCCTCGACGAGGCCGTGACGGCCGAGGACCGCGGCGCGATCCTCGGCGCTCGAGAGCTCGGCGGCCACCGTCGCGTAGTCGTCGAGCGCCAGCATGGGCTCGGGGCGCACGTCGTAGGTGGAGAGTCGCGCGAGCAAGATCCGCGGGTCGTGCGGATCGACCACCGGCGGTGTGACGAGATCCGGTTCCTCCACCGCATAGCCGAAGTGCCCCCGCTGCACCCCGCGCATCACGTCTTCGAGGGGCCGCGGCGGCACCTCTTCGAGGGAGACGACGATACGCTCGGAGAAGAACTGTCCGGCACGGAGCGGCGCCTCTCCGCGCCAGGTCAGGCACAAGAGGCACGCGTCGGTGTCGAGGAGCGCGGTGTCGAGCACCATCTCCACGAGGAAGCTCCCCTCGGGTGACTCGTAGATCACGACCGGCCGTTGCTCCGGCAAGCGCAGGGTGCGGAGGCCCCCCCCTGGCATCAAGCCGGTCAGCTGGAGCGCGATCCCTGGTGGGAGCGCCTCGGCGCGCTGCTCCGGCGCAGCGAACTGTTCGCCGCGCTGGGCCACCGGCGGGCCCGTGTGGATGAACGATGACCAACCGTCGCTCGGCTCCTCCTCCGTCGAGCGCGGCCCTCCCACCGCGTTGGCCGCCTCGAGATCGAGCTCGACGACCTCCCGCGCCGGTGCGCGCGCGACTCGCCACGGACCGGCGGGGCCGATGGGGCTCGTGGTCTCGCCGTCGAGCGAGCGCAGATAGCCCGCCGTCAGCGGATGACGGTCGGATGCGGTACCCACGACCATCACCTTGCGATCCATCACGTCGTCGATCACCACGCCCACCCCCACGCGCTCGCTCGCGCTCGCCGCGTACGCGTGGCCCACCACCATCACGTCCGCCATCACCTTGGCGCGGACGAGGTCGGCGGGCGCCTCGAGCTCGTGCGCGCCCGCCCCTCTCTGCCGGCTCGGCAGCGCGAGCGCGAACGGACGCTGTGTCTGCGCGAGCGACAGCCACCCCTCGGGATCGTGCGGGTCGTAGCCGTAGGTCGCCTTCACGACCACCGTCGTGCGCTCGTCGTCGCTCCCCCAACGCACGATGCCCACGGGGAGGGGCCCGATGGGCTCTCGCCTCCCTCCCCCAGAGAGCCGCGCGGCGTCCGCCTGGGCAACGATTGGTCGGTTCATCGCGGTGCCAGCATGTAAGCAAAGCGGTCTGTCGGGACCAAGCGGTTTGCGCGGCGCCGAGCCGTCAGTTGGACACCTTGAGCAGCGGCCACTTGGTCGTCTCGTGCTTGTTCCACTCGTGCTGCATCGACCTCGGCGCCCAGGCCACGGTGCGGGGGCGCCAGATGAGGAATCCATCCGGGAAGAGGGTGAGGCTGAAGTGCGTCGAGAACGACGCCTTGGGCACCATGATCACCTGCTCATCAGGGTCTTCGGAGCCCTTGAACTTGAGCGAGCCGCTGGTGGTGAAGGTGGCGGTGAAATCGATCACGTCCACGCCGGCGACGCCGATGCGCACGCTGGCGCCGAGGATGAGCTGCACGCCGATCTCGCTGTAGAAGTCGACGAGGCTCCAGTACTTGTTCCAGGTGAAGCCGGCGGCGCCCACGAAGCCGATCGTGCAGGTGAAGATCAAATCCGCGCGGAGCACCTTCAGCTTCCGCATGATGTTGCCGGCCACCGCTCCCGCCGTGCCGCCGACGAAGGTGAAGAGCGGGATGACCAGGCGCCCCTCGAGCGCGAAGAAGGGCTCCGCCTCGAACTTGATGTCCCAGCGGCGTCCAACCTTGGCCGGGTTCCAGTACTTCACCTCGTGGGGCGAAGGCTTCTCGGCTTCGCAGGGCTCGTACTGGATCACCCACTCCAGCCCGAAGCCGTACATGAACTTCACCTGGAGCTTGTTGCCCGGCGAGTAGTCGGCGATCTGATTGGCCACCTTCGACACCGTGTGCAGCGTCTCCAAGGTGGACTTGATCATCTGAATGACGTTCGCCTTCTTCTCGAACTTCGCCCGCTGCTGATCGCGCTGAGCGAGCGCCTCGCGACCTCGCTTGGTCTTGCGCAGCTGATCTTCGAGGTTCTTCTGGCGCTGCTTGTTGCCCTGGTGCTGCTTGCTTCGCGCCGCAGACTGGTCCATCCGGTCCCAGTTGCGCGTGGTCGAGGTGCCCACACCGCTCAGCTCTCGCGCGCGGGCGATCTGCTGCGGGGAGAAGCCCCTCCGCTCCATGTTCTTGATCGTCTGGCGCAACGCGGCGCGCTTCTGCTGCCGCGACGCAAAGCCCGCTTCGCGCTGCCCTTGGCTGATCGTCCACTCGAACTTGAACTCGCGTGTGGGGTACACCTTGATGGTCGCGTTGCGCGACCCTCCGCAAGAGATCGCCTCCACCTGGATCTCGGGGGCGAAGCTGGTCCACATCCAGAACATCAACAGATCGCCGAGCTCCCCGGCGATCACGTCCTTGAGCGAGTCACGGTCGTGCTTCCAGGCCTTGCGCCCGGCGCGTCCCTTCTCTTGCTGCTCGGTCCTCCGGTCCTCGTTGATCCCCTTCTGGATGGCGTCGTAGTCGGGCTTCTGAAGGGTGAGGTCTTGCCACATTTCTGCCCGACCGATGCGCTTCTGATGCTCGGCGCCCCAGTCCTTGCCGGTCGGCATGCCCCGCTGCTCCTTCGCCAGATCGCTGAGATCTTCGGCGCCGTATTCGCGGCCACGCCAGTCCTGGCTCCCGTCGGTGTTGGTGAGGTCACCGGGGGTCTCGGTGAACACGTAGTGGTGCCCGAGCATGAAGAGCATCCACTCGTCGACGGCCCAATGCGCTGGCACCACCCACTCCTCGACCCCCGGCTTCTCCTCGTCGAGCTTGAGGAGGTAGCTCGGCGCCTTGCGCCCGGTGGCGCGCCAGAAGGTGTGGGGCTTGCCACAGTCGGGGTTCTTCTCCCGCTCGGGGAAGGTGATGTCGCGCCGCACCGTCTTGAAGGTCACCTCGTGATCGTCGAGCACCTCGAGGTAATAGGCGTCCTTCACGTCGTCCTTCTTGCCCGGCCAGCCGAGCATGCGACCGCCATCGCCCTCCCCGGTGAACTCGTCGATCTGACACTTCTTCTTCTTGGGAGTGGCCTGCGCGTCGGCGCTCGCGGCGTGCGACGAGCCCACCATCGACCCTTTGGTGTTGCCCGCGTTCTGGGTGGTGGGGTCACCGGTGCGCACCACCGGATCGCCCTCCACGATCACGTCCGGCGAGCCCTGCGTGGCCTGCGCCTCTTTGCGATAGGTGTTGCTCTTGACGCCCTTCGCCACGCCGGCGTGGCCCGGATCCGACGGGGGCCCCATCTTGGTGCGAAGGAGCGTGATCTCCTGCCCCTTGATGGTCGTGTTGGCGCTCTTGCCCGCGCCGTTGAGGTTGGAGCTGACGAAGTTCGGGAACGGCGCCGGCGTCCCCGGCGGGAGCCGGTCCACGTCCGGCGCGGTCTGCGTGGCCACGTGATTCGTGCCGCTGGTGGCGATGACGAGGTTCTGATTCGACGTGTCCATGCTGCCTACCTTGCTTGCGCCTAGAGGAAGATGCTCCACCCGCGCCCGACGCGGGTGAGCAACAGATCCGTCTCCATCGCGTGCTCGTTCGAGCGCTCGCAGCTCGCAGAGACCGCGTAGCCGCCGTCGTGCCGGGTCACGAAGGCCACCTTGCCGTCGTGCAGCGGCTCGAAGTGGAGCTCTCCCATGTCGAGGGGAGCGGGCTTGGGGCCGAACTGAAGGAAGTACTCGTGAAAGACCCGCCGCTTGTGCGCTGCCGTCTTCTCCTCGAAGCCGCGCATCGAGCGCTCCCCGTGGGTGAACTTGAGCTTCATCTGATCGAGGAAGTCGTCGTGGTCGCCGCTCGCGAGCGCGCCAACGAAGCGCGCCACCGCGTCCCGCAGCTCGGGCGTGCCCTCGCAACCGAACTCGGCGGTGGGCGCGTCGAGGTAGGGGGGATCGGGGAGCCCTTCGATGCCAGGGTCGAAGGTCGTGCGGTAGAAGAAGGGGAGCTCCTTGTGCTCCCTCTCCGACGCGTCGAGGATCTGGGGATACTGCGCGAGGACGACGTCCCGCGTCTTGAGGACCTCGTTCTCGGGAGCGTCCATGTTCAACACTTCGTAGAGCTGCACCCTCACCGCGTCCTCGAGGCGATGCCCCTCCGGGTGCTTGATCATGCGCAGCTCGATGGTGAGCTCGTTCTCGCCGTTCTTCAGATAGGGGTTGAGGTCCCCCGAGCGCGAGCTCGGCCCGATGTACCGTCCCTTGAAGATCGGGAGCCCGTTGACGCACACGCGCGCCCACACGCCGCCGAGCACGCCGACCGAGAACATGATGGGTGTGATCTTGGCGCTCATCTCAGTTTTGGGTCGACGCAGCCGCGCCAGCGTTGTTGCTGCCGCCGATCTTGATGTCGATGTTCTGCTTGGCCTTGATGAAGATGAGGCCATCTTTCATCAGCACGTGGTTGTCGCCAACCTTGAGGGTGAGGTCGGTGCTCCCCACGTAGGTGGCGGACGCCGAGTCGGTGAGAAACTTCTCCGCACCGGTCAGCGCGAACTTGCGGGGCGCCGAGACCATCACCGACCCCTTCACGGTGGTCCTCCGCGTCTCGTCGAAGCGCCATTGGATCTCGCCTTTCGCCTTCAACAGGTGCACGCCACCGATCTCCTCCTTGCGACGCTTGGTGGTCGACTCGCCTTTGCTCACGTCGACGAGCTCGAGCTGGCTGCCGCTCACCTCGAGCTCCAGATCGTTGCCCATCGAGGTCTGGTGCTTCTCCTTGTACTTCTCGAGCAGGCTCCCGTTCACCTTCTCCTCGATGTTCTTCGCCGACATGCCCACGTCGCAGAAGATCTCGAGCTCGTGGTTACCCCCGATCTGGAGCTTCTGGTCGCCGCCTATCGCGTTGCTGTCGCTCTTCCCCACCTTTTTGGTGCGGTTGCCGCTCACCTTCCAGGTCTCGTTCCCCTGCACGATGGGGTTCATGCGGTCGCCGATCGACCAATCGGCGTCACCGCCGACCTGGATGGTCTCGTCGTGTTTCACGATGGTCGACTCGGAGTCGCCGATGTCTTCGTGGCGGTTGTTGGCGATCCGGATGTTCTGGTCCTTTGCCGCGTGGACATAGATCTGCTCGTGACCGGCGAGGTCCTCGAAGCGGATCTCGTTGAAGTCGTCGCGGCTCGGTGTGGTCATCGACTTGAGGCCGCTGCGCGTCTTGGCCTTGGGGAGCTTCTCGGTGAAACGATCCTCGCCGTTGTAAACCCGGCCGAGCACCACCGGGCGGTCCGGATCGCCCTCCAAGAAGTGCACCATCACCTCCCAGCCCTCGCGCGGGATGGCCGACGACTCGCCGGTGTTGTCTTGCAGCACCGGGATCCAATGGGAACAGTCGTCATCGTAGGGTCGGAGGCGATCCCAATGGAAGTGCACCTTCACCCGCCCGAAGTGGTCGCAGTGAATGTCCTCCCCTGGGCTCGACACGGTGACGATGCCGGTGTGGGGGTTGAAGATGCGCGGCACGTGGGTGGTGCGCGCGGGTCTGAAGACGTGAGCCTCGGGGTGAGCTTCGAAGGCGGCCTCCCAGCCGACCTGGTCGCGGTGCCAGTCGTGCGTGAGGGCTCGCAGGGCGAAGCGGCCCGCCTCCGCGCCGGGAGGCGGCTCGAGCAGCTGATAGATCGCTCCAGGGTAGAAGCGCCCGCACGTGGTCCTCCCGCTCACGTTCGCCGCGTTCGAGTCGAAGGCCTGGGCGTGGAGCATGGCCTTGCGCTGGCCCTCCCCGGGCTCCTCGTACTCGCCGGGGTAGTCGTACCACTCGAGCCCCCCGGCGAGGCTGCAGTCGTGGCTCACGTCCATGTCGAGCCGCGGGTGCTCGGTGTTCCAGTCGCGCAAGCTCACCTTGCCTGCGGTGAGCCGCGCGCGACCGCCGATGCGGTGGATCGCGTCGTGATGCAGGTTGGCGCCCGCCTCGTGGCGATACGGGATCGTGGGGTCGCCGGGGATTGGCTCGTAGGCGCCGGGGTTGTCGCCGAGCACCATTACGTCGCCCGCCGTGAAGAAATAGAAGATGCCTTCGTCCTCGAGGAGGCGATGCACGTAGTCGAGGTCGCTCTCACGCCACTGCACGCAGTAGGGGCGGCTCGGGTAGTCGCCTTCGAGGCGCAGCTCGACCTGCACGCCGAGCGCCTCGACGACCTCTCGCACGATCTGCGGCACCGTGAGGTCACGATGGATGCGCACGTCGGCGCGGTGGCGGAGGAGCGCGAGGCGTGGCTCCACCACCACCATCACCTCGGGGACACCGGAGAGCGAGCAGCCGAGGTGCACCTTGCTCGCGATGCCCTCGACGCGTCGCACCACCACGTCGCCACGCTTCATCACGATGGTCGCGTTGGCCTTCACCAGCGCCTCGGGGTCGAACGCTTCGGGGAGGCCGGTCATGGTCTGAGGGTCGAGCGCGAAGCGCGCCTCGAGCGCGAACGGGGCGCTGAGCCGCTCGGTGCCGCGAAGCTCGCGCACGAGGATCTCGAAGCCAGGGAGCTCGATGGAGTACGTGAGGGGATGGTCGGCCATGGTCGCGGATCCTGCTCAGTTGTGGTTGATGACGGGCGCGCTCACGATGAGGTCCGACGCCGCGGATTGGTCGTAGCTGGGGGAGGTGATCTTCACGTTCTCCTTGTCGACGATGATCGTCGTGCCGCCGCACTCGAGCTTGATCTCGCTCTTGGCCTCCACGAGAACGTGGGGCGCGCTGCCCGTCATCGACGACTTCACCGTCCACTGCGTGACCGAGTCGGAGCCGTCGGTGAAGTCTTCGTTCGACACCATCAATAGGCTCCCGTGGATGGTGACCTGACTGTCCTTGCTCACGTCGAGCGTGCGGTTCCGGCCGGTGATCTCCAGGCACACGCCGCCAATGGTAACCTCCGCGCCCTGGCTGACCTCCTGATTGAAGACGCCCTTCATGAGGTGGATGGCGGAGCCCTTGATCGCGATCTTCGCGTTCTCGGAGGTGACGCCAATGCTGCCCTCCTTCGCCTTCTCGATCATCGAGCCGCTCACCTCGAGCTTGCGGTCTTTCTCGACCACGAGCTCGAAGCTCGAGCCGGCCTTGATCTTGCGGTTGCCGCCGATCTCCACCTTCTCGTCGCCGCCGACGCCCTTGGAGCGGAGGGTCTCGATCTCGAGCTCCTCGTTGCCCGAAATTTTCATCGACTTGTCGTTCATCACCTGCTCGGTGAAGCGCTCGCCGATGGTCACCTCCTGGCGGTTGCCGATCCGTCGCTCCTGATCGTTGCCGACGTTGTCGTTCTTCATGTTCTGAATGATGAGGTTCATGTCCTTGCTGGCGTTCAGGAACATCTCCTGCATGCCTGCGAGGTCCTCCATCCGGATCTCGTTGTGGGAGCCGCCGCCGGGCGACGTGGCCGTCTTGAACACCGTGCGCGTCTTGTTCGCCGGGAGCGGATAGGTGGGAGGATGCTCGGCGTCGTGCACGCGGCTCAGCACCGTCGGCGCGTCCACGTTGCCCTCCTCCATGAAGGTGAGCACGTTCCAACCAGTGCGGGGGAGCAAGAGAGAGCTCGCCACGCCGCGCTGCGCGACACGCAGCCACTTTCCGGCCTTGTCGTCCCACCCGCCCTCGCGATCCCAGTGCAGCTGCACCCTTACCCGGCCCCGCGCGTCGGTGTGGATCTCCTCACCGGGGGGCCCGACGACGCGCCCGCTCTGGATGCCCGCCTGCTTGGGCACCGGGGTGGTCTCCGGGGGACGGAAGCGACGCTCCGAAGAGAGCCCCTCGAAGTGCACCTCGTAGCCGCCATCGGCGCTCTCGACAAACCGACGCCGTTGCCTCACCCGATGCACCGTCTCGGTGATGAAGTAGCGACCGTCGTGCACTGGGTGCCCGAGGATCGTAGCGATCTTGCCCGGCTCGAGGCGCACGCTGCTGCCGTGGCCGCTGATGGTGTGGCGGTGCGACAGGGCGTGCTCGAGGCGCACCCGCGCCTGCTTCCGGCACACGTCGGGGCTCTCCGGTCCACCGCCGGGCGCGTCGTACAGCTCGTGGATGCCGTCGCCCTCGGTGGCCATCACCTTGAGCGCGGGGTTCCAAGGATCGAACGAGCCGACGGTGAACTTGGTGGCGGTGGCGTGAGCCTCCTTCGCGAGCTCGTGGACGAGCTCTTTCTTGCCCAGCATGCCCGTGTCGAGCGCGAACTGGATGGGCGCGCCCCCCACGATCTCTGGCGCTGCGGTCGAGTCGTCGGCGAACACCACCGTCGCCTCTTCGTCGCCGTGGTCGAACCAGTAGTAGATGCCCTCCTCCTCGAGGAGGCGGGAGATGAACGACCAGTCGTCCTCGCGATACTGCGCGGTGTAGACGCGCTGACGGTATCGGTCGCCAATTTCCCAGCGGTGCTTCGCGGACACCTTCTCCATCACGCGATCCACGATCTGTGCGACGGTCATGTCGATGAAGACGCGGCTGTCGCGCGAGAGCGTCAGCTCGAACACCGCGGGTCGCACCACCAGGGTGAGCTCGGCCTCGCCGTCGTCTTCGAGGGTGCGCGCCGCGTCGACGACGATGCCGTGAATGGGGCGATACACGCCGAAGCCGTCGTGAAGGAGCACGGTGGCCGGCGCGCGCAGAAGGGAGAGCGGCGGGGCCTCGGTGGCCAGCTGACGGCACACGAGCTCGAGCTCGAAGAGCGCGCTGAGCTTCTCGCGACCGTTCATGGTCACGACCTCGTAGGTGCGTCCGGCCACGGTGAGCGAGAGGTGCTCGTCGGTGCGGGTGAGGGCGGCGGCGATGGAGTTGGGGGTGCTGGCCATTTGCGTCTCCGTCAACCGGTGATGTTGTCCTTGTTGCCGGTGATGTTGATGGCGCCGCCGGCCTCGAGCTTCATCTTGCCCTTCACCTTCGTGCCGCTCGGACTCATCGCGATCTCGAGCGCCCCCGAGGTGAGCGTGAGCGCGGCCCCCGCCTTCATGTGCACCACGTCGCCGGTGATCTGCATCTTGTCGCCGCAGCTCATCACGGTGGAGCCGTCCACCTCGAACTGCGCTCGCTTCGCCGAGTAGCCCATCGACTTTTCGCTCATCCGGAGCGACGACGACTTCATCGTCAGCTCGAGGGTGCCATCGATTTTGCCGCCGATGGTGCCCTCCTTCACCATCGTGAGCCGCGAGCCGGAGATGGTGTGCTTCAGCTCGTGCTGCACCATCACGCCGAAGTTGCCGTCGCCCTGCGTGATCCAGGAGCCCTTCACCTCGCGATCGATCTTGTCGAGCGCGGTGCGGACGATGGAACCGGTCTCCTCCGCGGCGTCGGTCTTTCGGTCGCCGCTCACCTTCTCCTCCTGATCGCCCTCGACCTTCGTGACGACGACCTCCGTCACCGTCGACTCCTCGTTCCCGCCAACGGTGACGTCGCGGTTGCCCTCCGTCATCAGCGTGTAGCCGCCCGGCCCCACACGCACGTTGAGGTCTCCGCCGATCTCGATCGACTGATCGTGGTCGACGGAGTGGGTCCAATCGGTGCCGACGATGCGCGTCTCGTCGTTGCCGACATGCTCGGTGCGGTTGTTGCCCACCTCGCCCAACCACTCGCGCTGAGCGTGCCAGTCGAAGTGCTGCTTCCCCGCCAGGTCTTCGAGCCGCATCTCGTTGAAGCCGCCATTCGACGGATAGGTGGGCGACTTCATGGTCATGCGCGTCTTGTTCCCGGGCTGCGCATACTCGGGCTGCATCACGCCATTGATGTCGCGAGCGAAGCCGATCGGCCGATCCGGATCGCCGTTGATGTACGCGATGCTCTGCTCCCACCCCACCCGCGCGAGCACCATGCCCGTCTGGGTCTCCTGGAGGTTGCGCAGCCACCGCGAGTCTTCGTCGGTGCCCACCGCTTCGCGGTCCCAATGGAACTGTCCGCGGAAGCGCCCATGCTGATCGGTATGAATCTCTTCCCCCGCGGGGCCGCGCACCAAAGCGGTGTGACAGCCGGCGATGTGCGGGTGGGGCGTCGCGAGCGGCGGGCGGAAGACGGTGGCGCCGTCGATGCCGCGATAGCCGTTGCGATAAGTGATCTTCGCCTCCAAGCTCTCGAGGAACTTGCTGTGCTTGTAGTGGTGCGTGACCTCGGTGAGCAGGAACGTGCCGGCATGAATCGGTGCGGTGCTCGCGACAAAGGTGAAGAGCCGCCCGGGGCGGAAGCTTGGCACGTTGCTCTTGCCGGTGACGTAGGCGGCGGGGACGCGCAGCGCCTCGAGCCGGTGTTGGGCGAGGCGTGCCCCCTGCTCCGGCCGCCGGTAGCCCACCGGGTAGTCGTAGATCTCGAGCTCCGCGTCGCGGTCGGCGGCTGCGCTCTTCTGCAGCTTCACCTTCGGCGTCTTCCAGTTGTAGTCGTTCACGGTCGCGCTGCCGCTGGCCACGTCGCGGCACTTGAACTGCTCGAAGATCCCGGGGCCGTCCCACGACATCGCGCCTTCGGCTTCGATCAGCTCGAACGCGCTCACACCGTCGACGGGGTCGCTGCTCGGTGAGTCGTCCGCCATCACCAGCGTGCCGTCGTCGTCGAACGCGTAGAAGATGCCTTCGAACTCGAGGAGCCGGAGGATGAAGTCGAGGTTCGTCTCGCGGTACTGCGCGCAGTACTTGCGGAGCTCGGGCTCTCGGACGAGCTCGAACCGATGAGCGATCCGATGCTCGTCGAGAACCTGTCCGATGATCGCCTGCGACGACATGTTGCGGAACTTGCGGGTGTTGGTCGTGAAGCGCAGGAGCCACAGCGCTGGATAGAGGTTCGCCACGTAGCGAAGCGAGCCCTCCACGATGCGCGCGAAGTCGATGTGACCCACCCTCAACGACCAACGTCGGGGGGCGTAGCCGGGTGGGGCCACGTCGAGGAACGCGTCGCGCTCGAGCACCTCGTCGAGCTCGAGGTGCTGCGTGCACGCGATCTCGAGCTTCGCGTGGGTCATCTTGGAGAGTCCCTCGGAGAGGTCGCACTGCACCACCGTGACCTCTTGCGGGGTCACGAGGGTGAGCCTCATTTCAGAGTCGATCGCCATAGCTGCTCATCCTTCGGTCGCGCGCGCGGCGCGCGTCCGAGTGGAGTTTCGCTCAAGTTGGGGTCGGCCGGATCTACGCGCTCGCGGCTGCGCCATCAGGCCGGGGTTCACGGTTGGGTCGTGCTCCAACAGATGCACCAAGCGTGCCCTTTTCGGCCGGCCGGCCGATTGTCACGGGTGACCGAAGTTCGCGCCCTTGGGCGAGGTAAGGCTGCCTACTACATGGACAAATCGTGAGCCCACCGGATCGTCAATGTGTCGAAATCCTGCGTGGGGGAGCGCGTGCTCGGCGCCGCTGCGGGTGCCCGTCCCGGTCGGTTCGAGCCGCGCGCAGTCACACCTTGTCGAGGCAGCACTTCTTGTGCTTCTTGCCCGAGCCGCACGGGCAGGGATCGTTGCGGCCCACCTTGGGTGTGTCGCGCTGCTTGCGGCCGCGCATCCTCACCCCGAGCCGCTGCGACACCGCGGGCGCGATCGCTCGGCATGCCTCACGGCGCTCGGCGAGACGGGCCAGCATGTCGGTCTCGACGAACAGCGTGCGCACGAGGTCGACCACCCTGCCCTCCCCTTCGATCTCGTCCGCCGTCTGATCGATGTCGAAGGTGGCCGAGCCGAGCTCGTCGAGCTCGGTGCCCGACTCGGGGAGAGCGGAGACCACCACCGCCACCGACGTGCAGGGGCAACCCTCGACGATGCAGTGGTAGTCCTCGAGGAGATACGGCGTGTCGTCGAGAATCCACAAGAGATCGAAGTCGGAGGGGAAGAGGCCCCGATAGCTGACGAGGGCCCCAGGGATCCACTCGTCGAAATCGACCGCCCGCCAGGTGCTGCGATCCCTCGCCCGCAGCATCCGCCTCCCCCGCAGCGCGAGCTCGTCACGATGCTTCTCGAGGAGGGCGGTGATGCGGCCATCCATCTCCGCGGCACCGCCGGCGACGGCGTCGAGCCTCACTGTCCACGGCTCCAAGCCCACGCTCACGCTCCGACGGAGAGGCACCCCGTCGTCAGGATCGCCGCTCGGAAAGATCTCCAGCGCGAGGTGGACATCGTCGCAGTGGGGGCACACCGTGCTGCTCGCGCGCACCGCGAGGGCTCCAACGCGCCACAAGAAGGGTGCCCCGGTGTCGAGGAGGAGCGTCTCGCGCGGCTCGCCCATGACGAGGGTCTACACGCTGCGCGCCCTCCCGGAAAGCCCGCGCACGAGCTTCGCGGGGGGCACGGGCGCGGTAGCCCCGCGAAGCGGCGCAGGGAGCAGGCTGCGCCACCCATCCCCTCCCCTGCGCCCCCTTCGACGCGCGCAGCTCAGCTTCAAGGCGACGCGGGCACCAAGAAGCACTCGAAGTCGGGAGCCCCGCAGTGCAGCGTGCCGCGCTTGCCGCACCCCTCGACGGCGTAGCGCTCGTGGGTGTCGCTCTGCTCCTCGGCGACGACCGTCACGTGCTCCTCCGCGCAGCCCAGCTCCTTGGCGGCAAGCCGTCGAGCTCGGGGATCGGAGCAACCGAGCCCGAGCGCGCCCACCACAAGCAGCCCCATCGTCACCCGCATCGACACCTCGAGCCTACGCGCAGCGGCGACGTTCCCCCCCCGAGCGACCGCGGTCGAGGCCACTTTTGCCCGCGCGCCGATCCGATATGCTCGGGCCTCCGTGTCCGCAAAAGAACGCTACCGGCTCGCCAAGATGGACGGGGTGATGTGGGTGCTCACCGCCATCTACTTCGCGGTGCCCGTCGCGTTCCTCCTCGCCGACGACTCCCGGCTCAGCGCCGCCGCCGCGGGGCTCCTCGCCCTCGCCCTCGCCGTGTACGGCTTCGGCCGCCCAACCCACTTCGAGATCTCCGACGCGGAGCTGTCGATCGTGTGGCCGCTGCGCTCGCAGCGGCTGCGACGCAGCGACGTGACCGGGGCCTCGGTGCTGAGCCGCGAGGCGTTCCAGCAGCGCTTCGGACGAGCCGTACGCCTGGGGATCGGGGGGCTCTTCGGACAGTTCGGCTGGGCATGGACGCGCGATGGTCTCGTCACCACCTACGTGTCGACGCTCGGCCCCTTCGTGCTGCTCGAGCTGCGCGAGGGCCGCCCCCTCGTGTTCACCCCCGAAGAACCAGACGCGTTCGTCGCTGCCCTCCGCAGCTGAGCCACCGGGGAGCGCTGAAGGTCCGACCGACATTGCCTCGCGGGGCTCCTCGAGGCGCGGTCCG
>CAYOAL010000095.1:0-17796 GCA_964401935.1 uncultured Polyangiaceae bacterium
CAAGGGCGACATCTACCTCGGCGAGTACGAGGGCTGGTACTCGGTGGCCGACGAGGCCTACATCACCGAGACCGAGCTCGAGAGCCTCGATCCGGTGACGCGCTCGAAGGTGAAGCGCATGAGCGAGCCGAGCTACTTCTTCAAGCTCAGCGCCTACGGGGAGCGGCTGCTCGCGTTCTACGAGCAGAACCCCAGGTTCGTGCAGCCCGAGGGGCGCTTCAACGAGGTGAAGTCGTTCGTGCGCGAGGGGTTGCGCGATCTCTCGATGTCGCGCACCTCGTTCAAGTGGGGCATCGACGTCCCCGACGATCCGGCGCACGTGATGTGGGTGTGGTGCGACGCGCTCACCAACTACATCTCGGCCCTCGGCGGTCCGGCGGCGCCCGGGGAGTCGCCCCTGTTCGATGAGTTCTGGGGGGCCGGGGCGCGCCAGGTGCACATCGTCGGCAAGGACATCTTGCGCTTTCACGCCGTGTACTGGCCGGCGTTTCTGCTGAGCGCGGGCATCGCGCCCCCGAGCCAGGTGTGGGCGCACGGTTGGCTCACCATCAACGGGGAGAAGATGTCGAAGCGGCTCGGCAACTTCATCCCGCCCGGACCGCTGGTGGCCGCCTTCGGTCCCGACGTGGTGCGCTACTACCTCGCCCGTGAGGTCGCGTTCGGACAAGACGGCGACTTCAGCCACAAGAACCTGCTCGCGCGCTACAACGGCGAGCTCGCGAACGGGCTCGGGAACCTGCTCAATCGCATGATCGCGAGCATCGTGAAGAACAACCTCGCGGGCGTCGTGCCGCCGCGCCCCACGAGCGAGGAGCCCGTGGACACGGCCCTCCGCGAGAAGGCGGTGGCGGTGGCGGAGCGGGCCGCAGCGCAGCTCGACGCCATCGCCCCTCACCGGGCGCTCGACGCGATCTGGGAGCTGGTGGGGGCGGCCAACAAGTACGTCGACGAGACCGCTCCCTGGGCGCTCGCCAAGGCACAGAAGACCGAGCGGCTGCAGGCGGTGGTGTACAACACGCTCGAGGCGCTGCGCTGGCTGAGCGTCATGATCGCGCCGTTCATGCCGGGCAAGGCGGCGGGCCTCTCTGCGCAGCTCGGGCTCGCGCCCCTCGCGCCAACGCTCGCCGTGGACGCGTGGCCGGCGCGCTGGGGTGAGCTCGAGCCAGGGACGCTCACGCAGCCGGGAGAGGCGCTGTTCCCGCGCATCGACGACAAACGCGAACACGAGCTCCTCGCCGCCTTCGGGCTCGACGCCGAGGGCAGGCCGCCGCGGCCCGGAGGGGACGTGGGGCCGAAGACCCAGAAGTCGGAGCCGGCGGCCGAAGCGAAGAGAAAGGCGAAGGCGAAGGCGGCCGCGCCCGCCGACGCGAGCGGCGGGGACGGCTTCATCGCGTTCGACGACTTCTTGAAGGTGGAGCTCAAGGTGGGGGAGATCCTCCACGCGGAGGCCGTGAACAAGAGCGACAAGCTCGTGAAGCTGGCGATCGATCTCGGCGAGGCGACCCCGCGCCAAGTGCTGGCCGGGATCCGCGAGCACTACGCACCGGAGGCCCTCGTGGGCAAGCGGGTGGTGGTGGTCGCCAACCTCGCGCCGCGCAAGATCATGGGTATCGAGTCGCAGGGGATGGTGCTCGCCGCCAAGGACGACGAGCATGGCCTCAGCGTGCTCGGGGTGGACAAGGCGATCGCGCCCGGCACGCGGGTGACCTGAGCACCGCGCGCCGTTGGCCCGCGGAGCGCCGCAGCGCCTGCGTTCCGCGGGGCGGGTGCAGTCTGACCCCTCTGCTCCTCAACGCGAGAGGTCGTCGATGGTGGCCTCGAGCTCGCCCTCGTGGAGGCGCACGCGCAGCCGATCGCCAGGTGCGAGCTCGGCGGTGCTCATCACCACGCGGCCTTCGGCGGTGGTGGCGATGGCGTAGCCGCGGGCGAGCACCGAGAGCGGCGACAGCGCGGAAAGGCGCGCGGCCGCTCGCTCGAGCGTGCTCCGCGCGTCGTTGTGGGAGCGCGCGATGGCCCCCGAGAGGCGCGGCTCGAGCGTGGCGAGGAGGTGGCGCTCCGCCACGAGGCGCTCGCGCAGGGTCGTCCCGAGGCGCGGCTCGAGCTCGCTCAGCCGGCGGCGCTCGGTGACGAGGCGCTCGCGCACGCTGGCGGCGAGGCGCGGCTCGAGCCTCACGAAGGTGCGGCGGGCCTCCGCGGTCACCCGGCGCGGGTGGAGCGCGGTGAGACGTCGGGCGCCTGCCTCCACCGCCGCCCGGCGACCGCCGAGCCGTCGCGCCATGGCCCGCAGCATGCGCGCGGAGAGCTCGTCGAAGCGCTGGCTCGCTTCGAGGAGGCGACGGCGCGGCTCTTCGATGGCGGCGGCGAGGCGCGCGGCGCGTTCGCGACCGCTGACGATGCGGTGGCGCATCGCGCGGCACAGACGCATCCCGAGGTGCTCGAGGGTCGCCCGACGCTCGCGGTCGTCGGGGACGAGGATCTCGGCGGCCTGGGAGGGCGTGGCGGCGCGGGCGTCGGCGACGAGATCCGCGAGGCTCACGTCGATCTCGTGGCCCACCGCCGAGACCACGGGCGTGCGGCAGGCGGCGATCGCTCGCACGACCTGCTCGTCGTTGTAGGCGGCGAGATCCTCGGCCGAGCCTCCGCCACGCGTGACGAGGATCGCGTCCACCCCCACCCGATCGGTGAACGCGATGGCGCGAGCGATGCGCTCGGCGGCACCGAAGCCCTGCACCGGGGTGGGCACCAGCAAGAGCCGAACGCGTCCTCGGCGGGAGGCGACCCGGATCACGTCGTGGATCGCAGCCCCCGTGCGGCTCGTGAGGACGGCGATGCGGCGGGGATCGCGCGGCAGCGGCTGCTTGTTCTCCGGAGCGAAGAGCCCCTCGGCGGCGAGCTTCTTCTTGAGCCGCTCGAGGGCCTCGAGGAGGGCGCCGCGCTCGGTCTGGAGCACGTTGTCGGCGATGAGCTGCAGCCGCCCGCGGGGCGCGTAGAGCGTGACCCGTCCGCTCAGCACCACCCGCTCCCCCTCCGCGAGCGCGCGGCGGGCCTCCGCCGGTGCGGTGCGATACATCACGCAGTCGATGAGGGCGTCCTCGCGCGGATCCTTGAGCGTGAAGTAGAGGTGACCGCTGCCCGCGTGGTGAAGGCCCGACACCTCACCCCGCACCAGCACGTTGGTGGTCGCGCTCTCCACCACCCGCCGGATGAGGTGGTCGAGCCTCGCCACGCTGAGGATCTCGGGCTGGTGCGGCGCCGGGGGGCGCCGCGGCGTCGGCGGCGAGGCTCGCGCTGGGCTCGGGAGGGCGCCCCCCACCTCCGGCGTGGCCGCGAAGGGGTCACGATCGGCGGTCGCGCCCCCCTCCCCCTGCTCGCCACCGCTCGCCTGGAGCTCGGGCTCGGCCTCGCCCTCCGGCGCAGCGGGGAGCTCGCTCGGGGCACCGGCGGGCGCGGCGTCCTCGTCGCTGCCTCGGGCGCTCGTCGCGCGGTCGACGTCGCCGCCGCGGCGGCTCCCCGTCGCGGCGCGCGGGGCCGCGGCGGGCTGCCCGAACAGCCCGAGCTGATCCGTCTTCGACCGATCCGCCTTCGACCTCGCCATCGGTGGGCAGTGTGGCGTGGATTGCCGCTCGAGAGAACCCCGAGTACACGCGATCCATGTTTCGCAAGGTGCTCGTCGCCAATCGGGGGGAAATCGCGGTGCGGGTGATCCGCACGCTGCGCGAGCTGGGGATCGGCTCGGTGGCGGTGTTCAGCGACGCCGATCGCGACGCGCTCCACGTGCGCCTCGCGGACGAGGCGATCCACATCGGGCCCCCGAGCGTGGCCGAGAGCTATCTCCGCGCCGACCGCGTCCTCGACGCGTGCAAGCGCACCGGCGCCGACGCCGTTCACCCCGGGTATGGCTTCTTGAGCGAGAACACCGCCTTCGCCGCCGCCTGCGAGGCGGCGGGGATCACCTTCATCGGTCCGCCCTCCCCTGCCATCGCGGCGATGGGCAGCAAGACCGAGGCGCGAGCCCGCATGGAGCGGGCCGGCGTGCCGGTGGTGCCGGGGGGCAAGGCCGACAGCGCCGACGAGGCCCGGGCCACGGCCGACCAACTCGGCTATCCGGTGATGATCAAGGCCGCGATGGGCGGGGGCGGCAAGGGCATGCGCCTGGTGGAGCGGGCCGATGAGGTCGAGCGAGCGTTCGAGCGCGCCAAGAGCGAGGCGCTGTCGGCCTTCGGCGACGGCACCGTCTATCTCGAGAAGGCGATCGTGAAGCCGCGCCACGTCGAGATTCAGCTCCTCGGCGACAAGGACGGCGCCTGCGTCCATCTGTTCGAGCGCGACTGCTCGGTGCAGCGCCGCCATCAGAAGATCGTGGAGGAGACCCCCTGCCCCGCCGCCAGCCCCGAGCTCATCGCCGAGATGGGGGCGGTGGCGGTGCGCGCGGCCAAGGCGGTCGGCTACTACTCGGCGGGCACCGTCGAGTTTCTCCTCGATCCGAGCGGCGCCTTCTACTTCCTCGAGATGAACACGCGCCTGCAGGTGGAGCACCCGATCACCGAGTGGATCACGGGCCTCGATCTGGTGGCCGAGATGGTGCGCGTCGCGGCCGGAGAGCGGCTCGGCTTCACGCAGGAACAGATCGTGCGGCGGGGCGCGGCCATCGAGTGCCGCGTCTACGCCGAAGACGTGGGCCGCGGGTTCTTGCCGAGCCCCGGCCGCATCACGGCCCTGCGGGTTCCCTCCGGGCCGTTCGTGCGCGATGACGGCGGCGTCTACTCCGGCGCGGAGGTGTCGAGCTTCTACGATCCGCTCATCAGCAAGCTCAGCGTGTGGGGCCACGACCGCCAGGCCGCCCTCCGCCGCATGCGCCGCGCGCTCCGTGAATACGTGGTCACCGGCATCAAGACCAACCTGCGCTTCCACGAGCGCCTGCTCCGTCACCCAGCGTTCGTGGCCGGCGACTACCACACCGGCTTCATCGAGGAGCACAAGGACCGCCTCATCCGTCGGTCCGAGGCACCCGAGCACGGCGAAGAGCTCGCGGTGGCGCTGGCGGTAGCGGTGGCTCGACAAGAGCGCCGGGGCGCCGGCAACCGGGCCGGTGAGCGCGAGCGCGGTCTCTCCCCGTGGGTCGCCGCTCACCGCGCCCGCAGCCTGCGCTAAGGCTCAGCGCGCGAGCATCGGGCGGAGCACGTCTTCGATGGGGACGGTGCCGCGCGCGTGCCGGGCGGCGCCGCCCTCCCACGCGACCTTGCCCTCCGCCATGCCGGCGTACATCTCACGGTAGAGCTCGGCGAAGGCCGCCGAGATCCCCAGCGCCGTGAACGTGGGCACCACCCCCTCGAGGGGGAACTGCTGCGCGGCCACCGTCTTGCCCGTGAGCGCGCTCAGCGTGGCGGCGACGTCGTTGGCGGAGAGCTCGCGCGGTCCCGCGAGCTCGACGACGTCGCGGCCGCGTGGGCCCTCGAGGAGCGCGGCGGCAGCCACTCGCCCGATGTCGCGCGTCGCGACCTGCGGAAAGGCCACGTCCACCGCGCCGAAGGTGGGGAGCGTCCCCTGCTCGAGCATGCCGAGCGACGCGCCCCAGTTCTCCATGAAGTAGGCGGCCCGCACGAAGGTGGTGGCGGCGCCGGTCGCCTCGAGCTCGGTCTCGAGGTGGTGCACCATCTGGATGGGGCCGGTGCCGCCCTCGTGCTGCGCCCCCACCGACGACAGGAGCACCACGTGGGGCACGGCGGCCGCAGACACCGCCTCGCGGATCGCGGCGCTCACCTTCCGGTTGTCTTCCACCGGCTGGTTGGAGGTGGGGATCGGCGGGAGCAGGAGGTAGACCCCCGCCACGCCGCCGAGCGCGCGGGTGAGGGCGGCGGCGTCTCCCACGTCGGCCACCGCGACGTCGGCGCCCCGCTCCTGCCAGCGCGCTCCCTTCTTCGGATCGCGCACGATGACGCGGACGGGCTCGTTTGCGGCGAGCAACGTCTCGGCGACGACAGCTCCAGTGTGACCAGTGACTCCAGCGACGGCGTACATGAGGCAGCTCCTGTGCTCGGGTTTCGAGCACCATCATGGCCACGCCGCGTGAATCGATCCAATCGATGTTAAGCATGGTTAGTATGCATGGGATGAATCATCGCGATCTCGCCGGCATCGATCTCAACTTGTTGGTGGTGCTCGACGCGCTCCTCACCGAGTGTCACGTGACGCGCGCGGCGCGCAGGGTCGGCTTGTCCCAGCCGGCCACGAGTCACGCGCTCGCGCGGCTACGGCGGCTCCTCGAAGACCCGCTCCTCGTCCGCGGCCCAGGGGGTGGCCTCGTGCTCACCTCGCGCGCCGCGCTGCTCGCTCCGGCCCTCCGCTCGGCCCTCGAGGGAGTGGCGGCGACGCTGCGCGGACCGCCGGCGTTCGATCCCAGCACCGCCCGCCACGAGATCCGTATCGCCACCGCCGACTACGCGGAGCTCGTGTTGCTTCCACGGCTCGCCGCGCGCCTCGGCCGCGAGGCGCCGGGCGTCGATCTGTGGTCATCCGACATCCCCCACGACGTGGGCGAGCGCCTCGCCGCCGGCGCCATCGATCTGATCCTCCAGGTGCGGGGCCGGAGCCGCTACGCAGGGCTCTACGAGCGCCCGCTCTTCGACGAGACGTTTCACTGCGTCGTGCGGGCGAGCCACCCGATCGCCGACAAGCGCCTCACCCTCGCCCGCTACCTCGCCCTCTCGCACCTGTTGATCGCGCCGCGGGGACAGCCCGGCGGCGTGGTCGACGACGCGCTCGCCGCCCTCGGGAAACGTCGCCGTGTGGCCATGGCCGTGCCGCACTTCCTGGTCGCCCCTCACATCGTCCGCGAGAGCGATCTCATCCTCACGCTGGCCACGCGCCTCGCGCGGCTCTTCGCCGAGCCGCTCGAGCTCACGGTGCTCCGACCCCCGATCGCGCTCCCGTCCTTCACCGTGTCGATGATGTGGCACGAGCGCGCGCACCACGATCCTGCCCATCGCTGGCTGCGGGAGCAGATCGCCGCCGTCGCCGGCGAGCTCTGAGCCACGAGCCCTCAGCGGTCGCTGACGGCGAGCTCTCGGAGGTGCCGCTCCATCGTGGTCGAGCGCCCCTCGGCCGCTCGGTATGCGGGGAGCACGTGGCGCTCGATCCAGTACCAGCGCTGCTCGAAGTCGCCGATGTCGGGCAGACCGTTGCCGCCGCGGCCGAAGGCGTCGAGCGCGAAGCGGTTTCGGGGCGCCTCGGTGCCGAAGGCCGTGAAGTCGACGGTGGCCGCGAGCGAGAACAGGGCTCGGAAGGGTTGGGGCAAGGCCCCGAGCTGAGGCTGCACGTGGAGCCGCTGCTCGAACTCGAGGATCGCGGCGGTGCCGCGCCACACCCAGTCGCTGGCGCGCTTGCCCCGCGGGGAGGTGCGGCCGCGCTCCAGATCCTGGAAACCTTCGAGGAGCCGCGCGTGGCTCGGGCGAGCGGCGAGGCCTGCCTCGACGGCGCCGATGCCGCCATCTTCGGCGAGGAACGCCGCGTGGGCCCAGCCCACGTCGGCGAAGACCGCGTTGTTGGTGCGCCGCAGCAGCTCGATGCTCCCCCGCGCCCAGCGCAGCGCGAGTCGATCCCGCGCTCCGAGGTAGCGTCCCACCCCGAGCGAGGCCGACACCGCGAGGCCGCTCCACTTGAAGAGCGCGGGGGCTTCGAGGTACCAGCGGGCGTAGCGGGCGGTGATGCCCCGGTTGCGCGCCACCGCCTGCGTCTCGGTGGCGAGGCCGGCGCTCGCGACCGCCGTCCAACGCGCTCGAATCCCGGCTGCTCCCCACCGCACGCGCCCCGAGCGTAGAGGATGGCGCGCCGCTCGACAACCGCTCCACCGCCACGGGCACCTTCACGGGGCTTGGACGGGGCGCTCTCGGTCGAGCCACTGCTGCAAGAGGATGGCGGCGGCGCTCCCATCGACGCGGGCCTTGCGGGCGGCGCGGTCGTAGCCAGCGGCGGCGAGGTGGCGCTCGGCCTGGACGCTGGTCAGGCGCTCGTCCACGAGCTCCACGTCGACCCCGGTGCGATCGGCCAGGCGTTGGCAGAAGCGGGCGGCCCGCTGGGCGGCGACGCCGACGCGGCCGTCCATGGACAGCGGATAGCCCACGAGGAAGCGCGTCACCCCCTCCTCGGCGGCGAGCGCTGCGAGCGCCGCGAGGAGCAGTTTGTCGTTCTTGCCCGAGAGGGCCGGCCGGGGATGGGCGAGCAGCCGGAGCTCGTCCGAGACGGCGAGGCCCACGCGGGTCTTGCCGAGGTCGATGGCCGCTACGCGCCCGTTTTGCTGCGGGCTTGACCCCACAGCGTGCTCCTACCATAAGCCGCGGGACTATGGAGCTTCGAGCCGTTCGTGGGATGCACGACATCCTGCCCGAGGAGGCGGTGCGCTGGCAGTGGCTCGAGCAGCAATTTCGAACCATCGTCGCGCGCTACGGGTTCGGCGAAATCCGCACCCCGCTCCTCGAGCCGACCGCGCTTTTCGTGAAAGAGATCGGCGAGAACACCGACGTGGTGGAGAAGGAGATGTACTCCTTCGAGCGGCACGAAGACGCGCTGACGGTGCGCCCCGAGGGCACCGCCGGTGCCGCGCGCGCCTACGTGCAGCACGCGGTGAGCGGTCGCGAGCCGATCTCGCGCTGGTACTACATCGGCCCCATGTTCCGCGCCGAGCGCCCGGCCAAGGGCCGCTACCGTCAGTTTCATCAGGCGGGTTGCGAGATCTATGGCGATCCTGGGCCCGTCTGCGACGCGGAGCTCATCGAGCTGTGCACGCAGGTGGTGCGGGGCCTCGGGATCGACGCGTTCACGATCCACCTCAACTCGCTCGGCTCCGGCGACACGCGCCAGCGCTACCGCGACGCCCTCACCCGCCACTTCGAGCCCCACGCGAGCCAGCTCAGCGAAGAGTCGCGGCGGCGCCTCGCGAGCAACCCGCTGCGCATCCTCGACAGCAAGGCCCCGGTCGACAAGGAGCTCGCCAAGACCGCGCCGAGCGTGCTCGACATCCTCGACGACGAAGACCGGGCTCACTTCGACGGGGTGCGGCGCTATCTCGACGCGCTGGACGTGGCCTACGTGGTGGATCCCACCCTCGTGCGGGGGCTCGACTACTACACGCGCACCCTCTTCGAGATCAAGACCACCTCCGCCGAGCTCGGCGCCCAGGACACTCTCATCGGCGGCGGTCGCTACGACAACATGGTGCAGAACCTCGGCCACAAGAAGCCAGTGCCCGCGATAGGCTTCGCGATGGGGATCGAGCGCATCCTCGCCCTCACCGCGGCCACGGCGGTGCCGGTGGCGCCGGCCTGTTACCTCGCCCCCATGGTGGAGGAGGCGCGGCCGGTAGCGCTCTCGCTCGCCAAGGCGCTGCGCGAGGTCGGCCTGTACTGCGAGGTCGACGGGCGGGGGCAGAGCGTGAAGTCGATGTTGCGGCGGGCCAACACCATGCAGAGCCGCACCTGCGTGGTCATCGGCGAGGCCGAGCTCACCGACAAGACGCTCACCGTCAAGGATCTCGCTCGTCGCACTCAACATCAGGTGGCCTTGGACACCGCGGTAGCGAATATCGTGGCCCTCGTCGGCACCGAAGCTGACGGGAGCACGGACAGCGGTTGATGGCGGTCCCCTCGACAGCGACGGCGAGACGGCTCGTCATGGCGTGCGCTTTCGCCTTGGCGATGGTGCCGGCGTCGCTCGCGTGGGGCCAGGTGGGCCCCGGGGGCCCCAGCGACGACGGGCTCGGTCAGCCGACCGGCGCCCTCCCGCAGGCCTCGCCAGGACAGAAGGGGCCCGAGACGCACGCCGCGTCCGGTGGCGACAGCCCCGCCCAGCTCCCGACCGAGGAGGCCGAGCTTCCCGAGGACCCCAACGAGATCCCCGAAGCGCTCGGCGCGGTGCTCGACAGCGACTTCGACGATCCGTCTCCCGACGACGCCGACGCGGAGGCCGATCGCGTGTTTTACGGCCTCTATTACGGCGAGTCGAAGGGCGACTACTCGTTCAAGACGATCTTGCCGCCGTTGTGGCTCGAGTACCAAAAGGGCGACGACCGCACCTCGCTGTTCGGGTTCAACTACCTCAACCGCCGGAGCCCGGACGAGGACTGGGACATCTTCTTCCCCATCTTCTGGAAGCTCCGGCACAAAGACACCTACACCACGGTGGTGGGCCCGGTGATGCACCGGGAAGGCCCGAAGGGCCACGACAACTGGCTCGCGCCGCTCTTCTTCGAGGGCAGCGGCGAGGACGGCCACGAGTATCTCCACATCCCGCCGCTGCTCACGTTCCACACCCGCACCGCGCGTGACGGCTTCTCGATGGCCGGCCCGCTCTTCTGCAAGTGGAAAGGGGGTGCGCGCTGCGACAGCCGCACCGCCGACGAGATCGACATGGGGATCGCGCCCCTCTACTTCTACGGGCGGGACGCGACGAGCGAGTACGAGGTGATCCCTCCGCTCCTGCACTACTACCGCTACGACGAGACCGGCGACGAGGAGCTCGACGTGTGGGGGCCGCTGTGGATGGAGAGCTCACGGAACGGCGGCGTGTTCAACGTGTTGCCGCTCTTCTGGCACAGCTGGACCGGCGAGGACGAGGCGTACACCACGCTGTTTCCCTTGTTTCACTACGGCTACTCGGGGAACTCGCGCACCATCGCCACGCCGCTCTTCGTCGATCACATCGACGACGAGGGGGCGCACACCTTCGCCACGCCGCTCTACGCGCGCCATCGCGGCCGAACGGAGGTGGACATGATCACACCGCTGTTCTGGCAGTACCGCGACCCCGACATCCAGCTCGAGCGCACGTTCCTGTTCCCGTTCTTCTACCGCAACGTCTCCAACCGCTCCAACGACGTGGTGGTGTTCCCCTTCTACGGGCAGTTCGAGCGCTACGGCATCTCGCGGGAGTGGTGGGTCACGCCGTTGTTCCGTCACCAGAAGAGCCTGACCGGTTGGGAAACCGACATCTTCCCGGTCTTTTACGCGGGGCGGGAGAACAACTCGACGCACTTGGTGGTGGCCCCCATCCTCTGGGATTTCGCCTCCCCCTCGTCGCGCGCCACCGTGGTGTTCCCCTTCTTCTGGCGTTTCAGCGACCGCAAGGGCGTGGCGCAGCTCGTGGGCAACACCTACTACTCGGAGGAGAAGACGTCGAAGGGCACCGACTGGGAGTTCCACTTCTTCCCGGTGTTCTCCTACGGCGAGACCCCCGGGGGCCACTGGTGGAACGTGCTCTACGGCCTCGCCGGCTACACGCAGGAGGGCACCATGTCCAAGATGCGGGTGGCCTACATCCCGTTCAAGCTCAGCGAGTGAGCTCAGGCTGAAGTGGCGCGGGGGTGGCGCGCGCGTGCTGTGTCACGCGGGTGGCTCACGGCGTAGCGTCGGCCCAGCTGTCGGTGCAGCGCGCGAGCAGCGCGGCGGCGAGCGTGCGCCGCGCCGCCGGTACGAGCGGATGCGCCTGGTAGCGCGCGTTGGCGGCGCGCGCGGCGTCGAGGCGGCCGAGGGCGCAGGCGGCGACGAGGGCGAGGCGCAGGCTCTCGCTCCGAACCCGCTCGACGGGAAGCTCGGCCTCGACCGCCTGCTCGAGCCGCTCGAGGGCGAGGGCCCAGCGGCGGTTGTTGAAGTGCTGTCGGCCGAGCAGGTAGAGCGGCGTGCCGTCGTGCGGGGCGGCGGCGCGCCACAGGCCGAGAGCGTCGAGGGCCTCGGTGGTGTCGGGGCCCCGCTCGTCGCTGCCCACGAGCAGCGCGACCAGGGTGCGGCGACCGAGCGGATCGGCGGCGTAGTGAGCCTTGAGCTCCAACGTGCGGAGCCGGCCCTCGTCGGTGAGGCCGGCCCCCACGTCGCGGTAGAGGGCCCGCGCGCCGTCCACGTCGCCGCTCCGCAGCGCGAGGTCGCCGCGGCGCTCGAGGGCGGTGAGCTGCTCCACGCGCTTGGCGGCGGCGTGGGTGGCGACCACGTCGTAGGCGGCATGGGCAGCGACCGCGTCCCCGCGCGCGTCGTGACAGGCGGCCACCCCCATGAGCGCCTGCACGTTGCCTGGGTCGAGGGTGAGCACCCGCTCGAGGCGTCGGAGCGCCCCCTCGTTGTCGCCCCCGACGCGCGCGGTCGCCTCGTCGAGGAGCTCGTCGACCTCGTGGGGACAGCGACGGTCGAGCACGCTCGGTCGGTCGAAGTAGAGCTCGGCGGTGAGGCGGGCCGCGTCGTCGAGGGGGATCGCGTCGAGGCGCTGCCACCAGCTGGTCTCGAGCGCGTTCCAGGAGCTCCCCGTGAGGGCGGGGAGGTCTTCCCCCCCGTACCAGCGACGGATGACGTCGGGGCCGTGGAGCTCGCGAACGTGGGCCACGAACGAGCCGGCCGCGGTGTAGGCCGTCGAGGAGGCGCGGGTGAAGAACGCGAGCCCGAACATGTGGCGGGCGCGGGGCAGCACTTTGATGGCGCGCATGGCCGCGGACCACTCGTGGCCGCTGAGGTTGTCGTCGCGTGGCGCCGCGGCCTCGGCGATCCCCTCGACGAGGCCCGGGTTGGGCACGAGACCGCCCGCCACCGCGAAGGGGCCGGTCCCGATGTCGGCGGCGAGCGCGTGGACGAGCTCGTGACGCATGACCCGATGCGGGAACTCGAGCTCGTGCAGGTAGATCTCGCGCCGCCACGGCTTGGCCACCGACACCCTCCCCGCCCCCATGAGCGCACGCTTCTGACCGCGGCTGTGGAAGACGAAGGCGGTGACGGGCTCGGTGATCTCGAGCCCGAGCCACGCCCCGATGCTGGCCACGTGGGCCTCGCACTCGCGCGCCATGAGCTCGACGTCGGGCCCGGGCATGCGGGCGTCGTGAACGAGCACGCAGCGCCCGTGCTCCACCCGCCCGCCGAGCTCGAGGGCGATGCTGGCCCGGGTCTGCCAGTGCCCCAGCGTCGGCCCGTAGGCCACCGAGGTGAGGCTCCCGAGCGCCGCGAGCGCGCCGAGGAGCAAGAGGCCTGGGCGGCCCACCGAGCGGTAGGCGAGGCGCCCCGTGGCCTCGTCGGCGCGCGGCGGCCTCCGCACGAGGTGGAGCGTCGCCACGTAGACCGCAAACAGGGTGGCGATCGACGCCGCGCGGTAGCTCACGAGCTGTTCGGACGCGAGCACGGTGTCGTAGAGGGCGCCGCTGAAGTAACCGGCGAACGGATCGAAGGCGAACACCATCGGGGTGGCGTAGAAGATCCCGAGCTGGACGCCGGCGCTGCCGAGCGGCCCGAGGAGCGCCGCCCCCACCGCGACGAGGCGCCGCCGCGTCCGAGGCCGCGCGAGCTCTCCGGCGAGCGCACCCCAGGTGCCGCCGAGGAGCGTTCCTACGCCCGGCCCGAGCGCGAACAGCGCGGTGCCGCCGGCGAGATCGCAGAAGCCGCTGCGCGCTCCGTGGAGGAAGGCCACGCCGAACGCGAGGAGCACGAGCCGGGTCCCGGTGTCGAAGCCGTAGGCGAGCATGTCGAGCGGCTGTCGGGGGCGCCGCGAGAGCTCGAGCGCGGTCACCACCGCCGCCACCGACGGGCAGAGCAGCCCCGCCGCGAGGGCCATCTCGTAGCCGGGGCCGGCGAAGAGCGGCAACGTCCCCAACAGACCGAGCACGAGCACGATCAGCGCGCCGCCGAGGCGCCGGGGAGTCGGCAAGCGCTTCACGACTCGGCGTCAGTTGGGGGCCGTCGGCTCGTCGGGGGGCTGCAACACCAGCGGGAGCACTTCCTCGACCGAGGAGATCAGCCGGATGCGCAGCTCGTCGAGCAGCTGGGACGGAGTGTCCTCCAGATCTACGCGGTTCCGCTCCGGGATGAGCACGTCGCGGATCCCGGCGCGGTGCGCGGCGAGGAGCTTCTGGGCGATGCCGTCCACCTTGAGCACGCGGCCGCGGAGCGAGATCTCGCCGGTCATGGCCACGTCGCCGCGGATGGGAGCCCCGAGCATCAGCGAGGCGACCGCCGCGAACATCGCCACGCCGGCGCTCGGGCCGTCCTTCTTGATGCCGGCGTGCGGCACGTGGAGGTGCAGATCGATGTTGCGGATCCACTCCGGATCGAGGTGAAGCTGGCTGGCCTTGCTGCGCACGTAGGACACCGCCGCGAAGGCCGACTCCTGCATGATGTTGCGCATGTTGCCGGTGAGCACCACCTGCCCCTTTCCCGGCATCTTGCTCGCCTCGACGAACATGAGGCGCCCACCGTCGGCGGTGGCCGCGAGGCAGGTGGCCACGCCGGGACGCAGCGTTCGTTCGGCGAGCTCGGGGCGATACTTCGGCGGCCCGAGCACGTCCTCTACGTGATCGGGATCCGCCACGTCGCGCACCTCGTCGCTCTGCGCACCGGCCGCGAGCTTCACCGCGGTGGCGCGGCACACCGCCGCGATCTGACGCTCGAGCTCGCGCACGCCAGCCTCGCGGCTGTAGCTGTCGGTGAGGGCGAAGATCCCGGCCTCGGTGAACTCGAGGTGCTCGCTGGTGATGCCGTGGCCGCTGAGCTGCTTGGGCACGAGGTAGTCTTGCGCGATGGAGAGCTTGTCGGCGCGGGTGTAGCCCGGCACCTCGATCACCTCCATGCGATCGAGCAGCGCGGGGGGGCAGCCGCGGAGCGAGTTGGCGGTGGCGATGAACATCACCTGGCTGAGATCGAACGGCAGCTCCATGTAGTGGTCGCGGAAGCTGTTGTTCTGCTCTGGGTCGAGCACCTCGAGCAGCGCGCTCGCCGGATCGCCGCGCATGTCCATGCCCATCTTCTCGATCTCGTCGAGGACCATGACCGGGTTCTTGGTCTTGGCCCGCTTGAGCGCTTGCAGGATGCGGCCGGGGAGCGCGCCCACATAGGTGCGGCGGTGCCCGCGGATCTCGGCCTCGTCGCGAACGCCGCCGAGGGCGATCCGCTCGTAGGCGCGCCCGGTGGCGCGGGCGATCGAGCGGCCGAGCGACGTCTTGCCCACGCCGGGGGGGCCCACGAAGAGCAGGATGGGGCCCTTCATGTCTTTGCGCAGGTTGCGGATGGCCGCAAACTCCACGATGCGCTTCTTCACCTTCTTGAGGCCGTGGTGATCTTCGTCGAGGCAGCGACGCACGTTGGTGACGTCGAAATTGTCGTCGGTGGTGCGGCTCCACGGCAGATCCGCGATCCACTCCACGTAGTTGCGGGTGACGTTGTATTCCGCCGACTGCGGCGCCATCGAGGCGAGACGGCTGAGCTGCTTGCGCGCGGTCTCGAGCACCTCCGACGGCGGGTTGGCGGCGAGGATCCGGCGCCGGAGCTCGTCGAGCTCGTCCTCCTCGTCGCCCTCGCCGAGCGCCTCGCGGATCGAGGACAGCTGCTGGCGCAGCATCTCCTCTCGCTGGGTGCGGGTCATCTCTTCGTCGACCAGCGAGGAGATCTCCTTCTTCACGCGGAGCACCTCGAGCTGCGGGGCGACCATGGCGAGCACGAGCTTCACCCGCTTCTTCACCGAGAACGCCTCGAGCACCCGCTGCTTCTCCGACACCGACGCCTGGGTGGGCGGGAAGTTGGCAGCGATGAGATCGGCGAGGGCCGCCGGATCACGCACGTGATCGAGGATGCCCGCCGTCTCGCGGGGGAGGTTGGGCATGAGGCTCAGCACCTCGCGTGTCGACTCGCGGAGGGTCGCGCCGAGGGCCTCGAGCTCCACGTCGATCACCCGGCGCTCGACCACGCGCTCCACGCGAGCGCGCATGTAAGGCTCGAGGGCGACGGGGCTCACGATCTTCATCCGGCCGAGCCCGTTGAGCACGACCGAGTAGTTGGACGGGCCGAGGCGGATCACCTTCACCACGCGGGCGATCGTGCCCACCTTGTAGAGATCGCTGAACGTAGGCTCGTTGATCTCGGCCCGGTGCTGGCTCACGACGCCGACGTAGGCGCGGTCCTGACCCAAGAGCTCCTGCACCAGGCGCACGCTGCGGGGGCGCCCGACGTTGATCGGAACCACGGAGGTCGGGAACAGCACCGAGTTGCGCAGCGGCAAGATGGGCAGCGCTTGAAGGCGTGTGCTCTCGGGGCCCTCGGATGCCATACGGTGTCGAGCCTAGTACAGGAACCGGGCGCGGGCTACGAGCACGCCGCTCACTCTCCCCGCGTGCGACCGACAGTGCTATCGACACCTTTGTGAAGGTGTTGAAGCGACGTTCGCTCGAGCTCGGCGGGCCGCCCCGGCCCCAACCCGCGTGGGCTGGGCGACGGGTCTTCGGGCGACGGGTCTTCGGGCGAGGGGTCCTCGGGCGAGGGGTCCTCGGGCGAGGGCTCGTGGCGATCGCGCTCGCCGTCCTCGTGCTCGGCGGAGCGCTCGGCTGCACGGGGGGGGCTCAGGGCGCCGAGGGGCCGAGCGAGACGCTGCGCGCTTACGCGAGGGCGCTGTCCGAAGGGCGCGCCGACGACGCGTACCGGCTCTTGTCGAACGAGGCCAAGCGCTCCATCTCGCTCGACGCGTTCCGCCGCATGGTGAAGGAGAACCCCGAGGACGTGAAGGACATCTCCCTCGCGCTGTCGCGGCCGGGGAGCGATCCGGTGGTGACCGCGACGGTGTCGGCCCCAGGGGGCAACACCCTCGAGCTGGTGTACGAGGATGGTCGCTGGACGATCGATGGGACGGGCGTGGATCGCTACGGGCAGGCCACCCCACGCCAGGCCTTGCTGGGGTTCCTCCTCGCCTTCGAGCGCAAGCGCTACGACGTGCTCTTGCGCTACGCGCCCAACGCGGAGCGCGAGGGACGCGACGAACAGATGTGGGGGGGCAAAGAAGACGGCGCCACCACCGGCGCGCTCACCGAGGCCATGCTGAAGCAGTCGTGGGAAGGCGAGCAGCAGGAGGAGGTGTCGCGCAAGGTGCAGGCGATCCGCAGCGCGCTCCCCACCGCGAAGATCGAGCAGACCGAGGACCGCGCGGCGATGCCCTACGGCGCCGGCGGCACCGTGCTCCTCAAGCGCGAGGACGGCCTCTGGAAGATCGAAGAGCTCTGAGCCAAGGGGGGTGGAGCGCGGTTCACCGGGTCCGTGCTCGCGAGCGCGCGACGCGCGGTGGCGCACGGCACCGGGTCAGGTGCCCTGACAGGCTTGCTCGACCGCCGCGATGATCTCGGGCTGCTGATCGGTTCCGCACTGCTGCGCGAGCGCGCGCGCCTCCTCGCAGCTCTTGGCGGAGGCCGCGTTCAGCGCGTCGACGCACGCCTGAGCGTTGGTGGCGTCCCCTCCCCCCGATCCCGGCACCGCGGTGGCCTTGCGGGGGCCGGCCGGCGCCGGAGCGGGCTGGGAGGGTTGAGCGCCTGGCTGTGGGGCGGCGCCGCCGATCGGACGCAGCACGAGCGGGCGCCGCGCGTCGGTGGCGCCGCGCTGCGTCCCCGCCGCAGGTGGCGTCTCGGGCGCCGGCTGGGCACCGGGCTCCACCGGCGGCAGCGCCCCGGGTTGAGCCGCAGGTGGCGTGGCCGGCTCGCCGTTGTTGGCTTGGGTGCATGCAGAGACGAGCAGCAAGGTGAAGCAGGCAGCGGTCGCGGAGTGGCGGAGGTACGTCATCGGCAGTCTCGAACGGCATTGCACCCTGGTGAACGCGCTCGGTCAAGGGCGAAGGCGGGTGCCTCGCCGCGGGTGCTACCCGTCGGCCCCGGCGTGGCGACGCAGAGAGGCGCGGCCCGGTCCAACGGGCTCGTCATCCCGGGCAGCGCCGCGCAGGCGCTGTTCGTGGACACGAGGCTACTTGGCTTTGGGCTTGGCTTTGGGCTTGGCTTTGGGCTTGGCTTTGGGCTTGGCTTTGGGCTTGGCT
>CAYOAL010000095.1:17896-40178 GCA_964401935.1 uncultured Polyangiaceae bacterium
TTGGGCTTGGTTTTGGGCTTGGCTTTGGGCTTGGGTGAAGGGGGCTCGGCGGGTTGGGCGGGGGCCGCGAAGATCGGCTGGCCCGTCCGGGGGTTGATGCCGATGACTCGGCCTCCCACGGGGGCGGCGGGCGACACGGGCTTGGTGAGGCGCGGCGCGGACGCGCTCGTCCCACCGAGGCCAGCCACGCTGGGGGGCGGTCGCGGCGGCGTCGCTCAGCGGATGGCCCCGAGGACGATGTCGGTGGGCGCGTGGGGCTCGGCCTCGGGATCGAGGGTGAAGGCGGCCCGGAGCCGCGTGGCGAAGGGGTCGCAGGCGGCGGGATCGTGGACGTGGAGGATGGCGAGGGGCTGACCGGCCTCGACCGCTTCGCCGCGCGCGCAGGTGAGCTCGATGCCAACGGCGTGATCGACGCGCTGATCGACCCGGGTGCGACCCGCCCCCATGGCCACCGCGGTGAGGCCGATCTCGAGCGCGTCGATGGCGGTGACCACCCCCGCGCGGTCGGCCAACAGCTCCACCGTCTCCCGCGTCGAGGGCAGCTTGCTCGGATCGGCGACCACGGCTGGATCGCCGCCCTGGGCCTCGATCATGCGCTCGAACACCCGCGCTCCCTCCCCACTCTCGATGGCCGCCGCGAGCCGCGCCTCGCCGTCGGCGGTGTCGCGCGCGACCCCGCCGAGCACCAACATCTCGGCGCCGAGCAGGAGGGTGCAGCGCAGGAGATCGTCGGGCCCCTCCCCGTGCAACACCTCGATCGCCTCACGGGTCTCGATGGCGTTGCCGATGGTGTTGCCGAGCGGCGCAGACATGTCGGTGAGAAACGCGGACACCCGCTTGCCAGCGGCCCGCCCCACGCTCACGAGGGCACGCGCGAGCTCGTCGGCGCGCTCCTCGGTCTTCATGAAGGCCCCGCGCCCCACCTTCACGTCGAGCACGAGCGCGTCGATCCCCTCGGCGAGCTTCTTGGAGAGGATGCTCGCCACGATGAGGGGGATGGCCTCCACCGTGGCGGTCACGTCGCGCAGCGCGTAGATGCGCTTGTCGGCGGGGGCCAGCGCCTCGGTCTGGCCGATCATGCACACCCCCACCTCTTCCACGATGCGGCGAAATGAGGCCACGTCTTGATGAACGTCGAAGCCGGGGATGGCCTCGAGCTTGTCGAGGGTGCCGCCCGTGTGGCCGAGCCCACGTCCGCTGATCATGGGCACCGCGACCCCACAAGCGGCCACGAGCGGCGCGAGGCAGAGCGAGACCTTGTCGCCCACACCGCCGGTCGAGTGCTTGTCCACCTTGGCCCGCTCGATCGACGACAGATCGATCACGTCGCCCGAGCGGAGCATCGCGTGGGTGAGCGCCGCCGTCTCCTCGGCGGTCATGCCCCGGAAGTAAACGGCCATGCAGAACGCGCTCATCTGGTAGTCGGCGAGGGTGCCGTCTCCGAGCGCCGTGATCAGGCGCTCGATCTCGCCCGTGCTCAGCGCCAACCCGTCACGCTTCTTCGCGATCAGCTCCACCAGCGTCGCCATGGGCGGGATTGTTCCACGTAAAGCGGTCGACGAGCACCATCTCTGCACGCCAACAACCCCTCGCCGCGGGAGGCGCATTTCGACGCCGCGACACCGCTCCCTCGGAGCCCTGCTCGGCTTGCCGCGACCGCCACTTTGATCCAAAGTCGCCGCGTATGAATCGAACCTCGTCCTGTCTGTTCGTGACCGTCGTCGCTGCGTCGCTGGCCGCGTTGGTCGCATGCGACGAAGGGGCCAAGCCTGGGGACGGCACCGGAAGCGCCGCGCCTGCGACCTCCGACGCCGCCGCGCCCGCCTCCGGGAGCGCGAGCGCCGCCCCCGCCGCCTCGAGCGCTCCGAGCGCGGACGCGTCCGCCGAGCCGGCGCCGTCGGCCGACGCGAGCGCTACCCCGAGCGCTGCCGCGAGCGCCGAGCCGGCTCCCACCGCGTCCGGCGGCCCGGCGCCTTCGGCCTCCGCGGAGCCGACCGGCAAGCAATACGACTGCGGCGGCAAAGGTCAGAAGGCCTGCCCGATGCAGGGCTGGATGAAGGGCGTCATGGGGGGCGCGATGCAGAGCGGCGACAACGACAAGATCGCGCAGGCCCTCAACACCATCGCGGCGAAGGTGCCGGCCGGTGGCTATGGCCAGTGGTCGGCGATCGCGGCGGAGGGCGCCGCCAAGGCCAAGGCCGGCGACATCGACGGAGCCAAAGAGTCTTGCAAGAAGTGCCACGCCCTGTACCAGAAAAAGTACAAGGACAACCAGCGCGACCAGCCCTGGTAGGCAGCGGCGTGGCCCCTGGCCCGCCTCACGGCATCGCCCGAGGACGGGCCCCGTTTCACGGCGGGGTCTGGCAGAACTTGTTCAGCTCTTCGACGAGCGGGCCCTCGCGCTTGACGGCCTGGTTGAGCGACGCCTGCGCCTTGGTCATGTTCTCGCGATCGACGTTGTCGACGGCGGTGGCGAGCTCGCGCGCCGAGGCCGCGATGTCGGTGACCATGGTCTGGTAGCGCTCGCTGAGCTTCTGCAGATCGGGCAAAGAGAGCGGGATCTTGTTGGCCTCGGCAGAGATGGCGTCCATCTCCTCGGCGAGGGTGCGGAGCTCGTTCACCGCCGCGCCGCTGTCGGGCGCGGTGTTGATGGTCTTGGTCACCCGATCGACGCCGGAGTTGATCACGGTGACGAACGCGTTGCACTCTTTCACCTTCTGGTGGCTGCCGCAGCCGCTCAGCGTGACGAGGCCCAGCGCGACCATGCCGAGACCCAGCGGGACCCCCCACAGGGCTCCCCCCACCCACAACCGGTTTGTTCTCTGACGGCTCATGCTGCTTCTGTGGTGACGCTGTGCATCGACGTGGGCTCACATTGTGGCAGGCTCACGCCCGAACGCGCCAGTTCCCCTCGAACGTGCGGCCGATGTCGTCCGCGGTGGGATCGGTGATGATGATCTCTGGGCGCCCATCGCACGCAAAGATGACGCTGTTTTGCCTGAACACGCGCCCGAAGGCGATGGCTTCGTCGCGGTCCATGCCGTGCACCACCCACCCTGGCTCTCGCCACACGCTCTCCTTCTTGTCTGCCTCGAAGCCCACACAGGGTTCGACACGGTAACATCCCAGAATCAGGAGGTCTCGCATCACGAGATGCCGCCCCTCGTTGACCCGACGAGGGAGCAACATCGAGCGCGGATTGTAGGCCGTGAGCACCGCGAAGCGCGTCGTCAGGAGCTCGGGGAGCTCGGCGGGATCTTTCACCGCTTCGCCGTCCAGGGAGGTGCGGACGATGCCGCGGGGCGACGGAAACTCGTAGATCGTCGCGAAATAGGAGCGGAGGAGCTGCTGGTCCATGCGAGCACGACGTTCGTAGCAGAGGCGCAAACGCATTTGCAATCTCGCGTGGGTGAAGTAGGCGTGTGCACGTGATCGAGGTTTCGCACCTCTACAAGCGCTACGGGTCCGTGGAGGCGGTGAACGACGTCTCGTTCACGGTCGATCGGGGAGCCGTGGTGGGATTCTTGGGCCCCAACGGCGCGGGCAAGTCCACCACGTTGCGCATCCTCGCCGGCTTCCTCGGGGCCACCTCCGGGCGCGTGGCGATCGCGGGGCTCGACATCCTCGACGAGCGGCAGCGGGCTCTCGAGCAGATCGGTTACATGCCCGAGACCTCACCGCTGTACCCCGAGATGCGCGTCTCGGAGTACCTGCGGTTTCGCGCCGAGCTCAAGGGGATCCCGCGCAAGCGTCGTGTGGCGGAGGTGGAGCGCGTGCTCGACGCGGCGCGGGTGCGCGAGATGGAGCGCCGGCTGATCGGCGCGCTCTCGAAGGGATACCGCCAGCGGGTGGGCCTCGCCGACGCGCTCCTCGGCTCCCCGCCGCTGCTCATCCTCGACGAGCCCACCGCCGGTCTCGACCCCAACCAGATCCTCGAGGTGCGGTCGCTCATCCGTGGCCTCGGCAAGGAGCACACCATCCTGATCTCCACCCACATCCTCTCTGAGGTGGAGGCGACCTGCGAGCGTGCCATCGTGATCCATCGCGGCAAGCTCGTGGCGTCGGGGACCATCGACGAGCTGCGGGATCAGCGCTCCAACGAGGTGGAGCTCGTGGCCTCCTGTCGCGAGGTGAGCGAGGCCAAAGGGCGGGCCCGCTCCCTCGTGCTCGAGGTGATCGAGAAGGTGCCGGGGGTGGTCACCGCGCGCCCTCTCGACGCGCACGCCGGCGACGACCCGAGCTTGGTGCGGCTCCGGGTCATCCTCGATCCGGAGCGCGACGGCGGCCGCGTGCGGGAGGAGCTCTCCCTCGCGCTCGGCGAGCAGCGCATCGGCTTGCGACAGCTCGCGCCGGTGGCCGCGTCGCTCGAAGAGGTGTTCGCCCAGCTCACCCGCGGAGGTGCCGCATGAGAGGCTTCTGGCCGATCTTCAAGCGCGAGCTCTTCAGCTTCTTCGTGACCCCGATCGCGTGGATCGCCATCAGCGCGTTCCTCGTGATTCAGGGCCTGCACTTCTTCTTCGTGCTCGCCAACTACGCCACCTTCACGCAGCTGAGCGCGGATCATGGTCCGGTCCAGCAGTTCTTCGGGCAGACGGTGTTTCTCTATCTGCCGCTGTTCTTCGTGTGCCCGGTGTTGACGATGCGCCTCTTCTCCGAGGAGCGCCGGAGCGGCACCATCGAGCCGCTGCTCACCACGCCGGTGGCCACTGCGGCGGTGGTGCTCGGCAAGTATGCGGCGGTGCTCGTGGGCTACCTCGCGATGTGGCTGCCCACGCTCCTCTACATGTTCACCGTGCACAGCTCGGGCTACATCGACTGGAACGTGGTGGGCACCGGCTACCTCGCGGTGTGTGGGGTGGGCGCGGGCTATCTCGCGGTGGGCACGATGACCAGCGCGCTCACCAAGAGCCAGCTCTCGGCCGCCATCCTGAGCGCGATGGCCATCATGGGCCTGTTCATCGTGGGGATCGGCGGTGAGTACATCCTCGAGGAGGGGATGGGGCGCGATCTCTCGAGCTACGTGTCGGTGTGGTCGCAGATGAACGACTTCTCGCGCGGGATCGTCGACTCGCGGCGCCTCGTCTACAACGCCACGACGGTGGCGCTCCCGCTGTTCATCACCGTGCACGCGGTGGAGGCCTGGAGGCTCGAGTGAGCAAGCCCCCACGCAAGAAGAAGCGCCGCGCTCACCCCCCCGAGGGCGCCGACGCGGGCGTCTCGCTGCCTCGCGTGGAGGCCGCCGCCCCGGTGGCCGCGGCCCCGAAGGACGCCGCCGCCGAGCGTCCCAAGCGCCGACCGTCGAGCGACGAGGACCGCGCGCAGGACCGCGACGAGGACCGCGCGCAGGACCGCGACGAGGACCGCGCGCAGGACCGCGCGCCGTCGGCCGACGCGAAGGCCCCGCCCCCATCGGCTGCGGCCGAGCGCGCACCGCGCGAGACCACCACCGTGCAAGAGCTTCGCGTGTCGGCGGCGGTGGCGGTTGCCGCGGCGGTCGTGATCGCGGTGCTCGTCAACATCCTCGCCGCGCGCCACTACCGTCGCTGGGACGTCACCGACGATGGGCTCTACACCATCTCGCGGGCCACCGAGCAGGTGCTGAGGACCCTGCCGGATCAGGTGGAGCTGTACGTGCTCCTGTCGTCGAGCGACCCGCTCACGCTGACGCTCCGCCACCTGCTCGAGGCCTACGGGGCGCTCACGAGCAAGCTCTCGGTGGCGTACGTGGATCCCGATCGCGATCCCGCCGAGTTCATCGCGCTCCAGCAGAAGTTCGGCATCGCCGCCGGCAAGACCGAGGACGGCCGCATCATCACCGACGCGTCGATCGTGATCGTGCGCGGCGAGCGGCGCCACTTCGTGACCGCTCACGATCTCATCGAGGTGAACGAGGGCGACGAAGCCAGGGCGCGCTCCAAGGTGGAGCAGACCCTCACCGCGGGCATTCAGGTGGTGGTCACCGGGGAGACGCCGCGGGTCTGCTTCACGTCGGGCTACGGCGAGCCCTCCATCGAGGAAGGTGGCGTCGAGGGCCTCCTCTCGCTCCACAGCCGCCTCGACAAGCTCAACTACGAGGTGGCCCAGCTGCCGCCGGTGCGCGAGCTCGACGGCAAGGATCCCATCGGCGAGTGCAAGCTCGTGGTGGTGGCGGGACCCAACCAGCGCATGGACGAGACCGACGTCCTCCGCCTGCGCCGCTTCGTCGAGAACGGCGGCAACGTCCTCGTCTTCGCGGGGCCCGAGCTGTCTCCGAGCGGCCAAGGCTTCGTCGATCAGGGCCTCGCTCCCCTCGTGGCGCTGGCCGGGGTGCGACGCCGACAGGACCTGGTGTTCGAGCGCGATCCCGGCCGCGCGTGGACCCGCGGGCAGGGCGAGGCGATGGTGGCGACGCCCAAGCCGCACGCGATCACCCAGGCCTTCGTCGAGCTCCAAGGGGCGGTGCCCATCGTGCTCACGCTCACCAGCTCGTTCGAGCTCTTGCCCGACACGCCGGTGGTGCCGATCCCGCTCCTGTCCACCTCCGACCGAGCCTTCGGGATGCGGCGGTTCGCCGAGTGGGCGCAGGATCCGGTGCCCCCGAGCCCGAGCGCCGACGATCACCCGGGCCCGCTCATGTTGGCCTACGCGGCCGAGCTGCCCAAGAAGCGCGCCGACGCCGAGCGCGGCCCGCGCCTGGTGGTGTTCGGCACCAAGAGCGCCGTGGTCGGCGCGAACTGGACCAACGAGCGCCTCCAGGGCACGGGCCTGCTCGTGGAGAGCGCCATCTCGTGGCTCGCGTCCGAGACCGTGCTGGTGGACGTGCCCCAGAAGCCAGCACGTTCGCTCGGCGCAGGGATCACCCAACAGGACGTGAGCGCGGCCGCGATCAAGCTGGTGATCCTCCTCCCCCTCTCGGCGGTGTTGATGGGCGTCGGGGTCGCGCTCCGGCGCCGGCTCGGGAGCCGTGACCGGGTGCGACGCAAGGAGACGAAGTCTTGAGCTACCGTCGCCACAAGAGCACCATGATCCTGGTCCTCGTCGCCGTGGTCCTCACCGGGGTGGTGATCTGGGATCGGGGCAGCGTCAGCACCAGCGAGGCCGACCGTCGCGCCGAGAACTGCATCGACGCCTGGCGGCAAGACGATCTGTCGCGTGTAGACCTCGTGATCGGTGAGCGTCGGGCGACGCTCGCGCGCGAGCGCGACGCCGACGGGCAGCTCGCGTGGGTGCTGAGCGAGGGTGACGAGCGCCTCGACGGCGACGAGCAGGCCATGTCGGACTACCTGTCCACCCTCGAGATGTGCATGTTCGCGCGCGAGATCGACGACGTGGATCGGGCGTCGCTCGGGCTGACGTCGCCGCGCGGCACGATCACCGTCGCGATGGGGCAGCTGTCCTACGTGCTGCGGATCGGCGGACCGGCGCCCAGCCCGGCGGGGGCCTCGTACCTCGAGGTGGAGGGTGGGGGGCGCGGCCGCCGCACCTACGTGATCACCGGTCCGGTGACCGACGAGCTGCTCGTGGACGTGAACGAGCTGCTCGCGAAGCGGTTGGCCATGCTCTACAGCCCCTCGGTGCAGCGATACGTCGTCGAGAGCCAGGCGGGCAAGGTGGTGCTCGAGCGCGGAGGATGGGGTGGCAGCACGGCAGGGGCGTTCCTCGTGAGAGACGGCAGCGGCGCGGTGCGCGCGAACCGGCTCGAGATGGACAAGCTGTTCCTCGCCATCAACGACATCGAGGTGGACGGCTTCGTGGCGGTGCCGACGGTCGAGCTCGAGCAGGCGGTGTCGCTCACGATCGTGCCCGCCGAGGCGGGCAAGCCGGAGGTGAAGCTCACGGTAGGGAGAGCGCCGCCCGAGCGCTGCGGCAGCGGCCGCGCGCTCGCGGTGCGCCACGCGCCCGACGCGGTCGCCGGCTGCGTCGACGAGAGCCTCCTCGAGCGGCTGGCGGTGAGGCCGGAGCAGATGGGAGATCGGTTCGTGGTCGGCACCGCGGAGGGCGACATCATCGAGCTCAAGCTCACCGAGGGTGACACCGTGGTCGACGTGGCCCGCAAAGGCGAGGGCTGGCACATGCGCAAGCCCGACGAGGGGGCCGCCGACGAGGAGGCGATGGCAGAGCTCCTGCGCCGGATGATGGACGCGCGCGGCCTCCCCATCAACAGCCCGGATCTGGCCGGTCTCGGCCTGGAGAAACCGCGCGCCGAGCTGCGCATCCTCGGGCTCCCCGAGCGCGTCGGCTCCGAAGGCGACAAGGACCGCGAGGAGCGGATCGCGGTGGGGGCGGTGGTCGACGGCACGGTGCACGTGCGACGGCTGGACGACGGCGTGGTGCTCGCGCTCGACGCCGACACCGGCGCGCTGTTCCTCCCACGCCCCACCCTGCTCCGCAGCACCCAGATCTTCGCCGAGCAGACCAAGCACGTACGCGGGCTCCGCCTGAGCTGCGGGGGGCGCAAGCAGGAGCTGCTGCGCGATCTGGCCACCCAGTGGAGCTTCGCGGTGCCCAACGACGCCGAGGTGGGTGTGGACGGGGCGCTCGTCACCGAGGTGGTCGACGCCGTCCTCACGCTGAAGGCGGTGCGGTGGGTGGCCGAGGAGCCGGCCGAGCGCCACGCCCTCGGCGCGCCGTGGTGCACGGTCACCGTCGAGCTCCTCGAGCCCGACGAGGCCGATCCGAGCGGGGAGAAGCAGAACCAACGCGAGCTCACGGTGATGCTGGGTGCCGAAGCGCAGGGCGGCTACTTCGCCAAGACGGGCACCGGCGACGCGGTGTTCGTCGCCCCACGCGCCTTCGCCAACGCCGCCGACGCCTGGCTCTTCAGCCGCAGCGCGCTCTTGCCCAACATCAAGGACGCGGAGGTGGTGACGCTGCGAGGCAAGGACCGCGCGCTCTCGATGCGGCGGCAAGGCGAGAGCTGGAAGGTGGAAGGGGGCGCCGACGCGCTCGGCGTGACGGTGGCCAACGCGCTCGATCAGCTCGCGGCGGAGATCGTGATCCATCGAGGTGAGCCCACCGAGGGGTCCGGGTTCGAGCAGCCCGTCCTCACCATCGAGATCCAGTCCCAGGCGGAGCGAAAGCCGGTGATTTTCCGGATCGGCAAGGCGGAGACCTGGCGCAACGCGCTCGTCTACAACGTTCGCCGCAGCGACATGGCGCTGACGTTCTTGGCGGCGAGGAGCCGTGTGCAGCCGCTCGTCGACGCGCTGTGACGCTGGCGCTCGGCGCGCGCGGGTCGTGAGCCCGAAACGGATTTGGCCTCGCGAGCGTTGATGGGCTAAGGCGAGGACACCCGTGGCCAAACGCAACGCGAAGCCCCGATCGACCTCGGTGGAGGTCAGCGTCCCCCAGGGGGACGGCCGCCCGCCGTGGATGCGCGTGGGGGTGCTCTCCGCCGCCGGCCTCGCGCTCGGCATGGCCTGGCCGACCTTGGCGGGGATCCGCATCGGGCCGAACGTGCCGGGGGCGAACAAACCAGACCTCGAGGCGGTCGTGGAACAGACGGCTCCGCCGCCGCTCGCGGCGTCGGCCTCGGCGACCCCTTCGGCGGATTCGACCGTCGTGGAGGGCGACCCTGCCTCGCCGCGGAACAACCAGCAGAAGGTGGTCGTGGGAGCGGGCACCATCGAGCGGTGCTTCCAGGGCAAGGACGCGTTGAAGGGCGAGGCCTGCGGCACCTTGCCCATCGACAAGGTGTTGGTGCCTCGCCTCGAGGCCCTCAACCGTTGTTCGGCGGCGGTGGGCCTGGCCGGTGAGATGACGGTGGGCTTCGACATCGATTTCACGAAGAAGGACATCCACGTCCTCAAGGGAAAGAGCGAGCTCCCGCTGAGCACGGTGCAGGGCGTGATCGTCTGCATCGCCGACTATATTCGTGATGTATCGGCTGATAAAATCGGTCATAAATACACGAAATATAGAGTATTTTACTCCTTGAAGTTCTTCCCGCCGGGGACCGCTCCGCCCACCGAGGGGACCCAGGAGGCCGACACCGAGGACGCCGACGCGGCGCGGGCGATGGCCACGGTCACGTGGGACACCGCGCTCGTGAGGAGCGAGCCCAAGACCGGTGACGTCGTGATGCGGCTCGTGCGGGGCACCCGCGTGAAGATCCTCAGCCGACGGAAAGACTGGTACCGGATCCGGATGCGCGAGAAAGAAGGCTGGATCTACCGCGGCGCCCTCGGGCGCTGACCGGAGCGCCAGCCGCTCTCCCTCGCTCGGTGGCTGGGTCGTTTCTCGGGGACACCGACGTGTGCGCTCGCGGTGCCATCGTGCCTCGCCTCGTCGGTGCGGAACGGTTGCTGGCGCGCACGCGCTCGTGATGGAATGCTCGCTGGCTGGTGCGGCGTTGACGATCGTGACGATGAGCGGAGGCAACACGGCGGCGGAGGCTGTGCCGCGGCGAGCCACGCGCCGCCGCGGCCGCCGCTTTGGGCTGCGCCTCGCGCTCGCGACGCTGCTCCTCGGGGGGACGGGGGCGACCTTGGCGGAGGGGGCGCGCCGCGTGCTCCCCCCCGCCGGCGAGATCGCGGTTGGGGTGCGCTTCGACGGGGAGCTCGTGGGGCGCGGGGTCGACGCGGGGACCCTGGTCGCGGCCCGGGCCGAGGCGCTGCTCGGTCGTGAGGTGGTGCTGCGGCGCGGTGACCGCGAGCTGTTGCGCACCACGCTCGGCGGGCTGGGTGCCTCCGTCGACGTCCACCGCGCCACTCGCGAGCTCTGGTCGGTGGGCCGCTCCGGCTCGCTCGCCGAGCGGCTCGATGCGGCGTGGGAGGCGCGCCACCACCGCGTCGCGGTGTCGCTGCCGCGCGTCGTGCCGGTCGACGCGGTGGCGCTCGCGCTCGCCGACGAGAAGGAGCGCTTCGATCACAAGCCACGCCCCGCGCGGTGGGACTTCGCCAAGGAGCGTGTCGTCCCGCACGAGGACGGCGAGATCCTCGACGTGTACGCGGCGGTGGACGGGCTCGAGGCGGCCCTCGACGCCGCGCCGCGGTCCGACGAGACGATCACCGTCGAGGTCCCGGTCTTGCGCCAAGAGCCCCTCGCGACCACCGCCGCCGTTGAGAGCATGGATCGCTCGACGCGGTTCTCGAGGTTCGAGACGGTGTTCGGTTTCGTGGGGAATCAGGTGGGCCGAGCGCAGAACATCGCGCGGGCGGCGGAGGGCATCGACGGGGTGGTGATGATGCCCAGCGAGGTGATCAGCTTCAACGCCCTCGTGGGCCCCCGCTCGCCGGAGAATGGCTTCGCCGAGGCCGGCGAGATCTACAAGGGCGAGATGCGCATGGGGATCGGTGGGGGCACCTGCCAGGTCGCGAGCACCTACCACGCGGCCGCGTACCTCGGGGGCCTCGAGGTGGTCGCGCGGAGCCCGCACTCACGTCCGAGCGGCTACATCCGGATCGGGCTCGACGCGACCGTCGCCTACCCCCACGTCGATCTGCGGCTCAGAAACCCGTTCCCCTTCCCGGTGCTCGTGCACGCGTTCGTGCGCGATCGGGGCACGCTGGTGGTGGAGCTCTACGGTCGGGAGCAACCGGTCACGGTGGCGTTCGACGCGGCCACGGTGGGCGTGAAGACCTACAAGCGCACCGTGCGCGTGGCCCATTGGCTCGAGGAAGGCCGGATCATCCGCAAACAGGCCGGTCGTAAGGGGGTGACGATCCAGAAGATCCGCACCATGCGCTTCGGCGACGGGACCGAGCGCGTCGAGGAGACGCTCGATCACTATCCTCCGACCACCGAGATTTACTACGTGCCGGTGGGCACCGACGTCGCCACCGAGCTGCCTCCCCTGCCCCAGGAAGGCTGATCCGAGCGGCCGCGACCGCCGCTCGTCCGCCCACGTGCAACCGGCTTCCGCCCGCGCGTTCCCCGTGTAAGATGGCGGCGCGCATGAAGGTGTGTCCCGCGTGCGGTCTCGTCTATCCCGACGATTCCAACTTCTGCTTCCTCACCGGCGATACGCTCGATCCGGCGGGTGACGCCGTGATCGGCACCACGCTGGCCGGTCGGTTCCGCATCGTGAGCAAGCTCTCCGACGGGCCGTGGGCCACGATCTACGACGCGACCTTTCGCCTCCTTCATAGGCCGTCGGTGGTGAAGATCCATCAGGCCCCCCTCGCGCTCGAGCAACAGGAGGCGTTCCGCGCCGCGCTCGCCGCCGCGCGCCGGTGTACGCACCTGAACGTGTCGGAGGTGCTCGGCGGGGGCATCCTCGCCGACGGTCGCGGCTGGGTGGCGCACGAGAAGATCGACGCGGTCCCTCTCTCCGAGCACCTCCGGCGCGGCAAGATGACCCCGGACAAGGCCCTCTCGATCGCGGCCCAGATGCTGCGCGCCCTCGGCCGCGTGCACGACTTCGGCGCGGTGCACGGCAGCCTCTCCCCCAACAACGTCTTGGTGAGCTCACGCGGGCACGTGCAGCTCGTCGAGGTGGGCCTCGGCCGTGGCCTGCTCTTCGATCCGTTCGCCGACGATCCGCGCGCGCTCTTCGCCCAGCGCTACATCGCGCCGGAGCTGAGCTCGCAGCGACGCTCGAGCGCGCTCGCGGATCTCTACGCGGTGGGCGCGCTCACCGTGCACATGCTCACCGGCCAAACCCCGTTCGAGGCGGCGGCCGTGTCGGAGCTGCGCACCAAGGTGAACGAACAGGGCATCGACGTGGACGGGCGCCTCGCCGCGCTGCCGGACAGGCTGCGCGAGTGGCTCAAGCAGCTCGTGGATCGCAACCCCGAGGGTCGCCACGCCAACGCCTATCTCGCCGTCGACGCGCTCGCGGAGGCGTGCGCCGCGACGGGCACGAAGGTGCTGGAGGATCCGGGCCGCACCGCCCCTCCCAGCGACGTGCAGCTCACGCCCGGCTTCGCCCGTTGGGAGCGGTTTCGCGCGCTCTTCTCCAAGATGGTGGAGCTCGGGTTTCCGGGAGGGGCGACGCCGCCCCAGACCCGCGACGGGCTGGCTCAGATCGCGGGGCGCGTGGAAGACCTCGGCCAGCTCGGCAAGAAGGCCATCTTCGAGCACGGCAACCTCGACGACATCCGGACGCGGGCCCGCGAGGGGCGCGAGCGCATCGCGGGCCAGATGGACGAGGTGAACGCGAACGCGAAGGAGGTGCGCCAGGAGGTCCATCCGCTGAAGGTCGCGGCCGCGCGTCACGGCGACAAGGCCAAGGCGTTCCCCGTGGAGGCCCGCGAGCTTCACAAGGAGATCATGCTCTGGGAGGGACGCTCCGCGCTGATGGAGCCGTACAAGGAGCTCGCCGACGCCTACCACAAGATGGGCGACGTCATCGAGCGCTGGTGGGCGGTGCGCTCGGCTCAGCTCAGCTGCGAGCGCGACGCGGCGGAGAAGGCCGACGAGCTGCGCACCTTCGACGAGCAGCTCGACGAGCTCCGCCAGGCCCTCAAGATCCACGAGTCGAACCTCGCGGCGGAGACCGAGGCCACCGAGGACAACCTGCGACAGCTCGGCGAGGAGGCGGATCGCCTCGAGATGGAGCTGCTCGACCTCGCCTCCCGCTTCAGCGCCCCGTTGCGCTCCAAGCCCGAGCTCGGCGCCTGCTTTCGCGAGCTCGCGCAGGTTCGCTGAGCGAGCCCGCCGCTTCCACCGCCCGCCCCCCTCCGCCGACGGCGCGTGTCGGTCGTGGCCCGCGGCGTTGAGTGCCATACTCGAGGCATGACTCCTCCCCCTCTCTCGCGCTGGAGGCGCGCCGCGACGGCGAGCCTCGTGGGCCTGGGAGCTGGGGTCACCTTCGCCGCCGCGCTCGCGCTCGGCGTGGGCGTCCACCTGGATCTGCCGTTGACGCGAGCGGTCGTCACCGACGTGACCAACCGCGTCCTCGCCGGAGCCTTCGCCGGAGAGGTGCGCATCGGACACGTCGAGGTGCTCCGGCCCGACGCCATCACCATCGCCTCGTTCACCGCGGGCAGCGTGGACGAAGGCTCGGCCTTGCGCGTCGAGCGGGTGGCGGTCGCCGGCCGGTGGCTCCCCGCAGTGCTCCGCTTCGCGACGACGAGGGAGCTCTCGCTGCCGCCGGTGACGATCGAGCGCGTGGACGTCGACATCGCGGAAGGCGGGGCGCGGATCGCGCGCGCCTTCGAGCCGCGCTCGCGGCCGGAGGAGCCCTCCCCCCCGCCCGCCACGGGGCCAACGCTCCGGGTCGTGGCGCCGCGGCTGTCGGTGGGCGAGGCGCGGGTTCACGGTGAGCTCGCCCCCGGGCAGGTGCTCGACGCGACCCTCTCGGACGCGCGCTTCACCGTCGACGTCGGGGCCGGCCACGCCGTGCTCGAGCTGGTGGAGGGGCACATCGAGGAGCCTGCCCTCGCCGGCGCGCCCCTCCGTGGGCAGCTCGCTTGCCACCTCCACGTCCACCTCGACGAGCCCGCCGAACGCCCACGCGCCAGCGCGGCGGAGCCCGCGCCGCGGCTCGCCATGTGGGCGACGGCGGCGGTGACGGTGGGGACGCTCCCCGTCGCGCTGCGGGGGCGGCTGTCCGATGGAGAGCTCGAAGCGGAGGTGACGCTTCCCCGCGTCGGCGCCGAGGAGCTCGCGCCGTGGGTGCCGCACGTCCCCCTCACGCGACCCGCCTCCGGAGCGCTGCGCCTGTGGGGGGACCTGGCGGCGCTGCGACTCGAGGCCGAGGTGCGCGTGCCCGGCGCCGACGAGGGGGCACCGGCGGAGGTGCTGGTGACCGGCCACCTCGCGCCCTCCCCTGCTCCGGTGGCGGCCCCTGAGATCGTGCTCGACGTGCGCGCCCGACACCTCGACGCGAGCGCGCTCGGCCAGCGGCCGACCGACGTGAACGCGGACGCTCGCTTGCGAGCGCGCATCACGGGGGCCGACACCGAGGTGCTGGGGTTGTTGCGGGTAGCGCCGTCGACCGTCGCCGGCGAAGCGGTGGGCCCGCTCCAAGGGACGGCCCGCGCGTCGAGGGCCGGCGTCGATCTGGCGCTGGTGTTCGAGGAGCCAGGTGCGGGTGGTCACGTCGAGCTGAGCTACCGAGGGAGCGACGGCGCGCTCGGCTTCGCGGCGCGGACCGACGTGGATCTCGCGAAGCTCGAGAGGCTGCGGGGCCTGTTCGCGGAGCCTCTCCCCACCTACGGCAAGGCAGCCGTGAACATCGAGGGGACCTTCGCGGCGGGGATCCTCGACGCCACGACGCGGGCCGAGGTCACGGGGCTCCTCTGGCCCGAACGGAAGCTCGCGGTCGGCGCGGCTTCGCTCGACGGCCGCCTCGCCGGCCCCCTCGAGCGGCTCGCGCTGGACGCACAGCTCCGGGGCGGGGCGCTCACCGTGGGCGCCGAGGCGATCCCCACCTTCTCTGCCCGCGCGACGGGACCGCTCACGGCGCCTGAGGTGCGGGCCACCGCACGGCTCCGAGGTCGCGAGGTCACGGCGCGTGCACGGCTCGATCCAAAGGCGAGGAGCGCGCGCGCGGTGGAGCTCGGCGTGACCCACGGGGGCGCGACGGTGACGACGAAGGTGGATCGTGTGTGGGTGGACGGCGCCGCGGTGGCCATCGAGGGGATCCACGTGGAGGGGCTCGGCGACGCGGTCCACGGGGGCCTACGCATCGAGAACGGCGAGCTCCTCGGCAAGCTCGAGGGTCGGGGGCTCGAGCTTCGCACGGTGTCGTCGCTGCTCGGTCTGAGCTATGGGCTCCGCGGCACCGTCGATCTCGACATGAGCCTCGAGCGCGCGCCGGGGGGCCGCAGAGGCCACCTCAACGCCAAGCTCCACGACGGCGGCTACCTCGTGGTCAACGGCGTGCAAGCGGAGCTCAGCGCCGTGTTCGACGGCGACCGGGTGACGCCGTCCGGCGAGGTGCGGCTGGTCAACGAGGCGGTGCGCGAGGGGGTGACCGACGATGCCTGTGGGGGCACCGTCGCGACCGTGGGTCTCGATGAGGCGCTCGGGGCGCTCGAGGGCCCGCTCCTCTCCGCGAGCACCTGGCGCGAGGCGACCGGGTGGCTGCGGGTGAAGGCGAAGGCGGTGAAGCTCCGCTGTGTGGCCGAGGTGTGGCAGCAGTTCAACCCCACGCGCGAGCTCCCGTTCAAGCGCATCGACGGCCTCCTCGACGCCAGCGTCGTGCTCGCCCGCGAGGCAAACCTTCGTCTCCCCTCGCTCCACGACCTTGTCGCGACCACCACCGGCCTCGTCGTGGAGGCATGGCCGGCGGCAGACGCCGAAGCACCGGGGGTCGTCACCGATCGACTCGACGTGGTCGCGTTCGGGGCCCTCGACGCGCGCACCGGCGCCTCGGAGGTGAGGCTGCACGTGCTCGAGGCGCTCGGACGAACCGATCTCGGGATCGTGTCGGTGGCGAGCCGGCTCGATCTGCCGCGCCTGTTGGCCGGCGGGCCGCTGGGCAAGAACGCGTTGCTCGACATGCCGCTCGACGCCAGCCTGCGCGTCCGACGAGGGAAGGCGGCGCGCTTCGCTGCGCTGCCCGAGCCGGCGCGGACCGAGCTCGGGGACGTGGCCGGCGACTTCGCCGCTTCGCTGTTCGTGGAGGGGACCCTCCGGGATCCGAGCGTGGCCCTGCGGCTTCAAGCCTGGGAGCTCGGGCACAGCTGGGGTCTGCCCACCGACGTCGACGTGCTCGCGAGCTACCACGGCGGGGTGGGCAGGCTGGACGCGAAGGTGCGCTCGGCGGGCAAAGAGGTCGCGGCCGTGGTCGGCGAGTCGACGGGAAACCTGAGCAAGCGCCTGTTCGGCGCGACCGACGAGCGCTGGACGGGCTGGCTGTCGGCCAAGCTGCGCGAGTGGCCGCTCGAGACCCTCCCGCCGCTCGCTCGCCTTCAGATCGCAGGGATGGTGACCGGCGACGTCACCGCGCGGGAGCTGGGCCGCAAGCCACGCATCACGGCAGAGCTCGGCATCAACAAGCTCGAGGTGGGGCGTGTCCGCTTCGATGGCGTGGAGCTCAGGATGGAGCCCGTACCGAACGGTGACGGGCTGTTTACCCTCGTCGCGCGTCTCCCTCACGAGAAGACGGGGGGGCTGACGGTGCGCTCGTATGCCTCGCTGGCGTGGCGCGACGAGCTCATCCCGCGGCTCGACACCAACAAGCCCGCCGGCGTGCACCTCATCTCCCACCGCTTTCCTCTCGCCACCCTCGAGCCGTTGCTCGATGGAGCGGCGACCCGAGTGGATGGTTGGCTCATCGGCGAGGCGCGCGTTCGCTACCGTGAGCTCTCCGAGAGCGACGCCGCGGTCCAGGTGAACATGCGCGTCGAAGACGGCGAGCTCTCGGTTCCCGGTCAGGAGCTCACCGAGATCACCGCGACCATCCGCTCGCGGGCCGCGATGATCCTGGTCGAGGACCTGGCCTTCTCCTCGGGCCCTGGCAAGGCGACCGGCGCCTTCACGGCGCGGCTCGACGGCCTCGAGCTCACGGACGTCACCGGCAACCTCACCGCCGCCGCCGACGCCCCCATGCCGCTCGTGCTGGAGGGGGTGCCGCTCGGCCACGCCAGCGGCCACCTCGTGATCCACTACAAGCGCGGCAAGGGCGAGGCCGACAGCGTCGATCTGTCGGTGGCCGATCTCGCGCTCCGCCTCCCCGACGCGTCGACCCGTCGGGTTCAGTCCCTCGACGATCACGCGGACGTGACGATCTCGGTGCCGCTCGGGCCCCCGAGCGAAGAGGAAGGCGGCGGCACCGGGCGCAAGGTGATCGTGACGGCGGCGCTCGCGTCGGCGGTCATCACCCAAGGTCAGGCCCGCATCGTGATCTCCACCACGTCGCCGATCGTGGCCGAGCCGGGCCGTGGGCTGCGCGGCGAGATCGCGGTCATGGGCGGCGAGCTCAACCTGCTCGGCAAGATCTTTCGCTTCGAGCGCGGGCTCGTCCGCCTGCGCGAAGAGGAGCCCGGCAACCCCTACGTCAACGTCACCGCCTTCTGGAACGCCGCCAACGGGACCGTCGTCTATGTCGACTACGAGGGGCTCTTGTTGCCGCTCACGCAGGACAAGATTCGCTTTCGCTCGACGCCGCCCCTCGCGCAGGACGAGCTCCTCGCGCTCCTCCTCCTCGGAGAGGGGGGCACCTCGGCGGAGGGGGGCGCGGATCGGGCCGCCGCCCTCAGTCGCGGCATCGCCGCGGCGCAGTTCAACAGCCTCCTCGGGGACATCGTCCCCGGCCTCTCCGCGAGCTTCAGCAACTCCGACGGGTACACGGGGACCACCGTCGTGTATCAGGTCTCGGACGAGGTCGTGGCCCGCGCGACCCTCGAGCAGGCGGAGGGAGCGGAGTCCCGCGCTGGCGGAGAGGGTGCGGGGGACGCGGCCGCGCGCACCAGCCTCTCCATCGACTGGCGTTTTGCCCCCAACTGGCTCCTGCGCGGCACCATCGGGGTCGGCCAGGGCGCGTCGTCCGGGCTCGATGTCTTGTATCAGTTCCGCTACTGACGCCCCTCCACGGCGAGACGCTCGAGGCCTGGCGGGGCGCTCAATACCAGACGCCGAAGCCGGCCCCGAAGGACTGGTAGCGCGGCGCGAGGTCGCCATAAGCCTGCAGCTTGTAGGTGACCTCCGGCACGAGGCCGAACCAGGTGGTGCTGGCGAGCTTGAGATCGGCGCCAAAGGTGAAGTGTTGGCGCCCGACCCGGTCGTCGCAGCCGGCCGGCGCGTAGCGATAGCGGGGAGGCTCGTAATAGGTGCCAAAACGCGTGTGCATCCAGCCCACGAAGGGCTCCATTTCGAGGCCGAGCCGCGGCGAGAGGTTCACCTCCTCGCCCGACGCCACCGCGACACACGGGCTCGGGGGCTGCGACTGACCCTGAGCCAAGAACCGCTCGAGATGGATGGCGTCGTCGACCGGCCCGGTGACCAGCAGATCGAGGGTGAGGAGGAGGGCCTCACGGGGCCAGTTCTGCGCTCTCGCGCGACGCTCGTCGCGGAGGCGCTCGAGGCCGTGTTCCAACCGCTCCTCGTCGCGCATACGAGCGCGGCTCTCCTCGGCCTCGAGCTGCTGGCGCAGCGCTTTGCGGGTCTCCCCCTCCGGCACCAAGGCGAGCTGGCGCTCGATCTCCCGTTCGCGCCCGCGCTGCCGGGCCGCGTGGGCGTCGCGGAGCTCCTGTTCGTGGTCGTCGGGATCGATCCACTGGGGGTTGAGCGGGCGCGGACCCACCTGCACCGCGACGCCGAGCTCGATCTCCCACGGCAGCTCGACGCGGTTCGGCATCACCAACGGGCCCGCCTTCCTTACCCCGTCGACCACCGCCGCGCCGCTGCCGATGGACGTGCCCGCGCTCACCGGGTGCCGGTAGGTGGCACCGAACCGAAAGGGGGTCCAGTCGGGCTTGACGAGGATCCCGAGCTGGGGCGAGACGCCAGCGAAGGTGAGCTCGGCGTCTTGCGAGCTGATGCCGAGCGTGAGCACGCGGGGGCCGCCGCCGATGTGGAGCTGGTCCCCGAGAAACCCCCACGCCGCGAGCAGATGGTAGCGGCCCACGGTCACCACCGTCTCGGCCTCGTCGGGAGGAAACGTCAGGCTGAAGCGCTGGAGGTCGCCGAACGCGCCGACGCCGAACGGGCCCGCCTGGAGCTGGGCCCCGCCCGAGAGGTAGATGAAGTTCTCGTAGTCGGCGTCGAGATCGCCGCTGTTGTCGAAGTCGTTGTTGTCGAAGAGCGGGATGGGGATGGAGACAGACGCGTCGACGTCGGCGTCCCAGAAGCCGGTCGAGTGGGTGTGGCGCACCGACGGCGAAGCGGCGTTCGCGACGAAGCCGGCGATGCCCTCCGCGTAGCCGGCGTAGGCGCCTCCCATCGAGATGACGCGGATCGGCGCGAGGACCGGCCCCTGGAACAGGTCGATGGCGTAGTCGTTGTCGCTCGGTTGGGCGGCGGCCGGCGCGGCCGTGCACGTGGCGCCCGCGACCCACAGGGCCGAGGACACGAGAGACCAGGTGCACGGTCGCGGCACTCGGGGAGGGTACAACAATCGGTCTGGGATGGGCCGATACGGCAGCGCGGGCCCTCGCGACGGTGCGCGCGGCGCTCGTGGCCGGCGCGCGGGGCCGGGCTGACGAAGGCGGCGCTTTGGGGTACAAGGAGCGGAGTCGATGACCGAGCCGTCGGGAGATCCATCACAGAGGCGGGCGCGTCGCGTCGGGCGCCGCGTGGGGCAGGTGGTGTACTACGCGGTGGTGGGGGCCTTCGTGGTGGCCGCGACGTGGCAGGTGACCGAGCAGGTGTTCTTCCCGACGCCGCCCACGCTCACCCACGCGATCAGGTCGTGCGAGGAGGGGCTCGAGACACTCCTGAGCGGTATCGAGGCGGCCAAACGGGCCGCCGCGACCGAGGACGGCCACCAGCACGAGGAGGCGGCCCTCGAGCGGTTTCGCGACGTAATTTCACCGATTTGGGCCCAGCGCGACGCGATTGGCGAGCAATGTCGGGCTCCGGAACACAAGCGACTACTCGACGCCCTCGACAGGCTCCGCTATTCGGAGGAGCACGGCGTGCGGAAGCAGGCCGCCGAGCTCACCGCCCTCCGACGGAGGGTCGAGGGCATGGCCGCGGAAGTCCTCGGCCGCCCCCCCGCCCAGTGACCAAGACGGCTCGCGTCGAGAGGGCTCGTGACCCAAGCGCCACGGGCGAAAGACAGAGATGAACATGAGCGCCGAGACTGCGCCGATTCCGACCAACAACGATGCATCGGGCGACGACGCCCTGACGTTCGATCGCATGCCGCTCTCGAGCGAGGTTCGCGCCTCGCTCGCCGAGATGGGCTACGAGAAGCCCACGCCCGTGCAGGCGGCCGTGTTCGAGGTGGCGGCCGCCGGCCGCGACGCCATCGTTCAGGCCCGGACGGGGACGGGCAAGACCACGGCCTTCGGGCTCCCGCTCGTCGAGCGGCTGGTGGCCAAAGAGGGGGCGGCCCAGGCCCTCGTGATCTGCCCCACCCGAGAGCTGGCGCTCCAGGTGAGCCGCGAGGTCGACCGTCTCGGGAAGCACCGCGGCATCACCACCGTGGCCGTCTACGGCGGGGCGGCGATGGGCAAACAGGTCGATCAGATCCGAGCCGGCGCGCAGATCGTGGTCGGGACGCCGGGGCGGCTGCTCGATCACATGCGTCGCCGCACCCTCGATCCAAAACGCATCAAGACGCTGGTGCTCGACGAGTCGGACGAGATGCTGTCGATGGGCTTCGAGCGCGAGCTGAACGCGATCATCGAGCAGCTCCCCGAGGATCGGCAGACGCTCCTGTTCAGCGCCACCCTGCCCCCGGACACCGAGCGGATGGCGAGGAACAAGCTCCACGATCCGGAGCTGGTGATCCTGTCGGGGGATCAGGTCGGGGCGCTCGAGATCCTGCATTTCGTGTACATGGTCACGGCGGACAAGATCGGCGCCATGAAGCAGATCCTGGAGACCGAGGATCCGGAGAGCGCGGTGTTGTTCTGCAACACCAAAGAGATGACCGAGCGGCTGGCGGGGGCTCTGCAGCGTGAGGGCTACGAGTGCGACTGGCTCAACGGCGATCTCCCGCAGAACGATCGGGAGGAGGTGATGCGCAAGACCCGCGAGGGCAAGCTGCGCTTCCTCGTGGCCACCGACGTCGCCGCGCGCGGGATCGACATCTCGCACCTCACGCACGTCATCAATTTCGATTTTCCTCAGGACGCCGAGGCCTACGTGCATCGCACCGGTCGCACCGGTCGCGCAGGTCGCACGGGAACCGCGCTGTCGCTCATCACACCCCAGGACATCGGTGGCCTCTACATGCTGCGGCTCACCTACAAGATCCGTCCGATCGAGCGGCAGCTCCCCACCGCCCTCGAGCATCGCACACGGCTCGAGGCGGACATCGTGACGTCGCTGGCGACCACCTTCGCGCCGCGCGGACGGAGCCCCGAGCATCGGGCGCTCGCGCGCCGGCTCCTCACCCACGACGACGCGGAGGCGATCCTCGCCGGGATCCTCCACGAGCACCTCGCCACCAGCCCGGAGCTGCCCGAGCTTGCCCAGTCGCGGCGTCGGGCCAAAAACCCCGAGCCCACCGAAGACGGCGCGCCCGCGGTCGAGGGGCGGCGCGACAAGCGAGGTCGGCGCGAGCGCCACGACGAGCGGCCCCGCGCGGAGCGGCGACCCGAGCGCGGGGACGGTGAGCGGCGACGCCCGCGCCGTGGGGACCGGGATCGGCAGCGCGAGGCTGCGCCGGCGGCCGGCGACGAGGAGCCCGAGCCGGCGACGCCCCCGGTGACGGCCGCCGCCGAGCCCGCGGACGTGCCGGCGCGAGCCCCGCGCTCGGAGGCGCCCGAGCGGGAGCCGCGCGCCGACAGGCCCGAGCGGG
>CAYOAL010000096.1:0-9538 GCA_964401935.1 uncultured Polyangiaceae bacterium
GGCGGCTTCACCACGGGTCACTACGGCGCACCGGAGCGAGGCGTTCACGTCGTGCAGGTGGAGATCGCGCGGCGCCTCTACATGGACGAGCGCAGCCTCGCGCGCCTCGACGGCGAGCTCTCTCCCCCCCGCGATGGCTTCGCGACGGTGACGCGCTTCGCCGACGCGTTGGTCTCCCGCCTCGTGCGAGCCGCAGAAGAGCGCCTGAGCGAGGCTACCGAAGCGATCGCCCCCGAGCGCCGCGGCAGTGTATCGTGAGCGTCCTCGAATGGTGAGCGACGAAGAGAGTGCCTCGGACGACCTCCCCCCCAAGGTGGAGGGCTCGCCGTCGACGGACAAGCCTCTGCTCGCGTCCGAGGCGCTGATGGAAGACCTCGCTCCGCGGGAGCCGTGGCGTACGGGAGCGCGCTGGTGGTCGGCGGTGGCGGGCCTCGTGCTCCTCGGCACCGCGGTCCCCACGTGGCTCGCCGCGGCGGCGCCGCCGTGGGTCGACCTGGCCCCGAGCCTCGGCCTCGGCGGCATCGCGCTCCTCGCCGGCTTGCTCCCCCTCCCCTACGTGGCCCGCGGCATCGTGATGCTCATGGCGGCCATCGCAGTGTTCGGCCTCGCCGTCGCCGCGCTCGGGCCGGTGGCCTCGCTCGAGGCGCGCGTCGGCTCGTGGTGGCTCGCGCACGCCGCGGCCGCGGTCACGCTCCCCGCTGCGCTCCTGTTCCGCGAGCGCTACCGCGCCCTCCCCCGGGCCCGCTATCTGCTCCTGGTCGCCGAAGCCCTCACGCTCGCCTTCGTCGCTCACTGCGCGCTCAGCATCAGCGCCGGCGTCTTCACCACGCAGGTCGCCAGCGGCGTCGCGATCGGCGCGGTCGTCGTGAGCTACCTCGGCTTCATGGGCTCGCAGGCCCCCGTCGCAGGCTCGCTCCTGTCCGCCTTCGTGCTCGTGACGGTGACGGCGCAGCTCGCGGTGGTGACGACGGTGGGCGCCGGCGGCGGGGCGTCGCTCACGAGCGCCGGGCCGCTGGTCGCGGTGGCCGCCTTCGCGGCCGCGACGTTGCTCGGTGCCCTCGGCAGCGCGCAGCTGCTCGCCGCCGCCAGCTTTCGCCACGCTCGCTCGATCGACTTTCGGCGCGTCAAGACCGAGCGCCCTCGCCTCACGTCGATCGCCTCCGACACCTGGTCCGGGCACCAGTGACCCTCGCGTGACGCTCGCGCGGCCGCGCCCGCGGCGGCACCGCTACGCCGCCCTCGGTGGCACCGCTAGGCCTCCCTGGCGCGCTCGGGGCGCAGCGTGCGTTCGGCGTCGACGAGCACGTCGTAGACCGAGGCCGCGTCTTCGGCCTGGAGCAAGGCCCCGACGACATCGGGCTGGGCGAGCATCTGAACCAGCTTCGCGAGCCACGGGAGGTGGAGCTCGTCGTAGCGGAGACCCAACACGAAGAACAGGTGCGTGGGCAGGCCGTCGAGCGCGTCGAAGTCGACCCCGTCGCGGCTCCGGCCGAGCACCATGAACGGCCGCGCGATCTGCTCGGGATGGCGGCGCAAAGTGTGAAGGAACGCGAGGCCATGGCCGATCGCGCTCGGCATCACGTTCTCGCGCTGAATCAAGGCGCCTACGAACCACGTGTCGTCCCGCACCAGACCGAGCCTCTGGGCGTGGCTGGCGAGCTCGACGATCACGGCGGCCTTGGTGTTCCCCGAGAGCGCGGGGACCACGTGGCTCTCCTCGAAGCAGCTCGAGAGGGCCAGCATCCGACGAGGCGCCACCGGCCGCGCCGGCTCGACGTGTCGGGGGGTGATCCCGAGCATCTGATCGTCGAGCCAGGTGTCGATCATCGCCTTGCGAAAACGCCACTGGTTGCCGACCTTCACCCCCGGGAGCGCACCGTCCTGCACGAGCTTGAGGACGGTGCGCTCGTTGACGCTCAGATACGACGCGAGCTGCTTGATCGTCATCAGTCGGTCTTCCATCGGCGCTCCTCGGTCGAGGCGTCCCGCTGAGGGCTCGCTTGACACCTGCATTGTTGTACGTAAAACTACGTTAGTTTCCAACAATAAACCTTGGATTCCTCTTAAGCACTGTCATTTCGGCCGTCTTCCTCCCCCTGGAGGCCTTCATGGCAAAGCTCAGCAACATCCACTGGATCGATCGGCGCCAGGCCCAACGCCAGGGATCCGCAGCGAAACGCGTGCGCCGCTGATGGAACCCACGCGGTATCAGGCCGCGGATCGGACCGTCCCCCTCCGGGAGCTCCCCGCGGCTGCGTTGCGGGCGGTGTTGCGCGAAGGCTACGGAGCGTCCGACCTCAAGCGCGACGTCCTCGCCGGGGTCGTGGTCGGGGTGGTGGCGTTGCCGCTCGCGATGGCCTTGGCGATCGGCGTTGGCGTCCCACCCCAGCAGGGGCTGTACACCGCGATCGTCGCCGGCTTCGTCGTCGCCGCCCTCGGCGGCTCACGCACCCAGGTCACGGGGCCCACCGCCGCGTTCATCGTGATCCTGGCCCCCATCTTCACGAAGTTCGGGATGGCGGGGCTGCTCGTCTCCGGGATCCTCGGCGGCCTGATCTTGATCGCGATGGGCCTGTTCCGCCTCGGGCGGCTCATCCAGTTCATTCCCCACCCGGTGACCACGGGCTTCACCGCGGGCATCGCCACCGTCATCGCCACGCTCCAGCTCAAGGATCTGTTCGGCCTCACCCTCACGCACGAGCCCGAGCACTTCTTCGGGCGGCTCGCCGCGATGTTCGAGGCGCGGGGCAGCGCCACGCTCTCCGAGCCCCTCATCGGCCTGTTCACCTTGGGGCTCCTCGTGGGCTTGCCCCGCGTGACCCGGCGGATCCCTGCCCCGCTCCTCGCCCTCCCGCTGGCCGCGGTCGTGGCGTTTGCGCTGCACCACCTCATCGCCGACTTCGAGGTGGCGACGATCGGGACGCGCTTTCGGACGACGGTGAACGGCGCCGTCGTCCACGGGATCCCACAGCTCCCGCCGCTCCCGCTCTTGCCGTGGGAGGCCGACGGGCCGCTCGGACAGCCGTTCGCACCGACCTTCGACGACTTCCGCTCGCTGCTCTCGGGCGCGCTCGCGGTGGCGATGCTCGGCGCCATCGAGTCGCTCCTGTCGGCGGTGGTCGCCGACGGCATGGCCCGCACGAAGCACAACCCGGACGCCGAGCTCGTCGCCCTCGGCGTCGGCAACGTGATCGTGCCGTTCTTCGGCGGGATCCCCGCCACCGGCGCCATCGCCCGCACCGCGACCAACGTGAAGGCCGGCGCTCGGTCACCGATCGCGGCCATGGCCCACGCCGTCACCATCCTCATCGCGGTGTTGTTGCTCGCGCCGCTCTGCGGCTACCTCCCGATGGCCTCGCTCGCCGCGCTCCTCCTGTTGGTCGCGTGGAACATGTCGGAGGCGAAGCACTTCGTGCACACCCTGCGCGTCGCGCCCAAAAGCGACGTGGCGGTGCTGCTCACCTGCTTCGGGCTCACCGTCGGCTTCGACATGGTGATCGGCGTCTCGGTGGGGATGGTGCTCGCCGCGTTCCTGTTCATGCGCAGGATGGCCGAGGTGACGGACGGACGGCTCGCCGACGGCGACACCCCCGCGATCGACGGTCCCCTGCCCCGGGGCGTCGCGGTGTACGAGATCTCCGGCCCGCTCTTCTTCGGAGCCGCCCAGAAGGCGATGGCCGCGCTCGAGATCGTCGCCGGGCAGACGCGCGCGGTGATCCTCCTCATGGACGAGGTGAACGCGATGGACGCGACCGGACTCGTCGCGCTCGAGAGCGCCCTCGAGCCCCTCCGAGCTCACGGGTGTCTGGCCATCCTGTGCGGGGTGCACGGCCAGCCGTTGGCGCTCATCCGCAAGGCGCACCTCGAAGCGCTCGAAGGCGTGGTGTTCTGCCCCGACGTGACCGCGGCCATCGCGACCGCGCGGGCGCACGTGGGTGAGCCGCCGGCCCCCCCTTCGGTACCGGACGTCCCGGCGACCGTTCAGTCGCTGGCATCTTGAGGAGCTGAGGATGAAGCGAGCATGCACTCTGTCGGTTGGGGCGGCGCTGGCCGGCCTGTGGCTCGGTGGCTGCGCTCACGGCGCGCACGATGGCCACGAAGGCCACGACGAGGCGCACGTGCACTGGGGCTACGACGGCGGCGAGCAACCGAGCGCGTGGGGGAGCCTCTCTCCCGAGTACGAGCGCTGCGCCCGCGGTCGCGCCCAGTCGCCGGTCGCGCTCGACGTCGCGCGCATGGAGTCGAGCGCGCTCTCCCCGCTCGTCGTCCACTACCGCCCCACGCACGCCACCGAGGAGAACAACGGGCACACCATCCAGGACGTGCTCGATCCCGGCGACTACCTCGAGCTCGACGGCGCCCGCTTCGAGCTGAAGAGCTTCCACTTCCACCACCCGAGCGAGCACACCCTGAACGGCAAGCGCTACCCGCTCGAGGTTCACCTCGTGCATCGGAGCGCCGCCGGCGCGCTCCTCGTGGTCGGCGTGTTGGTCACCGAGGGCGCCGAGCATCCGCTGCTGCGTGTGCTCTTCGACCACCTCCCTCGAGGCGAGGAGAAGCAGCACTTCACCGTCGATCCAGCCGCGCTCTTGCCCACGCGCAGCCCCTACATCCTCTACGAGGGCTCGCTCACCACGCCGCCCTGCACCGAAGGGGTGACCTGGATCGTCTTGGCCGAGCCCCTCTCCGCCTCACCCGACCAGATCCACCGCTTCGCCGCGCTCTTCCCGCACAACAACCGACCGGTGATGCCCCTCAACGGGCGGCACCTGCGCGCCGTCGAAGGTCGGTGAGGTGCGGTCTGCCAGCGGGCCGGCGGTTGGGGTGGACCAAGGCGGTAGCGTGGGGTCGCGGCTTGAGGTAGATGCACGGGCCATGTCACGCCTCCTCGTCGGCCTCCCTCAGCTCCGAGGGAAGCTCGCCACCTACGCCGAGCGCTACGATGTCGTCGAGGTGCGCCCGGTGGACACGCCGCTGCCGAAGGCGAGCAAGCTGGCGAAGTGGCGCACGGAGGTGCCGCCGGGCTTCGCCTTCAGCGTCGTGCTCCCGTCGGTGGTGGCCAGCCTGGCCGGCGGAGCGGGCCACGAGGCCGCCCTCGCCGAGGCGCTCGAGGCCGCGCGCAACCTGCAAGCCAACGCGCTGCTCCTCGCCACACCGGCGTCGGTGCGCCCCACCCAGAAGAATCGCGACCGCATCCTCGCCCTCGCCGACGCCCTCCCTCGCGACGCGCACCCGGTGGCCTGGCACGCGGGCGGGATGTGGGAGGTGGAGGACGTGATGAGCACCGCCAGCCGCGCTGGCCTGCACCCGGTGTTCGACGCGTCGCAAGACCCGCTGCCCCCCGGGCCGTTCGTGTACACCCGCATCCGAGCGCTCGGGCACGCGACACGGCTCGGCGCGGATCGCATCGAGCTCGTCGCACACCAGGTGGCGGGGCGGCGCGAGGCGATCGTGATCGTGGAGGGCGATCAGGGGCGCGAGGTGCGGACGGCGCTAAGGAGCGCGCTCGAGCGCCTCGACGACCAGCGACCGGTGGCCATGGTGTTCAAGCCGAGGGCGCTCGACGGGGGCGACGAGGAGCAGGAGTGAAGAGAGCGCGGGTCGCGGCCACCGATCCGGTCGCCAGCGCGGGGGCGGAGCTCGTCCTCGCCGATGGCGGGAGCGCGAGCGACGCGGTGGTGGCTGGGATCCTCACCGCGGGCGTGGTGCGCGACGACGTGTTGTTGGGCCCGGTGGTGGCGCTCGTGGGCGGCGTCGGCGCAGGGACGCGCTGTTTCGACGGGCGCAACTGCCAGCCCGGACGGGGCGCCAAGCGGCCGCGCGGGTTCCAACCGGGCGAGACGATCCCCCTCGCCGCCCGCGCCGGCGTGCCTCGGTCGCTCGTGGCCTTGCCGCTCATGCATTCGTATTCGTCGCAGCGCCCGCTCAGCGCGCTCGTTCGCTGTGCGCGCACCGTGGCCAAGCAACACGAAGGCGCAGACGATGGCCTCGCGGCGAGGCTCGAGGTGCTCGGCTTCTTTCCCCAGCTCGGGGGCGCCACGCTGGGGCAGCTCCACAAGCCGCTCTTGTTGGCAGCAGGGGCGGCCGCCGGCGGCCTCATGACGGAGCTCGATCTGAGCGACGCCTCCCCCGACGACGCGCGCGCCGACTTCGTGCCCATCGCCGACGCGGAGATCGCGGTACCGAGCCTCGAGGCGGCAGCACCCGTCGATGCTTCGGCGATCGAGCCACCTCCGCATCCCCCCGCGATCATCGTGGCCGCCGACGGGCGCGGGCTGGTGGCTGCCGCGTGCTACACGCCCAACAGTGGCCTGTTCGTGCCCGAGCTCGGACTACGCCTGTCGACGCTCGGCGTGCCCGTGCGGCGCGGCGTGCCGCGGGTGACGCCAGGCACCCCGCTGTGGGCCCCCACGCCCATCGCGCTCGCGCGGCGCGCCGCGGGGTGGTTCGCGGCGATCGGCGTGGCCGGCGCACGCTCCCTCGCGCCGAGCCAGTTCGCGTCGGGCGCCGCCCCGCTCGAGGAGCAGCTGCACGCGCTGCAGGCCGCCGCCTCAGGCACGCGCGCCGCGATGGCCACGGTGGAGCGCGGGCGCACCAGCGTGGCGACCGCCGACTGAACCTTGGACGAGACGGGGGCGCGTCCGCGCGGACCTCGTCTGCGGACCTCGTCTTCGGGCCTCGTCTTCGGACCTCGTCTTCGGGCCCCGCCGGGGACTCGTCTTCGGGCCCCGCCGGGGACTCGTCAGCCGAGGCCGGGGACCTTGAAGCCGTGGCGCTTCGCGAACGCGGCGAAGCCGATCTTGTCCACGGTGCGGATCTCGCTCGCGGTGAGCTTCACCGTGAGAAACCGCCCGATCTCGGGAACCCAGATCCGACGCCGTTGCACGTTCACGTTCTGCCAGCGCTTGGTCTTGATGTTGGAGTGCGACACGTGCTGGGCACTCATCCTGCGCTTACCGGTGACTTCGCTTCGGGCCATGGCTGTTACCTGGATCTGGGAACCGTGATCTGTGAAACCGGGTCCTCGGGACCTTGGGGGGACCGATAACTAGTAGAACGGCATGGGATGTCAAGTCTGGCGTCGCTCGGGCACGAGCGCTCCGGCCAACGCTGCCACCTCTGGATCCTGGTGCCGTCGCCCCGCCTCGAGGGCCTCGAGCCCCTCCTCGTCCCCTCTCCGCGCTGCCTTGGCGGCCACGAGGACGGCGTTCCGCGCGAGTCCGCGGCGGGTGGCGCGGCGGAGCGGGGTGCCGGTGAGCGCTCGCCAGGAGGTGTCGTCGAAGGCGAGCAGATCCGCCAACCGCGCGCCTCGCCAGCGCTCGTGCGGCTCGAACGGCGCGGTCTGGGAGGCTGGCGGGGGGGCCACGCGATTGTAGGGGCACACCGACTGACACGTGTCGCAGCCAAAGAGGTGCTCCCCCATCGCGTCCCAGAGCTCCGGGGCGGGCATGGCGCGCGCCTCGATGGTCGCGTAGGCCACGCAGCGCCGCGGATCGAGCTCGAAGGGCGCCGCGAACGCGTTCGTCGGACAGGCGTCGAGGCAGGCGGTGCAGCTCCCGCAGCGCTCGCCGAGGGGCGTCCCGTGCGCGGCCGGCGCGACGGCGAGCGTGGTCACCACCTCGCCGAGGAGGCAGTAGCTGCCTTTGCCGGGCACGATGAGCAGGCCGTTCTTGCCCACGAAGCCGAGCCCCGCCCGCGCCGCCCACGCCCGCTCGAGCACCGGCGCCGTGTCGCACAGCGCCCTCGCCTCCACCCCCGACGCGAGCGAGCGCACGAAGGCGGCGAGCTTCTGAAGGCGCTTCTGGAGAAACGAGTGGTAGTCGCGCCCCCGCGCGTAGCGGGCCACGCGCTGCAGGAGCGGCGGATCCGCGCGCTCGGCCGCCTCGCCCCGATCGTAGCGGCGGGCGAGGCAGATGACGGTCTGGGCGCCAGCCAAGATGCCCGCGTGATCGAGCCCACGCCGCGCGCGCCGGTGGCGGGCGAGGTAGTCCATCTCTCCGTGGCGCCCCTCGTCGAGGAACGCCTCGTAGCGCTCGAAGTCGCGGTCGAGCGGACGGGTGGCGTCGGCGAAGGCCACCGCGTCGAAGCCGAGCGCGGCGGCCGCCTGACGGATGCGGTCTGCGTGGGGCGCTGTCATCCCGCTCCTTCCCGTCACGGAGGACGGCCCCTCGAGGGGGCCCGAAGGTGGCTGCGTGTAGCACTGTCGGCTGCTTTCGGCTATGAGACCAGCTGCGGATTCGGGTGCATCGGGAGCTCCTGCCGGCAGCCGGAGGGAGCGCGGCTCGGGCGCGTGTGTCCGCGGTCTCTCTGAAACGGGGTCTTCATGCGAACGCTTGCTTCTACTCAGCTGCTCACCGCCGTCGCCTTCTCGCTGGCGCTCACCAACGTGAGCTGCACCAAGGACAAGGTGTCGGGCTCGACGACCGACTGCACCGAGTTCAACAGCGTGGGCGACGCACCGAGCTGCGACAGCCTCTGCGCCGTGTCGAACGAGAGCTTCTGCGGCGACAACGGCGCCACGCCCAACTGCGACAGCCTCCGGCCCGGCTCGGTGGTGGACGTGTGCGGCGTGCCCTTGCCCGCCCCCAAAGTGGCCAACGAGCTCATCGAGCTGAAGCGCTCGGCCAACGTGGACGAGTTCGCCGGGAGCGGCCCGCCCGACCTGTCGTGCTTCGAGCCGAGCGGCTTCCCCGACCCGCCGGGGACGCCGGAGATGGTCACGTTTCGCGGCATCGTGAAGGTGTTCTCCCACGGCTGCGACACCGCCAACGTCAACGTGGAGGCGTGGACCGTGGTGCGCGATGGCTCGGCCAACGACGGGATGCCCGGCACCATGCTCGCTTCGACCAGCACCGATGGCGACTGCACGGCGGAGGGCGTGCCCGAGGACAACGACGACTGCACCGTGTACGACGGCGTGCGCTGGGAGTGCCGCTACGCGCTCCCCGACGTGCCCACCGAGACGGAGCTCATGATCATCACCTCCGGCACCGGTTGGGCGAAGCTCTACGAGTACAACGTGTACGCGTCCAACGGCGAGGCGGTGGATGGCGCCTACGAGAAGGACATCCGCGCCATCGTGCAGGACGACTACAACGTGATCCCACAGACCGCGATCGGCAAGTCGATGGAGCCGGGCAACGGCGCCCTCGGCGGTGAGGTCCACGACTGCGGCGACGTGCGGCTCGCCAACGCGATCGTCGACGTCGACGTCTCCCGCGAGCTCACCTACTTCACGGACAACGAGCTCACCCCCTTGCCCGACAAGGGCGCCAAGGCCACGAGCACCCTCGGCCTCTACGCCGCGCTCGACGTGCGCGAGGGTCCCATCACGGTGGCCGCGGGCGGCGTGATGGACGGCGCGCTGGTGGGCGCCGGCATCTTCCGCGCGCGCATCTTCCCCAACTCGGTGACCTCGGTGACCTTCCGCGGCCTCCGCCCCTTCCAGACGCCGCAGTAGCTCCCGACGCCGCAGGAGCTCCAGACGCCGCAGGAGCTCCAGACGCCGCAGGAGCTCCAGACGCCGCAGGAGCTCCAG
>CAYOAL010000096.1:9638-40145 GCA_964401935.1 uncultured Polyangiaceae bacterium
CCGCTCGCCACGCGCCAGGCCACGCGCTGCAACCGCTCGCCACGCGCCAGGCCACGCCCTGCAGCCGCTCGCCACGCGCCAGGCCACGCGCTGCAACCGCTCGCCACGCGCCAGGCCACGCCCTGCAGCCGCTCGCCACGCGCCAGGCCGCCCCTGCGCGCGGGGGTGGTCGGGCGGCGCCGAGACGCTACGCAGCGCCGCGTAGAGGGCGCGGCAGCAACCCCAAGGAGACGATGAGGAGGGCGGGGAGGGCGGGATTCAAGCCGCGAATCTTCGACTGCTGACGGACCAACGCGCTGCAACGCGCGAACCAGCAGCCGCAGGCCGACCCTCGGGCTGCCTTCAGGCGATGAGTCGATCCACCGCGATCGCACAGGCCGCGCGCACGCTCAGGTGGTTGTAGCCGGAGCCGCGCGCCCCTTCGATCGGCGCGAGGCGAACCGAAGCCTGCTCGAGGACCTCGGGCGCGAGCCCCCAGCCGGTGCCGAACGCGAGCAGCACCGGCGGGCCCGCACCGGCGAGCAGCGCACGGCCCGCCGCGAACGAGGTGACGGCGGCGCCGTGCGCGCTCGCCGCCGTGGTCCACAGCTCGGTCGTCTCCCCCACCGCGGCGCGCGCCTCCTCGAGCGTGGAGACGATGCGCACCACGGTGAGGGCCTCGGCCCGATCCGGGATCCGACGCCCCCCTGCCCCATGCACCCAGTGCTCGACGATGCGCTGCGACAACAGGCGCTGCGAGGCGAGGGGGTGCACGATGTAGAGGCCATCGAGCCCGTAGGTCCGCACGATCCGCGACAGGTCGTGGAGATCGAGGTTGGTCACCGTCGTGGTGAGGATCTCGTTGCCTCGACCGAGCACCGGGTGATGCACCAAGGCGACGGCGAGCGATCTCACGAAGCCCCCCTGCGTCGGTCGGTGCGTGCGCGCGCCTGCTCGCGACGCCACGCCGCGATGTGCGCGTGGTTGCCGCTCAGCAGCACCTCCGGCACCGCCTCGCCACGGAACGAGACCGGCCGCGTGTAGTGGGGATATTCGAGGAGGCCGCCGGTGGTCGGGCTGTGCGACTCCTCGTCGAGCGAGGCCGCGTTGCCGAGCACGCCGGGCAGGAGGCGGGCCACGGCGTCGACGACCACCATCGCCGCCAGCTCTCCGCCGCTCAGCACGAAGTCGCCGAGCGACAGCTCCTCGTGGACGTGGCTGCGCACGCGCTCGTCCACGCCCTCGTAGCGACCGCAGAGCAGCATCACCGCCGGCTCGGACACGAGCGCGTGGGCGCGGCGCTGATCGAAGCGCGCCCCTTGCGGCGAGAGCAACACGCGGCGTGCGCTCACCAGAGCTGGCGCGTCGGCGTCCATCGCCTCCATACAGGCCACGAGACAGTCGACGCGCATCACCATCCCCGCCCCGCCGCCATAGGGCGTGTCGTCGACGCTCTTGTGTCTGCCGAGACCGAACTCACGTGGGCTTCGAAACCGGAGCGACACGGCCCCGTCCTTCACCGCCCGCCCCACCACGCCGAGCTCCAGGAAGCGCTCGAACATCTCGGGAAAGAGGGTCACGACGTCGAAGCGCACGTGCGCCTTGTAACACAGCTCGCGAGCGACCCGCGCCGCCGTCCCGAGCGCGCCGCGTCCACCGTCGGACGGCCTGCCGGCGGCAGGGCCGCCTCAAGTGAGCCCGTCGAGGGTCAACAGGTGGATCACCCCCGCCTCGATGTCGCCCACGTAGGCGCCTTGGAGCGGGATCTCGAGCTTGGTCCCGTCGACCCGCTTCACCACCAAGGCGTCGCAGGTGGGGTAGCTCGCCACGTCGGTCACGACGCCCACCGTCGCCTCGCCGAGCAGCACCTCGGCCCCCACCAGATCGGTCACGTAGTGCTCGTCGGTGTCTTCGAGCTCGTCGAGCAGCTCGCGCGCCACCTCCACCGTCGCGCCGCGCAGCGCGTCGGCGGCGTCGCGATCGTCCACCCCCTCGAAGCGCACGAGGAGCGCCCCCGGCACCGGCCGCGCCGAGCGGAGCCGCACCATCTTGGCCTCTCCCGCGCGCGTCACCAACCTGACACGACGTTGACGCTCCAGGAGATCCGACTCGAGGTTGTACACTTTGAGGCGCAGCTCGCCGCGCACTCCGTGAGGCCGGGCAACTTCGGCGAGCGCGACGTAGCGTTCGCGCGAGGTCATGCGGCGCGGCGGCTAGTCGAGGATGTCGAGGTAGGCGCGGCCACTGCCGAGCTTGCTCGCGGCGGCGTTGAGCAGCACCCGCATCGACTGCGCGGTGCGGCCGTCTTTGCCGATCACCTTGCCGATGTCGTCGGGCGCGACCGTGAGCTCGATGCGAGGATGTCGATCTCCGCGCGCCTTGCGCACCGACACCTCGTCGGGCTCGTCGACCAGCGCGCGGGCCATGATCTCGACGAGCTCCACCAGGTTCTGGGAGGAGCGCATCGATCAGCCAGCCTCGGCGCGAGCCTTGTTCGCTTGCTTGATGAGCTTGTCGACGGTCGCGGTGGCCTGAGCCCCGTTCTCGATCCAGTAGCTCACGCGCGCGGCGTTGAGGGTGAGCGCCTTCGTGCGCGGGTCCCAGGTGCCGAGGCGCTCGATGAAGCGACCTCCGCGGGGTGCGCGCTGATCGGCAGCGACGACGCGATAGAAGGGCACCTTCTTGGAGCCGGCTCGCGCCAGACGGATATGCACAGCCATTTTTCTTGCGATCCTTGTGTCAGGTCCGGTTGGGACGGGGGAACCTAAACAAAGGCGCCCAGTTGGTCAAGGGTTCGCGACAGGCCGGTCCCAAGGGCACGCGCGCCGGTCCGCGCCGCCCCCCGCCCATGGCCGGCCGCCAGGTCAACCGTGGATGTAGATCAACGTGCCCGCGTTGGGGTTCAGGGCGCCGTGCCACGCCTTGGGCACCTCGGGATCGGTCCACTCGAACAGCCAGGCCGCGTCCCGCGGCGCCAGGTTGACGCAGCCGTGGCTGCGCACCTTGCCGAACTCGTCGTGCCAATAGGCGCCGTGCAGCGCGTAGCCCTTGTGGAAGTACTGGATGTACGGCACATCGCGGAGATCGAAGGGCTCCTTGGTCTCTTCGTCGCCGTCCATGGTGCCCGACACGTGTTTGGCGTGGATCATGAATGTCCCACGCACGGTGGCGTGGGTCTCCTCCGGATCGCCCATCTCCCCGCGACCGGTGGACACCAACGTGGCGAACACCGGCTTCTTGCCTTGGTAGGCGACCAGGAGCTGCTGCCGGATCGAGACGTCGATCCACTTGCGACCCTCTTCGGAGAAGCCGGCCGGATCGTCGCGCAGCTTCGCGATGCGCAGGCTCGCTTTCGGAAGCCACAGGCCCTTCGTGGTCTGCATCAGGCCCCCCTTCTCGGTGCCGTTCAGCACCCAGCCCGAGCGATAAGGGGCCACCTCCTTGCGCGTCAGACTGCCGCGTTCGTCGAGCTCGTGCCCAAACACCCCGTGATGGATCACGAAGGCAGGCACCCCCTCGTCTTCGACCACCACCCCCTTCATGTCGCTCAAGGGCGCGAGGCGCGTGCGGTCGATGGGGAGCAGATCGAGCTCACTGGTGAGCCCGAACACGCGCTCGGTGTGCTCGAAGGCGGCCACGAGGCCGAAGGCCGACTCGTCGTTCGCGCGCCCACGGTGGACCCTGTAGTGAAGCGGACGCTCAGCGCCGTAAGGCTTGGGCAGCTCCGCCCCGTCGCTGAGCAGCGGCGGGAGCTCGTCGAGCGCACCGAGGCGCTGGCGTTGGTCGTCCGCGAACAAGAGCATGCTCTGCACGCGGCGCTTTCCCTCCGCGTCGTCCTGCTGCTCGAGCGTGGGCAGCTTGAAATAAAGGTGGGGGGGCGGCTTGCGCGAGATGGCGTAGAGGTACGGCATCGGCTCGCCACGGCGGGCGCCGCGGGGCAGGAGCTTCACGATGGGGTGCTCGAGGTCGGTGGTCGCGCCCTTGTCGGCGCACACGTAACCGCGAGGCGCGATCCGGTACCAGCCGCCGTCGCAGCGCTTGTGGCCGTGGGGCTTGTGCGACCGCTCGACGACGGTGCCCGCACGCAGGTAGCCGAGCTTCGTCGAGTCGGAGTCGGGCAAGAGGTACACCCAAGTGCGCATCGCCACCGCGGCGAGCTTGTCGCCGCGACCCGGAACGAGCTCGGCCGGGTCGTCGGTGTCCACGACGGCGGAGGCGGTGGGACCGGGGGCAGGGAGCGCGAGCGTCGGTGGCTCGGCCGCGAGCTCCGGCGCGTCCATGGCCCGTCCGGGGGGCGGCGCCGACTCGCTACAGCCGGCCACCGTGGCCACCGCCACCGCGGCCACGAGACCCGAAGGGGTCCCGCGCTGTCGCCATCGATCACCCACGCGCCGCTATTTACGCTGCGACCAAGAGGTTGTCTTCCACGATCCGCGCCGCGAGCGCGTTCATTCGCCGCGTCCACCGAGCGATCGCCGCGGCCCGCCCCTGGCGGCGCGCGGGGTGTCACTGCTCGAAACAGTAGAGCCGGGCGGTCTCGTCGCAGGCGAGCGCCGCGCCATCAGTCCACCCTGGCCCGCCCTCGCCGGTCGAGCCCGTGTGGCCGCTCTCCCCGCTCGCCTGGGAGGTCCAGTCGAGGCACTGGCTGGCCGCCGGCGCGCCGCTCGCGAGGGCCCCCGTCCACACCGAAGCGGTCCCGACCGCCGCGCCGCCCTCATCGACGTCGATGGCGTGGGCGAGCGTGCCGTCGGTGAGATCCGCGAAGTCGTCCGCGATGGTGGTGCCGTCGAGCAGCACGTACGGCACGCTGGCCGCGGAGAAGCCGGCGCCGGCCGGCGTCGCGGTGTCGGCCAGCCAGGCCCGGTAAGTGCCCACCAGACCGGCGGCGGCCGCTCGGGCTCCGCACTCGGCGTGGGCTGCGGCCACGCTCCCGAGATCGTCGCCGTCGTACACCGCGCTCGTCACGAACACGAGGCGCACGTCGGCGCAGGCGCCACCGATGCAGACGTTGCCCCCCCCGCACTCGCTCCCGTTCGGATCGGGGAGCGTGCAGGCGTTCGCCGCCTCGTCACACGACTCGGCGCAGAGGGCGTCGCCATCCGGCCCGTCGCAGGGATCGGCGCCGCCGAGACAAGCCCCCGTGCCGTCGCAGACGTCGGCGCCAGTACAGAACAGCCCGTCGTCACAGGCGATGAGCGCGGCGTCGGGCCCCGCGCAGTCGCCCGCGCCCCCGCCGAGCTCGCGGCACGAGTCGTCGCAGTCGGGCCCCACGTCATGGCCGGGACAAGGATTGGTGCCCGTGTTGATACACGCGCCGAGTCCGTCGCAGACGTCCGCACCGTTGCAGAAGGAGCCGTCGCTGCACGACGTGGTCGCGCTGTCGGGCGCGGTGCAGGTGCCGGCTCCCTCGTCGCAAGAGTCGTCGCAGTCGGGCCCCGTGTCGTGGCCGGGGCACGGATTGCCGCTAGCGAGGCAGAGCCCCACCTGGCAGGTCTCGGGCCCGTCGCAGAACACCCCGTTCTGCGTGCACACCATCCCCTCGACCGGCGCCGGATCATGGACTTCGACGCCGCCCGAGCAGCTGTCGAACGTGCACTCGTTGCCGTCGTCGACCACGTCCGCGTCGTCTGGCACCGAGGCCCCGCACTCGCCGGCCCCGTCGCACTTCACCACCTGACAGTCGGGGGTCGCGCTCTGACAGACGAGCGGAGCGTTGGTGCCGGTGCCCTCGAACACCACCACGCAGTCGTTGCCCAGACAGGCGTCGTGGTCGCACACGCCGTCGGCCCCCGAGCACTGCGACACATCGTTGCAGTCGACGCAGGCCCCATTGCCGTTGCAGAAGCGTCCGCCGCCCTCGGTGCACGGCTCGTCGATGGCGAGCGGTGGATTCGTCGGCACACCCACCGTGCACAGGTCGTCCGTGCACTCGAGCCCATCCACCGGCAGATCCGCGTCGTCGATCTGGTTCTCGGGCAGCCCCGCGCTACAGCGCAGCGTGTGGCAGTTCCCGTCTTGTTGCCCGCTCGGAAGGGCCACCCCCTCGTTCACGTTGGCGAACACGCACTGGTGGGGGCTCTGGGTGGTGTCACAGCTGAAATCGCGACAGAACGTATCGGCCTGGCAGTCGCTGTCGACGTTGCACGCCCCGCAGTTGCCGTTGCCGTCGCAGAGGCCCGCCGTGCCGCAGCTCGTGTTCGCCGGCTCCGGGGGATGCATCACGGTGCCGAGGTCGCAGAAGTCGTCGGTGCAGTCGTTCAGATCATCGGGGACGTCGCTGTCGTCCACGTTGTCCACGTAGCCACAGGCCCCGTCACACACCGTGGTCTGGCAGTCTGGCGTCCCGCTCTGCACCGCAGCCACCGTGCCGAGCGGCTCGCAGCTCAGCTCGCACACCCCCGACACGCAGCGCGGCGTCTGACAGTCGGTGTCGTCCCACCCGGCCAGAAACCCGATGCACTCCACGTCGGCGTTGCACTGAACGCAGCTCCCGAGCGCGTCGCAGACCGACGCGAGGGGATCGTTCGCGGTGCACGCGGTGCCGGCGGCGAGGGGGCTGTTCACCGGCTGACCTTGGTTGCAGGTGTCGGTGGTGCACTCCGAGTCATCGTCGAGCACATCGAGATCGTCGTAGATCTCCGACTGGCTCCCGAGCACACAGAGCACGACCCGACAGTCGCCCTCGGTCTGCGCCGGCGCGTCGATGTTGTCGAGGGCCACGTGCTCGCACACGTTGGTGGCGAGATTGCAGAGGTCGTCGGTGCACACGTTGCCGTCGTCGCACGCCGGATCGCCCTCCTCCTCGCAGCCCACGACGCAGCGCCCGTCTGCACACTGCCCGCGGTCGTCGAGCCCGCAGAGGGTCCCCGGCCCCACCCCGCTCTCGATGAGCTCGCCGTCGACGCAGGTGTAGCGCGTGACACACTCCACGTCTTCGGGTCGGTCTTCGTCGGCGGGCAGCCGCTGTGGCGCCGCGAGGTCACCGTCGATCACGCACGCCCAGCGCGCGCAGTCGTTGGGCGTCTGCTCGAGCACCGCGCTGTTGTCGGCGGGGGTGAAGATGCACTGGCCGTTGACGCTGCACTCCGCCACGTAGCAGGGGTTGTCGAGCTCGCACTCGGCCGCGCTCGTGCACGTCTGCTGGAGCCTCCCCGAGCGCGTGAGCGTGCAGCCAGCGGCGCTCGCCGCCAGCACGGTGAACACCCCGAGGAAGCCAACCAACGCGCGGACGACGGGCTGGCTCGCGCTCATCGAGCGTGCCCCCTCGCGCACCTCGGGCCCACACCGCACACGAGGGGATTGTCGCAGAGGCGCCCCGGCACCGAAAGGGTCATCGCCGCGCCCTTCTCATCACCGCCCGCGGGCGTCAGCCCTGGTAGAGCCGCGCGTAGCGTCGCGCTGGCCGCTCCCAGCTGTGGTCGAGCCGCATCACGCGGCGGCGCAGCGCACCCCAGGCCGGACGCGCCATCGCGCTCACCGCGCGCTCCACCGCGCCCACCAGCGCGTCGCGGGTGAGCTCCTCGAAGGAGAAGCCGGTGCCGGTCTCGAGCGACGCGTCGCAGTCGATCACCGTGTCGCGCAGACCACCCACCGCGTGCGCGATGGGGAGGGCGCCATAACGTTGCCCATGGAGCTGGAGCTGTCCGCAGGGCTCGCTGCGGGGACAGAGCAGCACCGCGTCGGCGGCGGCGACCAGGCGGTGGTGCAGCGGCTCGCTCACCGCCCCGAGCACCGCCACGTCTTCCCCGACGCTCGCCGCTGCGTCTTCGAGAGCGCGGGTGAGCGCCTCCTCTCCGTCGCCAGCGATCACGAGCCGGGCGCCCGTCCGAACGATGCCGCCCACCGAGCGCACGAGCACGTCCGCGCCGTGGCGCTCGTCGAGGCGACCGACCCAGACGATGAGGGGTCGCTCGATGTCGAGCGACATGTCGAGCTCATGCAAGAGCGCCGCCTTGCAGCGACCCTTGTTCGCGGCCGCCTCGGAGTCGTAGTGACTCGGGAGGTGAGGATCGGTGGAGGGGCTCCAGCGGGCGTAGTCGATGCCGTCGAGGATGCCGACGAACGCGTCGCCCCGAGCCCGGAACACGCCGTCGAGCCCACCCGCCGACTCCCCCGAAACGAGCTCGCTCGCGTAGCTCGGGGACACCGTGGTGACCACGTCGGCGGTGAGGACGCCGGCCTTCATCAGGTTCATGTCGCCGTAGAACTCGAGCCCGTCGGGGTGAAAGTCGTCCCAGTCGAGGCCGATCTCGTCCACCAAGCGCTTGGGGAAACGTCCCTGCACGGAGGCGTCGTGCACGGTGAGCACGGTGCGCACGTCGAGCCCCTCGCGGCCGGGGCCCGCCGACAGGAGGAACGGCACGAGGGCGGTGGGCCAGTCGTGGGCGTGCACCGCGTCGAAGCCGGTGCCGGCCTTCTCCCGCATCCGCGCGAGCTCCGCGACCGCGCGTGAGAACAGCCCGAAGCGCGTCGCGTCGCGTTCGTCGCCGGTGTAGATGTCGCCCCCTGCGAACAGGTCTGGCAGATCGATGAGGAGCAACTCCACGCCGGATCCGAGCCGCGCGTCGAAGAGCGTCGCCTCCACCTTCCGCTCCCCCACCGTGAAGCGCACCGGCGTCAACCGGCGGGCCATCATCAGCCCCGCGTCGTCGACGGCCGGATATTTCGGCATCGCGACCGTCACCTTGTGGTCCAATCGGCTGAGCGTCTTGGCGAGCGCGGCCACCGCGTCGGCGAGCGCCCCATGCTTGACGATGGGGGCGAGCTCGGAGCATGCCATGAGGACTTCCATGAGCGCCCTGTACCACGATCCGGCGTCGCGACGGAGAGCCATCGCCCCGCAGCTCGGTGGAGGGGAGGCTCGTGGCTAGGCGCAAGGATCTCCTGGCCGAGCGGGAGCGGCGCCATCGCGAACGCCACGAGGGCATCGTCCGCCCCGCTGGGGTGCCCGCGGACGCGGTGATGCGGGTGCTGCGCGTGCCCAAGGAGCTGGCCGGCATGCGCCTCGACCGCTTCGTTCAGAGCCAGCTCCGGGCCACCAGCCGCAGCCGCTCCCAGGTCATCGTGGAGAGCACCGCCTTCACCCCCGAAGGGCAGCCGTTGCGGAAGAACCGCCGCCTCCACGCCGAGGAGCGCGTCATCTTGTGGCGCCCCCCGTGGGACGAAGGGGTGCCGGACACGCACCTGCCGGTGGTGTTCGAGGACGACGAGCTCTTGGCGATCAACAAGCCGCCCTTCGTCGTCGTGCACCCCACGGCCCGCCATCACCGCAGCACGGTGGCCATGTTGCTCGCCGCCGAGCGCCCTCTGGCGCACCTCACGCTCATCCACCGGATCGATCGCGAGACGAGCGGCGTGTTGCTCGTGGCCAAGACCCGCGCCGCCGACCGCGACGTGAAGCTCCAGTTCGAGGAGCGCCGCGACGTGGTCAAGCGCTACATCGCGCTCACGTGGGGCGCTCCACCCTGGGACCGCCACACCTGTGAGCTCGCCGTCGCCTCGGACGACGCGAGCCCCTACCGCGTGAAGATGCGCACGGTGGACACCGGGGGTCAGGCCTCGGCGACCACCTTCGAGGTGCTCGACCGACGGACGCGCAAGGCAGACGGGCGAAGCTACGCGATGATTCGCTGCACGCTGCACACGGGCCGACAGCACCAAATCCGCGTGCACCTCGCTGCGTTGGGCCTCCCGGTGGTGGGCGACAAGCTCTACGGCCCGGATGAGCACCTGTTCGCCCGTGGCGCGGACGATGAGCTCACCCTCGACGATCTTCGGGTGCTGGAGCTGCCGCGGCAGGCCCTGCACGCGAGCGAGCTCTCCATCGACCACCCCTCGAGCGGCGAGCGGCTGGAGCTCTCCGCCCCCCTCTACCCCGATCTCCGCGCGTTCTGGGACGCGCTCGCGCCCTGAGATCTCCGCGCCGCGTGGCTCTCCTCGCCCCGCGCGACCTCAGGCGCTGAACGCCTGCTCGACCAGGCGCTTCTGCTCCAAGTTGTGCGCCGCTTTGCTCCCGGTGGCAGGGCTCGCGCTCCGATCCCGGGTCACGTGACCGAGCGGGAGGCGGTCGCCGATGACCGACTCGAGCGTGGCGTTGATGAAGTACCAGCTGCCGTAGTTGAACGGCTCCTCCTGCACCCACCACAGCGGCGTGCCGTCACGGTAGGGGCCGAGGGCCACGGCGAGCTCGTCGTTGAAGGGGTAGAGCTGCTCGAGGCGCACGATGGCCACGTCGTCGATCCCCTTCTCGAAGCGATGGCGCGCGAGATCGAAGTACACCTTGCCCGAGCACAGGAGCACCCGCCGCGTCTTGCCCGGCTCCACCTCTCGATCCGGGATCACGCGCTGGAAGCCCCGCTCGCTGAGATCATCGATGGTGGAGGTAGGCTTGGGCCCCTTGGCGCTGAAGGCAGCGCGGAGGAGGCTCTTGGGGGTGAAGATGACGAGCGGCTTGCGGAGCGGGCGGCTCACCTGACGGCGCAGCACGTGGAACAGCTGAGCCGGCGTGGTGAGGTTGCACACCTGCATGTTGTCCTCGGCGCACAAGCTCAGAAAGCGCTCGACGCGGGCGCTCGAGTGCTCCGGCCCCTGCCCCTCGTAGCCATGAGGGAGGAAGAGCGTGATGCCGCTCAGGCGCATCCACTTGTCCTCGCAGGAGGCGATGAACTGATCGACGATCACCTGCGCGCTGTTGAGGAAGTCGCCGAACTGGGCCTCCCAGATCACGAGCGCCTCCGGGGTGTCCATGCTGTAACCAAGATCGAAGCCCAGCACCCCCGCCTCGCTCAGTGCGCTGTTGTACGACTCGTAGCGCCCCTGCCGCTCCACGCCGAGGTGGTTGAGCGGCACACGGCAGTCGCCCGACTCCTGATCGAAGAGCACCGCGTGGCGATGGCTGAACGTGCCGCGTCCCACGTCTTCGCCCGACATCCGGATCGACGTCCCCTCGGCGAGGAGCGAGGCGTAGGCCAGCGCCTCCGCGGTGCCCCAGTCGATCTCCTTGCCGCCGGCGAGGCGCTTGTGACGCTGCCCGAGGAGCGTCACGATCTTCGGGTGCGCCCGAAACGTCGGGGGCAAGGTGGTGATGGCGCGGCTCAGCTCCACGAGGCGCTCGCGCGAGACCCGCGTGTCCACCTCCGGAACGTCGCGGTCCCATCCTCCCTTGTAGTCGGCCCACACGCCGCCGATCGACGGCTCTCTCGGGATGAAGCCACGCTCGCGCACCTCTTGGAGGGCGTTCTTCAGCTTGAGCTTGCTGCGCTCGCAGATCTGCTCGGCCCCGGCGTGCGTCACCTGGCCGAGCGCGACCAGCCGCTCCACGTACACCTCTCGGATCGTCGGCTTCTGATCGATGATCCGGTACATCGTGGGCTGGGTGAAGCGCGGCTCGTCCCCTTCGTTGTGCCCGTGGCGTCGATAACAATAGAGATCGATGAGCACGTCCTTGCCGAAGCGCTGGCGATACTCGACGGCGAGGGTGGCCACCTGGGCCACGGCCTCCGGATCCTCGCCGTTCACGTGGAACACGGGCACATTCAGCATGCGCACGATGTCGCTCGCGTAGCGGGTAGATCGCGCGTCTTTGGGATCGGTGGTGAAGCCGATCTGGTTGTTCACGATGATGTGGATGGTGCCACCGGTGGTGTAGCCCTCGAGGCCGGTGAGGTTGAGCGTCTCGGCCACGATGCCGAGCCCCACGAAGGCCGCGTCGCCATGGATGAGGAGCGGCACGACCCGCTTGCGCTCGCGATCGCCGACGCGGCCTTGTTTGGCTCGCGCGCGCCCTTCTACGACGGGGTTGACGAACTCCAGGTGGGACGGATTGAACGTCATGGTCAGGTGCACGCGTCGTCCGCTCGTGGTGATGCGATCGCTGGAGAAGCCGAGGTGGTACTTCACGTCGCCGCGACCGAGGTAGCGCTCGGCGTCCTTGTCCTCGAAGGCGTAGAAAATCTCGCGCAGGCTCGTCTCCAACGTGTTCACGAGCACGTTGAGGCGGCCTCGGTGGGCCATCCCCATCACCAGCTCCTCCACGCCATGCTCGGCCCCTCGCTCGATGATCATGTCGAGCAGCGGGATGAGGCTCTCTCCCCCCTCGAGAGAGAAACGCTTGGTCCCTGGCGCGTAGCTCGAGGCGATGAACTGCTCGAAAGCCTCGGCGTCGCTCAGCTTGGTGAGGAGGTGAACCTGCTGATCGCGCGAGAGCGCGAGCCGGTTCTTCCCCGTCTCCATGCGCTGCTGCAGCCAGTGCCGCTCCTCGGTGTTCTCGATGTTGCGAAACTCCACGCCGATGCTGCGGCAGTAGGTCTCCTCCATCCGCTCGATGAGCTGGCGCAGCGTCTGGCTGTCGGGCCCCGGGAGATCGACGGTGGGGATCTCGCGATCGAGATCGGCCTCGGTGAACGAGTAGGTGGCCGGATCGAGCTCACGGGGCCGATCTCTCGGAATGCCGAGCGGATCGATGTCGGCGCAGAGGTGCCCCAAGAAGCGGTAGGCGGTGACGATGGCGTAGGTGCGACCCCCGAGCGTCGAGTGACGGGCTACCGCCGGCGCCGTCGCCACCGCGGCGGGAAAGGGGGGCACGGAGAGCGGCGCCGTCTCGACGGACGCGGGATCGATCCGCCGGAAGGGCGCGGCGGCGGTCGCGTCGTCGAGGGCGCCGCCGGGGGCACGGGTCGCGCCGAGGCCGTTCTGTTCGAAGTAGACGCGCCAGCTCGGCTCCACCGAGCGCGGGTTCTCGAGGTACTTGATGTAGAGCTCTTCCACGAGCCCGGCGTTGATCCCGAACGACGAGGTCATCCCCACCTCGATACCGCGGCTCGCGGCAGACCGCGAGGGATGCCGTGAGAGACGCCTCGAACGCGCCTCTCTGCCGCGTTCTCGCCCACGTAGGCGCTCGCGAGCCCATCTCATGAGCGGCGACCGGGGCTCGGAGGGCGGCGCACCTGCCCTCGATGCGCGCTCACCGATGGACAGCGGCGCGACAAGAGAGGCACGATGCGTCGTCATGACCAGCCTGCTCGACGCGGCCACCGCCTTCCAACGCTTTCAGACGATGTCGTGCCACGACGGCGCGCTCGGCTTCTCCATCGACATCTCACGGATGTGCTTCGCGGAGGCGGAGCTCGACGCGCTCGGCAAGGCGCTCGAGGCCGCGCTCGCCGCGATGGCCGCGCTCGAAGGAGGGGCCATCGCGAACCCCGACGAGAACCGCATGGTCGGTCACTACTGGCTGCGCACGCCCGAGCTCGCGCCCACCGACGCGATCCGCGACGCCATCGAGACCACCCGCGACGCCGTGCAGCGCCTGGCCGAGCGCGTGCTCACGGGCGCGGTGAAGCCGCCCTCCGCGGCGCGGTTTCGCGACGCGGTCATCGTCGGGATCGGCGGCTCGTCCCTCGGCCCGATGCTCGTGCACGAGGCCATCGCGAGCGACCGCGGCCTCCGGTTGCACTTCGTGGACAACACCGATCCGGAGGGGATCGATCGGCTGGTGGAGCGGCTGGATCTCGCCGCCACGCTCACCGTCGTCATCTCCAAGTCGGGAGGGACGAAGGAGACGCAGAACGGCATGCTCGAGCTCGCCCACGCCTACGCCCGGCGCGACCTCGCGCTCGGCGCCCACGCGGTGGCCATCACCCAACAAGGGAGTCGGCTCTCCGCCTTCGCGAGCGAGCACGGCTTCGTCGCGGAGCTGCCGATGTGGGACTGGGTCGGCGGGAGAACCAGCGTCACGAGCGCGGTGGGCCTGTTGCCCACGGCCCTCGCCGGCGGCGACATCACGGCCCTCCTCGACGGCGCTCGGGCGATGGACGCGCTGACGCGCACGCCCGAGCCCAAGGCGAACCCGGCCGCCCTGCTCGCCGCCGCCTGGTACCTCACCGGCGACGGCATCGGCAGCCGCAACATGGTGCTCCTGCCCTACAAGGATCGCTTGGCGCTCACCTCTCGATACCTCCAGCAGCTGGTGATGGAGTCGCTGGGCAAGAGCACCGATCTCGACGGCGACGAGGTTCATCAGGGCCTCACGGTGTACGGCAACAAGGGCTCCACCGATCAGCACGCCTACGTGCAGCAGCTGCTCGACGGGCCCGACGACTTCTTCGTCACCTTCCTCGAGGTCCTCCGCGATCGTGAGGGGGAGAGCATCGACGTCGAGCCCGGGGTCACGACCGGCGACTACCTCTCCGGCTTCCTCCAGGGCACCCGCCGCGCGCTGGCCGAGCGCGGGCGGGCATCCATCACCATCACCTTCGAGGCGCTCGACGCGCGCAGCATGGGCGCCCTGATCGCGCTCTACGAGCGCGCGGTGGGTCTCTACGCCTCGCTCGTGGGCATCAACGCCTACCACCAACCCGGCGTGGAGCTCGGGAAGAAGGCGGCTGCCGACGTCCTCACGCTCCAGGCCGCGCTCCTCGGCGTGCTCGATGCCACCCCCAAGACCGCGGCCGCGCTCGCTCGAGCGGCGGGCCGTGACGACGCGCTCACCGCCCTCTCCATCCTCCGCCACCTCGCCGCCAACGGACGCGCCCGCACCACGCGCGAGGGCCCCCCCTCCGCCTGGACCTTCACCGCGCCCTGAGGGCGGCGACCTGCGTCGCTAGCGCGCGTCCGGGGAACACGCGAGGGCCTGCTCGAAGCGGGCGACGTTGAGGTGCGTGACCGCCACCGCGAGGGCGTCGGCGGCGTCTTCCTGGGGGACGTCGCCGAGCGCGAGGATGCTCGCGATGATGCGCGAGACCTGGTTCTTGTCGGCGCGACCACGACCGACCACCGCGCGTTTGACGCGCGCCGGTGGATACTCCGCGATCTCGATCTCGGTGCGGCGCAGCGTGAGGAGCACGACCCCGCGCGCGTGGCCGAGCTTGGCCGCGCTCTGTGCGTTCTTGGCGAAGAAGATCGACTCGACCGCGGCCGCGCTGGGGCGGTGCTCGGCGAGCACGCGGATCAGGCCACGCTCGATGTGGAGGAGCTTGTCGGCGAGGATCGCCCCCTTGGGGACGATGGTGCCGTGCGCGACGTGGAGGAGGCGGGTTCCCACCCGCTCCACCACGCCCCAGCCGAGCTTGGTGGTGCCCGGATCGATACCGATCACGCGCATCGTGACCACCCTGGCAGGTTCGAGCGTTCGCCCATCATCCGGTCAACATGCCCCGTGACCGCGGCGTGGGAAAATCTTTCCGGGGTTGAGGATACCCTTGGGATCGAACACGCGCTTGACCTCGCGCTGCAGGGCGATGAGCTCGCTCGACTGCTCGAGGGGGAGATACGCCGCCTTGGACGAGCCGACCCCGTGCTCACCGGTGAGCGTGCCGCCGAGCTCGAGGGTGGTGCGGAACAGCGCCTCGAGCCCGCGCTCCACCATGGGCCCCTCTGCCGGGTCGTCCCAGAGCACGTTGACGTGGAGGTTCCCGTCACCGGCGTGGCCGTAGTTCAACATACGCACCCCCGTCTCTTCGGAGAGGACGCGGATGCGGCGAATGAGCTCCGGCATGAGCCTCCGCGGCACCACGACGTCTTCGCTGATCTTGTACTTCGCGAGGCGGCGGGTGACGTTGCTGAGCTCCCGTCGCGCGTGCCAGAGCCGCTCGCGTTGTGCGGCGTCTTGCGCCACCAAGACGTCGATCGCTCCCGCTTCCATCGCGCACTCGCCCACCCGCTCCATGTCGCGCTCGCACGCCGCCTCGTCACCGTCTACCTCGATGATCAAGAGCGCGTCTGCGCGCTCGTCGATGCTCACCCCCTCGCCGCGCATGGCGGTGAGGCACGACCCGTCGACGAGCTCGAGACAGCGCGGTGACAGCCCCCTCGCGGTGATGGCGGCCACCGCCCGCGCCGAGCCGTCGACGTGGTCGAAGAGCCCCAACAAGGTGTAGATCCGCTCGGGCTTGTTGATGAGCCGGAGCGTCGCGCGCGTGATGACGCCGAGCGTGCCCTCGCTGCCAGTGAGCAGCGCGGTGAGATCGTAGCCGGTGACCCCCTTCTTCGTGCGGCGCCCGAGCGTCAGACGCGTGCCCGCGCCGGTGATCACGTCCATGCCGAGCACGTAGTCGCGGGTGACGCCGTACTTGAAGGCGCGCGGCCCCGCCGCGTTCTCGGCGATGTTGCCGCCGACGGCGCACATCTTCCACGAGTTCGGATCCGGCGGATAGAACAGGCCCTCGCTCTCCACCGCCGCGAAGAGATCGCCGAGGATCACCCCCGGCTCGACCACCGCGAGGTACTCCGCGAGATCGATCTCCTCGATCGCGTTCATCCCCATCACCGACAGGGCCACGCCCCCACACACGGGCACCGCCCCCCCCGACTTGCCGGAGCCGGCGGCTCGCGGCGTGACCGGCACCTCGAGCTCGTTGGCCACCGCGAGCGTCTTCTCGATGTCGAGGGCCGAGCTCGCGAGCACCACCGCGTCCGGCACGACCGGCTCCTGCTCCGACTCGTCGTCGGCGTAGGCCAACATGCTGTCGGGCTCGACGATCAGCTTCGACGGGCCGAGCGCCGCGTCGAGGCGGCGGTGGAGCAGCTCCACCTTCGCGGGCGACGGTCGGGGCCAGGGGGGGCGGGAGAGCATGACGGGTGTCGATCGCGTGAGGTCGTTGTCGCCCGAGGTCGCGTGACGCGGTACGCCCCATCGGGCCTCATGCGGTATGACTAGCTCGTTCCCCCGTGCGGCGCGAGTTGCCAACCATCATCCTCTTGGGTTCCCTCGGCTTGGTGCTCGGCCTGTCAGGGCTGTTCTACCTGCGGCTGCGACCCGAGCTCCTGCTGCTGTACCGGGAGCTGCCCGCGCCGATGCCCCGGGCGCCGGCGCTCGCGCTCGGCCCGTGGCTCTTGCCGGCGACCATGGCCGCCACCACGCTCGGGGCGGCCGCCGCGTTCGTGCAGAAGAAGCGCAGCGCGCGCCTCTTCTACCTCGCCGCCGCGGTGACCGTGGGTGGGCTCGGCTTCGTCGGCTGCGCGCTCGTGGCCTACGGCCCGCTCGTCGGCCTCGGCTGAACGCCGTCAGGCACGAAACTCGCATCGAGAAGGTTCGACTCGCGCAACTCTTCGATCCTTCGTGGGTGTGTGCCAACTCGGGTGGCACCTTGGTCGTCGCCCCACCACAAATTGCGTACTTCGTTGGCTTACCGAACAGACGTGACCCTTTCGCTTCGGCACCGTACGGGTGGGACGCGGTGACCACGCCCCCCGGTGCTCTTGGAGGAGCTTTCATGACACCTCAGCCCGACCCGGGATATGCGCAGCTCGTGCGCAGCATCTTCAAGGCCCTCCAGCGCCCAGCCACCACCTCCGAGACCGCCGCCTGGGATCCGGGGGACGCCACCGACGAAGGCGCGCCGTACATCGTGGGGGAGGAGCGCCCCGTCGCCCGCGTCGTTCACACGCGAGCCTGGGGGCCGGAGACCGCGCTGCCGAAGGTCGACGGGCTCACCCGCGCGCAGCGTGACAAGCTCGCAGCGGCGTGGCTCGCCGACGCGCTCGACGAGCACGCGGCGATCGCTGGCTTCGCGCGCTTCACCCTGCACCTGCTCGCGCTCGGCGCTCCGCCGGAGCTGCTCCGCGGCGCTCAGCGCGCGGGCCTCGACGTGGTGACCCACGCCGAGCTCTGCTTCGGCCTCGCCGGTGCGTACGCCGGTCGCCCGCTGGGCGCGGGAGCGCTCGACACCCAGGGGGAGGCGGCGACCGGCGGTCTGAGCGCAGCGCTCGCCGACGCCGTCCGTGACGGCTGCGTGGGTGACACGATCCACGCGATGGTGGTGACCGTGGCCGCCGAGCGCTGCGAGGACGAGGCGGTCACGCGGGTGTTGCGCCGCATCGCCGCCGACGAAGTGCGCCACGCAGGCCTCGCGTGGCGCTTCGTTCGCTGGGCCACCCAAGACGACGACGCGCTGCGGGCATCGGTGCGCGACGCCTTCGACGACGCGCTCGCGCTGCGACCGCCCCCGAGCGGCTCGAGCCGGGACGGCTGGATGGCGCGCCACGGACGGCTCCCCGCCAGCGAGCGCAACACCATCGCCGCGGAGTGCGCTGCCGCCGTCATCCGCCCGTGTGTCGACGCGCTCCTCCACGACGATCGCCCCACCTCGCAAGACGCGTCTCGGCAGCTCCACAGCTGACCCGAGCCTCTTGCCAGGGTTTGGGCGCGGTGCGCGGGGCTGTCGGCAGTCCGACGTCCCAGATCGCCGCGTCGCCGCCCGTGGACGCCCCGAGGGTCGCGCGGCGCCGCCCTCGCGCACTATGCTGCGCGTCATGTCCGAGTCGGTCCGCTACGAAGTCCGTGACGCCCTCGTCGTCATCACCATCGCGCGCGCTCACCGCAAGAACGCCGTCGATCGGCCGTGCGCGGAGGCCCTCGCGGAGGCGTTTCGACGCTTCGACGCGGACCCCGCCCTCGCGGTGGCAGTGCTCACCGGGGACGGCGACACGTTCTGTGCTGGCGCCGATCTCAAGGCGATCGCCGCGGGGCATGGCAACCGCGTAGAAGCGACCGGCGATGGCCCGATGGGCCCGACCCGAATGCTCCTCGACAAGCCGGTGATCGCCGCCATCGAGGGCTACGCGGTGGCCGGTGGCCTCGAGCTCGCGCTGTGGTGCGATCTCCGGGTGGCCGCGGAGGACGCGCGCCTCGGCGTGTTCTGCCGCCGCTGGGGCGTCCCCCTCATCGACGGCGGCACGGTGCGCCTACCCAGGCTCATCGGTCATGGCCGTGCGCTCGATCTGATCCTCACCGGCCGCGAGGTGGGGGCCGACGAGGCCTTGGCGATGGGCCTCGTGAACCGCACCGCGCCCTCCGGCCACGCCCTCGAGCGCGCCCTCGAGCTCGCCGCGGAGATCGCGTCGCACCCGCCGCGCTGTATGCGGAGCGATCGCCTCTCGAGCTACGCCCAGTGGTCGCTCTCGCTCGAAGAGGCGCTCGCCCACGAGCTCGAGCTCGGGGGCCGCACCCTGGCCGCCCCCGAGTTCCTGGCCGGGGTGGAGCGCTTCGCCAAGCGCTGACCCAGGCGCAGCCGGGGGCCAGGTCAGTCCCAGACGACGCCGCCGCCGAGGAGCACGCTCCAGTTGAACACGAAGACCGTGTCGCCCGGGAAGTCGCCGAGGAACGTGTCGACGTGGATGGGCCGCAAGAACAAGAGCCCACGGTTGTGGAGCACCACGCGCCCCTCCGCGCCGAAGCCGATGTTGAACCCATGCACCACGTTGCTCACGAACGGATCCGGATCGAGAAAGTCGCTCCCGAGCATGTAGCCGGCCTTGGCCCAGGGCGTCACGTAGATCGCCATGTCGGCGATCTCGATGTCGTACCAAAACTTGAAGGCTGGGTTGAAGGTGTAGAGCGCGTCGTCGAAGGTCTGCTCGATCGACACGCCGATGGCGGGCCCTTCGAACTCCCCCGAGAAGTGGTAGCCGTAGTCGAGGCCCACCTTGAACGAGGTGCGGCGGCACACGTAGCGGCTCGCGAACCGCCCCGCGCAGCTCCGATGAAACGCGTAGAAGTTGGGGCCGATGCCGCCTGCGAAGAAGTGTGGACGATCGCTCGGGCGCAAGATCTCCGGCTGCGCCTCTGCCTCACCGGGGAGGGCGAGCACCGCCAAGACCAACGCACACGACGAGACCAAGCCTGTGAAGATCGGTCGGGTTCGTTCCATGCGATGGAGTGTCGACCAATTCGGCCGAGGGCTCACGTTTTTCCGCTCCGAAAGGGGCGCAAGTGTATGCCTAAGTGGGCATCTGACGCCGACCACGCTCAGGAGCGCAGGGTCGCGCCGAGCTCGTCACGGAGCGCGCTCACGACGCGTGCGGCCACGCCGTCCACCTCTTCGTCGGTCAACGTGCGTGCCGCGTCGGGAGCGGTGGCTGCCTTCGGATCGCGAAACACCAAGTGGAACGCCAGCGAGCGGTGATCGTCGGTCACACCCTTGCCGCGATACAGATCGAACAGCTCCACCGACTCGCAGAGCTCCCCCGCTGCCGCCCGAATGGCGTCGGCGACGGTGGCCGCGCTCACCTCGTCGCTCACCACCACCGCGAGATCCCGCGTGACGGCGGGGAGCGTGGGGATGGGTCGGAACTGCGGGATGGCCGCCCCCAGCCGCTCGATCGCCCCGAGATCGAGCTCCACGGCCAGCGCGCCGCCGTCGAGATCGAAGGCGTCGATCACGTCCGGGTGCAGCGGCCCGAGGCGGCCCACCGGGGCGCCGTCGAGCCAGAGCGCCCCCGCCCCGCGCGGGTGCAGGTGCGCCGCCTCGTTCGGCGCGAGGCGTTCGACCCGCGCCGTGCGCGCGGTGACCCGCTCGACGAGCTCCACCGCGATGCCCTTCGCGTCGTACACGTCGAGCTCCACCGGCTTGTCCAGCCCTTGGGCGCGGGTCCCCGCGAGCAGCGCGGCGAAGCTCGGGCGCTCTTCCGGCAGATCGCCGTCGGCGAAGAACAAGCGCCCCACCGTGAACAGGCGCACGTTGCCCACCCCTCGCCGTCGTGCCCGTCGGAGCGCCTCGCACAAGCCGGGCAAGAGCGAGGTGCGCATCACGCTGCGCTCCTCGCTGAGCGGGTTGCGGAGCCGCACCGAGGGCGCCGGTGCTCTCACCGCCTCGAGCTCGCGTGGGGCGACGAAGCCGTAACAGAGCGCCTCCGAGAGGCCGAGCTCCGCGGCCACGCGCCGCACGCGCTCCTCGGTGGTGGGCACCGATCGCCCGACGGAAGGCACCAGCGCCCGCTGGGCGGTGGGGATGGCGTCGATCCCGAACACGCGCATCACCTCTTCGATGAGATCCTCCTCGCGCCCGAGATCGGGACGGAAGCTCGGCACGGTGACCGTGAGCTCGCCCTCGTGGCTCGCCGAGCGCCCGACCTCGCAGCCGAGGCGACCGAGGATCGCGCTCGCCCGCGAGAGCGGGATGTCGAGACCGAGCAGCGCCGTCATCTTGGCGTGGCGGAGGCGAACCTCTCGGCGTGGCGCCGGGCTCACGCCGGCCAGGATGATCCCAGGCACCGCCGCGCCACCGCACAGGCGCGTGATCAACGAGGCGGCGTGCCCGAGCACGAGCGTCACCGCCTCCGGATCGCACCCGCGCTCGAAGCGATGGCTCGACTCGGTGTGCAGGCCGTGCCGGCGCGCGGTGCGCCGGATCCCCCGGGGCGAGAAGTAGGCACACTCGAGCAGCACGCGCCGGGTGCTGGCGCGGATCTCGGTGTTCTCGCCGCCCATCACGCCGGCGAGGGCCACGCCCTCCTGGCCGTTGGTGATGAGGAGGTCGTCGGCGGTGAGCTCCCGCTCCACCCCGTCGAGGGTGGTGAGCTTCTCCGCGCGTGCCGCGCGGCGCACCACGACGCGCCCCGCCGGCAACCGATCCAGATCGAAGGCGTGCATCGGGTGGCCGAACTCGAGCAGCACGAGGTTCGTCACGTCGACCACGTTGTTGATGGAGCGGGTGCCCAGGCTCTCGAGGCGGAAACGCAGCCAGTCGGGGGAGGGCCCCACCACCACGTCGTGGAGCACGAGCGCCCCGTAGTGAGGGCAGCGCTCGGTGTCCTCGATGGTCACCGAGGCGAGGGTGTCGATCGACGCCCCGGTGACGACCCGCGCCGGCGCGTCGGCCTCTGGCGGCGCGAACGGCAGCTCGAAGAGGGCCGCGAGCTCGCGCGCCACCCCCACGTGACCGAGGGCGTCGGGGCGGTTGGGGGTCACGCCGATGTCGAGGATGTGATCGTGGGTGCCCGGCACGGCCTCCGCGAGCGGCGTCCCGAGCGCCGAGCCGTTGCCGTCGAGGACCATGATGCCGTCCCCCTTGCCCGCCGCGTCGACGAGGCCGAGCTCCACCTCCGAGCACAACATGCCCTCGCTCACCACCCCGCCGATCGCGCGCGCGGTGAGCGTGACCCCCATCGCGGGGAGCACCGTCCCGACGCTCGCGAGCACCACGCGGCCCCCCGGCTCGGGCACGTTGGGGGCGCCACACACCACCCGCTGCCGGCGCCCGCCCGTGTCGACCGTGACCAGGGTGAGCTTGTCGCGGTGGGGGTGAGCCTCCTTCTCGACCACCTCCGCGACGCGTACGTCGGTCGCCGCGGCCCCATAGGTCACGATCTGCTCCACCTCCAGGCCCGAGCGCGTCAGACGCTCGGCGATCTCCTGCACGGGCGCGTCGAGCCCGGGCACGAGCGAACGCAGCCAACTCACCGATACCTTCATGTCGTCTGACCCATCTTGCCGCGCGTCGTCGGCGTCAAGGACGGCCGGCCCCCCGCCCGAGAGGCTCCTCGGTCGACCGGGGCCGCGGCCCGCGCCGCCCGGTGGCTACTTGCCGTCGGGAGCCGGAGCCTTGGGGGCGTCCTTCGCGCCGCCCCCCTTGCCGTCGCCGGTGCCCTTGCCGTCGCCGCCGCCGCCCTTGCCTTTGCCACCGCCGGTCCCCTTGCCGTCGCCGCCCTTCTTGTCGCCGGCGCTCTTGGTGTCGCCCCCCTTGGGGCCCTTCGCGCCGTCCTTCGCGTCGTCGTCCTTCGCGTCGTCGTCCTTCGCGTCGTCGTCCTTCGCGTCGTCGTCCTTCGCGTCGTCGTCGTGGCCGTGGCCGTCGTCCCCCTCTTCACCGGGCGCCCCGTCCTTGGCCTCGGTCTTCTGGAACTTCTCGTCCTTGGCCGTGGCCCAGTCGCCCGCCCAGCTCGTCACCACGTAGACCGCGTCGGCGCCCTCCACCTTGAGGAAGCGGTTGCTCCCCTCCTGGGCCTTGCCGAAGTGGAGCACGTGCTTCGGCTGGTCCTCGTCTTTCATCGTGATCCGGATCACGCCGCCGTTCTTCACCGCGTCGTCCACGCCGGTGTCGTCCTTGTCCTCGGCGAAGTTGGTCGCCTTGAGGTTCTTCAGCGCGCCGAGCATGCCCGTGACCTTGCTCTCGTCGAAGCGCTCGATGTCGCCCCCCTTCGCGTCGAGCTCACCCTTGTCGTTGCGCTTGTAGAACTTCGCGCTCCACTTGTCGTCGGCCTTGGTGAAGCTGAACTTGCCGTGCTCGTTCTCCACCTCTGCGGCGATCACGTTGCCGTCCTCGAACTTGAGGATCTCGTTGTGCCGCCACGCCTTCACCTCGCGCCCCCACAGGAACGACGAGTACCCCTTCGTCGCGTACACCGTGGGGTTGTCGGCCATCCGCGCCATCTGGCCGCGGCCACCGCTCTTGCCGAAGAACATGTCGACGACCTTCTCGTCACCTTTGAAGGCCTGCACGTGCACCGCCTTCTGCTCGGTGAGGTCGTACTTGTCGTGGATGGAGGCGTCGTTGCCGATCACCGCGGTGACCTCGATCTTCTCGAGGTTCTCGACGATGCTCTTCACGTTCGCCTGGTTGGCCTGGGCCTCGATAGGCTTGGTGATCACCCACTCGTCGCCCTTCTTCTCCAGCGTCACCTCGCCTTGATCCTTGTTGGCGATGATGAACTTGGTCACCTTCTCCGCCTCCTCCTTGGCCATCTTGACCACGGGGAGATCGCTGGCTGCGGTGGGCGTGGTTCGGTCTTGGGTCGCCTTCCCACGCTCGCCCATCGTGACGTAAACGGCGATCCCGAGCGCGATGGCGGCGCCGACGAACACGTACAGCTTGTGCTCTTGTTTCATCGCTTACCTCCTCGTCACAGCTTCACTTGATCGCGCTTGCTCTCGCGATAGCGCCAACGCCCGATCCCGAGGCCCATGAACAAGAGCGACGGGATGAGGGTGAGCGTCCACTGAATGCGCTGCTGGAGCGCCTTGCGGCCCTGCTTCCACTCGTCTTGCTTCTTGCGGCGCTCCTCTTCGGTGTCCTCGGCCTTGAAGTCGGGCTTGGGCACGTCGGAGTACTTCAGGTTCGGCTCGCCGATGAGCTTGGCGCTCACCGCCAACAGGTCTTGATCCCCGCTCATCCAGTCGAGCAGGTTCTTGAACGCGAGGATGGTGGGCGTGAGGTAGGCGCGCGCGTAGTGCATCGCGATCATCTGCAGCTGGCGGTCGCCACCGAAGGAGCCCATCATCTGCATCTGGGGAGGCATCGGCGGGGGGTTCCCGGCGCGGGCGAATGGGTTCTCGAGGAACTGGGGCGCCGAGATGACGAGCAGGCGGCTGTCGTCTGCCGACTCGGCGGGGATGGTCATCCCTTCGGGCGCCTTGTCGGCGAAGGCGCTCTTGACCTTGCCCTCGAGCGAGATCGCGAACGCCCGCCGTCCCGGCTCCCCCTCGAGCTTCCGCATCGCGGACAGCTTCATGTCGACCGTGTCGGTCGCCACCACCGTGGCGCTGTCGAGGGTCTGGGCCACCACCTTCATCTTGGCCCCCGGCTGCTTCTCCGGGTGCGGGACGAGAGTGGATGGATAGGGGAACAAGAGCTCCTCGAGCCGGAAGAACCCGGCGAAGCCGGAGTCGAGCGGCTGCTCCGCCTCCTCCGCGTCGTCGTCGTGCTGCACCTGGAGCACGCCCGGCGCGGTGATGTACTCGAGCCGGCCCTCCTGGCTCGCCACCGGGAGGCGCATCTGAGTCTGGAGGTCCATGATGGCCTCCTTCTTCATCTCGATGCCGTAGCCCTCGAGGAGCTTCTCGAGGCCGCGGGTGCTGAGCGTGGCCTGCATCGTCGCGTCGGCCGCCTTCATGTTCACCGCACCGGCGATGACGAGGAGCGACTTGTCGCCCTTCATCAGGAACTCGTCGATGCGGGCGAGCTCCTTGTCCTTCCAGTCCTCGTTGGCCTGCAGCACGATGACGCCGCGGAGCTCGTCGGGGATCGCCTTCTCGCCACCCTCGAGATCGACGTCCTCGATCTTGTAGAAGGGGAGCGCTTGCTGGAGGATCGACTTGATGGTCGGCCCGCCGCGACCGCCCTGGGGGGGGACGAGGTGCGGGTCGTCGAGCTTCATGCCGTCCTTCACGATCACGCCCACCTTCTGGTAGCTGTCGTCGGCGCGGTCGCGAATCTCGCGGATCTTGTTGGTCACCCAGAACTCGAGGCCGACGTTCTGATCCGGCGAGAGCACGGGGATCACCTCGCGCTCGCTGCCGTACTCGAACACCATGCCCATGTAACCTTGGGCGATGGTGTCCGCGTCGCCCGTCTCCTCCCCGATCTGCACCTCCTGCAGACCGGCGTCCTTGGCCGCCGTCTTCTCTTCTTCCGACTTCGGCTCGACGAGCTTGTACGTCATCCGCTTGGTGCCGTCGGGTTGGACGCTCGCGTCCTCGTATTCCCTGAGCAAGCTCTCGAGGTCTTCGATGAACAGATCGGTCTTGGGCAGGCCCCGGGTCACGTACAGGGTGACGAGGAGGTTCTCCTTGAGCCCTTCACGAACCAGGCGTCCGGAGCCGGTCGCGAGCGTGAAGCGCTCGTTCTTGGTCATGTCCAGGCGATAGTTCTTCGCGTAGGCGAGCACGTTGGCGAGCACGAGCACCACCGCGAGGGCGGCGATGCTGATCCCGGAGAGCGTAGCTGCGCGTGATTTGCGTTCCATGGTCGTCTCTCCTCACGCCCACTTCCGGCGCTCGAGCGCCCAGAAGGATGTAAACAGGCATCCAAACATGATCGACAGGAAGTAGATGACGTCGCGCGAGTTGATGAGGCCGCGCATGAAGCTCGACAGCCGGGTGTCGAACGAGACGAACGCCAGCACGTATTCTGCGCCCTCGGGCAACCCAGCGATGTTGAGGGTCATGCTGCTCCCGAGCATGTGCAGGAGGAACAACACGACGAAGGTAATGAAGAAGGCCACGATCTGGCTCTCGACGAGCGTGGAGATCATCAGGCCAATCGCCACCGCCGCGCCGCTGTAGACGACGAGGCCGACGTAGCTCGAGTAGACCGGATAGCTGTCGAGCGCCCCGAGATCCCAGTATCCGAACATCAAGATCGGGTACAAGGCGGTGGCCAGGATGAGCACGAGCACCAGGCCCCAGGCGCCGAGGAACTTGCCGAGGATGACCTCATAGTCCTTCACGGGGAGGGTGATGAGCATCTCCAGCGTGCCGCTGCGCCGCTCCTCCGCCATCAGCCGCATCGTGATCACCGGGATGACCAGCCACGACAGCCCGCGCGGCACCTGCGCGAACAGCTGAAAGAAGCTCGCGCGATTGGCGAGCCAGAAGCCGCCGTTGAGGTTGAAGAACACCAGGCCGAGAGCGGCCATGCCGATGCAGATCACCACGTAGGCGATCGGCGAATCGAAGTACGAACGAAATTCGCGCTTGGCGATACTGAAGGTCGCGGTCATCGCTTCTTCTCCTCGGCGTCGTCCTCGTCCTCGTCGTCCTCTTCTTCTTCTTCGTCGTCGTCTTCGTCGTCTTCGTCGTCTTCGTCGTCTTCGTCGTCTTCGTCGTCTTCGTCGTCTTCGTCGTCGCCGTCTTCTTCGTCGCCGTCGTCGTCTTCGTCGTCGTCTTCGGACGTGTCGGCCCGACCTCGGTCAGACGCCGCACCCTCGTCGTCGTCGTCGTCGTCGTCGTCGTCGCCCTCGTCCTCGTCGGCGTCCTCGTCCTCGTCCTCGTCGTCCTCGTCCTCGTCGGCGTCCTCGTCCGCGTCGGCGTCCTCGTCTTCGTCGTCGAGCTCGTCTTCGTCGAGATCCTCGTCGGCCACCTTGCGACCGCGGGTGAGCGCCTCTTCGCCCCGGGTGAGGGCCTTGAACACGTCCTCGAGCCGCTGGATGCTCCGGCTCATCTCGAGCAGAAGCCAGCCCTTGTCCACGCAGAGGCGGAAGATCTCACCCCGGAGATCGCTCCCCTTCGGCCCAAGGAGGGCGAAGGCGTGGGCCTTGTCGTCGGTTGGGATCTCCTTCACCTCGAGGATGCCCTCGAGCTTCTCGAGCGCCGCCGAGACCTCGCGAGCCTTCGGGGGTCCACTCCCGTTGAGCGACTCCTTCTCGTGAATCACCACGTGGTAGCGGACGCGACCGCCCCTGGCGCGCACCTCCTCGATGCTGCCATCGGCGACCACCCGCCCCTTGGAGATGATGATGGCGCGCGCGCACGCGGCCTCCACCTCCGCCAGGTTGTGGGTGGAGAGGATCACCGTGCGGTGCTGACCGATCTCCTTGATGTACTCGATCACCTCGGCTTTCTCGTTCGGATCGAGATCGCTCGTCGGCTCATCGAGGATGAGGATGGGCGGATCGTGGATGAGCGCCTGCCCGAGGCCCACGCGCTGGCGGTAGCCGTGGGACAACATGCGGATGTCCTTTCCGAGCACGGTGGAGAGCCCGCAGACCTCCACGATGTTCTTCATCCGCTTCTTGAACGTCTCCATCGGCAGCTTCCGCAGCTCGGCGACGAACTTCAGGTACTCCCAGACGCTCATCTCGCCATACATGTTGGCGCGCTGCGGCAGGTAGCCGATCTTCTCGCGCACCCGCAGCGGCTCGTCGAACACGTCGAAGCCGTGCACCCGCGCCGAGCCCGAGGAGGCCGAGAGGTAGCAGGTGAGGATCCGCATCGTGGTCGACTTGCCTGCGCCGTTCGGGCCCAGGAAACCCACCACCTCTCCGCGGTTCACCTTGAAGTTGATTTTATCGAGCGCTCTGAAGGTGCCGTACTTCTTGGAAAGGCCCTTCGCCTCAATCATGACGTCGGTAGCCAAGCCCTAACCTCCGAAAGTCTCGTGCGAGTTGTAGCTGTTCAGTGTCACTGTGCTTCCGTTCACGGAATGTCGGTTGTGAACGCTCCGCCATGCGCGCAACGGCTAGCACCACGTGCCTTCGCCATTTCGCGCGCTTAGCCCCCGCCACCCACAGTGTGGACAAGAGCGGGGTGCCTCTTAGCAGGTTCTGCGTGGATAGTCGATCCAGCTCCTCACGGTCGTGAGCGGGCCCTGAGACGGGCCGTTCGGCGCACGCACGCGCCACGGTGCGAACAATCGGCGGCCCCCGCTATTCCGTCCCTGCCCCACCGCCGCGACATCGTTCATCCACATTGGCGCCGCACCGCCGTGGGGATACACCTGCCGATCGGATGGCCCTGATTGTCCAAAAATACGGCGGCACCTCGGTCGGCTCGATCGAGCGCATCCAGAACGTCGCGACGCGCGCGCTGCGCACCCAAGCCGAAGGGCATCGGGTGGTCGTCATCGTGAGCGCGATGGCGGGCGAGACGAACCGACTGCTCGCGCTCGCCACCAACGTGGCGACGACGCCCGACCGCCGCGAGCTCGACGTGATCGCGGCGACCGGGGAGCAGGTGTCGGCCGCGCTCACCGCGCTCGCGATCCAGTCGCAGGGCGGCCAGGCCCGGAGCTTCCTTGGCCACCAGCTCAAGATCCTCACCGATCGCGCGTACAGCATGGCGCGGATCCTCGCCATCGACGCCGAGGTGCTGCGCAAGCGCCTGGGCGACGGCTCGATCGCGGTGGTGGCGGGCTTTCAAGGCGTGGACGACGAAGGCAACATCACCACCCTCGGCCGCGGCGGCTCCGACACCAGCGCCGTCGCCGTGGCGGCTGCGCTCGGAGCCGATGTGTGCGAGATCTACACGGATGTCGATGGCGTCTACACCACCGACCCCAACGTGTGCCCACAGGCCCGCAAGATCCTCAGGATCAGCTACGAAGAGATGCTCGAGCTCGCCTCCCTCGGAGCCAAGGTGCTCCAGCGACGGAGCGTGGAGGTTGCGATGAAATACGGTGTGCCCATTCACGTCCGCTCTTCGTTCTCCGACGCTCCCGGCACCTGGGTGGTCGGCGAAGAGGGCCCGCTCGAGAGCGTGGTGGTGCAGGGCGTCGCGTACGACAAGTCGGAGGCCCGGGTGATGCTGGTGTCGGTGCAGGACCGTCCCGGTGTCGTGGCTCAGATCTTCGGTGCCCTCGCCGCCGAGAACATCTCGGTCGACATGATCATCCAGAACGCGGCCAAGGATCAGGAGGGCCGCACCGACGTGACCTTCACCGCGGCCAAGAGCGAAATGTCGAAGGTGAAGCCCATCATGGACGCCCTCGCCACGGCGGTAAACGCCGGCGGGGTGCGCTACGACGAGAGCGTGGCCAAGGTGTCGATCGTCGGCCTCGGGATGCGCTCCCACGCCGGGGTAGCCGCCAAAATGTTCGACATCCTCGCCAAGGAGGGCATCAACATCCAGGCCATCTCGACGAGCGAGATCAAGGTGAGCTGCCTCGTGGCGGACAAATACGCGGAGCTCGCGGTGCGGGCGCTGCACGATGGCTTCGGGCTGCACGAGGAGCCCGGCCGCAGAGAACCGTGAGCCCATGACCCCCAAGGCGCTCCTGGCACACTACAGTGCCGTGCTGCAGCTGGTCAGGTATCTGCTCGACGACCAGACCGGCGGCGTGTTCGCAGCCACCGGCGAGATGGTGGCGAAGGTCACCGGCGCGAAGGCGGTGCTGGCCTATCGCCTCGAAGGGGCGGAGCTCGTCATGGTCACCGAGCACGGGCTGCCCCGACGCGCGAAGGCGTGGCTGGCTCACTTGCCGATCGACGACCAGCCGTGGTTCATCGCTCAGCGGGTGGCGGCGAGCCAACGACCGGAGGTGGCGCGCGACCTCGCCGACTCGCGCATGGGCCACTCGATCCAGCCGGTGCTCGAGGCGGAGGGCTGGCGCGGGCTCGCCGCCACCCCCATCCGCGTGAGCCGCGACGTGTACGGGGTGCTCGTCATCGCCACCGGCGGCACCACCTTCGACAAACAGACGCTGATGTTCATCGACGTGGTGGCCGGTATCCTCGGGTTGTGGAGCGCCCGCGAGGCGGTGCAACATCGCCTCCGCGACGACGCGGTGGTCACCATCCGGATGACCGAGCTCGCCACCTTGGGCTTGTTGGCCACCGCGACCGCCAAAGACCTCGAAGGGCCCCTCGAGGAGATCTCGGCCCACGTGGAAGCGCTCGCCGCGCTCGCGGCGCGAGACGACGAGGTGGCCACGATTCATGGCGCGCTCTCGGAGCTCTCCGAGCTCGCCCGCCGCCGCGTGCGGCGGTTCGGGAAGCTCGCCCTCCCCGGCGAGACCGAGTCGGTCGAGCTCGGGCAGTGTGTCCGCGACACCCTGGAGCTCGTGCGCGCGAGCGTGGAGGATCGCGGCGTCGAGGTAAGGTTGTCCGAGGCCGCGCGCCCGCTCTACGTCGAAGGCCGCCCGGAGGCGCTCTCGATGATGGTCGCGCAGCTGGTGCTCTACGCCGCCGACGAGTGCGCAGCAGCAGACGCGACGGGTTCGGTGGTGGCGCTCTCGCTAGGCGAGGGTCTGGGCACCTGCCTCCTCGACGTAGAGCTCACGAGCGCCGCGGGGCAACGGTCCGGCGCGCGCATCTTCGAGGGGATGCTGCGCAACCGGAGCTCACAGGCGTCGGCGGGCCTCGAGCTCGCGCGCACCACGGTGACCGCCCACCACGGCGAGATCGAGGTCACCACCTCGAGCGGGGGGGCGGCGCTCTTGCGCATCGCGCTGCCGGAGACGCTCCCCGTCGCGTCGGGGCCGCTGTCCGAGCCGGTGCCCCCGCCGCGCGCCGCGAGCCGAGGGGTGCCCGCGGTGACTCCACGGCCCGGGGGGGCGGCCCCGAGCCCTGCCCCGCCGCAGCGCCCCCTGCCGCCGCCGCCGC
>CAYOAL010000097.1:0-40090 GCA_964401935.1 uncultured Polyangiaceae bacterium
CGCGCGGGCTCGCGAGCTAGTCGTGAAGGCGCGCCATGCAGCGCCGATGGCTCTCGTGACGGGCTCGCCTCGTGGCGCGCGTGCTCGGCGCCGGCCGGCACCGCGTCAGCTCGAGGCGTTTCGGTTCGCGCGCGGGCTCGCGAGCTAGTCGTGAAGGCGCGCCATGCAGCGCCGATGGCTCTCTTGGCAGCGCAGGTAGCGCTCGAGACCGGCCGGGTTCGGCGATGGCTGGCACCTGAGCGCTTCGCACTGCTCCACCGCCCGATTGTGCTCACGCCCGCGGGCGTGGGCCTCCGCCTTCGCGAGCTGCTCGTCCTCGACGCTGTGGCGCGCGGCTCGCGCCTCCCCGGTCTCCGGATAGGCGACGACGCTGAGCGCGAAGTACTGCGGCGCGTTCGACATGACCCCGTGCTCGTTGAGGTAGCTCGCGGACACGGTGACCTTCCCCGGGCCGTCGGCGCAAAAGGTCACCGTCCCCGGCGCCCGAAGGCGCTCCGACTTGCTCAGCCGGCTCAGCCCCTCCTCGTGCGGTCCGATCGACACGTACGCCATGGCCGGCCCGCTCGGCCACGCGAACGAGAAGACGTAACAGCTCCCCCCCTCGAGGCTCAGCTCGGTGAGTGGCACCGGATGGCGCTCGAGCCGCCCTCGAAACGTAGGCGCCTCGTCGGCGCTGTCGGGGGCGACCGCGGCGCGCGCCCTCCGAGCGCCGGCGTCCGCGATGGCGGCGAGCTCCGCCCACGCCGCCTCGGTGGGTCGCTCGACCCGAGGCGACGCACCGAGCGCGGCGAGGTGGTCGAGGCCTCCGGAGGGTGCGCGCTGGCAGGCGAGACCGACGACCACGAGCACGACCGAGAGGCTCCTCATGGGAGGTTTAGTAAATCAAATTCACTAAATCATCAAGCGCGATGATGAGCCAGCGCGTTGCCGAGCCAGCGGCCAGCGGAGCGCCGAGCCCTTCACCGGGGAGAGCTCGGGCCCGGCTCGACGCTGGCCACGAGCGCCACCGCCGCCGCGAGCGCGGCCGGCGGCGCGCCCCAGCCGCGCAGCAGCGTCTCGGCCACCTCCATGCCGGTGTGGAGGGGGCGCAGCCACCCGGGCTCGAGCCGGTCGAGCTTGACGATCTGCGTCACGCCGTGGACGGACGCCCAGAACCCGCGCGCCCGCGCGGCGCCGTCGCCTGGTGTGAGCGCGCCCACCGCGGCGGCTCGCTCGAACCAGCCCGCGATCAGCGCGAAGAGCTCGCCCAACACGGGAAGGATGCGTCGCGCCACCGGTGTCGACACCAGCGCCTCGGGACGGCCGATGGAGTGGGCGATGAGCGCGTGGTGGCCAGGCAGCGCACGATCGAGCGTCAAGTAGCGCTTCGCGGCCACGAGGAGCGCGGCGAGCGCGTTCACTTTCACGACGCGCTTGCCCCCCCCCACCCCGAGGTGCGGCGCGAGCAGCTCCTGATCGGCCACGAGCACCGCGTGAAGCTCCCGCAGCGCAAACTCCTGCACTTGTACGATCACCTCGTCGCGACTGCGGAAGTGGCGATAGATCGCCGCTGGCGAGAGCTCGAGCGCGTCGGTCACGTCGCGCATCTGAAACGCGTCCAGCCCCTTGACGGCGATGATGCCCAGCGCCAGCTCGAGCACGTGCTGCCGGCGTTCGTCGCGAATGCTCGGGCGCCCGCCCACGTTCTTACGAGCGTCCACCATCGTCGCAGGTTGCAACGAGCGACGACAGAGAGCAACGCGCGCGCTCCGAGGCGGCGCGCGCTCGCGTCACTGCATGAAGGCGAGCATCTCGTCGATGTCGCGCATGCGCGCTTCGGCGCGGGCACGCGCGTCGGTGAGGGCGCCTTCGCCCTTGGCCCGCTCGAGGAACACCGCGAATAGCTCCTTGGCCTCGAGCAAGACCGCCTTGGCTCTCTCGGGAGGCAGGCCGCGTGCGTTGAACTCCTGGATCAGGATCGCCTGGTTGAAGTAGGCCTCGGGTCGTGACGGATCGATGTTTTTGGCCCGCTCGAGCAGCTTCGCAGCGCGTGCGAGCAGCGCCTCGCCCTGGCCTCCGCCCGACCGCCCGCGCAGCGCCAGCGACAGGCCGAGGACGGCGTCGTAGCTCTTCGGGCGGAGCGCGAGCGCCTTCTCGTACGCCTCCTCCGCCGGCGCGAAGCCTCGAAAGCGGAGGTTCACCGCGGCGTAGTTCATGTGGGCCTCGAAGAACGACGGATCGAGGGTCCGCGCCGTGGCGAACGACTTCGCCGCCGCGCTCAGATCGCCGAGCCGCACCGACACCAGCCCCGCGGTGTTGTGGATCGGAGCGTAGGTCGGAGCCTTCTGGATGGCCTGGGAGCAGATGAGGGCCGCGAGCTCGAGCGGCGCCTGCGCCGAGCGCTCGACCGCAGCCGACGAGGCCGCGATCTGGAGGTGGCGCTCGCGCGCTCCCGCCTCCTCGAGCTGAAGGATGGCGAGCTGGTTGAGCGCCGGCATGAACGCGTCATCGATCGCGAGCGCCCGCTGCAGGTTGAGTCGCGCCTGCGCGAGGTCTTCGCGCTTCCCCGACGGGCGCTCGCCGTGGCGCTGCAGCTGGAGCGCAGCGAGGCTCACCAAGGCTTCGGCGTCCTGGAACTTCCCGGCGCTGATCGCGCTCTCGAGCGCCGCGATCGCGGTGTCGACGCTCCCCCCGCGATGATGGCGCACGAGGGCGAGCTGGGCCGCCGCACGGTGGTGCGAGGGATCGGCGCGCACGAGCGCCGCGAGCTCCTTCTCTGCCGCCGCGTGCAACCCGCAGCGCACGAGCGCCACCGCGGCGTTGTAGCGCGCGTTGTGTTGCTTGCCCACTCCACCCGGGCTCTTACCGAAGAGCTCCGCGGCGAGGGAGAAGGCCTTGGCGGTGGTCTCGCACCGCGCGGACGTCCAGTCGTTGTCGCGGTCGTGGCGGGTGAGCAGAGCGAGGGCCTTCGCAAACTCCTCCTCGGCCACCACCCGCGCCTCGCGGCCCACGAGCTCGGCGTAGGCGGGCGGGACGTTGGGTGTCGGTGCCTCGCCACAACCCGCGAGCCACCACGCGCACAGCCCCATCCCGACCCATCGCTTCATCCGTCGCATACGGCCCCTTCATCACCGCGAGGCGAGCGCCTCGGTTCAAGCCCACCAAGCCCCCCTCGGACGCGCAACCGCGCAGCCGAGCGAGACCGAAGCCCCATCTCCCGCGCGCGCCCGTGGTCGCGAGCGGAACCCGGGTAAGACGACGAGCTGCCAGAAATGGTCTTCTCTCAGCGCATTTTTCCGGTGTGAGGAGCGCGTCGCTCACGGCGCCCGCGAACACCAAAGAGCGACAGGCCCACCACCCCGAGCCAGCCCAGCACCCGGGTCACCCCGTCCAGCCCGTCGGTGGCCCCATAGCCAATGGGCTCCCGCGGGGTCGGCGGCTCGTCCGCTCCCCAGCGCCCAAAGCGGCGACCGTCGGGCGCGGTCACACGCGTGTCCCCGTCGCGGAGCGCGGCGAGGACCGCCTCGGGGGTGCGCGCCTTCACCAGCACCTCGGTGCGACAGACCCCGAGGGTGCGAAAGAAGTGATAGTCGCTCGAGCCCACCGCAGTGAGCGGCTTCGCGCCAGGTCGCTCGAAGAACGCCACCATGTCGTCCCAGCGAAACGACGTGGAGCCCCCGAAGGCGGCCGGGTGCACCACCTCGGCCGCGTCGAGCACGTCGCGCACCTCGTCGAACGCTGGCCAATAGCGGCGCGTCGGGTGGGCGGCGATGGCGATCCCTCCTTGTCGGTGGATGGCGTCGATCGCGTGGCGCAGCTCCGCCGCGGGAGCGACCCGCTCGGTGAGGCCTACCGCGATGAGGTGGTAGTCCCGGGTGGTGACCTCCTGGCCGGTCAGCACCATCGGACCGCCGATCAGCGCCGAGAACCAGGCCGCGACCTCGGCAGGGAACAACATGTTGTGCTCGGTGACGGCGACCACGTCGAGGCCCTCGCGCTGGGCCATGAGCACCAGCTCCATCGGCGAGAGAAAGCCGTCGCTGAAGCGGGTGTGGGTGTGCAGATCCACCGCGAGCACCTCGCACTCCGGGCACAGCGCCGAGCGCGCCACGGGGTGCGCTCGCTCTGCGAGCTGCCAGCGCACGCCTCCCAAGAGGCCCACGAGCACGAGCGCGCCCCACAGCCAGCAGAGACCGCTCACAAGATCCCCCAGAGCGGCAAGAGCTGACCGGTGACGAGGAACCAGCTCACGAAGAGCAGCGTGCAGCCCGTGTAGTGGAGCGCGGTGGCGGCGAGCGCCCGCGAGCGCGAGAGCGACAGCCCGCTCGCGAACATGGCGTAGGTGAGCACCGCGCACCAGAGCGCGACGCCCACCACCAACGCCGGCAGCACGCCGGTCGTCAAGAGCCAGCGGAACGTCGACCACGGCTCGGGGAGCACGAGGCACAGGCCCGCCACCACCAACAGGAGCGCCTGCCACGGGAAGTGCCCGCGGTAGTACAGCGCCACCACCCTGGGCCGCGACGCGATCCCGAACCGCCGCGCCACCTCCGACACCCAGCTCGCCTGCACCAACGGCACGAAGCACCAAGCGAGCGAAGCGAACGAGAGGTGCTCGAACAGGAGCCGCCCCGAGGTGGTCCACGACACGAAGCACGCCACCAAGAGGAGCCAACCGAGGGGCAAGAGCATCACCGTCCGCCACCCAGGTGGCGCCTCGCTCCCGAGCCGGCGATAGGTCTCGAACGGCGCGTGCGCCACCGCGACGTCGTCGCGAACCGTCACCGGCGGTCCCTCGAGCGCGTCGGCCGCGGCGCGAGCGGAGTCAGTCCTGTCACCGTGACACCCATGTCATGCTCGGAGGTCGCACGGTACCGAAAGTCATGAGAGATTCCCCGTGAGAACGATGACGTAGGGTGGTAGGCACATGGCTTGCTTCGGCTCCCCCCGCCAAGCGCGCACGCTCGCGTGCGGAGGAGACGACGTGGGTCTCGGAGGAGATATGCTCGACAAGACGGCGCTCGCCTCCCTGGTGGGGACGAGCCTGATGGTGCTCGGTTGCGGCGGCGGCGACGTCGCTGGAACCCTGGGACAGCTCGGCGAGGGCGTCTTCCGCTACGAGTGCGTGGAAGACGGCGACCCGCGCTGCAACGCGACGAGCGCCGTCGACAGCCTCGCCGTCTCCGCCGATCTCGGAGTGGATCCAGAGCTCCCCAAGGCCATCGCGGTGGGCGCCCGTTTCGATCTCACCTTTCTCGGCGACACCGTGACCGACGACGGCGAGTTCCTCTTCGTGGACGTCGAGCCGGCGCGCCCCGATCTCGTCACCCACGCCGGGGGCTTCGTCATCGAGGTGCCGGGCACCTTCGCGTTCCTCGCACGGAACGGCCCCAAGCGCATCGTGACCGACTTCGTGCACCTGGACGCGGAGCCGGTCGAGCGCCTCGTGGTGTGGCACCAACAACAGACCGTCGAGGCGCTGACCCTCGAGGTCGACCAGACGTCGACGGTCGCGGTGGTGCCCACGTCGGAGCGCGGCGTCGCGCTCGCCGGAGCGCTCCCCGTGCGTTGGACGAGCTCGGACACAGACGTCGTCTCCATCTCACCGATCAGCGCGAGCGGCGTCACGGGCGGGGGCGAAGCCAACGTCGACGAAGCCCTCATCGTGTCGGTGGGCGAGGGCAGCGCGACCGTCACCGTCACGGCCGGCGTGGCCACGCACGCGATCACCGTCACCGTGACCCCGGAGCCTGCCCAATGAGACGGCTCGCCCAAACCGTGGTGGTGCTCGCGATCGGCGCCGTCGGCGGCGGCTGCTCGAGCGAGCAGTGGGTCGACTTCTCGTACCTCTCGAGCGCCCCGCCGAGCGTCACCGTCGATCGCGATCGCATCGAGATCCCGGCCGGGATCGCCGTGGGGGTGCAGGCCATCCCCGTCGAGGACGGCACCCGCACCACCGCCATCACTCTCGACATGGTGCCGACGAGCCGCGTGATCGGCATCGATCGCGCCCTCGAAGCCCAACAGTGGGTGATCTACGGCGTCGCGCCGGGAGCCACCGAGGTGGAGCTCTGGTTCGACGACGAGCTGGTGGGCGCGATCCCGGCGGTCGTCACCGAGCAGCACCAGACCCCCGACTGACGCCCCCGCGACCGAGCCGCGCCACCCAAGGCGCGTCGCGCCTCTGCGCGTCGGGCTCCGACCGCACGCACCACGCCGCGGCTCGCGCGCCTGTCACCCTGGCGACACCGACCTCGTATGATATTGTCCCCCAGTGAAGAAGTGTGTGTTGTGGGCCGGCGTGGGGGCGCTGTCGCTGTTGGGCTGCACCCTGGAGCCCACTCCCATCCCCGAGTGCGTGGAGCCCCTCGAGCTCGGGGACGAGATGGGACATCCCGAGCCGTTCGGCGCGGCAGCGGCGCGGGAGGCACGCGCCGCGCGTCTCGTCGACGCCACCGTGATCCCCCAGCCGGCGCACGGGCGCCAGCCGATCCAGGCCGGTGACTTCATCCTCATCAACGACAAGATCGCCGTCGTGATCGAAGACCGCGGCTTGAGCGACGGCTACGGCCGCTTCGGCGGCGAGATGGTCTCCTTCGATCAGGTGGGCGACGACGGCATGCCCATGGGGCGCTCGAAGTTCCTGGAGACGCTCGTCGGCGTCGGCCTCACCATGGTCAACCCGACCAGCGTGTCGGTGCTCGCGGACGGCTCCGACGGGGGCGCGGCCATCGTCCGCGTCACCGGTCGCACCGAGCCCATCCCGTTCCTCGACGGCTCGCTGAGCAACCTGTTCGGCAACTTCGACGTGGAGGTTGCCCACGACTACGTGCTCGAGCCGGGCGCGGAGCTGGTCACGCTCCGCGTGAGCATCCGCAACACCACCGGCGAGCTCATCGATCTGGGCGCGATCAAGTACGCCACCGACGAGATCTTCGGCTTCTTCCACACCAGCCAGAGCCAGCTGGCCACTCCCGAGGACGGCTTCGGCGCGAGCTCGCTCCACGACTGGGTGGGCTTCGTGAGCGACGACTGGAGCTTCGCCTGGCGAGCCGTGGACGGGCCGCTCGAGTACGCGATCGAGCAGAGCGGCTTCTCGCTCTTCGGTGGCCCCGGCATGGCCGCCGAAGCGTGCTCGATCGCCACCAGCGACCGGGTGCAGGTGATCGGCGGCGGCCCCTACTACGACGGCCTGCGTGAGGCGATCCGTCGCGTAGACGGCGAGCCACCGTGGCGCACCATCGAGGGCATCGTCACCGACGTCGAGGGCAACCCGGTCGCGTCCGCCTGGGTGCACGAGCTGAACGCCGACGAGATGTACCTCAGCCGCACCCAGACCGACGCCGAAGGCAGGTTCACCGTGCACGCGCCGCCCGACACCGTGCGCCTCGTCGCGCAGCGCCCAGGTCACAGCCACGACGGCGTCGAGGTGGGGGCGAGCGAGAGCGACGTCACCCTCACCATGGCGCCGCACGGCACCTTGGAAGTGAACGCCACGGACGCCGCGGGGGGCTCCCTCCCGGTCCGGGTGCAGGTCATCCCGAGCCAGCCGCTCCCCGCCACGCCGGAGGCGTTCGGCGTCGAGGACGAACGCGACAACCGCCTCCATCAGGCCTTCGTGATGAGCGGTGCGGTGAGCCTCGTCGTGCCCCCTGGCGAGCACCGCGTGGTGGTGAGCCGCGGCTACGAGTGGGAGCTCTTCGACACGACGGTCACGGTCGCCGCTGGCGAGACGGTCTCCGTCGACGCAGAGCTCACCCGCACCGTCGACTCGACGGGGATCATGTGCGCCGACTTCCACATCCACTCGTTCATGTCGGCCGACAGCTCGGATCCCATCGTGCACAAGGTCCGCGGCGCGATCGCCGACGGCCTCGAGATCCCGGTCTCCAGCGAGCACGAGTGGGTGGTCGACTTCGCCCCCGTCATCGAGAGCCTCGGCCTCGCCGCCTGGGCCTTCGGCATGCCCTCGTCCGAGCTCACCACCTTCAAGTATGGGCACTTCGGCGTCGTGCCCATCGAGCCGCTCCCCGGCGAATACAACAACGGCGCCGTCGACTGGCTCTTCAAGACGCCGGGCGAGACCTTCGCGCTCGTCGACGAGAAACCCGAGCGGCCCGCGCTCATCGTCAACCACCCCACCGGCTCCGGGTTCGGCGCCTACTTCTCGAGCATGCTGCTCAGCGAGGAGACGGGCGAGGCACGCGACCCGAACTGGAGCGAGAACTTCGACGCCATCGAGGTGTTCAACGACGCGAGCTTCGACGGCAGCCGCGACGAGGTCGCGCACTGGTTCGCGCTCCTCAACCGCGGAGCGCGCTTCTCGGCGGTGGGCAGCTCCGACAGCCACCACCTGCGCAGCTCTCCGGTCGGCTACCCTCGCACCTGCTTCCCCTTCGGCCACGACGATCCCCAGCGGCTCAGCCGCGAAGACGTGCGCGACGCCATCCTCGCCGGCAGCGCCACCATCAGCGGCGGCCTCCTCATGACGGTGTCCGGGCCGAACGGCGAGCTCCCCGGCCAGGAGGTGCCGAGCGGGAGCAACACGTTCACCGTCACCGTGGAGGGGCCGAGCTGGATCGCCGCCGAAGAGCTCGAGACGATCGTCAACGGCGAGGTGGTCTCGGTCGAGCCGCTCATGCCTCTCGGCGCGGGCGCGTCGAACCGCTACGTCAACCAGGTCAGCCTCGAGCTCGAGCGGGGGCAGTGGGTGGTGTTCCACGCGCGGAGCGCCCAAGACCTGGCCCCGCTGCATCCCGGACGCGGCGCCTTCGCCGTGTCGAACCCGGTCTACGTCGCTCCCTGACGCCGAGCCCAAAGAGCGCGTCGGGGGGGACGCGAGCGACGGGGCTACTCGACGGCGGCGGCGCCCTCGTGATCGCCGTTCTCTCGCGGTCGGCCGAAGATCCGGCTGTTGGGCGCCACCGACTTCACCAGCCACACGTTGCCGCCGATCGTCGACCCCTCGCCGATCACGGTGTCTCCCCCGAGGATGGTTGCCCCCGCGTAGATCGTCACGTGATCTTCGATGGTGGGGTGGCGCTTCTTGTCGTCGCTCACCTCACCGCGCGCGGTGCTCAACGCGCCGAGGGTGACCCCTTGGTACACCTTCACGTGGTGACCGATCTGGGTGGTCTCTCCGATCACGACCCCCGTCCCGTGATCGATGAAGAAGTGGCTCCCGATGCTCGCGCCGGGGTGGATGTCGATCCCGGTCTTCGCGTGCGCGTGCTCGGCGATGATCCGTGGGAGCATCGGCACCCCCTCCTCGTAGAGCACCTTGGCGATCCGGTGGGACGCGATGGCCTCGATGGAGGGATAGCTGAACACGATCTCCTCGACGCTGCTCGCCGCCGGATCGCCGGCGAAGGCGGCCTGCACGTCGGTGTCGAGGCACCGCCTCAGGTCGGGGAGCCGCTGAAACAAGCGGAGCACCACCTCCTCGCTCCAGCCCGACGCCACCGCCATCGGGCAGCCGCGCCGCTTCTCGTAGGTGACCGCCCGCTGGATCTGATCGATCAACAGCTCGTAGGCCGGGTAGAGGTGCTCGCTGATGCTGTGTCGCAGGTTGTCGCGGTTCAGCGCGCGGTGGCTGTAGAAGCCCATGAACACGACCGGCTTGAGGTGGTTGAGCGCCTCCACCACTTTGCGCTTGTTGGGTAGCGCCGCGCTCTCGAGGTTGTTGATCACCTCGGGGCCGTCGTAGCTCGCCGCCACCTCGTCGATGGCCGCCTCGAGCTCCTTGTGTCGCTGCGGCGCGCGTGTCATGAGCTTGCCTGGTAACACACCGCGCGCGCCTGCGCAGCCGAATGGAACCCGAGAGGTCTTTCCTGGCCGGCCGGCCGGTGCCGCGCGTGTTACAATGACGCTCCGGCCCGCGCTCTCCCGCGGAGCCTCAACAGAGGAAGGAAGATGGCAGATATTCGTAGATTCTTGATGCTTGGCGCAGCCACTCTCGCGATGGGAACCCTCATCGCAGCGGGCTGCAGTGACGACGAGGACGCCACGACGTCCACCACCCAGAGCACGTCCTCCAGCATGGGAGGAAACGGCGCCGGCGGCAACGGCGCCGGGGCGACCGGAGGAGGCACCGGTGAGTGCACCCCCGGCGACGTCTGCGAGATGTGCGCTGCCGAAGCGTGCCCCACCGAGGCGTTGGCCTGCTGTCAGGCCGAAGGCTGTCAGGAGCTGGTGCTCTGCGTTGGCCAGAACTGCCAGGATGCGACGGACCAGACCGCTTGCGCCATCGCGAACTGTCCGGACGAGGTGGGCGCAGCCACCGCGGCTGGCTCGGTCGCGCCGGCCCAGGATCTCGGTGCCTGCCTCACCCCGGCCCTCGAGAACCCCACCATGGACAGCTGCACCCAGTGCGCCGAGATGTTCGGCACTGGTGGCGCCGGTGGCGCCGGCGGCGGCGCGGGCGGCAACTGAGCTCCCAACCCCCGGCGTCGCCACCCGACGCCGGGGCCCAGGGAACAACGCGGCGTCTCTCGTGAGACGCCCGTGGACACGGCGTCTCTGCGGAGGCGCCGTGTTCGTTTTGTTGGTCGGAGACCTCGCGTCCCCGATCCAGGGAGCGAGGCGGTGGACGCAAGATCCACCTGGTGACTTCTATGCCCACACTAGAATTTTCCTCCAGGACGGAGCGCATCCGCTCAAGAGACTGAAATTATTCAACCATACATCGTACACCAATGTAGGTAATGGTGGCACACTGGTTGCTCTCCAAGGAGGAAGACACCCAACTTGGAGAGAGAGCACCATGAGACCGATCTTCCGCACCTTGAGCGTCCTGTTTGCCCTCAGCGCCACCGCCCCGATGGTTGGCTGCGTCGCCGAGCCCGGCACCGCCGACGACAACTACGTCACCGAAGGTGGAGAGGCGGCTCCGGCGTACTTCGACCTCCAGCGGAGCGAGGCCAACGGCCAGTACTACTTCTCGCTCAAGAGCCGAAACCACCAGATCGTGCTCCAGTCCGAGATGTACACGAGCAAGGCGGGCGCCGAGAACGGGATCGAGTCGGTGAAGAACAACGCCGTCTTCGCCGAGCAGTTCGAGCTCCGCGAAGCCGCGAACGGCGAGTTCTACTTCGTGCTCAAGGCCAAGAACCACGAGATCATTGGCGTGAGCGAGACCTACGTGTCCAAGAGCAACGCCGAGCGGGGCATCGAGACCGTCGACCGACTCGTGACCGAGCTCAATCGCTGGGAGGCTGCGCAGAGCGGCGGCGCCGCGTTCGACCTCTTCGAGGGCCGCGACGGCCAGTTCTACTTCAACCTCGAGGCAAAGAACCGCGAGGTCGTGCTGTCGTCGGAGGGTTACACCTCGAAGTCGGGCGCGCTGAACGGCATCGCTTCGGTCCGCGAGAACGGCGGGGATCTCGAGCAGTACGAGATCCGCGAGGCCTCGAACGGCGAGTTCTACTTCGTGCTCAAGGCAAAAAACCATGAAATCATTGGCGTTAGTGAGACCTACGTGTCCAAGAGCAACGCCGTACGAGGCATGGAGACGGTGGCCTCCCTCATCGCGAGCGAGAAGGTCGCGGAGCCCCGCTGAGCGCCCCTCGCGGCGCTCTCGCGCCCCCGCGCCAGGCTCTCTTCGCGAGAGTCTGGCGCCGCGCCCGCGGCGCGGCGACGGCCCCTGACGGGGGCGACGATTTTCGCCGTCGCTCGAACTGTCGCGTGGGAGCGGTCCCAGCGCGTGTGCATTCGCTAACAGCGACGCTCGGACGCCGTTAAAGACATCCCACCTCTGCGAAAATTTCTTTTCACTTCGAGCGCTTAACGGTTGGCCCGAGCATTGCTCAGCGGCCGCCCATGATTCGGACGTACCAGATCGCCCCCGTCGCTCTCGCCGCAGCGCTCGCGCTGATCGCGGCCGACGTGGGAGCCGTGCAGCAGCCGGCCCACCTGCCGCAGGGGCTCGAGCTCGCGTCGTCGGCTCCAGCCCGCCCCCTCCGCTCCACGACGTGGCGGACCCCCAAGGTCAGCCAGCGCGCGTGGGACGTATTTCGAGCCGACGTCGGGGGGCGTTGGCAGGTCATCTGGGACGACGCCACCGACGTTCCGCTGCGCGTGTTCGGCACCGGCACCCCCGCGCCGATGGCCGTGGCCGACGCGAGCGCTGCGCTCCGCCACGCGTCCGACATGCTCGTCCGCCATGGCGGCTTGTGGGCGCGCGGCGCGGCCCCGAGCGACTTCGTGCTCGCCGCCAACGAGGTCCACGATGGCCTGCGCGTCGTGTCGTTCTTTCAGCTGCACGACGGCATGCGGGTCCTCGGCGGACAGGTGAGCTTCCGCTTCAAGAACGATCGGCTGATCGCGATCGGCTCCGAGGCGCTCCCCCGCGTGAAGGCGAAGAAGCCGGCGGCGATCGTGGCCGCGCCCGACGCCGAGCGGAGCGCGCGGAGCTACATCGAGGCCGACTTCGGCCCGGCCGCGGTGACGGGCGGCCTCGAGGGGCCCTTCGTACTCCCCGTCGTGCAGAGCGGCGGCGTCGCCGGCTACCACACCGTGGTGCGGCTCGAGGTGGAGACCCTGAGCGCCGTCGGCCGTTGGGACGTGTACCTCGACGCCAAGACCGGCGCGCCGGTGGCCCGCGAGCAGAGGCTCCGCTTCGCGACGGCCGCACTCCACCTCAACACGCCGGTGCGACAGCCGCAGGGCGAGCGCGCCGACTTCCCAGCCCCGTTCGCCACCATCACCGTCGACACCGTCCAAGCGGTCACCGACGAGCTCGGTGAGTTCACCTTCGCCGACGAGGGCCCCGTCGACGGCGCGGTGTCGCTCACCGGGCCCTTCGTGCAGATGAGCAACGCCGCTGGCGCGGTCGCCTCGCCCACCTTCAGCTTCGCCCCCGACGCGACCGTGGTGTGGAGCGACCCGAACAACGAGCTCGTCGACGCGCAGCTGAACACGTTCGTCCACACCCACCGGGCGAAGGACTACGTGCGCGGCATCAACCCCGATCTCGCCTGGCTCGCGGGCCGCCTCACCGCCGAGGTGAACATCAACGAGAGCTGCAACGCCTACTACGACGGCAACTCGATTCACTTCTACCGCTCGAGCGGACAGTGCGAAAACACCGGGAGGCTCGCGGACGTCGTGTATCACGAGTTCGGACACGGGGTTCACGACAAGTCGATCATCCTCGGGGCTGGCCAGTTCGACGGCGCCCTGAGCGAGGGCGTGAGCGACTACCTCGCCGCCACCATGACCAACGACCCGGGCATGGGGCGCGGCTTCTTCTTCTCGCTCCAGCCCCTCCGTCACATCGATCCCGAGGGGGGCGAGTACATCTGGCCCGACGACGTCACCGGCGAGGTGCACCAGGACGGCCTGATCATCGCCGGCGCGCTCTGGGATCTCCGCAAGCTGCTCGTCGAAAAGCACGGGCAAGCGGAGGGCGTCGCGATCGCCGACAACCTCTACTACGGCGCGATGCGCGTCGCCTCCGACATCCCCTCGATGTTCGCAGACGTGCTCACGGTGGACGACGACGACGGCAACCTCGAGAACGGCACCCCCAACGTGTGCGAGATCGTCGAGGCGTTCGGAGCGCACGGCCTTCGCCCCCTCGACGTGGTGTCGTCGTCGCTCTCGGTCGAGCCACCGACGCAGGAGGGCTACGACGTCACCGTCGCCGTCGAGGGCCTCTTCGCCCAGTGCGAGAACGACGTCGTCGCGTCGGCGACGGTGGTGTGGGGCCTCCAGCGCCAGGCCACCCAGCAGAACAGCGTGCCCATGGTGGGGGAAGGACCGGACCTCGTCGGATCGATCCCACCCCAGCTCGAGGGAGAGGTGGTGCGCTACCGCGTGGAGGTGAAGCTCGGCTCGGGCCAGACCCTGAACTTCCCCAACAACGCGGCCGACTCCATGTATCAGTTCTTCGTGGGGGAGGTGGTGCCGATCTACTGCACCGACTTCGAGGCGGATCCTTTCCTCGAGGGTTGGACCCATGGGCTGTTGGACGGCAGCCCCGACGAGGGCGCCGACGACTGGCAGTGGGGCGCTCCCAACGGCACGAACATCAACGGTGACCCCCCCTCCGCGTTCAGCGGCGACAACATCCTCGGCAACGACCTGGGGTGGGGCAACTTCAACGGTCTGTACCAACCCAACAAGCGCAACTATGCCGACTCGCCGATCATCGACGCGAGCGGCCACAAGAACGTGCGCCTGCAGTATCGCCGCTGGCTCAACTCCGAGGACGCGTTCTTCGACAAGGCCACGGTGTGGGTGAACAATCAGATCGCGTGGCGCAACCTCGCCTCGAACAACGAGAACGACGCGGACGTGCACCACCGCGACCGCGAGTGGCGCTTCCACGACGTGGACATCACCAAGCTCCGCGGCGAGGACGGCTCCATCCAGGTACGGTTCGAGATGCACAGCGATGCGGGGCTCCAGTTTGGCGGTTGGTCGCTCGACGACTTCTGCGTGGTGGCCTACGAAGGAGATCTCCCGGGGGCGAACTGCGGCAACGGCCTGATCGACGCCGGCGAGGCCTGTGACGACGGCAACGTGGTGGCAGGGGACGGCTGCGACGCCTTCTGCGCCCTCGAGGGCGACGGCGACGGAGCGACCACCGAGACGCCTTCGTCACTCGAGATCTCCAACGGCTGCGCCTGCAGCGTGCCCGGCGACGCGAGCCCGCGTCGGGGCCTCGCTGTGTTGGCCCTCGGCGCCGCCGCCGCCCTCTCGCGGCGACGCTCCCGCTCGCGCTGACGCCGCGCGGGGGGCGCGGCCACAAACCACCGCCACGTTTCCGCCGCTTCCACGTGGAGCGGCGGGCGCTTCACCTCCGCGCGGGCGGGCCCACCGCCGCGTCGCGCTCGGTCTTTCCGTACAGGCGCAGCGTGCCATAACAGGCGCCCACGCCCACGAGCAGGCATAACCACGCGTTGACGCCGAACGCCGCCGGCAGCGTGCCGCACACCACGCTGATCACGCCCACCACGAGCGCGTACGGCAGCTGTGTCCGCACGTGCGCCAACAGCTCCGAGCCCGAGCCGATCGCGGAGAGCACCGTGGTGTCGGAGATGGGTGAGCAGTGATCGCCGAAACAAGCGCCGGCCAGCACGCTGCCGCTCGCGGCGAGCGGGATGGTCATGTCGTCGGGCGAGAGGCGGAACGCGAGCGGCACCACCATCGGCATCATGATCCCCATCGTCGCGTAGCTCGAGCCCACCGCGAACGAGATGGCCGCTCCCACCAGGAACACGATGCTCGGGAGGGCCCACGCCGGCAGCGTGTCGCTGAGCATGCGCACGAGGTAGGCGGGCGCACCGAGCTCCTTCATCGCCGCGCTCAAGCTCCAGGCGAGGAGCAAAATCACGAGCGCCTCGAACATCACCTTCATGCCGCTGAGCGCCGCCTCGGTGGTCTTCTGGAGGTCGAGCGCGCGCGTGGCCAACGTGAGCGTGCAGGCGAGGAACAGCGCGACGAACGAGCCCTGCACGATGGCGCCGTAGCCGTCGGCGTTGGCGAGCACCTCGAAGAGCTTGGCCCCTCGCGGGAGCTCGGCGCTCCCCGTGCGGTAGAGCACGGCCAGGGTCACCACCACCAGCGAGACGACGGGGATGATGGCCACCCACCACGGGGCGCGCTTGCCGTCGTCGTCTTCGTCACCGCTGCCGACGATGGCCTCGCTGCGGTCGTTCAACATCGCGCCGAAGTCGCGCCCGGAGACCGCGACCATGCCCACGAACAGGATGGCGAGGATGGGATAGAACCGATAGGCCCACCCCTCCACGAAGAAGCTGTAGGCCTCGATCTTCTCGGGGATGAGCCCAGAGGCGAGCGCGTTCTGGAGGCCCTCATCCACCACCCCGACCTCGAAGCCGACCCACGTGCTCACGAGCGCGAGCGACGCGACGGGCGCCGCGGTCGAGTCGACGATGTAGGCGAGCTTCGCCCGCGTGATCTTGTAACGGTCGCACAGCGGCCCCATCGCGCTCCCCACGATCATGCAGTTCGCGTAGTCGTCGAAGAACACCACGAGGCCGCTCACCCAGCTCAGGATCTGCACCGACTGCGGCGACTTCGCGCGGCGAGCGAGCCCCTCGACCACCGAGCGCGTGGCCCCGCTCTTGCCGATGACGCCCACCATCGCCCCGATGAGCACGGTGAACAGCATCGTCTTGGCGTGATCGTAGTCGGCCACCGCCCCCGCGATGCCCGTGACATATTCGGCGCCCTCCGGGTCTTTCGCCTTGCTGCCGAGGGCGTGGATCAGGCCCTCGAGCGGCTGTCCCCCGTGGTGGATGATGCCCGCGAGCGCCACCGCCCCGAACAGCGACACGATGACGTTGCGGGTCCACATCGCGAGGGCGATCGCGAGCACCGCCGGCACGACCGAGAGGAGTCCGTGGTCCATGTGGCGATAAGGGATTGGTTATTAGGGACTTGGCGTCAACTACGAGCCACGCTAACCCGGCGCAAAAGAAACGAAAGGCGAGACGATGACGATTCGACGTCGAGACATGTTGGCGCTCTTTGCCGCTGCGTCTACGGGCGCGCTGGTGGGCTGCAAAAACGGCAAGGAGGGGAGCGGCGGCGAGAGTGGGGGTACCGGCGACATCGTCATCGGCCACTACGCCTCGATGACCGGCCAGATCGCCCACTACGGGCAAGACACCGACAAGGCGATCCGCCTCGCGACCGAGGAGCTCAACGCGGCGGGGGGCGTGCTCGGACGCAAGGTGAAGGTGGTGACCCTCGACACCCGCGGCGACGCGACCGAGGCGGCGAACGCGGTGACCCGCCTCATCGACGTGGAGAAGGCGGCGGCGATCCTCGGAGAGGTGGCGTCGAGCCTGTCGCTCGCCGGCGGCCGGGTGTCACAAAAGAAGAAGATCCCGATGATCACCCCCTCCTCCACCAACACGAAGGTGACCGAGGTGGGCGACTACGTGTTCCGCGTGTGCTTCATCGATCCTTTCCAAGGGAAGGTGATGGCCAAGTTCGCGCGCGAGAACCTGAAGCTGGAGAAAGTCGCGCTCCTCAAAGACGTGAAGAACGACTACTCGGTCGGCCTCGCCGACGCGTTCAAGAGCGCCTTCGAAGGGGCCGGCGGCAGCATCGTGGTGGAGCAGTCCTACGGGCAGGGCGACACCGACTTCTCCGCTCAGGTGACCGCGATCAAGAACAGCGAGGCTCAGGGCATCTACGTGCCCGGCTACTACGCGGAGGTGGCGGCCATCGCCAAGACCGCGCAGCGGCTCGAGGTGACGCTCCCCATGATGGGAGGCGACGGCTGGGACGCCCCCGACCTGTTCAAGATCGGCGGCGACGCGGTGGAGGGCCACTACTTCTCGAACCACTTCGCCCCCGACGTGGCGAGCGAGACCGCCAAGAAGTTCGTCGCCGAGTTCGAGAAGAAGCACGGCCAGAAGCCCACCGGCCTCGCCGCGCTCGGCTACGACGCCGCGCGCGTGCTCTTCGAGGCCATCGCACGCGCCGGCAAGACCGATCCGGCGGCGGTGCGCGACGCGATCGCGGCGACCAAGGATCACGAGGGCGTGACCGGTAAGATCACGCTCAACGACGAACGCAACGCCGTGAAGAGCGCGGTCGTGATCAAGATCAAGGACGGCGCGGGCAAGTACGAAGCCACCGTCGAACCCTGACCCCCGGGCGCCTTGACCTTCCGTGAGTGAGTTCCTTCAGCAGCTGATCAACGGGCTGTCGCTCGGGTCCATCTACGCCCTCATCGCGCTGGGCTACACGATGGTCTACGGCATCCTCAAGCTGATCAACTTTGCGCATGGCGAGGTGTTCATGGTGGGCGCCTACTCCGGCTATTACATGGCCGGTTGGCTGGGCATCGACGCCCTGACGTCGGCGGGCAAGGCGTTCCCGCTGTATCTCGCGGCGCTGGTGTTGGTGGGGGCGATGGCCACCGCGGCCATCCTCGGCATGACGATCGAGTTCCTCGCCTACCGCCCCGTCCGCAACGCGCCCCGCCTCACCCCGCTCATCACCGCCATCGGCGTGTCGCTCTTCCTCCAGAACGCGGCCATGCTCGTGTTCACCCCCAACCCCCGCGGCTACCCGCCGATCCTCGCCGAGGTGCGGTACGAGCTCGGGGGGGTGATCGTCACCAACGTGAAGCTCACCATCTTCGTGGTGGCGATGGCGCTGATGTTCGGCCTCCACCAGTTCGTGCAGCACAGCTGGCCCGGCAAGTCGATGCGGGCGGTGTCGATGAACCTCGACGCGGCGCGGCTGATGGGCATCAACGTCAACCGCACCATCAGCTGGACCTTCGCCATCGGCTCCGCGCTCGCCGCCGCGGGGGGCATCCTCTTCGGCCTCGACCAGATCACCATCAACCCGCTCATGGGGGTGCTCACCGGGCTCAAGGCCTTCGTGGCGGCGGTGGTCGGGGGCATCGGCAACATCCCCGGCGCGGTGGTCGGTGGGTTCATCATCGGCCTCGCCGAGCAGCTCACGGCCGGTTACCTGTCGCCCGACTATCGCGATGCGATCACCTTCTTGCTCTTGATCGTGATCTTGATCTTCAAGCCCGAGGGCATCCTCGGGGTGGTGCGGGTGGAGAAGGTCTGATGAGCGAGAGCGTCAAGCGACACGCCCTCCAGGCGGTGGCCATGGTCGCGGTGGCCGGAGCGCTCTACGGGCTCGGCATCGTGATCGAGCTCACCCTGCTCGACTACGTGCAGCGCATCATCCTCATCGCGGGCATGTACATCATCCTCGCGGTGGGCCTGAACCTCATCAACGGCACCACCGGACAGTTCTCCATCGGGCACGCCGGCTTCATGGCGGTGGGCGCCTACGCCGCCGCCTACGTGGGCGTGCAGCTCGCCCCCACCTTCGGGGACGGCGCGGTGGGCCAGGCGCTCACGTTCAACCTCGCGCTCGTCGTCGGCGCGATCGCGGCCGGCCTCACCGGGATGGTGGTGGGCATCCCGAGCCTCCGCCTCAAAGGCGACTACCTCGCCATCGTCACCCTCGGGTTCGGCGAGATCCTGCGAATCCTGTTCACCAACGCCACCTTCCTCGGCGCGGCCACCGGCTACTTCGGCGACGACCCGGCCGGCCTCCCCGCTTACACCACGTTCTTCTGGGTGTTCTTGTGGGTGTTCATCATCGTGGCCGTCATCCGCAACATCACCTTCTCGCAGACCGGTCGCTCCCTCATCGCGATCCGCGAGGACGAGATCGCCGCCGAAGCGATGGCGACGCCCACCACGCGCCTCAAGGTCACCGCCTTCACCGTGAGCGCGGCGAGCGCGGGGATCGCGGGCGGCCTGTTCGCCCACATGCAGTCGGGCATTCGCCCCGACGACTTCAAGTTCGACAAGTCGATCGACATGATCATCATGATCATCGTCGGTGGCCTCGGCTCCATCACCGGCGCGGTGATCGGCGCGATCTTCCTCGCGGTGAGCCTCGAGCTGATGCGTGACCTCCAAGAGTATCGGATGGTGATCTACGCCCTGCTCCTGATCATCATCATGCTCGTGCGACCCCAAGGGCTCCTCGGCAACAAGGAGCTGTCGCTCGGGCTGTTCAAGGGCAAAAAGAAGAACGTGCCGGAGGCGACCGCCTCATGAGCGCGCTGCTTCGGCTCGAGGGGGTCGACAAGATCTTCGGCGGCCTCCGCGCGGTGAGCGGGGTGTCGTTCGAGGTACCCGAGAAGAGCATCTTCGGGCTCATCGGACCCAACGGAGCGGGGAAGACCACCATCTTCAACGTGGTCACCGGGGTGTACGCGCCCGACGGGGGCCGCGTGAAGTTCGACGGGGACGATGTGTCGGGCTGGCCCCCGGCGAAAGTGGCCGCGCGCGGGATCGCCCGCACCTTCCAGAACATCCGCTTGTTCGGCTCGATGACCGTGGAGGAGAACGTGATGGTGGCCGGACACCGCATCCACCGCGCCGGCCTGCTCAGCGCCGTGTTCCGCGCCCGCCGCTACCAAGACGACGAGCGCGAGTTTACGCGCCGCTCGACCGAGCTGCTCGCGGTGATGGGCCTCGAAGACCTCAAGCGCGAGCAGGCGGGCAGCCTCCCCTACGGCTCGCAGCGCCGCCTCGAGATCGCGCGCGCCCTCATGCTCGCGCCCAAGCTGCTATTGCTCGACGAGCCGGCGGCGGGCATGAACAGCCAGGAGGCGAAGCTCCTCGAGGGCCAGATCCGCTCGCTGCGCGACGACATGGGCCTCACGGTGTGCTTGGTGGAGCACAACATGAGCGTGGTGATGGCGGTGTGCGAGCGCATCCACGTCGTCGACCACGGCGTCACCATCGCCGAGGGCAAGCCGGCAGAGATCCGCGAGCACCCGGCCGTGCTCGCCGCGTACCTCGGAGACGAGTCGCCGGAGCACGCCGTGGCCGAGCTTCGCGCGGTGGAGAGCCAGCGCGGCCTGCTCGAGCGGCCCCCCGAGGTAGACCCATGACCGAGACCGTCCTCCAGATCGACGACCTCCGCGTGGCCTACGGTGGCATTCGCGCCATCAAGGGCATCAGCTTCAGCGTCGACCAAGGGGAGATCGTCACGCTCATCGGTGCCAACGGCGCCGGCAAGACGAGCACGCTCAAGTCGATCGTCCGCCTCGTGCCCCCCGCATCGGGCACCGTCCGCATCTTCGGCAAAGACGTCGCCGGCAAGGCCACCCACGAGATCGCGGCGAGCGGCGTGTCGCTCGTCCCCGAGGGGCGCGCCATCTTCGCCGCCATGACGGTGCGCGAGAACCTCATGCTCGGGGCGTTCCACAATCGCCACAACATCGAGCGCAACATCGAGAAGTGTGTGGAGCTCTTCCCGCGGCTCGGTGAGCGCCTCAAGCAGGAAGGCGGCACCCTCTCCGGCGGGGAACAGCAGATGCTCGCCATCGCCCGCGCGCTGATGGCGGAGCCCAAGCTCTTGCTCCTCGACGAGCCGAGCCTCGGCCTCGCCCCCAAGCTCGTCGCCGACATCTTCGAGTCGGTCGTCCGCATCGCCAAGACCGGCATCACGATCCTCCTCGTGGAGCAGAACACGCGCCTCGCCCTCCAGACCGCACACAAAGGCTACGTGCTGGTCACGGGCGAGATCGTCCTCGACGGTCCGTGCAAGGAGCTACGGGAGGATCCGCGGATCCGCGCCGCGTACCTCGGCGAAGACATCCACGTCGAGGCGTGACCGACTCCTCGCGTTGGTTCCGCGCGCGCTACTTGATCACGCGCAGGTAGGGCGGCAGCTTCGCCTTCCCCTTGTCGTCGTCGCCATCGGAGGCGTCGTCGGCCTCGGAGCCCTCGGCTTCGACCGGGGGAGCCACCGCGGTCAGCTTCGGCCTCGCCCCCTCGGTGGGGGCGGTCTTCCCGGCCTTGGCCGTCACGTCGGGACCAATCTTCGTGACCTTCTTCTTCCCCTTCTTGTTGTCGACCACGACAAGCTTCGGCTTCTGCGTCTTCGCGGCGAGCTCGCCGGGGACGTCGTCGGGCCAGATCATCCCGCGGCCGTCCTCGCCCACCAGCGCGTAGATCGCGGTCCACGGCATCGAGCACCAGAACGGAGAGCGATTGAACGACAAGGTGCAGGAGATCCCGCTCTCGCCGACCTCGAGGTCGGGGATCGGGACCGCCATGGAGAGGCCGATCTGAAGCACGAGCTGAGGTTGCTTCTTGAACCAGTTGGGCACGATGACGTCGTCCGCTCGCGGATCGAGATGAACGTACACGCTCGGCCCCTTGAGCAGCGCGACCGCGACGTCCTTCTTCGGAGGCAGCATCCCTTGCGTCATCGCAGTCCGTTTATTTCGGCAACGCCGTCAAACCGCAAGCACTATCGCCGGCAGGTGTCAAAACAGGCCGAGCTGTTTGGGCACCGCGGGGTCATCGGGGTCGAGCAGACCGGGGTCGTCGTGACGCGCCATGTTCACCCGCGGCGAAGCTGGCGAAGCGATCAACAGCTCGGGGGGGGACGGGCGGAGGAGCGCGGCCGGCGCGTCGCCGAACAGCCAGTCGTCCGCTCGGTCGAGGGGCACGATGGCCGGCATGCGATCGTGCGCTGGGCGCACCACCTCGTTGGCCTCGGTGGTGATGACGGTGAACGTCTTGCGCCACAGCTCGGTGACGGGATCGCGCCAGCCGTCGTAGAGCCCCGCCAACAGGAGGAGCTCCCCGTCGGGTGGGTGGAACCAGAGCGGCTCGCGCTGCTTGCGCGCCCCGCGCCACTCGTAGAACCCGTCGGCGGGGATGAGACAGCGGGCACGACGGAAGGCGTCACGAAAGGCGGGGCGCTCCGAGAGCGTCTCGGCCCGCGCGTTGATCTGCCGAAAACCAATGCTCGGATCCTTGGCCCAGCTGTTGACCAGCCCCCAGCCAGCGGGGACGAGGACCCGCTCGCCCTGCTTGTGGCGCAGCATCCAGTGCTGGTCGCCGGGGGCCACGTTGAAGCGTGGCCGATACAGGCCCGCGAGCTCGGGCTCGAGGCTCGCTCCGAGCTTGTCGATCAGGCTGCCCACGTGGTGGACGGTGAGCGTGAAGCGCCCGCACATAGGAGGAGCTTAGTGGCTCCGGGCGCGCTCCGCACGAGCAGAGCCGCCAGCCGGCACCGCGGGCCACGTGACGCGTCGCTCAGAACGAGCCGGGGACGCGTCGCTCAGAACGAGCCGGGACGCGTCGCTCAGAACGAGCCGGTCACGAGCGGCACGTTGACGACGGTCTGCTGCTCGACGCCATACGTGACGAGCTCCGCGGGCGAGTACATCGGCCCCACCGCCACCGCCGGGAGCCCAGGGGAGATCCGCGGGGCGCGCTTGAAGAGGTCGACGCCCACGAGAGCCATCGGGATCCGGCCGCGCCGCTTGCCGGTCTCGGCCTCGACACCGCCCTCCACGCCCGCAGGCGCCTCCTCACCCTCTTCACCGTCCTCGAAGCCTTCCTCGTCGTCGGGCTCGTAGGAGGTTGCGTTCAACACCGCGACGACGGTGGGGATGACCAAGGCCAAGCCGCCGGCGAGCATGTAGAGCGACGGCTCCGGCGTGTTGCCGTCGTCGACCTGCTCGACGAAATAGCCGCCCACCGCGCCACCTCCCGCGCCCACGGCGCCGAACACGAGGTACGGCCACCAGTCCTTGGGTCCGATGATGGCGGTGGTGATCAGCACCACCTCCGCGCCGAGCATCGCGCCCCCCGCGATCCCCTTGCCAGTGGGGCTCACCGGGCCTTCAGCGCGCGCAGCGGGCGCCGCCACGGTGATCGCGCCTGCCAGCGCGCTGGCCGCGGCCAACGAAAACCAACGGGATTTCGGCGATGTAAGCATCCTCGTGAGCCTTTCAGCAGGCGGTGGGCAATCAGGTTAGTACCCTTGTGGCCGTTTGAGAAGCCAAGAGGGGGGGCCACGCTGTTGGTTGCGCGGAGCGAGCGCTTCGTTCGTTCTTCGTTCTCGGGGGCGGCGGTCGCTACAATCCGCGTCCGAAACAACGCCCCGGAGGCCCGCGCGTGGGGAGCGCCCCGCGAGGTCCCCACCGGGCCACGAGGAGGAGCTCGGACGTGTCAGGGTCCGATCCGTTCGACGCCACCACCGAGGGGATAGAGAGCCGCCGTCGCCGACAACGGCCGATCCCCACCGTGCGCTTCGTGTTCCGCGGCGCGGCCGGCGTCGTGGACGAGCCGGTCCGGGTGGTCACGGCGGGGACGACCGTGCTCGGCCGACTGCGAGGCGAGCACGTCATCAGCCTCGAGCACGACAGCCTCGCGTCGCGAGAGCACGCTCGACTGCACTGGGATCCACAGGCCGCGGCGCTGTGGCTCGAGGATCTCGGGAGCCGCAACGGCGTGCGCGTCAACGGACAGCCCAGCGCACGCCACGCGCTCGCCGACGGAGACGTGGTGCGCCTCGGGGCCTCGTTCCTCGTGGTGCGCTTCGAGGACCCTCTCCAAAGGGACGTGCCCATCGCCGAGCTCGTCGGGGCGTCGCCGGCCATGCAGCGCGCACGCATGGCGGTGAAACGCCTGGCGCGAGAGTCGGCGAGCGTGCTCATCCTCGGCGAGACCGGCACCGGCAAGGAGGTCGTCGCCCAGGCGATTCACCGCGAGAGTGGTCGAGCAGGTCGCTTCGTGGCGCTCAACTGCACCGCCATCCAACCCTCGCTCGCGGAGAGCGAGCTGTTCGGACACGTCGCCGGCGCGTTCACCGGCGCCGCGCGCGATCACGACGGCTACCTCGCCGCCGCCCACCACGGCACGCTGCTCCTCGACGAGATCGGAGACATGCCGCCTCCGCTCCAGCCCAAGCTCCTACGCGCGCTCGAGACCCGCCAGATCACCAAGGTGGGGAGCACCCGCCCCATCGACATCGACGTGCGGGTGCTCGCCGCCACCCACGTCAACCTCCCAGAGCGCGCCGAGAGCGGCGACTTTCGGTCCGACCTCTTCGCCCGGCTCGCTCAGCTGCGCGTCGATCTCGCTCCCCTCCGCGAGCGCCGCGAAGACATCCTCGCCCTGCTCGCGCCCAAGCTCCGCGACGCTCCCCCCATGAGCCCCGAGCTCGTGGAGGCGCTCCTCACCGCCAGCTGGCCTCACAACGTGAGAGAGCTGCTCGCGATCGCCACCGAGCTCACGGTGTGGGGACGCGACCGCGATCTCCTCGACGTCGACATCCTCCGCGGTCGGCTCGAGCCCGCGAGTGGGGGCGAGGCGGCCATGACGAGCGCGCCGGCCGCACCATCGAGCGAGCGCTCGCGCGAGCCGAGCCACGCCGAGCTCGAGGAGCTGCTCGCCCAACACGGCGGCAACGTGGCCGCTGTCGCCAAGCTCGTCGGCCGCTCCCGCACCCAGGTGTACCGCTGGATCGACAAGCACGGGATAGCGCTCGAACGCTTCCGTCCCGAGGAGTGACCGCGCGCCAAGGCGGCGGAGTGTCCGGTACGCACCCGAGGCGCGTCCCGGACACCGGCCCGGACACCCCCGCGCGGTCAGGACCGGACGGTCACCGCCTCCTCGAAGAGCAGCCGATACACCGCCTCGAGGCGCGGGATGTCGAGCTTGCGACACAAGCCACGCACGCGCGAGCGCAGCGACGTCTCCGCGATCCGCAGGTGCTCGGCGAGGCCGGCGCGCTCCCCCCGACGCACGTAGTGAACGAGCGTCTCACGCTCCGCCCCCGTGAGCCGGAAGCGGTTCGCCAAGCCCAGCACCAGCGCGTCGCGGCTCTCGCGATACCCGAGAGCGGCCGCCGCGAGCTCGCCGAGGCGCGCCTCGACCGCCGACACCGCTTCGAATTTGCTAACAAATTCGGCCTTAAGGGCCGACACGCGGCTCGCCTCGGTCACGTCCTGAGTGCCCGAGAGCACGAGCACGGGGAGCATGCCATGGCGCCCCCGCAGCTCCTCGAGGAACACGAGGCCGTCACCATCGGCGGCGTTGGGATCGAGCACCACCCCCGCGACGGGGAGGAAGGCGAGGGCCTCGCGCGCCGCCGCCACCGTGGGCGCGGGGCGCGTGATGGCGTGAGGGCTCAACACCCGAGCGGTGCGTCGACGCGACTCGAGGTCACCGTCGACGATGAGGATCACAGGCAGGAGTTTGTTCGTGGAGTCCAAGCACATGACACCCCTCATTGCAGAGAGCGTGCCTCGTCCTCCCCCCCGGGAGCCCAGCGTCGCGAGAGGCTGCGGCAGCACCCTCCAGAAACCCACGAGCCGAGCGAAGCGACACGGGCTCTCGCGAGCACACTTGGGCGTGGGGTCCCAAGCGCAACGCCGTGGGTGGGTGGAGGGGTGCGGAGCACCCTCCAGAAGCTCAGTCGAACAGCACGCGGTGGAGCGTGGCGACGGTCTTGCCGATGTCGGCGTCCGCGATCACCATCGACAGGTTGATCGAGCCGGCGCCAAAGCTCACCATCTCCACGTTGACGCCGGCGTCGGCCACCGCGCGCAAGATCTCCGCGCCGAGCCCGGCGCGTTTGGCGAGGTGCTGACCCACCACGGCGAGGATGGCGCGGCCCTCGAACACCTCGACGTCGCCGAGCGCGGCGAGCTCGCTGGCCGCGGCGGTGAGCGGCTCTTTGCTGTTGGCGGTGAAGCTCACCGACACCTCGGAGGTGCAGACCACGTCGATCACCACCCGATGGCGGGCGCAGATCTCGAACACCCGCGCCAAGAAGCCGGCCTCGCCGAACATGCGCGTCGAGGTCAAGCGCAGCACGAGCTGGCCCTCCTTGTAGGCGACGCTGGTGATGCGCCGCGGGTTCTCCGGCCCGCTCTCTCGGATCACCGTGCCGTGATGATCGGGGCGATTCGTGTTGAGCACTCGCACCGGGATCCCGGCCGCCATCGCGGGGAGGAGCGTGGAGGGGTGCAGCACCCGGCTCCCGAAGTAGGCGAGCTCTGCCGCCTCGTCGAAGCGCATGTGAGGGATGTTCTGGGCGCGCTCGACGAGGCTCGGATCCGCCGTCATCACGCCGTCGGTGTCGGTCCAGATCTGTGCCTCCTCGGCCTCGAGCGCCGCCGCGAGCAAGGTGGCGGTGAGATCGCTCCCGTTGCGACCGACGGTGGTGATGTCACCCGCCTCGTTCTTGCCGATGAAGCCGGTCACGACCGGGACTCGGCCCTGGGGCAGCGCCTCGAACGCGGCCTTCACGCGCTCTTCGAAGCCAGGGGTGGGCCGCGCCCGCCCGAAGCTCGAGTCGGTGATGAAGCCGAGATCCCACACGTCGTGGGCCTGCGCGGGCAGCCCCTGACGCGTGAAGAAATCGGCGATGCAGCGCACGCTCATCCGCTCACCGAAGCTCGAGATGTAGTCGAGGCTGCGAGGGCTCAGCTCCTTCACCAGGTGAATCCCTCGCAACAGGTCGGCGATCTCGTCGTAGAGCGCGGCGAGGAGCGCGTCGTCGCAGCCCAGCGACTCGGCGACCGCCCGCTGCCGGTCGAGCACGGAGAGGGGTTGGTAGTCGCCGAGCGCGGCCGCCCGCGCCGCCCCCACCAGCGCGTCGGTCACCCCCTTGTGCGCCGAGCACACCACGATCGGGCGCCGGTCCTCACGGCGCCTGACGATGTCGAGCACCCGCTCGATCTGCGCCCGATCGGCGACCGAGCTGCCTCCGAACTTCATCACCAACATGGCTCGTCACCAGCGTCGGCTCGAGGCGGGGGCACCGGCGTGCCGCGCCTCCGTCACCTCGGCCATCCCGATCGGCGGCACGTGGAGCGCGAGGATGTCCGGATTCGGCGGCGCGGTCGTCTTCGCCATCCTCAGCGCCTCGTCCATCGTGCGCGCCGTCTCCCAGCCGAGCAGCTTCGGAATGTACTCGTTGTCCGCGCCCACCACGATCACGCGGCCCACGTATTGGCGCCCCGCTTCGCCCCAGTACCACATGAAGAAGGGGTGGGTGGGGTGGTACGCGTTGCCGGTGCGGTACATCTCGATGTACGCCGGGTTCCGCGCGAACTCGCCCTCGAAGCGCTGATGCAGCTCCATCGCGTCGCGGGTGATCGGGAGCAGCCGGTGCACGAACTCGATGTAGGGGGCGTGGTGCTCGTTGTCGAACTGATCGGTGCACGGGTGGAGCACGATCATCGTGCCGCCCCTTCGCAACATCGGCAGCCCCTTGTAGAGGTTGAAGATGTAGCCGTCGGCCATCACCTGGACGAGCAGCGGGTTGAGGAACGAGTTCACGTTGTAAGGGCTGATGTAAGGGATCCCGCTCACCAAGATGTCGGCTTGGCCCTCCACCGGCACGCAATACTGCTCGAAGTTCTTGGCGAGCGTCTTCTTGTGCACCGCCTCCGTCTCGCCCGCGTGCACCGCGATCACCCCGTAGGGCGAGGGCACCTTCTGGAAGATGGCTTGCCGTGCGGGCTGGGGGAGCTTGTCGAGCGAGAAGCGCAGCGCCCGCAGCGCCGACCGCTCCATCGCCGAGAGGTCGTCCTCGTTCTTGGCGAGGAACTCGAGCGGTCGATCGAACATGCGGTTGTTGATCGCGGTCTCGATGGTGAACACCTTGAGCTTCTGATTGGTGAGGCGCCCCATCCGCGTGACGCTCGTGTTGAGCTCGGAGGTCTCCGGGTTCATGTACGAGTAGCAGTTGCGCATCACCTTCGGGTTGTGATGAGCGCGCAAGCTGCGGTAGCCGCAGAGCCCCACCGCCACCGATTTGTGCCCGCCATCCATCGGCACCAGGTTCAGGTTCACGTAGATGACGAGATCGCTCTCCACCGCGCGACGGTTGAGCTCCACCTCTTCGCCGAGCTCGGTGGTGCCGATGTGCACCATGTTGTCGGCGTCTTCGGCGTCGTGGTTGTAGAGCTTGTCGGGCCAGTACCTCTCGAAGATCCGGTCGCCTACCATGTGGCGCACCTCGAAGGCCTTCATCCGGCGATGCACGCTCGTGGCGATGATCAGCTCCACGTCGTCCACGCCGTGATCGGTGAGCAGATCGAGCACGACGGTGAGCACGCGCTCCCGCACGTCGGGCCGACGCATCGGAGGCAACGGCAGCGAGATGTCGTCGATGGCGATCGTGACCTTCATCCCCGGCTTGAGCAACGCATAGAGCGGCTCGCTGTTCTCGGGGTGGTTGATCGCGTAGCGAATGGCAGCGTCCACGTCTTTCAGCGGCGCGATCGGCGGCTTCGGATAGAGCACCCGCGTGCCGGTGGGCAGATCCACCTCCACGAGTTGGTCGCCGGAGAAGAGCGTGCGCGGAGCGCTGCGGCTGTCGAGGGTGACGAGGCAGGGGTGACTCATGGTTCAGGCGGCCGAAGAGAGCGAGAGGATGGGCCAGTGGTAGGCCTTCGCGAGCTGCCGGAGGCGTCGGTCGGGGTTCACGGCCACCGGATAGCCCACGATGGAGAGCATCGGAACGTCGGAGTAGCTGTCGGAGTAGGCGAAGCAGTGATCGAGGTTGTGCCCGTGGGTGCGGGCGTGCTCGCGGATGAGGAGCGCCTTGTTCGGGCCGGCCACCACCGGGCGGAGGAGCTTGCCGGTGGCGCGGCGATCGTGGATCTCGAGGCGGTTGGCGATGAAGCCGGTGGCGCCGAGATAGCGCGCCATGTGTTGCACGACCACGTCGAGCGCCCCCGAGATCAAGATCACGTCGTGCCCCTTGTCGAGGGAGGTCTTCACGAGGTCGCGCGCCTTGGGGAAGAGGTTCGGCTTGAGCACGCGCTCGAACACGTCGTCGGCGAGCGTGACGAGCCGGTCCTCGCTCATGCCCTCGAACACGCTGAAGAGCACCTCGTTGAACAGGCGGCGATCCTGCAGCTCCGCCCACGCCATGATCGGGGCCTTGAGCAGCGCCCTGCCGAGGCTCTCGACCACGTGGAGCGGCGTGGGCTGATTGAGCAGGTAGTACATCGTCGGCGGGATGAGGTTGGTGGACACCAGCGTCCCGTCGACGTCGAAGTAGCTGGCCGGCATGGGGGTGGCCTTCTTACGTGGCAACCGCCCGCGAAATCAAGGGCCAGCCGATCGGGGCCGCCCACCTCCCCCACCGCAGCTCGGTCGCCGGCGTCGCGGCCCCTGGGCCACGCGTCCCGGATCGCGACGCGCCCACGGCCGCGCGGACCCGCGCGATCTCGATGTGTTGCGGCGCCCAACGGGCAGTTCCGACCGCCCCCGACCGGGCCTGACACTTGCATACAGTGGGCCACATGAGCTCCGCGCGCCCCCTGAACCCACTGCGCCACCTGAACCGCCTCCTCGCTGCGACCGTGCTCGGCGCCCTGGGCGCCACCGCCTGCGTCACCGACGACGTCACCACCGAGAGCGACGACCTCACCAGCAAAGACGCCGTCTTCTTGGAGCTCAGCTTCGCGGGCGAGGTGGTTGCGCAGCGCGCCGAGACCGACGCCGAGCGCAAGAAGGCGATCGTGACGCAGCTGTTCTATCTCTCGGGCGAGCTCGACAAGTCGCACCGAGGCCACGGTCAGTTTGGCTTTGTGGAGCTCGCCGACGTGAACGTGGAGGCGCTCGACGACGGCCTCGAGCGCGTGACCTACAACGCGAAGCTGCCCGTGGCGTGGCCCAAGCACCGGGCCGTCCCCGAGACCTACCGCGTCGTCGCCCCACTGCGGACCGATCCCGCAGGCCTCAACGCCTTCAACAGCGCCTACCGCGACAAGTGTGGCGAGGCCCACTACGGCACCGACGCGCTCTGGTACGACTTCACGCCGATCTCGAGCCACAACTGCGAGATCGCCGAAGGTGACGCCCTCGACGTGGTGGCCACGGTCGCGGTGCATCCCCGCACCACCACCGACAAGCGCCCCGAGCACGAGCGCTTCTGGGACGACGGCGTGTTTCGCATGGTGCTGGTGCACGGCACCGACTCGGCCTCGAGCTACGACACGAACGACATCGGCGTGCGGCAGTACGACGGCTTCAAGCGCAAGCTGCTTGCGGCGCACCCCGACGGGGTGGAGACCGCCGGCGAGAGCGGCGGCGGCATCTACGACGACTGGCAGTTCGAGGCGACCGTCGAGGCACCGGGTGGCGGCGAGGGCAAGCTCCTCGTGAACGCGCTCCTCGCTGCTTCCCTCCAACACGTCGGACAGCGCTTCGACGCGCGCTTCGGCCCCCTCTCCAAAGAGGCCGACTTCATCAGCTACGGCGGACACAGCGGCTTGTCGAAGAACATCAAGGCGCTCGCGGCCAAGGAGCAGGTGAAGGAGCAGCACTATCAGGTGTGGTTCATCGACGGTTGCAGCACCTTCGCCTATCTCGATCGCACCCTCGTCGACGCTCGCATCGCGCTCAACGGCACCGACCTCGATCCGAACGGCACGAAGTTCCTCGACGTGATCGTCAACGCCCAGCCCGCGCCTTGGTACACCGGCACCGCGTCGCAGTGGACGGTGCTCTCCGCCCTCGCCGACACCAAGCCGCACAGCTACATGTCGATCGTGGACGAGCTCGGCAGCTCGGCGACGCCCGTCGTCAGCGGCGAGGAAGACAACCCGTCCATCGACGAGTGATCGCCCTCGCGCTCCGAGCGACGGGCCACCGAGCGACGGGCCACGGCCGCGCCTCATGGTCGACCCCCTCCAGTCGCTCGCTCGCGCCCACCGCCCCCTCGACGAGCGTCACCTGCGCGGGGGGAGCCACTCTGGCTTGGAGCGGAGGGCGCCGAGCTGCTCCTGACGGGTGAGCGACGACCGCTTGCCGCCCTCCAGACAGGTCAGCGTGGCCACCGGGTCGCCCGACTTGGGCAGCGAGACCTTGTCGATGACCGCCGGCTCGAGGTTGAGCGGATGATCGCAGCGAGCGAGCACCTTGGTGCCCGCGCTGACCGTGCCGAACCGAACCGCGCTGCGCGCGACGGTGATGATCGCGAAGTCGGCGATGCGCTGCACGGCGAGATCGTTGCCCTTCACCTCCATCACCTTGCCGAGCTCCCACTCCTTCTGGCCCTCGCGCAAAGGTCCCCACACCCGCGCGCCGACGATGGAGTCGCCAGGAGGCAACATCTCGCGGGTGTCCTCGAGCTTGTTGCCGCTCGCCTTGATCCAACCCGCTGCCTTCTTCACGCGCTCGCCGATGTCGTCGACGGTGCCCGGGTCCTTCTTGGCGATGAGAATCCAGCCGCTCGACTCCGCCAGTCGCCACACCTCGGTGCCGTGCTGGATCTGGCTCACCTTCTTGCCCGTGGTGGGCTCGAGCGTCGGCATCACGTCCACGTGCCCGTAGGTGAAGCTCGCACGCGGCGACACGAGGTTGCACTTCAAGCCGACGCACACCGCCCAGAGCGCGAGCCGGTCGCGCGCCGCCGCGAGCGTGGCCGGAAAGGGCTCGCCCCCCACCGCGCTGCCTTGCTTCTTGCCCCACTCCCCCACCGCGATGAGCTCGTCCACCTCGGTGAGGACGTCGGCCACGCCCTTCTTCTCGTCGAGCGCCGCGGTGACCTTCTCTTCGATCTCCTTGCCGATCCCCTCGCGGATGAGGCCCATGATGCGGTTGTACTCGTTGGCGCCCGCCTCTTTGCGCTCCAAGAGCTCGTCGAGCAACGCCTTCGCCTTGCCCCACTCGCGCTGCGCGAGCGGCTCCTCGAACTTCTCGATGAGCTCTTGCACGGTGGCGTCGGTCACCTTGGTGATGAACGTCTGGTGGTCGCTCTTGTCGAGCGTGGTCTTGACGTCGGGGCTCTCGGCGAGCTCGCGCCCCACGCTCAGATCGATCGTGAGCTGGTTGAGCAGACAGCCGAGGAGCTTCTTCGAGGTGCCCTTCTTGATGAAGCTGGGGATGCTCGTCTGCTTCCGCGCCTCCATCACCGCGGCCGCCTGCTTCACCGCCGCCTCGCACTTGCCCGACTCCGCGAGCTTGTGGATGGCGGGGATCGATTGGTTGGCCTCTTCTTCGTCGACGCTCTGCCTCACGCGGCGGATCTCTTCACGCTTGAGCTCGTCGGCGTAAGGCTCCGCCTTATCGAGCTCACGCCGCGCCTCTTCGAGCTTGCCGTCGCGCAGAGCGGCCACCGCGTTCTCGATGTGCACCTTCGCCTTGGTCACGTCGACGTTGGCCTCGTCTTCGCCGATCAGCTCGTCGCCGCGCAACACCGGTTTCTTCGGCTCGTAGGCCGGGCCACAGGCGAGGGCCACGAACAAGGTCGGAGCGAGGAACGAAGCCCAACGAGATCCCCCAGTGCGCATGGGGCTTCCTATACCACACGGCCGCGGTGTCAGTGGTGGTGGCCGTTGAGCGCGCGTTGGAATCGCTCGAGTCGCGCCTGGATGGCGCCGAACACGGTGTTGTGCGGATACTGTCCGTTCGCGTCCATCTCCCCCGCCGCCATCCCGGTGAGCAGCTCGATGCCCTCCTCGACGCAGTCGACGGCGTACACGTGGAACTCGCCTGCGGCCACGGACGCGACCACGTCGGGGCGCAGCATCAGCGCGTCGGTGTTGCGCATCGGGATGAGCACCCCTTGATCGCCGGTGAGGCCGAGCTCGCGGCACACGTCGTAGAACGACTCGATCTTCTCGTTGAGGGCGCCCACCGGCTGGATCATCCCGTGCTGATCGACGCTGCCGGTGACCGCGAGGTTCTGCCGAATGGGAATGGTGGAGAGCGACGACAAGAGCGCGTAGAGCTCCGTGGTGGACGCGCTGTCACCGTCGATCGCTTCGTAGGTCTGCTCGAACACCAGCGACGCGCCGAACATCAACGGTCGCGACTGCGCGAACCGCGCCGCGAGGAAGCCCTTGAGGATGAGCACGCCCTTGCTGTGGATGGGGCCGGACATCTCTACCTCGCGCGCGATGTTCACCGGCCCTTCGATGCCGGGATAGGTGACCGCGGTGACACGACAAGGCTTGCCGAAGACCGACGGCCCGTCGCTCATCACGCTGATCGCGTTCACTTGGCCCACGCGCGTCCCGGTCACCTCGATGCGGATGGTGCCGTCGCTGAGCAGCCGATGAACCTCGTCTTGATAATAGCGGCCGCGCCAATGCGCGGCGTCGAGCGCCTCCCGCACCACCTCCAGATCCACCACGTGCTCGCCCTTGCGACGGGCGCGGTACGCCGCCTCGGAGGCGACCTCCGCGATCAACCCGAGCTGCGCCGTGACCTTGGTCTGGCTCTCGTTGAGGCGGCAGCCGTAGTGCAACAGCTCTACCACCGCGCGTGCCGTGAGCGGCGGCAGCTCGCGTGTCCGCAGAAAGCCGGCGAGGAACGCTGGATAGGTCACGAGCGCCTTGCCGATGTCGAGCGTGTGCTCGAACCGGGCCTGCACCTTGAAGAGCTGGGAGAACTCGGGATCCGCCTCGTGAAGCTCCTGGTAGAGGTGAGGGCTCGCGATGAGCACCACCTTCACGTCGATCGGGATGGGAGGGAACAACAGCTCCTCCACCGTGCCGCGGAAGTACGAGGGGTCGTGCTCGGGGACGATGAAGCGGCCGGCGAGGAGGCAGGCCTTCAGCTGCTCGTACACCCCGTTGCGGAGGAGCATGTTGGCGGGGAGGATCAGGAAGCCCCCGTTGGCCTGGTGCAGGGCCCCTGGCACCGCAAAGCCGGGCTCCGGCGGGAACCCCGAGTCGGGTGGCACGTGGCTGCGGCCGAACAAGGCGGTGAGTGTGGGGTACGCCACCTCCACCACCGGGGCCCCGGTCCCTGGCTTCTGCTCCGTCAGCGGGGTTGGCACCACCACGCCCGCGTTGAGCGTGCCCGCCTCCTCGCCGCTGTCCTCGATGAGGTGCCGCACCTCGCGGCTCACGAGCGTCTCCACGCCGTCGAGGAACTGGGTGATGGGCTCACTGCCTTCGAAGCGCTCCTTGACCGGCTCGAAGCAGCCCTTCACCGCCTCGAGCATGAGCCGCTTCAGCTCGCCGCGAAGATCGGTGTCGATCTGATCCTGAAGCTCGAGGAGCTCCTCCTCGAACTCCTCCACCGCCTTGGTGATGGCGCGCAGCGCCTCCGGCGACGGCTCCTCGCCATCGGCCCCGGTCACCTTCACCTCGTCGTCGCTCCGCGTGACCTCGAGGCCGAGCTCTTCCCCCACCTCGTGGAGCGCCGACTCGAGATCCGACTCTGCCTCTTGCGCGCGACGCTCCACCCGGTTGCGCACGTGCTTGAAGCGCTCGCCTTCGGGGACGCGCCGGAGCCCCTCCACCAGGCTCTCGTGGAGCTCCTCCATCGCCTCGACGAACGCGGGCCCCTCCCCGGCGGGCAGGCAGAGCACGGTGGGCTGGCTCGGCTTCACCGGGTTGGGGAGGAGCAACACGTCGTCTGGCGTGGGGCGGCCGGCCGCGAGACGCTTGGCGACGGAGCGAACACTGAACGTACGGCCAGAACCTGGATCGCCGACCGCCACCACGTGGAAGCGCGGCTGGCGAATGTCGAGCCCGAACTCCAACGCCTTGAGCGCGCGCTGCTGGGCAGCGATGCCCGACAACGGCGCGACGTCGTCGGTCGTCTTCATGTTCAGGCTGCTGGGCTCGATGTTTAGGCGGCACTGTGCCGCGGTCAGCTCGCGAACCGTCATCGTGTTGCTTCACTCAAATGTTGCTGCTAGACGCCTTCGATGGTGGACGACGGGACAGCCTCTGCGAGGCCGCGGCACGTGGTGCCGAGCCGTCCCCCAAGCGCGCCTGCCGACAGGCGTGGCGATGACCGCTCCCGACTCACCGAGAGCGGTCAACGGGCGAAGAGCCCTATCTCGGAGCCAAGCGGCCTGCAAGTGATGGGTTTGTCGCGGCCAACGGAGCCGCCCACCATCTCACCACGCATGACGGCGGTGTTCGGTGGCCTGTTCGGGCTCGCCACCGTCGCGTCGATGGTAGCGCTGTTGATCCAGGTGTTCCCGGTGGAAGACCAGCGGGCGGTCGCGGCCCGCGCCGCCGCGTCCGAGAGCGCCGAGACGCCGCTCGAGGTGAACGCCCCGAGCACGCCGGCGCCGAAGAAACGCGAGCGAAAGCTGTTGCCGAGCCCCTGGCGGGTGAAGGCCCTCGAGGGAACCCACCTCATGGCCCGCGGCAAGACCGACCGTCGCTCCTTCATCGTCGCGCTGAACGAAGCGGGTGTGCCCAAGGCCGAGGTGTACCGCATCATGAAGGCCCTGGAGGGCGTGCGCAAGTTCGACCGCACCGGGAAGAACGACGCCTTCACCGTCGCCATGAAGCGCGGCACCAAGCAGGTGGTCGCCTTCGAGTACGAGGTCGACAAGACCGAGATCTACCAAGCGAAGGCCAACGACTCCGGCTTGCTCGAGGGCAAGCAGCTCGACATGCACGTGGGCTACGAAGAGTTCGCCACGTCGTTCTACATCGGCCAAGACTTCACCGAGAGCTACAAGCGCGCAGGCCTCGAGCCGGGGCTCGCACCCATGATCGACCGGGCCTTCAACGGGCGCACGTCGCACGAGGCCTTCGAGGAGGGCGGAGCGGTCAGGCTCGTGGTGGTGGAGAAGACGGCGCTCGGCGCGTTCGTCGCGTACGAGCGCATCAAGGCCATCGAGTACATCCCCCCCGATCCCGCGAAGAAACCCGAGCGTGCGTATTGGTTCGAGGCGGGCCCGTCGAGCGGCTACGTCGACGCCGAGGGCCGTCGCCCGACGAACAAGGGGTGGCGCACCCCGGTGCCTGGCGCGCCCATCACCTCGCACTTCAACCCGAAGCGCATGCACCCGGTGCTCAACCGCGTGATGCCACACAACGGCACGGACTACGGCGCCCCCTCGGGCACCCCGGTGTACGCAGCGTTTCGCGGGACGGTCTCGATGGTGGGTCCGGCTGGCGCGAGCGGCAACCTCGTGTTGATCGATCACCCGGGTGGCGTTCAGACGGGCTACGCTCACCTCTCGAAGTTCGCGGCCGGCCTCAAGGTCGGCGACAAAGTCGGCACGCGTCAGCTCGTGGGCTACGTGGGCTCCACCGGCCGCTCCACGGGCCCTCACCTGCACTTCAGCGCCAAGCGCGACGGCAAGTTCTTCAACCCGCTCGAGCTCAAGCTCGACGCGTGGCGCCTGCTCCCGGTGGCGGAGCGTGGGGCCTTCGAGGCGCAGAAGGCGGCCCTCGACAAGGCCCTCGAGGCGCTGCCCATGCCCGAGCCGCCGCCCCCGGAGCCGGTGGCCGACGCTTCCGCCGACGATCCGAGCGCCGACGGCGCCCCGCCCGAGGGCGACGAGGGCGAGCCGTCGCGAGACCCGGGCTCCGAGGAGGGCGACGAGGGCGACGACGCGGGTGAGCCCGCTCCGCCTTCCCCCGCGCCCAAGACGGGCGACGGTCCTGCCAACACCGACGCCCAAGACCTCACCGGCGACGACCTCTCGGGCGACTTCGACGAGTGACGGCAGGCGGGCAGCGCTCGGGGGCATGGCGGCCCGTGCAGCGCGGAGAGCAGCGACCGCGCCTCAGAGCGAGAGGGTCGCCGCGCAGGTGCCGGTGCCCGGGGCGGCCGCGTTCTTCAGCGCGGTGGTGACGCACGAGACGACGCGCGCATCGGAGTGATCCACCCTCACGCTCGTGATCGAGCCGCCGGCGAACGACCAGAAGACGCGCGGCGACGCTCCCTTCCCACATGCTTTCAAGGCGCCCTTCTTCTTGGCGAGCGAGCCCGCCACGACGACCGCGCCAAGAAAGCCGAGCCCCTCGGCCTTGCAACTCACGTCGGTGAGCTCGAGCCCATCCGCGCTCACCGACGTCATCGTCAGGTTCGCTCCGGGGACGCCGTCGACGGCGGGGGCCGGGTCGACGGCGTTAGCGGGCTCGGGGCCCGGAGCCGCTGAGGGCGAGGCCGACGGGGAAGCGGTCGGCTCCGGCGCGCTCGCGCTCGCTGCCGGGGGCGTCTCGGAGGAGGTCGCCTCGGTGGGCGCGGCCTCGGTGGGCGCGGCCTCGGCGGGCGCGGTCTGAGTGGGCGCCGTCTCGGCGGGCGCCGTCTCGGGCGACGCCGTCGACGCTTGCTCGGTGCTCGGCGAGCAGCCGAACGCGCCGGCGAGGAGCAAGAGCCCCACGATGTCTCTGTGCCCCGTGGATCGTCGCTCGAACATCTCGATCATGCTTCGCTCCCCCGTTTTCGGTCGTGGTTGGCACGTTCGCGCGCCGCCCGAGGTGGGATGGGCGGGAAGACGATCTCGAATGCGCTCCCGCGCCCATCCACGATCGGGCTCTCCACGCGCACCACACCCCCATGACTTTCGGCGATGTGCTTCACCAGCGCAAGGCCAATGCCGCTCCCTCGCACGTGCATCGCCTGGGCGCCGCGCCCGCGCACGAAGCGGTCGAAGATCCGGCGCTGATCGTCTCGCTCGATCCCGGGCCCGAGATCGACCACGCGCAGCGTGGCGCCTCCACTCGGAGTGGGCCGAACGATCACGTCGATGTGCTCGGTACCCTTCGCGTACTTCAGAGCATTATCGAGGAGATTGACGAGGGCGAGCTCCACGGCGCGAGCGTCGACGACGATGGGCGCCGGGCTCACGTCGGTCTCGAGCGCCACCCCCTCCCGCTCCCCGCGATAGCGCAAGAGCTCCACGGCGTGCAGCGCCACCTCCGCGAGATCGGCGTCGCCAAACTCGTACGCGCTGCGCCCCCCCTCCACTTTGGCGAAGTCGAGCACGTTGTCGATGAGGCTTGTGAGGCGCTCGCTCTCGCCGACGATGATCTGAAGGTACTCCTTCCGCTTGTCCTCGTTCGCCACGCGACGCGTGAGGAGCATCTCGCCGAACATGCGCACCGAGGCCAGCGGAGTTTTTAGCTCGTGAGACACGTTGGCGACGAACTCGCTCCGAAGCGCCGCGAGCCGGCGCTCCTCCACAGCCGCGCGCACGATGATGACGATGCCGACGATGGCGATGAGCATGGCCAAGCCCACCACGCCGAGCTGAACGTAGCGCTGCCGCATGGCCTGCTCCGCCAACGTCTCGGCGCTCGTCAGCGCCACGTTGAGCCGCCACGCATACAGCGTGGTGGGAAACTGCAGGCCGACGGTGGGGCCGCTCCCCCGCAAGGGCTCGCCGAACAAGATCCTGCCGTCCTGATCGACGACGTTCACGCGGCTATGGCGATCGACGTCGCCGTAGAGCTGGGGCATCACCTCGAGCACGAGCTTCTCCACGTAGTGCCACACCACGATGAGGTGACGCCGGCCGCCGGCGGTGCGCTGCCAGTAGCTGATGAGGTAGTTCTGTTTGTCGAGCGCGTGGTGCAGATGCCGCAGCTGCTCGCCATCTTCGCCGAGCTCCATCTCCGGCATGAGGCGGTTGACGAGGGCTCGCCGAAAGGAGTCGTCTTCGGGACCCGGTCGACGCGACACGAAGGCCCGCACCTCGTGCTCCGCGCTCTCCGCGTCGAGCACGAGCACGGCGCGAACGGTCGGCGTCTCGCGCGCCGCGTTGGGCAACCAGCGCGTCGCGAGGGTGGAGAGCGCGGCCACGTTCACCGTCGCGTCGATGGCGTTGTCTTGCGCGATGATCATCTTGTCGAGACGGTCAACGCGCTCTTGCGCCAGGGACCACGTCGCATCCATCACCGTCTGCTGCGTGGCGCGCTCGATCTGCAGCGTCGTGCGTAGCGCGGCCGCGCCGAGCAACAGCACGGCGATCACGATCGCCGGCACCAGGCCGAAATAGAGCACCTTTTCTCGCACGCGCTACCCGGACGCCCGAGCGCTCGCGACGATGGCTTCCGGATCGAGCAGGATCCCCCGCTCGCTCAAGAACGCTGCGAACTGCTCGCCGATGTAGGACAGCGCGTGCCCGTCGGCTTCGCTGAAGGCGTTTCCATCCAGGGGGTTCACCAGCTCGATGAGGCCGAGGTACCGCCCCGCCTTCTCCACCGGGATGCAGACGAGCTCACGAGGGACGACCCCTATCGCTTCGTAGCGGGGATCGACGCTCTTCGGCTTGGTGACGAGGACCGCGGTCGTGCTCTTCATGGCGCTTCGCGGCAGCTCGGCCCGTTCGTCCACCCGCAAGAGGAGGCCGCTCCGGGCGCCGCCGGTCTGCAACACGACCACGAACTGACGCTTGTCGATGTCGAACAAAGAGACCAGGCCGAGCTCGCAGGGGAGCTTCTCGAGCGCGGTCTGCAAGACGAAGTCGGCGCCGTCGAGCGCGTTGTCGATGTAGCTCAGGCCGCTCATCGCATCGAACATGTCGAGGAGCAGGTCTTCACCCTCCACCCGTGGTCCCGGCGTCGACTGGCGCGGCGGGAGCGAGGAGACGAGCTCGCGCGCCGCGTCCATGCGGCGGTCTCGCTCGTCGCGAGACACGAGCTCGGCGTCCGAGAGGCTGGGCGAAGCGTGGGGGATCGGCCTCCCGCTGCCGAGCCTGACGCGACGCTCCGAAGGCTCTTGGCGCGCTTGGACGGCGGGTCCTTCGCGCGTAGGTGCTCGCGCCGCCGCCGGCTTTCCGCCGCTCTTCGACGTGCGACCTGACGAGGTGCGTCGCTCCAGCTTCGTCCGCGACCGCCTCGGCGCGTCCGAGGCCTTCTCCGTCGCGGCGCGCTGCCCTTCGGCGGCGCGCTGCTCCTGCGCGGCGCGCTGCTCCTCCGCGGCCTCCTGCTCCTCGGCGGCGCGCTTCTCTTCGGCCGCGCGCTTCTCCTCCGCGGCCTTCTTCTCTTCCGCGGCCTTCTTCTCTTCCGCGGCCTTCTTCTCTTCCGCGGCCTTCTTCTCTTCCGCGGCCTTCTTCTCTTCCGCGGCCTTCTTCTCTTCCGCGGCCTTCTTCTCTT
>CAYOAL010000098.1:0-19398 GCA_964401935.1 uncultured Polyangiaceae bacterium
GGTGGGAGGGGGGCCCCACGCGAAGCGTGGGGGGAGGGTGCGGCAGCACCCTCCAAAGGACTCAGTGGCCCTTCTCGAACAGGTCGTCGAACGCGTCGTTCATCTCGGCGGCGCTCGGTGAGACGTGCGGAGCCTGGGGCCGCGGCTGGGCGCCCGACTCGGTGCGGAGGCGGTGGGTGCGGTCGACCGGCGTGCCACGCGGATCGTCGTAGCCGGGGCTCACCGACACGAGCCACTCGAAGTAGTGCAGGGCCTGCTCCGGCATCGTCTTCATCTCGTAGGTGTTGGCGATCTCGTAGGCCAGGGCGAGCTCTTGGTCGGCGGTCTTGTACTGCGAGTTCAGGGCGCGGTGCAGCACCTCGAGCGCGGCGTCGTAGTCGCCGATCTGCAGCTGGATCGTGCCGATCATCGACAGGCACACACACTCCCGCGAAGGATCGCGCGCCGCGAGCGTCAGCTCGCTGATGGCGTCCGAGTGCAGGCCCATCTCGTAGTAGGCGACGCCGAGATCGTAGTGGGTGGCGGCGTCGCTCTCCGCCACCTGGTTGCGCACGCCCTGGCGCACCTGATCGAGCACCGCGTCGACCTCGGGGGTGAGCTGCGGGCCCGCGTACGAGCCACGGCCGTGGTCGTGCCCATGCTGAGCGTGAGCGGGGTGGCTGTGTACGTCCGACGGCGGGTAGTGATCTTGGTAGGCGTCGTAGGACGCGCGCTGATCGCGCGGATCGTAAGCGCTGTGCTGGTGGTACTCGGGCGCGTAGTCGCCCTGCAGCGGGATCGGCTGCGACACCGGCGCGTGGGGCATGTTGGGGTAGGACGCGCTCGCGTGGATGTGGGGCGACGACACCGGGTGCTGCGAGGAGTGGGGCCCCCCTGGCACCGACCGCGGCGCCTGCATCATGGCGTCCAGATCGGCGAGCCGATCGAGGACCAGCGGGTGGTTGGGGAGCAACGCGAGCTGTCCGTGCAAGAGGACGCGAGCCTCGTCGAAGCGCCCCTCTGCCGCGAGCGCCTCCGCCCGATCGAGGGCCTCTTCATCGAGGCTCGCGGCCTGGGCGGCGCGTGGATCGGGCAGGTGTTGCGACGGCTGGGGCGCGTGATGGTGGCCGTAGTGCTGCGCCATCGGGGGCGCTTGGCCGAACGGATCGTCGAGCGTCACCGGCGTCATCATCGGAGCGCTGTGGTGGCGCGAGCGATGGAGCGCCTCCTCCACGCCGCCCGACTCCACGTCGTACGACGAGAGCGGCTGGGTGGCGTTGTGGAGCGGGTATCCCATGTTGGCGCGCATCTGCAGCGCGTCGGGTTGCCCCGGCGACAGGAGCAGCACCTCGTCGAGGATCGCGACCGCGCGCTCGACGCCGCCCTCGTTGGCCAGCTCTTGGCTGAGGATGAGCTTCTCGGTGATGCAGCCGGCCATGTCGCCCACCTCGAGCAACAGATCGCTCAGCTTGTGGCGCAGGGCGTGGGAGCCGCCGAGGTTGCGCAGGCCGTCGCGCAAGAGCTGGATCGCGTGGGCTGCGTGCCCCGCTTGCTCCTGCCGCTCCGCCTCGAGCAGGAGGCGCCGCACCGCGCTGCCCTCGCCATCGCCCGGCCCCTCGAGCATCGTGTCGAAGCCGGGCTCCACCCCCACGTGCTCGACGAGCTCCTCCTCGGCGAGCTCGAACACCTCCTCCATCGACTGAAGCTCGGCGTCGTCGAGCACCTCCACCTCGACGTCCGCGTCGTCGGTGGGCGCGACCGAGGGCTTGCGCTGGGCGCTGAGCCGGACCACGAGGGTGTCGTCCGGGGCGCGCTTGAGCAGCGTGTCGATGAGCTGGTTGAAGGTGGCGCGGTCGCCAACGTCTTTGGCGATGCGGGCCGACTCCTTGAGCACCTCGATGGCCTTCTTCGGCTGCTGGATGGAGTCGAACGCCTGCGCGAGCATCGCCAGCGTGGACAGGTCTTTCGGATCGGCCTTGAACGCGAGCTGCAGCTTGGCGAGGGCGGCCATCCCGTCGTTGGGGCCCGCTCGATCCAGGAACAGCTCGGCGGCCATGCGCGCGTACCGTGGGTCTTGGCGATACTCGAGCAGCCGGTCGAGCACCTTGAGGGCGTCGTCCCGGCGGCCGAGCTTGACCATGATGCGCGCCGCCTCACCGAAGCGATCCACGGCTTTGTCGATGTCGCCGAGGCGAGCGCGCGAGTCGGCCACTCGAAGGTGCGCGATCGGGTTCTGGGGATCGAGCTCGACCACCTTCTTGAAGATGTCGAGCGCGTCGCGCTCGCGACCCTCGGACCGCAGCCGCGTGGCCACCTCGTCGTAGGCGGCGAGCGCGTCGCTCGTGAGGCCGAGCTGCGTGTAGATCTCCGCGAGGCGGGGCACGATGTGGCCGTAGCGGCCCTCGAGGTGGGCCGCGTGGCGCCGAATGATCCCGCGGATCTGCTTGTAGACCGCGATGGCCTTCACGGAGAAGCCCTCGCGGTAGTAGAACTCGCCCACCTGCTCGTAGGTGGAGATCGCCTGCTCGTGCTGATCGAGCTTCAGGTGCAGATCGCCGATCTTGAGCAGCGTGCGCACGTCGCCGGGATCCTCTGCGATCAGCCGGCGGTAGTCTGCGATCGCTTTGTCGTAGCGCTTCTTGTCGACGTGTCGTTGCGCCGACTGCAGGACCTTTTCGCGATCGATCGCCACGAGGTGGGACTTCAGGAGCTCATGTTGCTGGGTTGCCCCCGGGGTTCCCCCCCCCGAGGGAGGCGGGCATGCCACCACCCGCGGCTGCCGCGAACCCGGGGAGGCTCGAGACCGTCAGCAGCCCGGAGGAACACACGCACCACCATCACTACTATCGAGAATACCAGGCGCCAACAAGGCGACAAATCTTCGTAACGACATAAAGATCGGACATCCCTCGCGCGACTTAACGACATGAGGTGCGCGGATGTAGGGAGCGATCCTTCACATTTTGTACGAGCGTGCAGATCGACGCGCCGAGAGGCCCGCGCCGGAGCTCGCTCCACCGCCGCTCGTGGCTCAACCGCCGGGCAAGCGGAACGTCACCAGGAAGGCGATCACGAGCACGCAGGCGATGGTGGCGATGAAGAGCGCCTTGGTGGGCCCGGCGTCGGTGACGTCACCGCTCGCCATCTTCTTGGCGCGCGCCCCGATCACGTGGTGCAGGGCGATGACGATGAGGGCGAACAAGAGCTTGATGTGCATCCACGGCGTCTTGCCGTAGTGGCCGACGTCCATCATGAACCGCACCAGCCCGCCGATGAACGACAGGACGAAGCCGGGGGTCGCGATCCGCAAGTAGATGGTCTTGGCGACCTCGCCCCGCGCCTTGGCGTCGGGTTTGGGCAGCATCAACACCAGCGCCACCGACAGGATGGCGCCGATCCAGAGGATGTTGGCGGAGAGGTGCAGCCAGATGAGAACGAGATCAACCTTCATCGGCGGCTGGCCTATCGAGTTTGAGGGGGGGCGTAAAGCTTTGCTCTGCTCGCCGGTCGAGCCACGAGCGGCGCGCGAGCGGTGCCGGCGGTTTTTCGCAGGCTGCGATGATCACGGCCAGTGGGGTGTGGCATGCTTTCCGCATGACCGATCGCCCCTACCTCGCCCCCTTCGCCCCGTCGGGCGACGCCGCCGTGGACGCTGCCACCTGTGAGCGGCTGCTCGCCATCTGTCTGTCGAAGGGCGGCGACTACGCGGATCTGTTCTTCGAGTATCGGCGGAGCGGCGGCTTCAGCTTCGATGAGGGGATCCTGAAGGCGGCCTCCCGGAGCGTCTCGGTGGGGGTCGGCGTCCGTGTGCAGAAGGGCGACGCGACGGGCTACGCGTTCGTTCAGGAGCTCACCTTCGAGGAGATGAAGCGCGCGGCGGAGACCGCGGCGCGGATCGCGAACGAGGGGGGACACCCAACCCCCGTCCAGCTCTCCGAGCGGCGCTTGCCCCACCGCTACGACCTCGACCGGTACTCGATCGACGAGGCGAGCGAAGACAAGCGCGCGCTCCTCGAGCGTGCGAGCCTGGCCGCCCACGCGTTCGACCCGGCGATCCTGCGGGCGGAGGCCAGCTTCGCGGAGGGCGTGCGGGAGATCCTCATCGCCACCAGCGACGGCCGGCTGTGTTTCGACGTGCAGCCGATGATTCGCTTTTCGGTGCAGGCGATCGCGGAGCGCAACGGCAAACGTCAGTCGGGCTCGAGCGGGGGCGGGGGCCGCATGACGATGGGCTACTTCGAAGATCGATCGCCCGAGTGGCACGCCACCCAGGCGGCGGAGCGGGCGGTGGCCATGCTCGACGCACAGGAGGCGCCCGCGGGCCAGATGGAGGTGGTACTCGCGCCCGGTGACAGCGGCATCCTGCTCCACGAGGCGGTGGGTCACGGTCTCGAGGCCGACTTCAACCGCAAGGGCACCAGCCGCTACGCGGGCCAGATCGGCCAGAAGGTGGCGAGCGAGCTGTGCACCGTGGTCGACGACGCCACGCTCCTGCAGTCGCGCGGCACCATCAACGTGGACGACGAGGGGAACGAGCCCCAGCGGGCGGTCCTCATCGAGAACGGCACGCTCGTGGGCTACATGCACGATCGGTTGTCGGCGCGTCACTATCAGCGCGAGTCGACGGGCAACGGGCGCCGCGAGAGCTACGCCTCCAACGCGATGCCGCGCATGACCAACACCATCCTCCTCGCCGGGCAGAGCGACCCCGAGGAGATCCTGCGCTCGGTGAAGCGGGGCATCTATGCCAAGCGCTTCGGGGGTGGCCAGGTCGACATCTCGAACGGCGACTTCGTGTTCTCGCTCACCGAGAGCTACCTCATCGAAGACGGCAAGCTCACCACACCCCTCAAAGACGTGAACCTCATCGGCAACGGACCCGACGTGCTGAACAAGGTGAGCATGCTGGGCAACGACGTGGAGATCTCGGACGGCATCTGGACCTGCGGCAAAGACGGCCAGAGCGTACCGGTGGGGGTGGGCTGTCCCACCGTCAAGATCGACGAGATCACGGTCGGCGGCACCAAGCTCGGCTGAGCGCTTCGTGGCACGCTCGTTCATCGCGGTGGTGGGGCACGGGCCCGACCTCGAGCGCGAGGAGGGCGCGGTGGCGCTCTTGCGCCAGCTCGGGGCGGAGGTGCGGCGCATCGATCTCTGGGACGAGCCGGCGGCGATCGTGCCCGGAGAGGGAGAGGTGCTCCGCGCGATCGTGGTCGAGGCGATGGACCGGCCCGATCTGGCCGGGGCCGCGCTGCGTGCGCTGCGGCGCGAGCCGCCGCTCTCGCGGGTGGGGGCCATCGTGGCGGTGACCGCGGCGCAGGTTGGGAGGCTCGATCCAGAGCTCGGCTTCGATGACTTCGTGCTCGTGCCCTACCTGCCCCCCGAGCTCTACGTGCGCGTGCGCAACGTCGAGTGGCGGCGCAGCGACTTCACCAACGAGGAGCGGATCAAGCTCGGAGGGCTCGTGATCGACAAGGGGGGCCACGAGGCCTTCGTGGATGGACAGCCGGTGAAGCTGACGGCGCGCGAGTTCGCGCTGCTCTTGTACCTCGCCGAGCATCGCGGTCGGGTGGTCTCCCGCGACGAGGCGCTCGAGCGGGTGTGGGGCGATGAGTACGAGGGGGGCCCGCGCACGGTCGACATCCACATCCGCCGCCTGCGCAGCAAGCTCGGTGGCGCCTTGCCGGTGGTGACGCTGCGGGGCGTTGGCTACAAGGTCGCCACCCACGAGGACGAGGCGTGAGGCGCTGCGCGCTCGCGGTGTCGCTCGGCTGCCCGGCGGGGATCGGGCCCGAGGTGGCCGTGCGGGGCGCGGCGTTGCTCCACCAGAGACATCCGGGCGCCGCGGTGCTGCTCGTGGGCGACGGGCCGGTGATCGAGGCGGCGGCCGCGCTCACTCGCACCGCGCGCTCTCGGCTCGCCCCGGTGGCGAGCCGGGCCGAGCTCCTCCGGTTGCCGCCCCGGAAGATCGGCGTGTGGAGCGCGGCCACACCGCTCGCGGAGCCGGCGCACTCGGGGGCGCCGTCCCGCGCGGACGGACGGGCCCAGCTCGCGTGGATCGACGAGGCCTGCGATCTGGTCACCGCCGGGATCTGCGACGCGCTGGTGACGGCGCCGGTGAGTAAGGCGGTCATCGCGTCGAGCGGGGCGAGAAGCGGGGCTCGGTTTCGTGGCCACACCGAGCACCTCGCGGCGCGGCTCGGGGCGCGCCGGGTGGTGATGGCCTTCGTGGCCGACGTGCTCGCCACCGCCCTCGCCACGACGCACCTCCCGCTGCGCCGGGTGCCGCGAGCGCTCACCAGAGAGCTGGTGGCCTTTACCTGTGTTCACCTCGCCGCGCTATGCGCGCGGTTGGGGCGCGCGGGCCCCATCGCGGTGGCCGGCCTCAACCCTCACGCCGGGGAGGGGGGGCTGCTCGGCGACGAGGAGCTCCGCGTGATCGGTCCAGGGATCGAGTTCGCTCGCCGCGAGCGCGAGGGCCAACGCGGCGGCGACTTCGTCGGGCCGATGGGGGCGGAGTCGGCGTATCGCCTGGCCTGCGCCGGCGCCTTCGCGGGGGTGGTGGCGATGTACCACGATCAGGCGACCATCGCGGGCAAGCTGTCGGGCTTCGGCGAGATGGTCAACGTGACGCTGGGCCTCCCCATCGTGCGCACGAGCGTCGATCACGGCACCGCCTACGATCGCGCCGGCTCGGGCACGGCGTCCGCGCGGGGGATGGTGGAGGCGCTGTCGCTCGCGGTGAGGCTCTCGAAGCGGTAGTCGATGGCGGACGCGTCGAGGCGGCGCGACGCGACCTCGATCGCCACGTCGCTGACGTCGCTCCCTACGAAGCGCCGGTTGAGTCGGGCGGCCACCGCGAGGGTCGTCCCGCTCCCGCACATGGGGTCGGCCACCGTGTCCCCTTCGGTGCTCGCGGCGCGGATGATGCGCTCGAGCAGCTTCTCGGGCTTCTGGGTGGGGTAGCCGGTGCCCTCTCGCATGAGCGGCGTGTTGGCGACCATGGCTGGGATGTCGCTCCACACGCTGCCGAGGCGCCGCCCCTCGTCGGCGTAGTAGCGATAGGTCTTGTCGCGGATCGTGCGCTCACGATAACGCCGCCCGTCCTCGTCGGTGCGGTTGAAGTGCATGCTGAGGGACGTGTCGGCGTAGGGCTCGCGCAGGAGCGGGTGGTCGGTGTGCCACCGTGCGTGCTTCTTGTCGCGCTTGGCATACAACAGCAGGTTCTGGTGGGTGACGGCGAAGCCACGGGCCCCGCGCGCGCCGTTGCCCGGCGCCCACACCACCTCCCCGATGAAGGCGCGGCGGCCGAAGAGGCGATCGGCGGTCACTTTGGTCTCGAACACCGCGCGGTAGTCCATGTGAAGGAACAACGTGCTCCGATCGCTCATGCGCTCGCGGATCGCCTCGAGGCGTGGCTCGAGCAGGGTGAGGAGGGTCGCGACGTCGTTCGCGTCGCGATAAGCCTCGCGGGCGGTGGCCTCGGTGCGGCGCCCCCGCGATTGGCCCTTCCCGTCGCGCTTCACCATCGCGCCGCCTCCGACCGCGAACGGCGGATCGAGATACACCAGATCGAAGCGGATCTCGGCGGGGAGGGCGGCGCACATGGCCGCGCAGTCCGCGTGATAGAGGAGGTTCGAGGCAGTCACGGCGACGCGAGGGGCTCTTGCCCGCCGTCGAAGAGGGCGGCGAGGACGTGATCGTCCGAGAGTGTGGGCGCGGCCGCGGTGGGCAGCCACGGGCGCTGAGGGCCCCCCTCCGCGCAGCCGCGCGCCGCCTCGTCGGGGGTGCACGCGATGCGGACGTGGAAGTGATCGTCGTGCGCCGCGCTGTCACCAGGCTGTCGCAGCACCACCTGGGCACGCCAGACGGTCTCGAGCGGCTCTCCGGCGGCGAGGGCGTGCTCGACGAGGAGCGCCTCGATCCAGCGTGCCACGAAGATGTACTGGATCGACGCCTCGGGGTCGGTCACGAGGGCGCGCACGAGCCGCCAGTTCCGATCGACGTCGAACCGCACGAAGCCGTGCTCGGGCGTCTCGGCGAGCCCGTCCGCGCCGAAGCGGACGAAGCCGGGGCTCTTCTTGGGGCGGCCGTCGGGGGTGCTCACGTAGAACAGGAGGTCACCGTCGCGGCCGTTGCGGTGCGAGCGATGGCGCACGATCGGCCCCCCGTGCTCGGCCGACAGATCGGCCACGATCAGCGGCTCACCCCCTGGACGCTCGCGGGCGACCTGGGCCGCCGCCCGCTCGATCGAGCCGACGAGGCGTGGGTTGGCCCAGCGGATGTCGTCGCTCCGAAAGCGCTCGAAGCCGGGGCCCTCGCTCCTGAGCTTGGCACCCCCGGTGAGCACGCCGTGGTGAGGCAAGCCCAGCGAGCCCTCCACCCAAGGCGCCAACGGCGTGGGGGTCCCCACGCAGCCGAGCAGGCTGGCGAGCCCCAGCGCCCCGGCGAGCCCGGCGCCCGCACGTGCCCAAACCATGAGGTCCATGTACCGGGCGAGACGAGATCGCGCAAACTTCCATGAGCGAGCACCTCGAGCTCGCCGCCGTGGAGCGTCCCTGGCGTCGCGGGACGCGGCGCTCGCCCGTCAAAGACCCGCGCCGAGCGGCGGACAGGGGGAACTGCTACGACGCGCGCTCCCGAACCACGAAGGCGGCCACGCGGGCCTCGATGGCGCCAGCGGCCGCGAGCGAGCGGAACGACTCGGCGAGGGCGAGCCGATCGCGGTCGCGGGAGACGTAGCCCTGATCCACGAACGCGCTGAGGGCGTTGTCGATCATCGGCTGGCTCACCGACTCGCTCAGCTCGATGTCGCCCTCGAGGAACATGCGCTCCCCCAGGCGCAGCGCCTTGTGCACGAGCTCTTTGCGCGGCAGCGAGCCTCTCACCAAGAGCGCCAGCGCGCGGGCCGCCACCAGATACGCCTCCACGAAGTTGCGCACGAGGCGGGCGTAGAACGCGAGCCATCCCCGCCCGTCGAGGCCATCGTGGCCCGGACCCGCGGTCACGCGCTCCGCCTCGCCGGCCTCGGTGTGCGCGAGCTCCCCGGCGCGGAGCATGGCCTCGAGCACGTCGTCGAAGATGGTGTCGAAGGGAGCGTCGGCGCGAAACATGAACTCGTACTTGAACAGCCGTGAGAGCGAACGGACGCGCTCTCGGAGCACGCCCACGGTCGCTCCGTCCGAGCCGCGCGTGTCGGGAGGAGGCTCGCAAGAGAGGGCCAGGCTCACCAGCGCGCGATCCACGAGCCAGTGGATGATGTGATTCTTGGCGAAGTCGAGGTGCAGTCGCTTCTGTGGCTCCACGGTGAAGATGACGTCGGTGCCGGAGTAGAGCGAGGCGCGGCGTCTGCCCTCGGCGGTGAGGGTGTCGCCAGGTACGTGCTGTCGGATGTTGCCGCTCTTCACGTGCAGGCGCAGCGCCTCGCGAATCCCAGCCTCGCGGTAGCGGCCGCGATCGGTGACGAGCGAGGGCGTGGCGCGGGCCCCCATGGCGAGGAGCATGGTGGTGAGCCGCTCGCACTGGGCCGACAGATCGCGAAAGGAGACGCCCCTTCGGCCGTAGCTCAAGAGCACCAGGGCGACGAGCGAGCCGGGGGTGACGCCCGCGACACGGTTGAGCTCGCTCATCACGTGGTGGGCGAGCCGTTTGACGACGGCGCGGCGGCGCGCGGGGGTGATCCGACCCCCCTCGAGCGTCGCCGTGAGGTGGCCGAGAGACAAGGGCTCGCCGAACTGGAGGTTGATGCGGCCCCAGCGATCGGTGAGCACCCCGCCCAGGCGCAAGAGCTGCGAGGCGTCCTCGGGGGCCTTCTCCTCCCCAGACAGCTCCCTGGCGAAGACGCGCTCCTCCATCAGGCGCTCGTAGCCGATGGACACCGGCACGAAGAACACTGGCCGTCCGCCGAGCGCAGCCGCCACCAGCATGTTCAGGAGGCCGAGCTGGGGGGCGAGGAGCTTCCCGGTGCGCGAGCGGCCCCCCTCGAGGAAGAGCTCGATCATGAAGCCGTCTCGCAAGAGGCGCCGCATGTATGCGTCCACCACGGCGGTGTAGAGGCGATCGCCACGAAACTTGCGGCGAATGAAGAAGGCGCCGCAGCGGCGCAAGATCGGACCGGCGGGGAAGAACGACAGGTTGTCGCCGGCTGCGATGACGGGGATCTGGATCCCGTTCTTGCGCAGCACGTAGGAGAGCACGATGTAGTCGACGTGGCTTTTGTGGCTCGGGAGCAGCACCACCGAGCCCTCGGTCGTTTGCTGCCGCAGTCGCTCCAGCCCCTCGCGGTCGACGTCGATGCCGGCGTAGACGCGCTCGAGCACGGTCTCGGCGAGCCGCGCCATGTTGCGCTGCGTCTGCGGGTCGGGCACCGTCATGAGCTCGCGGAGCATGTCGCGCGCTTTCTCGGTGAGGAGCAGGTGCTGCGCGGGCACGGGGCCGGCGAGCTCGGCGATCACGTCCTGGAGCTTGGGGCTCCGCAGCACCTCCTCACGGATACGGTCGGGAGGCTTCTGGGCCGGCCCCACGATCACGCGTCGCTCACGCTCCACCTTGCGCAGGAGCGCGTAGGTGAGGCGCCGCACCAGCACCTCGACGGGCTCGTCGTGCCTCTCCTGGGCGAGGAAATCGCGGAGGCTCAGCGGCTCGCCGGCCCGGAGGCGACAGTTCTTGAAGTTGAGGAGGAACTGGGCCGCCATGCGGAGCTCGCCGGGGAAGTCGGCCGGTCCGAACAGGGCGTCGAAGGCGGAGAAGCCGCGGCGCTCCGGGCGTTGCGTCCATACGAACGTCTGGGGCATCATCATGATCTCGCGCTCGGGCTCCTCCCGCGACAGCGCGATGAGCGAGCTCAAGAGCTTCTCTCCCGCGCTCTTTCGGCCGCGGTGCGGCGTGGGCAGCAAGTCGCCCCTGGCCGGCGCCCGCTTGATGAACAACACCGCCGAGCCGCCGCGCAGGATGGTGGCACGGAGCGTCGCTGTGTCGCCTTCGCCGCGGCCTTCTCGGGTGGGAGAGAACGCCCGTGGCAGCTCGTTCACGAAGCCGATGGGGGGGAGCGAGAGCGCGCGCGTCAGATAGTCGAGCGCGAGGTAGTCGACGAGCGACACGTTGCGGAGCACATACACCACAGGGCCGCGCTCCTTCACCTCCAGGACGGCCGCGCGCCACGCGTCGTCGATCTCGATGTGACGGAACCATCGCTCGGTCGCGCGACGAAATGAGGCGCTGAGGAGCGTGCTCTGCATGGCTGAGCCGTGCCTCGAAATCCGAGCGGTGGCAAGCCGGCCCCGGCCAACCGACGACGACCTCACCCCGGCCCCGCCCGTGCGCCAGTCACGGGTTCGTGCCCGTTGCACCGGCAACCTGACCGTCGGCGAGATCTCGTGCTACCGATCCGCGCGATGCCTCCCGTCCCTCGCCCACTCCCCCCCCGCGCCTCGACGCCGGTGCGGGTCTTCGTCGCGTTGGCGGTGGTCGGGGTCGTGCTCTTCTTCTTCTTGTGGGCACCCGACGAGCGACCCTCGTCGAGCGTGGAGGAGACGGTTCCGGAGGAGGTGGACGCGTCGGTCGGACCCCCTCGCTGTGCGGCCTTCGGTCCGAGCGAGGGGGTGCTCGTGGGACCTCGAGCGAAGGCCACCGACGACTCCGGCTTCGAGCCGTTCGCGGCGGAGGTGGGGCGGGGCACGGCGGTGACCGACGGCTTCGCGGTGGGGGTGAAGCACGAGATCGAGGGCCAGATGCACGGCGCGGTGGCGCTGGTGACCGAGCGCGCGGATCGGGTGCAGCTCTTGAGCCTCTCGCGCGCGCGCGGCGACGTGGACGCGCCGGTGGTGGTGAGGCAGGGCGAAGGATGGGTGGCGGCCATGCTCGAGCCCAACGCGAGCGGTGTGGCGTTGCGGCTCTTGCGTACGCGTGGCGAGGAGCTCCAGTGGGGCGCGGAGATCGAGCAGGGGCGAGACGAGTCGTGGGGCTTCGACGTGGCCTTCGGGAGCGAGGTGGGGGTGGTCGCCTGGGACGACGTCACCGCCAAGCAGGAGCGTGGCGTCATCATGCTCGCGACCGTCGCGGTCGAGTCGCTCGAGGGGGGGGAGGATGCGCGCGAGGTGTCCTCCGACGAGGTCGACGCCGAGCTGCCGCGGGTGGTGCCGCGTCCGAGCGGGTTCTGGCTGGCCTACCTCGCTCGTTCGCGCAAGGGGGCGGAGAGCGACGCCGGGACGGAGCCCGAGGGGCGCTACCTCGCGGAGCGAATCCAGCCGAGCTGGATCGAGCTCGTGCCCCTCGACGCACGCGGCCGCCCCGACGGACAGCCGAGCGCCATCACCAGCCGCGAGGGCTTCGCCATCGCCTACGACGTGGCGCCGGCCAGCGATGGTGGGCTCCTGGTCACGTGGCGTGACGACGACACCCCGTCGGGCTCGCATGGGGGCCGCGTCACGAGCTTGCACGTGAGCGCGTCGGGAGCGGGGCAGGAGCAGACGGTGGCTGCGGAGGACGTGGGAGCCGGCGTGCCCACCCTCTTGCCCGGGTGGGTGGCGCTCCACAACGGCGACGCGGCGCTGCAGTTGGCCCCCGTCGGCCCCGACGGGCAGCTCCTCGCCGAGCTGCGGGTGGAGCCGCTCTTGGAGGACGGACACCTCGTGGCGGCCAGGGCCGACGTGTTGCTCGTGGCCCACCCCGCGGGCAGGGCCGTTCGACTCACCAGCGTGCGCTGCGACGTCGGCGTCAAGCCCCCCTGAGCGAAGCGAGGACCTGACGCGGCGCATCGTGCCCTGTCCGTTCTGCCGCGAGCGGGAGGCACGCGCGAGCCGGACGCTCACGGGCGAGCGGGTAGGGGCGGCGCGGTGGTCTGAAGGAGGGCGGTGATGTCCTCGAGCTGCGTGGCATCGAGGGGGCCCTTCTCGAGGGCGCGCATGTTCTCGTCCACCTGGCTCACGCTCTTGAACCCAGGCACGGGCACCGCCCGCTCGGAGCGGGCCCAGATCCACGCGAGGGCGGCCTGGGCCAGGGTGTGGCCGCGACGCGTGAGCACCGCGCGCAGCCGCTCGAGCGTCGCGAGCTGTGCGGCCTGTTTTCCGGACGCGAGGTCCCAGCCGAACCGCCGTCGCATGTCGTTGTCGGCGAACGTGGACGCAGCACCGAGCTTGCCGGTGAGCAGCCCCATGCCGAGGGGTCGGCGCGTCACCACCGCGAGCTCGAGCTCGTCGGCGAGCGCGAGGAGCGCGGGCGCCTCGAAGAAGAGGTTCAGCTGCTGGGGCGACACCATCAAGTGCTTCGCGCCGTCGGCGAAGGCGCGCAACAGGGCGGGGTCCTCGCTGCACCAGCCGTAGCCGCGGATCTTGCCGGCGGTCACCAGTGTCTCGAAGGTGTCGCGCAAGAGGAGCGCCTCCTCGAGCGACACCTCGAAGGGGTGGAGCACGTACAGATCGATCACGTCGGTGCCGAGACGCCGGAGGCTCGCCTCGCAGGCCCTCTCGATGCTCGCCGGGCGCACGTCGCGCTCGAGGACGCGCCGCGATCCTTCGTCGAAGGCCCACCCGCATTTGCCCACCAGCACCACGCGGTCGCGGCGCCCCGCGATGGCCTTGCCGACGAGACGCTCGGCGTGCCCGCAGCCGTACACATCGGCTACATCCAACAGCTCGATGCCATAGTCGAGGGCGTGGGCGAGGGCGCGGCTCGAGGCCGCGTCGTCGACGTCGCCGTAGCCCATCCAGCCGCCGCGATCCCAGAAGGGCCCACCGATCGCCCAGCACCCGAGCCCGACCGCGCTCACCGACCGTCCGCTCCTTCCGAGCACGCGCCGCGGTAGCTCGCCGTTCTGCACGGCGTGAGTGTACCCCGATCCGCCGGCGGTGGTGGATCGGCTCGTCTTCGGCGCCTCGTGGCGCCTCATTGCGTCTCATTGCGCCTCATTGCGCGGCTGCGGGCTCTTGTGGCCAGTCTCCCAGGCCGCGCCGTAGCTCGTGGCGCTCGGCACCTTGGCCACGCGGGTGGGAGGGCGCAGGGCGATGGCGACCGCGCTCTCTTCGGCCAGCCAGCGCAGGAAGTGCTCGGCCCAGACGCGACCCCCCGCTCGCGTGGGGTGAATGCCGTCTTTCTCGCGCTCGAGGACGAGCTCGGCGGAGCGGAAGAAGCGGCCGGGGCCGAGCTCGCGCTCGAGCGTCGCGTTGATGCCGGTGTCCGGCCGCCAGTTGGGCGGGCCGATCCACGCTAGCTTGCGCTCGCCGACGCGCGCGATGAGCCTCCGCACCGCGCTCGTCGCGAGCACGTCGATGTTCTTGCTGATGATCTCGGAGGAGCCGAGCACGAACAACACGAAGGTGGGCCGATGGCGGCTGAAGAGCGCGTCGAGCTTTGGGCTCCCCGCCCAGCCCATGCTCGTCGAGCCCCACCAGATCGCAGGGTGGAGGTAGTGCCCGTTCTCGAGGCAATAGTCGGCCAAGAGCGGCATCAGGTTGTGCACCATCGAGTCGCCGACCACGAGGATGCGCTGGGGCTCCGGATCGAAGGGTCGCGGTGGGGGGTCGGGTCGCAGCTTGGGGCCCTCTCGCGGTAGCCCGGGCCCGCGGCGCTCGAAGGCTGCACGCCCGCTCACGGTCACGCGCGCGCGCCCGAGCGTCGCCACCGCCAGCGCGGCGGTGACGAGGGGCACGGACAAGAGGAGCGCGCGACGCGTCGGCACCGGCTCAGTCGAGCCTCGATGACGGCTCGCGACAAGGTCTCAGTCGATGTTGGGGTGCCAGCATGCGACGCGGTGATGGCTGCCCTTGATCACCTCGGACAGGCGCGGCGGATCCTTGTCGCAGAGGCCGGGCTCGGCGCTCGGGCAGCGCGAGAAGAAGGCGCAGGCGCGCGGGGGATTCACCCCGCTCGGGGCCTCGCCTTCGAGCACGACGTGCAGACGCTTTTTACCGTCTTCCGGGATGGCGATGCTCGGCATCGCGCCGAACAGCGCCCGCGTGTAGGGGTGGTAGCGGAGGCGGGCGATCGCGTCGCTCGGTCCGAGCTCGACGATCTTGCCGAGGTACATCACCGCGATCCGGTGGCTCACGTATTGAACGGTGCGCAGGTCGTGGGAGATGAACAGCTGGCTCAGACCGAGCTCCTCCTGGAGATCGGTGAGCAGGTTGACGATCTGGGCCTGCACCGACACGTCGAGGGCGCTCGTCGGCTCGTCGAGGACCACGAAGTCGGGCTCGACGGCGAGGGCCCGCGCGATCGCGATCCGTTGCCGCTCGCCGCCAGAGAATTGGTGCGGATATCGAGCCGCAGCGTCCGAGCTCAGCCCCACCTGCTCGAGCAGCCGCGCCACCCGATCGTTGGCCTCGGCGCGGCTGTCGGCGAGGCGGAATACGTCGATCCCCTCGCGCACCGCCTCCCCGACCGTCATGTTGGGATCGAGCGAGGCGTAGGGGTCTTGAAACACGATCTGCATGCGTTGGCGAATGGCCCGCAGCTCGGCCGGCGTCATGCTGGTGACGTCCTTGCCGTCGAAGATCACGCGCCCCACGGTGGGCTCGGTGAGGCGGAGGATGCACCTGCCGAGCGTGCTCTTGCCCGAGCCCGACTCGCCGACGACCCCGAAGGTCTCCCGGCTGCGGATGTAGAAGCTCACCCCATCGAGCGCGTGCAACAGCTGCGGGCTGCGCCACAGGCTGCGGCGCACCGGATAGATCTTGCTGAGCCGCTGCACATAGACGAGCGCGTGCTTGCGGCGCTGATCCTCCGGCTCGTCCGCTCGGGGAGGGCGCGGAGGAGGGAAGTCGCTCATCAGCGGATCTGCCATCAGGCTCTCTCCGTGGGCTCGCCCTCGCCCTCGCCCTCGCCCTCGCCCTCGCCCTCGCCCTCGCCCTCGTTCTCGCCCTCGCCCTCGCCCTCGACGTCTTGGGCCTCCTCCGCGGACGCTTGCGTCTCCGCGAGCTCTTCGACCAGAAAGCAGCGCGACCGGCGCGCGTCGCCGAGCTCGTAGAGCGGCGGCTCCGCTTCGTGACACCGCGCCATGGCGTCGGGGCAACGCGGGGCGAAGCGGCAGGAGGTGGGAACGTGACCGATCTCGGGCACCCCACCGACGATGGTGGGGAGGCGGGTCGGCGTGTCGCGGCGCCGGCGGCGCCGGGTACGCAGCGGCGGGATGCTCTCGAGCAGTCCGCGCGTGTAGGGGTGCATCGGCTCGCGGAGCAGCGCTCGCGCGGGCCCCGACTCCACCACGCGGCCGGCGTAGAGCACGATGATGTGGTCCGCGTTCTCGGCCACGAGCGCGAGGTCGTGCGAGATGAGGAGCATGCTCATGTCTCGCTCCCGCTTGAGATCCGCGAGCAGCGCGTTGATCCGCGCCTCCGCGAGCATGTCGAGGGCCGTCGTTGGCTCGTCGGCGATCACCAGCTCCGGACCGGCAGCGATCGCGATGGCGATCATCGCCCGCTGTCGCATGCCCCCGGAGAGCTCGTGGGGGTAGTCGTCGATGCGCACCTCGGGCTCGGGGAAGCCCACCTGGCGCAGCAGCTCGATGGCGCGCTTGCGGGCAGTGCTGCGGAACATGCGCTCGTGCATCCGGATCGCTTCCATCAGCTGGGTGCCGATCGTGTACACCGGGTTGAGCGACGACATCGGATCCTGGAACACGATCCCGATGCGTCGCCCCCGAACGCGGCGCATCTTGCGGGGGGACAGCGTGAGGAGGTCCTCGCCGTCGAGCGCGATGACGCCTCGCTCGATCCGGGCCGGGGGCTCGGGCAAGAGGCGGAGGATCGCGTGGGCGCTCACGCTCTTGCCGCAGCCCGACTCTCCCACTAGGGCCACGGTGGTGCGGCGGGGGATGTCGAAGCTCACCCCATCCACAGCGGTGACCACGCCGGTGTCGGTCGCGAAGCGCACCACCAGATCGCGCACCGACAAAAGGGGCGTCGAAGCCGGCGCCTCGAGCGCGGGACGGGCGGTCACGAGCCGGTGCCTCCGTTCTCGTCGCCACCGCCGCCGCCGCCCCCATCGCGGTCGCTCGAGCCATCGGCACCGGCGTCGCTCTCCTCGGGCCAGAGATAGACGCTCAAGGTGGGGGCGGTCCCCCACGTCGTGCCGGAGGTGAAGCAGGCGCCAGTGGCGCTGTCGCCGGTGGCCATCAGCACCACCCCGTGGTGGCGCTTCTTGTGCTTCGACCAGGCGCGCACGAGCTCGGTCACGTCGAGGCGGAGCGGCTGAGGAGGTGTGACCGAGGCCTCACCGACTCGGAGCGGCGTGTCGAGCTCGGGGCGGCGGCCCGTCGACAGCTCCGAGGAGCGCCAGGGCGACATGATGGGGAGGAGCTCGAGGGTCATGCGTCCGGGGCTCCGCGCACAGGACGGCAGCGGCTCGAGGGTCAGGAGCGCGCGCTGAAGCCGCTCCGCTGGGGGGACGGCCACCGCGAAGCGGAGGTACAGCTGGGCGGAGGCGTGTCCGGCGCGGCCGAGCACGAAGCGGTCGCCGAGCTCGTTCGGCTCGAGCACCTCTCCGTCGTCCACCCACGCGATGTCCACCGGCTCGAAGCGCAAGACGGGGGCGTTCGTGGAGATGGGCATGGTCTTGTCCTTGCGGCAGCGGCCGAGGACGCAGGTGCGGCCCTTCGTGCAGGGGTCGCGCTCCGAGCACACGGGGGGACCGGGGAGGGCCGCGCTGCACGCCCAGAGGGCCAGCGCGGGGAGCACGAAGCTCACCGAGGAGAAGGCGACGACAGACCTCCACCGCATCGGTGTCGTCTTAGCGCAATCCGCCCCCAGCGTCGTCTGCGGGCGCGAAAGAGAGCTTCTCCACCACGTCGTAGCCGCGCCGGGGGTCGACCGTCCACACCTCGCCCACCGCGCGCAGGGCCTCCTTGGTCTGGTCGCCGTCCGCGACCACCACCACGAGTCGCGTGGGCGGTGTGCTGCCGAGGAGGCCGCTCACATGGTCGGGCTGGACCGCGGCGATGCGCGCGCCGATGCCGTGGCCGTGGTCATCGGGCAACCGGCGGGCGGTCACACCGAGCAGCCACGAGGCGAGCTCGAACGGATCGTCGGCGAGCAGCTCGAGGGTGTGGCTCTCTTGGCGCTTGGCGCGGTCGACCGCTGCGTCGTCGACGACCAGACCATCGAGGTCGGTCACGGCCGCGAGCGTGGCGAGCGGGGCCTGCTTCACCGGGGCGCTCTCCGAGCACACGAGCAGCCAACCGCCGGCGCGGGGGAGCATCTCGGCGGGCGGGGGCAACAGCTTCGCGAGCACCGTGAGCGCGTCCTCGTCGGCAGGGGAGGCGTGGACGCGCGCGCGCACGGCGAAGACGCGCACCGTGTCCGACTGCGGAGCGTCGATGAGGTACACCCGACGCGGCGCGGTGGGGGGCATGCCGGTGAGCTGCGGCCGCGGCGCGAGCGGGTGGAGCTTGCGCTGCTTGCGCTTGCCGAGGGCGGCGAAGGCGGTCTGCACCTGCGTGTCGAGCGCCTTGACGCTCGGCCCCACGACGAGCACCCACGCGCGCTTCGGGTGCACGTGCCGCTGGTGGAAGGTGCCCACGTCCGAGTGCCGCACGCGGGTCAGCTCGCTCCGCGTGGCGCGCAGCGCGAGGCGCGAGGTGGGATCGCCGTCACCGAGGAGCGCCCGGCTCGCGAGCTCGAGCGCCGTCCCGCGAACGTCGTCGCGCGAAGCCGCCTCCGCGTGCTGAACCGCGCGGTCTCGCGCCAACGTGAAGCGGGTGCCGTTCATGACCGGCCGCGCCACGAGCTGTCCGAGGTGTCGGAGCGCGTCCGGGAGCTCGTCGGGGCTCGCCTCGAGCGTGAACACGACGCGATGCGCCTGCACCGTCACGTCGAGCTCGCCCCAGCGCGCGGCCGCAGCGAGGAAGTCCTTGGGCCCGGTGTGCTCTGACGCGGCGCCTGCGGCGATCTGCGTCGCGAACAGCTCGGCGACGCCAGGGCGGTCATCGAGCGCGCCAGCCTCGATGACGAGCGACACGCTGAACATCTCGGCGCCGGGGAGCGGCGCGTGGCCGACCACAAGCCCCGACGCCAGCTCGTGACGGGTGAGCGCCGGGAGCTCGGGGGCGGGACGCGCGCCGATGCTCGTGCGGGGCGCGGGCGGGGTGTCGAGATCGAGAGGGAGCGGGGGCGGCGCGTCTGTCGAGCTCTTCGCTCCAGCTCGAGGCGCCTCGAGGTGCGGGCGCGCAGCCGGTCCCTCGACGCACGCGGTGAGCGCGAGGGCGAGGGCCCAAGCGCTGGCCTCGCCGAGGGGGCCGGCCCCGAGCCGCCTCGCGAGCGTTTCGCTCCCGCGCGCGGAGCTCACTTCGCCCCCCGGCGCCGCCGTGGCGCCGCCTTCGGCTGGGCCGACTTCGAGCGAGGGCTTGGGCTCTCGCCTTTCGCGTTGTCCTTGCGTTTCGCGTTGTCCTTGCGTTTCGCGTTGTCCTTGCGTTTCGCGTTGTCCTTGCGT
>CAYOAL010000098.1:19498-40029 GCA_964401935.1 uncultured Polyangiaceae bacterium
CTTGCGTTTCGCGTTGTCCTTGCGTTTCGCGTTGTCCTTGCGTTTCGCGTCGCGCTTGCCCTTGGTCGCCGCGTCGGTGGGCCCGCGGGGGCCGCGTTTGCCGCCCCGCTTGGATGCCTTGGCGCTCTGCTGCGCCTTCTCGGCTTGTTCGCGAGCCTTCTCGAGCTGCGCCTCGTGCGCGGCCAGCTCGGCCGCGTTCAAGAGGATCGGTGCCGCGAAACACTCGACCATGCTCGCCGCGTCTGCGGTGAGGTAGGTGGCAGCCACGCGCTGCACGTCTCCCGGAGTGACGGCCTCGAGCTGGGCCAGCGACGTGAGCGCCTTCGTCGCGTCGCCCTCGAGCAGCTCGTGCTCGGCCCACACCCGCGCCCGCGATCGCGCCGTCGCCATGCGGCGCAGGAGCTGCCGCGTCACGCGCTGCTTCGCGGCGGCCACCGCGCTCGGATCGTGGCCGAGTTGCTGGGCCTCGAGCTGGATCGCGGTGGCGAGGTCGAACGGCGCGACGTGCCGTGGGGCGAGCACCAGCGTCTCCAACAGCTGCGGGCCCGCGCGCCACGCGACCGCCGACTCGACCGAGAACGCCGAGCCCTTGGCGTCGAGCAGCGTCCGGTGGAGCGCGCTCGTCGGGCCCCCTCCGAGCGCCTCGGCGGCGACCACGAGCGCCGGATGATCGGGGTGGTCCCGCCCCGGGATGCGCCAGCCATGCGCTACCCCCGCGCGATGCACCCCGTCGCTCCGCAGGGAGGTCGCTCGTCGTGAGGTCTGCACCGCGAGCCGAGCGGCCCTCGCAGGCCTCGTCTTCTTGCTCAGCTTGCCCAAGGTCTTGTCGATCAGCGCGAGCACCACCTCGGGGCTCTCGGGGCCGATGACGACCAAGGCCGCCCTCCCGGGGCCGAGGTGCTCGGCGTGAAAGCGCCGGACGTCCTCGAGGGTGGGGAGGGGCGGGGCGGGGAGCGCGGGGTGACCGAGCGCGAGGCTCTCGAGCACGGCGCGCCCGTGCCAGCGCAGGTCCTCGCGGCGGCGCTCACCCGCTCTCCGGAGCAGCTCTGCCTGCTCCTCGGCGAACGCCGCCGGGCTCACCTCGAGCGCGTCCATGCGGCGGGCCTCGAGCCACAACACGTGGGCCAGGTGCGGGGCGCCGACCACGCTCGTGAAGTGTGTGAGCTCGCCCTCGCTCGCGCTCTCGAACGAGGCCCCCCCCCGCCTCAGCGCTGCGAGCGCAGCCTCCGCGTTTCCTCCAGGCCGGGAGAGGAGCTGCGCGGTGAGCTCGGCGACGCCTCCCCGTGAAGAGCCCTCGTCGATCGCTCCGGCCCGGTAGCTCAGCTGCACCACCGTGGCCCCGAGCTGAGGGCGCTGCTCGATCACCACACGGAGGCCGTTCTTGAGCACCTTCCGCGTGAGGGTGGGGGGAGCGGCGCCCGCCGTCGCGGTAGCGAACATGACGAACGCCACGAGGAGCATGCCGAGGACGAGCCGCGCCGCGCGCCAAGACTTACGACCTCTTGGGTTTTCTCGCGGTCTTCGGTAGGGTGGCATCCGCTCACGATGAGGAGCCACATGGGCATCAACTTCAGCGCCATCCTCAAGGTTGCCGTCGAGTCGATCGTCTTCGTCGCGATCGGGCTCCTCGTTTTTGGGATCGCCTTCTTCCTGATCACCAAGCTCGCCCCGTTCTCGATTCGCAAGGAGATCGAGGAAGATCAGAACACGGCGCTCGGCATCGTCATCGGTGCGGTGATCATCGGCCTGGCGCTGATCATCTCTGCAGCCATCGGCGGGTAGGTGTCGCGCGGGCTCTGGCTCTGGGGTCGAAGCACCGATCTGGCCGTGTTTGGCGGCGCGGCCGCTCTCGCCCTCGGCGTGGCCGCGCTCGCACCGGTGCTCGCCCCCGGCGGCGAGGTGCCCACCTGGGCGTGGTTCGTGTTCGTGCTCGGGCTCGACGTCGCTCACGTCTGGACCACGGTGTTCCGCACCTACCTCGACGGTGACGAGCTCCGCCGCCGCCGCTCGCTCTACCTCGGGCTCCCGCTCGGCTGCTACCTCGCCGGCGTGCTCCTCTACCACGTGTCGGCGCTCACCTTCTGGCGTGTGCTGGCCTACGTGGCGGTGTTTCATTTCGTGCGGCAGCAAGTGGGGTGGGTAGCGATCTACCGCGCTCGGGCCGGTGAGCGCGAGCCCGCAGAAAAATGGCTCGACGATGCGGTGGTTTACGCAGCCACCGGCTGGCCCCTCCTCTACTGGCACGCCAACCTCCCGCGCCGCTTCGCGTGGCTCGTGCCCGGCGACTTCGTGGCGAGCCGCCTGGTCGAGCCGCTCGTCACGCCCTTCGGTGTGGCCTACGTGCTGCTCCTCGCTGGCTATCTGGCGCGCGCGCTCGTGCGGGCCCGACAGGGGCGACCGAACCCGGGCCGCGATCTCGTGGTGCTCACCACCGCTGTCACCTGGTTCGTGGGCATCGTCGTTGCCAATGACGACTTCGTGTTCACGGTCACCAACGTCACCGTCCACGCCGTCCCCTACGTCGCGCTCTTGTGGCTCTACAGTCGCGAGCGCGCCCGGGAGCGCCCACGGAGCATCGTGGCGCGCGTGGTGCGAGGCGGCCTCCCCGCGTTCTGCACCGTCGCGCTCGCGTTGGCCTTCGTGGAAGAGCTGGGGTGGGAGCGCCTGGTGTGGCACGACCGCCCGGGGTGGTTTGGCGGTGAGGAGCGCGTCGAGCCCTTCCTCTCCCAGGCCGCGCTCGCGTTCGTGGTGCCGCTGCTCGCGCTCCCCCAGGCGGTGCACTACGCGCTCGATGGGCTGCTCTGGCGCAAGAAGGACGCGGGCCAGGCGCAAGCGCGAGTCCTCGGGTTCGCGGGCGGGGCCAGACCGTGAACCGCGCCCGCCGGGGTCGTGGTATCAGCTCCTGGTGCGATCCCCCGCGACCCTCGGCGTCCTCCTGTCGCTCCTCACCGCCTGCGGCCCCAACACCGATCTCACGGTGCCCCCGCCGCCAACCCCCGAGGCCGCCGTCGTCGCCGACGTCACGCCGCCGCTCGCCACCGGCCGCCTCGTCGACTGGCTGAAGCCCACCCGCTACGCGCTGGCGCTCCAGATCGATCCGTCGGCCGAGCGCTTCTCGGGGGAAGTGAGCATCGACGTGACGCTCGACCGCCCCACGCGCTCCTTCGTCCTGCACGCGTCCGAGCTCGAGGTGACGCGGGCGGAGGTGATCGTCGACGGCCGCGCGCGGCCCGCGACCACCTTCACCCGCCGCGCGGTCGGCTCTCCGGGGCCGGAAGAGGAGCTCGTGCTGGTGGTGGCGACCCCCGTCGAGGCGAGCACGGCAGAGCTCCGCATCCGCTACGACGCCAAGCTCGGCGCCGCGCTGCGAGGAGCGTATCGCGTGGCCGCCGGCGGGAGAGACTTCGTCTTCACCCAGTTCGAGCCCTCGGATGCACGGCGCGTGTTCCCTTGCTTCGACGACCCGGCCTACAAGGTGCCGTTCGCCGTCGAGATCGCGGTGCCGAAGGGCAACATCGCGGTCGCCAACGCGCCCGAGAAGCGCCGGTCGCCGGACGGCGATCGGGTGGTCTTCACCTTCGAGACGACCCAGCGGATGCCCACCTATCTGGTCGCGTTCGCGGTGGGGCCGCTCGAGATCACCGAAGGTGCGAAGACCCCGGTGCCGATCCGTGTCGTGTCGACCCCCGGGGGAGGCAAGCTCGCCGGCGCCGCGCTCACGATGGCGGCCGAGCAGCTCGCGGTGCTCTCCGACTACTTCGGGAGCCCCTACCCCTACGAGAAGCTCGATCTGGTGGCGGTTCCAAACTTCGGCGCGGGGGCGATGGAGAACGCGGGGCTGATCACCTTTCGCGAGGAGTATCTGCTGTTCGACGAGGCCACCGTCTCCGCCAAGACAAAGCGCGACGCGGCCATGACCATCGCGCACGAGCTCGCACACCACTGGTTTGGCAACCTCGTGACCATGGAGTGGTGGGACGACCTCTGGCTCAACGAAGGCTTCGCCACCTTCATGGAGTCGGCCATCGTCGACCGCTACAAGCCGGAGATGCGCGCCCACCTCGAGCTCTTGTCGCTCACCGGCTGGGTGATGAACGTGGACGCGCTCGGCTCTGCGCGCGCCGTGCGCAACGAAGTGACCAACACCTATCAGGCCGAGGAAGCGTTCGACGGTATCACCTACGTGAAGGGCGCGGCGTTCCTCAGGATGCTGGAGTCTTGGCTCGGCGAGTCGTCGTTTCGCGCCGGCGTCCACGCCTACCTGAGCGAGCACGCCTGGGGGAACGCGACCGCTGCAGATCTGTTCCGAGCGCTCTCCCGGACCTCCGAGCGCAAGGTGGAGGTGGTGGCCGCGACGTTCCTCGATGAGCCGGGGGTGCCGCTCGTGCGCGCCGAGCTCACCTGCAGCGACGGGGCCCCGCCGCGCTTGTCGCTCCGTCAGCGCCAGTACAGCGGCATCGCCAACGCGCCTCGTTCCTCGCGCCAGTGGACCATCCCGGTGTGTGTCGAACACGGACGGAAAGGACAGAAGGTGCCCGACCGCGACTGCCTGCTGCTCGGCGAGGCCACCGCGGAGCTGCCCCTCGGCGTGACGAGCTGTCCCGCGTGGGTGCTGCCGAACGCGGCCTACGCCGGCTATTACCGCTTCGCGCTGCCCGGGGACGAGCTCACCGCGCTCGCTCGACAGACGCTCGGCGCGAGCGCCCTCGAGAACATCGGCTTCATCACCAACCTGTGGTCGCTCGTCCAGTCGGGCGACGTCGAGGCCGCCCTCCTGTTCGACACCCTGAAGGCCTACAAGGCCGAGCTGCGCCGCGAGGTGGTCGAAGAGGTCATCAAGGTGCTCGAGCGTGCGGATGACGCGTTGGTGGCCGAGGGAGGGCGCGTGGGGTTTCGGCGGCTGGTGAACGCGCTGCTCCTACCCCACGCCAAACGGCTCGGGTGGGACGAGAAGAAGAGCGACACGGAGTCGGATCGGCTCCTGCGCCAGTCGGTGCTCGGAGCCCTCGCCTTGCTCAGCGACGAGCCGTGGATCGCGACGCAGGCGAAGCTCCGTGCCCGTCGTTTCCTCGACGACCCGAGCTCGGTCGACATCGCGACCGCTACCATCGCGCTCAAGCTCGGCGCCCGACGCGGTGAGCTGTCGTTCTCCGAGCTGAGCGCCAGGCACGCGGCGGCCACGACGCCCTCGGTGCGGATCGCGTTGGTGGAGGCGCTCGCGAGCTTCACCGACGCGCCGAGCCTGGAGAAGACCCTCGACCTCGTTCGAAGTGGGGGGATTCGCGCCCAGGACGTCGTGTATTTGGGACGCGTCGCGGCCGAGACGCCGGCAGGCCGGGCCGTGCTCGTCGACTGGCTCGCGACCCACCTGGTCGAGATCATCGAGAAGGTGCCGGGCTTCGGCGTCGCGCGCATGCTCGGCGCCGTCGGGCGACTGTGCGACGCCGCGCAGCGCTCCTCCGCCGAGCAAAGCCTCGGCGCGCAGCTCGACAAGCTGGGGCGCTCGCGTCGCCGCCTCGACGAGGCGCTCGAGACCGCCAGCCTGTGCCTCGACCTTCGCGACCGGCAGGCCGCCGCGACGACCGCATACTTCAAGAAGAACGTCCGTTTCTGAGGACACGCATGATCTGTGTTCAGGAAGAGCTCACCATCGAGACCGCCGGCCGCGCGCTGGTGGACATCACCGCCGCGGTCGCTCGCGTCGTGGCCGCGAGCAAGGCCACGACCGGCCTCTGCACCGTCTTCGTGCGCCACACGTCGGCGAGCCTGGTCATTCAGGAGAACGCGGATCCGGCGGTGCTCCGCGATCTCGGCCGCTGGCTGGCCAAGCTCGCCCCCGAGGGGCCCGAGTGGGAGCACGACGACGAGGGACCCGACGACATGCCGGCTCACGCGCGGTCTACCATCACCCGCACGTCCGAGCACATCCCCGTCAGCAGCGGGCAGCTCGCCCTCGGCGTGTGGCAAGGGCTCTATCTCTGGGAACATCGCGCTCGTCCGCACCGCCGCCGCGTCATCGTCCACGTGCAGGGCGTGTGACCGGAAGAGGGTCTGCCAGCCCCCACCAGCAACTCGAGACCTGACCGGAAAAGACCGACGCTCTCGCGAAGCGCGCTTGGGCGTTGGGGCCCCAAGCGCAACGCGGTGGGAGGGGGCCCCGCGCGCAGCGTGGGTGGAGGGTGCGGCAGCACCCTCCAGCAAACTCAGTGGCGGCTGCAGGCGCTGCCGGCCCACGCGTGGGGGTCGCGCACGACGTCGACCCACCGTTGACAGCGCGGGCACTGGAAGGCACCGATACGCACCTCGCGCACGCCGATCACCGCGGCACGTACCTGCTTGTCGACGGCGCTCGCTTCCATCGGTCCCATGTTGGCTTGCTGCGGATCGGCGCTCTCGAAGCCGCCGGTGCGTACGGCGCCGGAGGCGGCGTCGAGCGCGAAGGGCTCGGCGCCGCGCGTGGTGATCACCGAGCCGACGATGTGATGCGGAAGCACGTCGTCGTCTCCGCTCACCCCTTCTTGGGGATGACGAGTTTGTCGCCAGGCTGAATCGGGCGACCCTTCTCGAGGCCGTTGCGCTTGCGGAGGGCGTCGACGGTGACGTTGTAGCGCTTCGCGATGAGACCCAGCGACTGGCCCTTCGCCACCGTGTGCACCCGCTCGCCCGGCTTGGTGGTGGGCTCCTTGGGGGCGCGCTTCGCGGCGTCGCGCTTCTTCTCGGCGTCGCGCTTCTTCCCGGCGTCGCGCTTCTTCTCGGGTTGCTTCCCTTCGGGGATCACGAGCTCGTCGCCAGGCTGGATGGGGGGGCTGCCCTTCACGAGGTCGTTGGCGTCTCGCAAGGCGGCGACGGTGATGCCGTGACGCTTGGCGATCTTGCCGAGGCTGTCGCCGCTCTTCACCACGTAGAGCTTGCCCGACCGCCTCCGCGGCGGCGGCGCGCTCGTGCCTTCGCTGGCGGCGCCGGGGATCACCAGCTCGTCACCGGGCTGAATGGGGGCGCTCGACTTGGTGAGCCCATTCGCGTCGCGCAGGGCGCTCACGCTGATCCCGTGGTGGTTGGCGATCTTGCCGAGGCTGTCGCCGCTCTTCACGACGTAGAGCTTGCCCGATCGCTTGGCCTCGGCCTTCGCGACCGCCACCGCGCGTTTGCCCTTGCGCCCGGGGGGAGACTTCCACCGTGGGTTGATGAGCGTGCGCATGACGTCGCGCATCAGACCGAGGTGAGCACAGTGATCGGGCTTGTCGTTGCCGCGGTAGCCCCTCACTTTGTAGCCGCCGCGGTCGAAGCGCTCGAACAGCTCGAGGCCGTAGAGATCGCTCCCCTTGGCAGCCTTCACCTTGCCCCCGAGGGCCTCCACGATGTGGTGCGACACCTCGCGCGTCGACGCGTAGCCAGGCGGGATGATCGACGAGTGCGTCTGGTACATCAGGGCTTGGCCGCGGCTCGCCTTCTTCGCGAACTCGATGAACGGCTCGAGACCGGTGACCCGCAGCTTCTTCGACTTCGGGTCGTCGTAGCCGGTGTGCACCGAGTCGAGCAGGATGAGCGCGTCTACCTTTTTCCCCGGCGGCTGCCGCAGGATCTGCTCGATGGCGCCGTAGCCGGCGCTCCACGACGAGAGGGCGAGCTTGCGCACGTGGGCCTTGGGGTTGCCGCTGCGTCGCGCCATCTCCTTCTCCACCGCTTGGAGCAGGTTCGAGAAGGCCTGAGGGTTCGAGAAGGTGGCGTTGTAGGGCGCGGAGCTGATCCCCAGATCGACGGCGACGAGCACGGTGCCATGGGCCACGCGCACGAACTCCTTGCGGATCGGGTAGCGGCCGTGGAAGTGAACGATCAGATCGAAGGCGCCGCTCTTGAACACGCCCCCGAGCTGTGGGGCGAGCAGACGCCCGAACTCTCCGACGCTCGTGAACTCGTCGTAGATCCCGTACCCCGGATCGGGCGTCATGCACGGGTTGACGCCGCCGCGATCCTTCCACTTCGGGTTGGAGCGCTGTTTCCCGCGCTTGCCCGCCTTGCCCTTCGACTCGGGGTTCGCGAGCGGTCGGTCGAGCCCGGCGGGGTCGTCGGCGTGTGCACGTCCGCTCGGCGCACCCGAGGCCGGCACGATCCCACAGAGGAACGTGACCCAGGCCGCGAGGACCCAAGTGGCGAGGCGAAAGCGTCGAGGAGCCCCCATGACCCCCCGTGTCTTCCACACAAACCGCACTCCGTCGAGCGCTGGCCGCGACAATTCGCGGCGCTTGGTCATGTTGGTTGTGATTCCGAGCAGTTGCAGCTGGGGAAATGTCGCCCGATCGCCTCGATGGGCCACGCAGCGGGGAGGGCGGCTCGGCAGCCCCCCCGCGCGGAGTGGGGGCGGACCGCCTGCGGTCGCGGCCCGCTCAGAGGTGGATCACGATCGCGCGCTCCACGTTGTCGGAGCCCTTCACCGCCGCGAGCGTCTCCGCCGGCATCTCGCCGTCGAGGTTCCACATCGACAGGGCGTTGCCCTCCGACGACTTGCCGAGGAACACGGAGGCGACGTTCACTTCGGCGTCTCCAAGGGTGGTGCCCAAGAAGCCGATCACGCCGGGTCGGTCGAGGCTCGCGACCACCAGGGCGGTGCCTTCGAGGCGAGCCTCGATGTCGAAGTGACCCCACCGCACGAGCCGCGCGGAGCGGTCGCTGCCGAGGGTGCCGGCCGCCATGCGCTCGGTACCGTCCTCGGCGCGGATGCGGACGACGATCTGCGAGGCGTGGCTCTCCCGCGACGCGTGGGTCTTGAGCTCTCGGATGGTGATCCCACGATCTTCGGCGATGTGCGGCGCGCTGATCGCGTTCACCGGCACCGCGAGGAACTGCTGCAGAAACCCGCCTACGGCCGCCGCGGTGATCGCGTCGGCGCCTTGCTCTGCGGCGTCGCCCATGCACTCCACCTCGATCGACTGAGGGCGCAGCGCTTCCACCTGGGCCAGGAATTTCCCGAGCTTGTTGCCGAGCTCCACGTAAGGCGCGAGCTTGGCGGCGAGCTCGCCGCTCATGGCAGGCACGTTGACCGCGTGTTTCACTTCCCCTGTCGCGAGGAACGCGAGCACCTGCTCGGCGATTTCCTCGGCCACCCGATCTTGCGCCTCTTGGGTGGAGGCGCCGAGGTGTGGCGTGCACACCACGCGCGGGTGCGCCACGAGCGCGAACCCTTCGGGGGGCGGCTCGGTGGTGAACACGTCGAAGGCGGCGCCCGCGATCCGTCCGCTCTCCAAGCCGGCGAGCACGGCGTCCTCGTCGTAGATGCCGCCCCGCGCGCAGTTGATCAAGAAGACGCCCTTCTTGAGCTTGGGAACCACCGCCGCGTCGATGAGGCCCTTGGTTTGAGGGGTGAGGGGGGTGTGCACGGTGATGATGTCGGCCGTGGACCAGATGGTCTCGAGGTCGACCAGATCCACGCCGAGGGTGGCCGCGCGGTCGGGGGTCATCATCGGATCGAAGCCGAGCACGCGCATGGCGAGGCCCTTGGCGCGGTTCGCCACGATGCGGCCGATGGTGCCGAGGCCGATCACCGCGCAGGTCTTGCCGGCCAGCTCGCGGCCTTGAAACTTCTTCTTCTCCCACTGACCGGCCTTCATCGACGCGGTGGCGGCGGGGATCCACCGAGCGAGCGACATCATGAGCCCGATGGTGTGCTCGGCGGTGGTCACCGCGTTCCCCGTGGGTGTGTTCATCACCGCGATGCCGCGCTTGCTCGCCGCGCGCACGTCGACGTTGTCGACGCCGATCCCAGCGCGGCCGATCACCTTCAGGCCGTCGGCGGCTTCGATCACCCGCGCCGTCACGTTGGAGCCGGAGCGAATGATCAACCCATCGGCCTGCTTGATCGCCTGCGCGAGCTGCGCTTCGTCGAGACCGGGTTGGTAGTCGAGCACGAAACCCTCACGCCGACGTATGACGTCGAGGCCGAGCTCGCTGAGGTTGTCCGAGACGAGAATGCGCTTCATGGGTCAGCCTCGTGGAGGGTCAGCTCGCCGTTCCAAGTCGTTTCTGGAGGGCGGCGTCGGATTGGGTGACACGCTCGTGCATCGACTTGCGATACGCGGCCAGGCGCTCGGCGACGCCGTCGTCGGTCGCACCGAGGATCGCGGCGGCGTAGAGGCCAGCGTTCTTGGCCCCGGCGATCCCCACCGACGCGAGGGGCACCCCGGGGGGCATCTGCACCGACGACAAGAGCGCGTCCATGCCGCCGACGGTGCCGTTGGCGATCGGCACCGCGACCACCGGGAGCGTGGTGAGGGCGGCGAACACGCCGGCGAGGTGCGCGGCGCCGCCGGCCGCCGCGAGCACCACGCCGAAGCCCGCCTCCCGGGCCCCGGTGGCGAGGGTGTGCACGACGTCGGGGGTGCGATGGGCGGACGCCACCCGCACCTCGTGCTCGATGCCGAGCTCGCTGAGGATCTTCCACGCGGGCTCGAGCTGCTCGACGTCGCTGTCCGAGCCCATCACGATGAGCACCTTCTTCAACTTCTTCATGTCGTCTCTCTCCCTTCGAGGGCGCTGACTGCGATGTCGCGCCGAAACTGCATCCCCGCGAAGCGAATGTGATCCACCGCCGCGTAGGCCCGACCGACGGCGTCGCGCAGGCTCTCGCCCACCGCGGTCACCCCGAGCACGCGGCCTCCCGAGGTCTGCACCTCGCCACCCACGAGGCGAGTCCCGGCGTGGAACACCTGCACGCCGTCCACCGCCGCGGCTCGGGCGAGGCCCTCGATCGAATCCCCCGTGCGCACCGACCTCGGGTAGCCGGCGCTCGCGAGCACCACCACCACCGCGTGGCGGTGGGCGACCGTCACCGCGCCCACGTCGAGCGCGCCCCGCGCCGCGGAGGCGAGCAGCTCGGCCACGTCGCCGTCGAGGAGCGCCATCAGCACCTGGGTCTCGGGATCGCCAAAACGCACGTTGTGCTCGAGCAACCAGGGGGTGCCGTCGGCGGTCACCATCACCCCGGCGTAGAGCACGCCGCGGTACGGCGCGCCCTCTGCCCTCATCCCTTCGAGGGTGGGGCGGAGCACGCGGGCTTCGATCCGCGCGAGGAGGTCGGCGTCCACCGTCACCGGCGCAAACGCGCCCATGCCGCCGGTGTTGGGGCCGGTGTCACCGTCGCCCACGCGCTTGTGATCGCGCGACACCGGCAACACGAGGTAGCGCTCGCCGTCGCAGATCGCGTGAACGCTCATCTCCACCCCGACGAGCCGCTCCTCGACGACGACGGTGCGCCCCGCCGCGCCGAACGCCCCCTCCACCAGCATCGCGCGCGCGGCACGTTTCGCCTCGTCGTGGCTCGAGCACACGATCGCCCCCTTGCCGGCGGCGAGCCCGTCCGCCTTCACCACCACGTCCGTCGGGCGTCCGTCGATGAACGCCTCCGCGGCCGCGACGTCGCTCGTGACGATGAACGGCGCGGTGGGGATGTCGTGCCGCGCGGCGAACCGCTTCATGAACGCCTTGCTGCCCTCGAGGCGCGCTGCGGCCGCGGTGGGGCCGAACGCGGTGATGCCCGCCTCGGTGAGCGCGTCCACCACCCCGTCGCAGAGGGGGGCCTCGGGGCCGACCACCACGAGCTCCACCCGCTCGCGCTTCGCCGCCGCGACCACGCTGTCTGGCTCGAGGGCCACCTCGAGGTTCTCGAGCGAACCCTGTCGGGCGCCGCTCGTGCCAGCGTTGCGCGTGCCAGCGTCGCTCGTGCCAGCGTTGCCAGGGGCGATCAGCACCCGATCGACCGATGGGGAGCGGGCGAGGGCCCACCCGAGCGCGTGCTCGCGGCCGCCGTTGCCCAACACCATCGCCGTTCTGTCACGAGCCATCGCAACGCGCGGGTACCACGTCGCCGACCCAGGCTCCACACCCGGCGTGCGGGCGGCGCGCGGGGCGCGGCGCGGCCACCGGTCCCGGCCCGGGCCAACCCGCTTGTTTGGCTCGCGAATCTCGATACGATGGCAGCGTGGCCGCACTGAACAGACAGCTTGGTTTGCTCCTCTCTCTCGCCCTCTTTGGTGCCGGTGTCGTGGGCGCGTGCGATGGGAGCGGCGGCGTCACCACCGCCGGCGTCGGCGGCGCGACGAACGTGGGCGGCGGCAGCAGCCAGGTGGGCGGCGAGGGAGGCAGCTTCTCCGGCCCCACCAGCGGCCCCGGCGGCGCCACCACCCAGGGCCTCGAGGTCGATCCCGTCGATCCCCAGGTGATCACCGTCCTCGCTGGCGAGAGCACGCCCACCGTGAGCTTCTCGTCGTCGCTCGACGGCAGCCCGGTGGCGGCCGGATGGGGCGTCGATCGCGGCGAGATCGGCGTGGTGGTGGAGGGGCCCACCGAGACCACCACCTTCACGCCTTCGGGCAAGGTGGGCGGGGTGGTGAAGGTGGTGGCCGCGCTCAACGACGAGCAGGTGGAGCGGCAGGTGATGGTGCAGCTCGTCGCCGAGCAGAATGGCCCGAGCTCGAGCCCCGAGGAGCAAGCGCAGATCGCGACGGACGTCGCCGACCTCACCGAAGGGGGAGGCGTGGGCGGCGTCGGCGGGGAGGGCCTCGGGGTCGCCGTCACCGACGCGGCCACCCTCGCCGCCCTCGACAGCCCGTCGGGCGATGGCTCGGCCCAGAACCTCCGCTTCCTCTATCCCTACGACCAGACGGTGTGGCCTCGCGGTTTGCTCGCGCCGTTGTTGCAGTGGGATTGGACCCTCGGCGACGCCGACGCGGTGAAGATCGAGCTCGAGACCACGAGCGGCTCCTTCAAGTACGAGGGCACCTTCGGGCGGCCTCCCATCCTCACCACCACCGGTGGCGCCATGATTCGGCACCCCGTGCCCCAGGACGCGTGGTCGATGGCGACCAACAGCGCGGGTGGGGTCACCCTCGACAGTCAGCCCGATCGCCTCATCTTGCGCCTCACCGTGGCCAGCGGAGGCGAGGCCTATGGCCCCATCGAGCAGATCTACACCATCGCGCCGGCCCGGCTCGCCGGCACCATTTACTACCAGTCGTACGGCACGCAGCTCGCGAAGAACTTCACCGAAGCGCTCGGCGGCGACGGCCTCTTCGGCGGCGCGGTGCTCTCCATCAAGGTCGGCGACGTGGCGCCGCAGCTCGTGGCCGGCGGCACCGGCGACAGCTCTTACTGCCGGGTCTGCCACTCCGTCTCGGCGGACGGCTCCCGCCTCATCGCCCAGCGCGGCCTCACCACCGACACGTTCTCCTACAGCATCACGCCCACCTCGATCACCGAGCAGCAGCTCGTCACGAGCGCGGAGTTCCCGGGGATCACCCCCGACGGCGCCTACGCGCTCAACGCCGCCGGGCAGATGCTCGATCTCGCCAACAACGGCGCCACCGTGGGCGTCACCGGGCTGAGCGCGGTCGCCACCAACGTGGGCACTCCCTCCTTCTCCCCCGACGGTCAACACGTCGTGTTCAACCCCATGGAGGGGCCCATCGCCAACCCGCTCCAGAAGCTCGTGGTGATGGCCTTCGACGAGACCACCATGACCTTCTCCAACGCCGTCGAGGTGGTCGACAACACCGGTGAGCCGGCCGAGACGCGGCCTGGCTGGCCGGCCTTTTTCCCCGACGGCTCGGCGGTGGTCTACCAGCAGCAGCTCGTCGCCGGGGCCGACGGCAACGACCTCGGCGACCTCCGCACCCGCAAGGGGGCGAAGGCGTATCTCGCCTGGACGGCGGCCGACGGCAGCGGCACGCCCACACCCCTGGCCAAGGCCAACGGCGTGGGCCACGTCCCAGCGCTCGCCGCTCCCATCAGCCTCACCTGCACCGGGGACGGCGTTCCGGTGGGGGGCATCGATCCGTCGCACGCCGACGACGTGAACCTCAACTACGAGCCCACCATGAACCCGGTGGCCTCCGGAGGGTTCGCGTGGGTGGTGTTCACGAGCCGTCGCATGTACGGCAGCGTGGCCGACATCCCGCCGTTCTGCAGCGATCCGCGCGGCGTCGATCTCATCGAGAACATCACCCCGAAGAAGCTGTGGGTGGCGGCCATCGATCTCAACGCCGCTCCCGGCACCGATCCCAGCCACCCCGCGTTCTACCTCCCCGCGCAGGAGCTCTTGGCCGGCAACGCCCGCGCCTTCTGGGTGCTCGACCCCTGCCGCACGGACGGCGAGACGTGCGACACCGGCGACCAGTGCTGCAACGGCTTCTGCTCCTCCACCGGCATGGGCGACGATCTCCTCGAGTGCACCCCCGGTCCGAGCGGCGAGTGCTCGAAGCCGCAGGAAGCGTGCGACACCGCCGCCGACTGTTGCGACATGACCAACCTCTGCATCAACGGCTTCTGCGCGCCACAGACACCGCAATAGGCGCCTGCTCCGGCGGCGGCGCCCCTGCGACCACCACGCCTCGTCGCGGCGTTGTCGGAGCATGCCGCCGCCGTGTCGCTCTGATAGGGTCGAGAGCATGCGAGTTGCCCTGTCGGTCCTTGTGGTGCTCGGAGTTGGCGCGTCGTGGGCCTGTGGCGGCAAGGCCGTGATCGACGGCGAGCCGGGGGCCGGTGGGTCGGGCGCGTTCGGAGGCGCAGGCCCAGGGGGCATGGGCGGCTCCGGCCTCGAGGGTGGCGGAGGGAGCGGGGCGAGCACCGCCTGCGGGTTCGTGGGCACGCCGGGCATCTCCGTGAGCGGCGACGGCGACCCCCAGTTCTACACCGCGGCCGGACCCGACCCAGAGTTCGCCCTTCCCTACGGTCGGCTCCTCGTCGGCGAGGGGGGCAGCGTGCGCCTGACGCTCAAAGGCTGCGCCTCCAACGGCGCCACCAACAACTGCATCGATCTCGACGCGCCAGGGGTCGCCATGCCCGGCGCGTCCACGTCGAACGCCCGGGTCGAGTACACCGGCCCCCAAGGGATCGTCTTCATCGGCGACGAGGGCGAGGTGGAGCTCGACTACTTCGGGCCCGTGGGCGACTTCATCGCCGGGGTGTACGCCGCCGAGGTGCGCGCGAGCGGGGGCGCCAACGAGCGGTTCCTCGAGGGGTCGTTCACGGTGTGCCGCGTCCCCGACGTGTTCCTCCCCTGAGGTTTGCTGCAGGGTGCTGCCGCACCCTCCCCCCACGCTGCGCGTTGCGCTTGGGGACCCAACACCCAAGCGCGCTTCGCGAGAGCGTCGGTCTTTTCCGGTCGGATCTTTCGTCTCCTGGAGGGTGCTGCCGCACCCCCACGCTGCGCCCGACGGCCGCGCCCCCTGGTGTCCATCGGGAGACGCGATATCATCGCGTCGATGATCCATGTCTCACGCGCTCTCACCTTCGCGGCCGTGATCGCGGTGGGCGTCACCGCGGGGGCCGGCGACGTGGAGCCGGCCCTCTTCGACAGCGGCGAACAGGCCGACCAGTGCGCCGTCGCCGGCGATGGGCGCGTCCGTCCTTTTGGCGAGTCGGAGGCCTTCGAGCTCGAGAGCGCGTGGATCTGGCGCGTCGCCCGCATCGGGGAGGGGGCTTCCCGCTTCGAGGCGCAGCTCGATCAAGCCGCGATGGGCGGCGAGGTGGTGGCGCTCGGCCTCGGCGTGCGCTGTGGCGATGACGTCATCGAGGTGACCGCGGGGGAGAGCGGCGGCGCTCGCGTCGCGGTGAACGGCAAAGACGTCACCGACGCCCTCGAGGCGCGGCCCCGCACGCTCTTCGCCCTCGCCCCCAAGCACACCAAGGCCAAGGGCGTGGCGCTCGCTGCCCGTTTGGCGCGCAAGAAGGTGAAAGTGTGCGAACAGGAGGGGAGAGCGTGCACGCCCGACCGCGTCACCGTGGAGTGCGTGGGTCGCAGCCTGCGCGCCGAGGTGGGGGAGCGGCTCGCGAGCGCGGTGGTTGCGGCCTACTTCCCCGAGGAGGCCGATCTCGAGACGCTCTCCGGTCAGGTGTGCGGGTGGATCGCGAAGCCCGACGAGGAGCTCGCCAAGACCGCGCGGGTGCGTCGCCGCGCGTCGCTCTTCGCCGCCACCGAGAGCCCGTGAGGAGCGAGGTGGGCGAGCGGCCGCTCGACGTACGGGCCATGGTGGGGACCCACGACGTGCTCCTCGTCACCCTCGACACGCTCCGGTACGACGTGGCGAAGGAGGCAGAAGAGCGAGGCCTCACCCCTCGCCTCACCGAGCAGCTCGGGCGTTGGGAGGAGCGGCACTCCCCAGCGAGCTTCACCTATGCTGCGCACCACGCCTTCTTCGCCGGCTTCCTGCCGACGCCGGCCCGCCCGGGGCGACACGCGCGCCCGTTCGCTGCTGCGTTCGCGGGCAGCGAGACCACCGCCGACACCACCTTCGTGTTCGACGCGCCCGACATCGTCCACGGCTTCGCGGACCACGGCTACCACACCCTGTGCATCGGCGGCGTTGGCTTCTTCAACCTCCAGAACCCGCTGGGACGAGTGCTCCCCGCCATGTTTCAAGAGCGCCACTGGTCGCCCGCGCTCGGCGTGACCGATCCGCGCTCGACCGAGAACCAGGTGAACCTCGCCCTCGAGCGACTCGCGGCGCTCGCTCCCGAGCGCCGCGTCTTCTTGTTCGTCAACGTGTCCGCGCTGCATCAGCCGAACTGCATCTTCGTCGACGGCGCCGAGCTCGACGACAAGACGACCATGACGGCGGCCCTCGGCTACGTCGATCGGGAGCTCCCCCGGCTCATCCTCGCGATGCGCCGCCGGGCTCCGCTCCTGGCCATCGTCACCTCCGATCACGGGACCGCCTACGGCGAGGACGGCTACGTCGGACATCGGCTCGCTCACCCCGTGGTGTGGACCGTGCCCTACGCCGAGCGCGCGTTCCCCCAGTGGACACCTCCCTCTCGAGGGGCACGCGCGTGAGCACCCTCGCCGCTTTCGCCGCCGGCTCGGCCTTTCAGGGCTACGCCTACGCCTACCCTCACAAGACCGCGTATCGCCCCCTCGAGCCCCCGTTGCCGCTCGCCGCTGTGTGGGCCGACGACGACCTCGGCGCGCTCTCGCTGTATCTGCATGTGCCGTTCTGCGAGATGCGCTGCGGGTTCTGCAACCTCTTCACCCTCGCCCACGCCGACACGGCGGCCGTCGACGCGTTCCTCGTCGCCCTGACCCGCGAAGCCGAAGCGGTCAGCACCGCGCTCGGCCCCCGCCGGCGCTTCGCGCGGGTCGCCGTCGGCGGCGGCACCCCCACCTTCCTCTCCGCGCGCGCGCTCGCCCAGGTGTTCGCGCTGGCCCGCGACGTCATGGGGGCCGCGCTCGCCGAGATCCCCGTCGCGGTGGAGGTGTCGCCAGCCACCGCCGACGACGCCCGCCTCGACGTGCTCGAGGCGTTCGGCGTGGATCGGATCAGCGTCGGGGTGCAGACCTTCGACGAAGAGGAGGCTCGCGCCCTCGGACGCCCCCAACGCACGGACGAGGTGCGGAGGGCCCTCTCACGGATCCGCGCGCGCCGCTTCCCGGTGCTCAACATCGATCTCATCTACGGTGCCGCGGGGCAGACGCCCGCGAGCTGGCTCCGCTCCGTCGACACGGCGCTCCGCTTCGAGCCGGAGGAGCTCTACCTCTACCCGCTCTACGTGCGTCCCCTCACCGGACTCGGGCGTCGGGGGCTGCCCCAAGGCGACACGCGGCTGTCGCTCTATCGCGCCGGTCGCGAGCGCTTGCTGGCGGCGGGGTACGAGCAGCGCTCGATGCGCATGTTCCGCGCCCGCCACGCGCCGCCCCTCGACGGGCCGAGCTACTCGTGTCAGCACGACGGCATGGTGGGCCTCGGTCCCGGCGCGCGCTCGTACACCACGCGCCTGCACTACGCCACGGAGTACGCGGTGGGCCGCTCCGGGGTGCGGGCGATCCTCGAGGACTACGCCCACCGCGAGAGCTTCGCCGAGGCGCGCTACGGGGTGATGCTCACCGACGCCGAGCGTCACCGGCGCTTCGCCATCCAGTCGCTGCTCCAGGTGGAGGGGCTCGATCGTCGCGTCTTCCACGCCACCTTTGGGCTCGAGGCCCGCGTGGCGCTGCCCCAGCTCGACGAGCTCGTCGCCGAGAACCTCGCCACCGAGCGCGACGGCGTCATCACGCTCTGCCCGAGCGGGCTCGAGCTGTCCGACGTGATCGGCCCCTGGCTTGCGTCGGGCGCGATGAAGGAGCGCATGCGCGCCTACGCGTGGCGGTGAACGCTGTGACCGCGAATCTGTCGATCTACTACCGGGGAGCGCTGACGAGCTGCAACTACGCGTGCTCGTACTGTCCGTTCGCCAAGGCGAGGGACACCAAGGCGACCCTGGCACGCGACGCGGCCGCGCTCGGACGCTTCGTCGCGTGGGCAGCGCGCTTTCCCGCCGAGCTGCGCGTGCTGTTCACCCCTTGGGGGGAGGCGCTCATCCGCCGCGCCTACCGCGACGCGATGGTGACGCTCAGCCACACCGCCAACGTGGCCCGGGTCGCGGCTCAGACGAACCTCTCGGGGCCCCTTGGCTGGCTCGACCGCGCGGAGCTGACGCGGGTGGCCCTCTGGTGCACGTATCATCCCAGTCAGATCGCGCGGCGCGACTTCCTCGCCCGCTGCGCGCTGCTCGACGCCCGCGGGGTGCGCTACGCGGTAGGCATGGTCGGTCTGCGCGATGACATCCCCGAGATCGAGGCGATGCGAGCCGCGCTCCGCCCCGACGTATACCTGTGGGTCAACGCCTACAAGCGTGAGCCCAACTATTACGAGCCCGTCGATCGCGAGCGCCTCGGCGCGGTGGATCCGCTCTTCTCACTCAACGCGCGGCGTCATGCGAGTCGAGGACAACCCTGCCGTGCCGGCCACGAGAGCATCGCCGTCGACGCCGACGGCACCGCGCGGCGCTGCCATTTCGTGCCCACCGCGATCGGGAACATCTACGACGACGACTTCGCCGAGAGGCTCCTCCCCCGGCGCTGCCCGAACGACACCTGTGGCTGCTACATCGGCTACTCGCAGCTCGTGCCGCTGCGTCTCGAGCGCGTGTACGGCGACGGGCTCCTCGAGCGGATCCCGCCGCCCGAGGTCACCCGTCGCGTCGCGCCCGGGGAGCCACCTGCGCGCGCGCCGGCGGTGGTGTAGAGTCGCAAACCCATGCGTGGCGATTTCGAGCGAGACATCCTCGACAACCCCGACGACGCGACGAAGTACGCCGTCTACGCCGACTGGCTGACGGATCGAGGGGATCCGCGCGGCGAGCTCATTCACGTCCAGCTCAAGCTCGAAGACGCGAGCCTGAGCCCGGCCGAGCGCGACAAGATCCGCGCCCGCGAAGCGGAGCTCTTCGCGGCCCACGCGCGCGACTTCCTCGGGGCGCTCGCCGGCCCGCTCCTCGATCAGGGCGAAGGTGACAGCGACTGGGACTTCGGCTGCCGCCACCGGTTCCGCTGGGGCTTCCTCGACACCATCGAGACCTCCTCGCTCACCGTCGAGCTCGTGCGCGGGCTCCTCGCGTCGCCCGAGACCCGATTTCTGCGGCGGCTCATCCTGCTCGACACCGAGTACATCGAGGAGGAGGTCACCCTCGAGGGCGTCGAGCTCGGCGAGGACACCGCGCTCGTCGCCTTCCTCGCCAAGGCGCCGCTCGGCAACGTGCGCGAGCTCCAGCTCGGCGGGCTCGAGCCCGACAACTGCGGCACCAACGGCGAGGGCGTGGCGGAGGTCATCGCCGGAATGCCGCGGCTCGAGTCGCTTCACCTCGAGGCGCACGGGGTGGCGAACGAGCGGATCTTCGCGCTCCCGCTCTCGCGGCTCACGCACCTGCTCGTCTATCACGTGCATGACTATCCGGTGAGCGTCCTCGCCGACAATCCGGCGATGGCGCACCTCGAGACGCTCCGCTTTCATCCCCACGCGCTCGAGGTCGACGATGAGGAGGCCTACCTCGGCATCGACGACGTGAGGGCGATCGCGACCTCGCCGCACCTCCGGGCGCTCCGCCACCTCGAGCTGCGCCTGTGCAGCGCGGGCGACGAAGGCATCGAGCTGCTCCTCGACCACGGCCTCGTCGGTCGCCTCGCGGTGCTCGATCTGAGGTGGGGGACGGTGACCGATCGTGGCGCGCGCCTGCTCGCCGCGCACCCCGACACCGCCAAGCTCGAGCGCCTCGACCTCACCGGCAACCAGCTCACCGAAGCGGGGATCACCCTGCTCGAGCAGGCGGGGGTGGCCCTCAGCGCAGACGAGCAGTTCGCGGAGGGCGACCCGGACAACGAGTATCTGTGGCGCGGCGACATGGAGTGACCCGGCTCGTCCTGCTCGCGAACCCGGGGACGCCCCGCGCCGCGCACTTCCTCGGCGCCGCCGCCGAACGCCCCGACGTCCACGTCACCCTCGTGCCGTGGGCACGCCTCTGCGACACCGGGGCGCTCGTCCACCCGGAGCCGGCGGTCGTGCGCATCGACTCGCCGGGCAAAGACGACGCCGTCCTCGACCGGCTCCTCGTGCGCGGCGGGGGCACGGCGCGGGCCCACGCGTTTGGCGAGATCCGCTCCCCGCGGTTCGTGCACGAGGGGTGGCTCGAGGCCCTCGCCGTCGTCGAGCGCTCGCTGGCGGCACAGCCGC